>CAVKDU010000045.1:0-23966 GCA_963655175.1 Wujia chipingensis | reverse complement strand
TTCTAATGGCGGTCATTAGAAATAACATGAAGTTTCTTCTAATGACCGATTTGGGTTTAACGGCAATCGTGGTGCGCGGCTCGCCGAAAATGGTTAACTTAGCTGAATAATTCAGCCATTGCGGCATAAACTAATAAACAACACTGATAAATTCGAATAGAGAATGAAGAAAACTCTTACTCTTGCACTGCTTGCGGCAGCCTCGCTTGGGGCTGGCGCAACCACCACCCACGCCCTGCGCGGCGTGGAATTTCAGGTGGACACGCTGTTTCACAACCAGATTGGTCCCAGCACCACTCAGACCTCGCTGTGGTTTCACAACGAAAACACCCTGCTGCGCGTGTTCTACACCACCATGGACATGACCAACCCCTACCTGTCGCTGGGCGGCGTGTGCGCCACCGACCACGTGGCCGGCAACGAGACCATCTCGGGCATGGCCAAGCGCAAGTCGGCTCCCGGCAACCGCTACTTCATAGGCGTTAACGGCGACTTCTTCTACACCTCCGGCCAAACCGTGCGCAAGGTGTCGCAGGTGGGCTCGCCTGTGGGCTCGACGGTGGTCGAGGGCGAAATTTACAAGGCCAACAATGGCGCGCGCGACTACAAGCAGCTCATCGTTGACCGCAACGGCAACCTCTATGCCGACCCGTTCACCTTTGGCGGCACAGTGGTCAAGGCCGACGGCACATCGGCCCCGCTGGGCGGCGTGAACAACTGGGCCACGGGCGCGTGGGACAAAATCACGCTATACACCGACCGCTACTATGGCAGCACCAACGAGGTGAACACCGGCACCGAGGTGAAGGCCGTGCTTGCCCAGGGCGAGACCTACAACGCCGCCGCGCCGTTCCGTCTGGTTGTGGCCGGCGCACCCAGCACTGCCGGCGACATGACCATCGACTCGGCCTCGTTTGTGATTCACGGCCACGGCGCCACTGCCGACTTTGTGGCCGGGCTCAAGGAGGGCGACGTGGTGACGGTGACCCCCACATGGACGGCCAACGGCGTTACAGTGAACCCGCTTGAGGTGGTTTCGGGCAATCCCAAGATTCTTGCAGGCGGCGAGGTGCTCGACAGTGAGGCCGACCGCGGCGACGCCAGCGGCAACCAGCCCCGTGCTGCCATCGGATTTGCCGACGGTGGCAAGAAGGTGGTGTTTATGGTGGTCGACGGTCGCTCGCCCCTGTCCTACGGCGTGCGCACCACAGTGCTTGCCGACCTCATGAAGTATGCCGGCGCCACCGACGGCATCAACATGGACGGCGGCGGCTCGGCCGTGCTCTACACCAGCGCCCTGGGCAACCGCAACCGCCCCAGCGACGGCACCGAGCGCGCCGATGGCAACGGCTTCTATGCCAAATACAGCTGCCCCGACGACAGCACCCTGGCCTCGATCCGCTTCATCGACTATAAGCTGGAGACCCCGAAATATGGCATCTACACTCCCCACTTCTATGGCTACAACAAATATGGCGTGCTCATCGACCGCGATGTGCAGGGCGTGAAGCTCAGCTGCCCGGCCAGCGTGGGCCACATCAAGAACGACACCACATTCATTGGCGACGGCAACGGCTGCGCTCCGCTCACCGGCACTCTTGGCGCCATCAGCGTGCAGCAGCTCATCACCGTCGACGGCAACGTGGACAGCGTGCGCATGGCCCACAGCGCCATCATCAACGACACCTACCGCCCCTACACTGTGGAGGTGAACAGCTACGTGGGCGGCACCACATCGCCCATCGACCCCTCGGCACTCACATGGAGCAGCAGCGACCCCTCTACAGTGGCCATCGACGCCAACACCGGCGTGCTGCGCGGCATGGCCAACGGCGATGCCACCGTCACCGGCACCGTGGGCGACTTCACCGCCAGCATGGCTGTGACGGTAGAGCGTCCCTCGGCCCGCGTCATGCCCATCGACCCCAACCCCGACGCCAGCACTTGGCAGGTAACTCAGACGGGCGGCAAGGGCGGCAAACTCACCGCTGTGGGCAACGGCTTTGTGTATGACTACACGGGCGCTTCGGGCCGCACACCCAAAATCACGCTCAGCAAGCAGGTGCGCCTGTGGAGCCTGCCCGACACGCTGCGCGTGCGCATCAATCCCGGCGAGGCCGTGGTGAAGGGCGTCACCTTTGGCCTGCGCGCAGGTGCCGGCAAAATCACCTACAAGTCGATTAGCGACGCCCTCAAGGCCAACACCGAGAATGTAGTGAGCCTGCCCACCGCCGCATGGACCGACGCCGCCAGCATGGGCAGCTACCCCATCACCCTCAACAGCGTGCAGCTCACCATGGGCGCCAGCACCACAGGCAAAGCCTACCAGATGCAGATACCGGGCATCGAGACGGTGTATGCCGCCGTGCCCGTGTCGGGCGTTAGCACCATCGGCGCCGACGCCGCCTTCACTGTGACCGCCACCGGCACCCAACTCAACTTCGGCACTACGGTCGACAGCGCCGACGCCTACGACCTCACCGGCCGTCTCGTGGCCACTGCCAATGGCGTGAGCAGCCTGCGTCTGCCCGCTCGTGGAGTCTATGTGGTCACCATTAAGGCAGGCTCACGCACCCTCACCCGCAAGGTGGTGCTCTGATGCCCCACTCTCAGGAGACAATAAAATCCATATATGTCCGGCCCGACTGCCACATGCGCAGCCGGGCCGGCTTTTTTTGCGTGCGTTTGCGCTGTGGTGAAAAATGCTTATCTTTGTGGAGGCATTGGGGCGTGGCCCCGTGCCGCTAATTGCAACTTTAATCACGCATAAACCACATTCAATATGAAAAAATCACTCATGGCATTAGCCGCCTCACTGTGCCTGGGCGCGCCGCTGGCCGGCGCGTCGGCCACTTTTAGCCTGATGGACGTCCCCTTCACGGTCGACACCCTCTATCACGCCAAGGTGGGCCCCGGCACCACGCAGACCTCGCTGCTGTTTCACAACGAGAGCACCACGATTCGCGCATTCTATTTCACCTTCGACGTGGGCACGCCCAACGTGCGCTACGGCGGCATCTGCGCCGGCGACCGCCTTGCCGGCAACGAGACGGTGAGCGGCATGGCCCAGCGCCGCTCCAAGCCCGGCGAACGCTACTTTGCCGGCGTCAACGGCGACTTCTTCTACACCAGCGGCAACTCGGCCGGCAAAACCCAGCGCGGAGCCTCGATCCTGGGCACCACGCTCGGCTCCACCGTGTGCAATGGCACCATCTACCGCGCCTACAACAACATCCGCCAGTTTGCCATCGACACCAACAACCGCTACTACATCGACCAAGTGGTGATTGGCGGTAGCCTCACGGCCCCCGGTGGCGCACAGGCTCCGCTGGCGGCGTTCAACGCCGAGGCCCCGGCAGGGGTGGTGACCATCTACAACGACCTGTATTACGGCAGCACCAACGAGTTTACCGACGACATGGCCGAGGTTGAGGCCCGCCTTACCGACGGACAGACGCTGCAACTGGGCCGCAAGTGCCGCATGGTGGTGACTGGCGCGCCCAGCACTGGGCACGACATGCTCATTCCCGACGGCCGGTTTGTGATTCACGGCCGCGGTGACGCCTGCCGCCAGTGGGTGATGGCACTGCACGAGGGTGACACCATCGAGGTGGATTCGCGCGTCACCGTCAACGGGCAGGAGATAGTGCCCGTCGAACTGCTGTCGGGCCTCCCCAAGGTGCTTGGCGGCGGCCAGACGCTCGACACCGAGAGCCAGTGGTATGACGGCGCCACCCAGCAGCCCCGCGGCTCCATAGCCTTTGGCGACGGCGGCAAGAAGCTCTACTTCCTGGTGGTTGACGGCCGCTCGCCCATATCGGCCGGCGTGCGCCTGCGCCAGCTGGGCGACATCATGCGCTATGCCGGCGCCACCGAGGGCCTCAACATCGACGGCGGCGGCTCGGCCACAATCTATTCGAGCGCGCTGGGCGTGATCAACCGCCCCAGCGACGGCACCGAGCGAGCCGACGGCAACGGCTTTTTCGCCATCAGCACCGCGCCCGACGACAGCACGGTGGCCGAGATAGCCTTCGTCGACTGGAAACTCGAACTCCCGCGCTATGGCACCTGCGTGCCGCGCTTCTATGGATATAACAAATATGGCATGCTCATCGACACCGACCTCAGGGGCGTGAAGCTGAGCTGTCCCGACCAGATAGGCCACGTGCGCGCCGACAGCGTGCTGGTGGCCGACGGCCTTGGCTGCGGCACCCTCACGGCCACCTATGGCGGCATCACCGCCCAAATGCCCGTGACCGTGGTGGCCACCGACGCGCTGGCCATGCGCTGCGACAGCCTCATCACCGACGGCTACCGCCATCAGGCCGTTGAGGTGCAGGGCCAGGCGGGCGGCAAGACCGTTGCCCTCGACCCCTCGGCCCTGGTGTGGAGCAGCAGCGATGAGAGCGTGGCCCGCATTGGCGCCAACAGCGGCGTGCTCACCGGCGTGGCCGACGGCACCGCCATCATCACCGGCTCGGTGGGCGACTTCACCGGTACAGTAAAGGTGACGGTCGAGCGCCCCACGGCCCACATCATGCCCATTGAGAAGAGCATCGACCTTGCCACATGGACCATAACCCAAAGCGGCGGCACAAGGGTGTCGGCCGACGTGGTGGGCGGCACCGGCATCAAATATGTGTACACCGGCAAGAGCGCGCGCGTGCCCAGTCTCAAACTCAACAAGAAGGTGCGCCTGTGGAGCCTGCCCGACACCCTGCGCGTGCGTCTCAATCCCGGCGAGGCACCGGTAAAGTCGGTGTCGTTCACCCTGCGCACCCCCGGAGGCAAAGCCACCACGGTGGCCGTAACCCCCGACACCATACCGCACAACCAGGAGACCGTGTTCAGCCTGCCCACCGCACAGTGGACCGACGCCCTCGACCCCGCCAGCTATCCCATAACCCTCAGCACCATTCAGGTGAACATGGACAAGTCGACCGCTGGGCAGCAATACACCATGCTCTTCAACGGCATCGAGTGCGCCTACAGCATGACCGACACCTGGCCGAGCGCTGTGGAGCAGGTGGCTGTGGAGCCCGGACTCACCGTCAAGGCCCACGGCACGCGCCTAACGTTCAGCGCCGTGGCCGATAGGGTGGAGGTCTACAACACCGCCGGCAGCCTTGTGGCGTCGGCCACGTCGGCCACGCAAGTCGATGTGCCGTCGGCAGGCCTTTATGTGCTGGTGGTGGCCAACGGCGGCCGCAGCAGCGCGGTGAAGGTGGCGGTGAAATAGCACGCTACCGATAATAATAGTAAAGTTTCATCGCTTTTTAATATGATATTTGCCCCAAAGACCGTAACTTTGAAGCGTTAAGTAATAAACCTGCTGGCTGGCGGCCATGGCCGCCAGCCACATTAAACAACTATTTTACGTAGATTATGAAGAAAACCATTACTCTTGCAAGCATGGCACTGGGCCTGGCGCTCACTGCCGGCGCCAGCGGCAACGTGACGCTGTGGGGGGGCGACTATAAGGTCGACACCCTCTATCATGCCAAAGTGGGACCCGGCATCACCCAGACGTCGCTCCTCATCTCCAACTCAAGCCGCACGATGCGCGCCTTCTATGCCACAATCGATCTCACCAACCCCAACGTGACGATTAAGGCCGTCTCGGCCACCGACAAAATCAACGGCAACGAAACAGTGTCGGGCATGGCCAAGCGCAAAGACGCTCCCGGCGCCCGCTATCTGGTGGGCATCAACGGCGACTTCTACTTCACCAGCGGCACCACCAGCCGCGGCCAGTCGCTTGTGGGCACTCCACTTGGCACGTGCATTGCCGACGGCCAGCTATATAACGGCTCCAGCGGCTACTGGCCCTTTGTGCTCGATGTGGATAAGCAGGTGTATATCAACCCTGTGGGCGTGAGCGGCACAGTGACCATGCCCGGCGGCGCTTCGACGCTGCTGCACGGTGTCAACGTGAGCCCCTACGACGGCAAAATCACAGTGTATAACTCCAACTACTATAGTGGCACCAACGTGACCGGCGGTGCCGAGGTGCAGGCCAAGATGGCCGACGGCGCGGCTTTTGCGCTGGCCGGCCCCAACAAGCTGGTGGTGACCAGCGCGCCCAGCACCGATGGCGACATGACCATTCCCGCAGGCGGATTTGTGATTGACGGCCGCGGTGCAACGCTCGACATGGTGAAGAACCTCAAGGTGGGCGACACCGTGACGGTGAACATGGCCATCACCGTGGGCGGCAAGGCCGTGAACCCGCTCGAAGTGGTAGCCGGACAGCCCAAGATTGTTGAAAACAACGCAACTCTTGAAGTTCACGGCGACCTTATGGACGCCTACCACCCGCGCACTGCCATCGGCTACTACGACGGCGGCAAAAAGGTGGTGATGATGGTGGTTGACGGCCGCAGCGCCATCTCGGCGGGCTGCACCACGCTGCAGCTGGGCGACCTCATGCGCTACACCGGCTGCACCGAGGCCGTGAACCTCGACGGCGGCGGCTCGTCGTGCCTCTACATCAAGGAACTTGGCGCGCGCAACGTGCCCAGCGACGGACACGAGCGTGCCGATGCCAACGGCCTGTTTGTGGTGTCGCCCGCTCCCGACGACAGCCAGGTGGCCGAAATCCGCTTTGTCGACTGGAAGCTCGACGCTCCCAAATATTCGGTCTACACTCCGCAATTCTACGGCTACAACAAATATGGCGTGCTCGTCAACACCGACCTCAAGGGCGTGAAGCTCAGCTGCCCCGAACAGATAGGCCACATCAAGGCCGACACCACATTCTTTGCCGACGGCAGCGGCTACGGCCTGCTCACCGCCAACTATAATGGCGTAACTGCCACAATTCCCGTGGTGGTGGCCGGCAGCGCCGACGCGCTGAGCATGCGCTGCGACTCGGTGATCAACGACTGCTACCGCAGCTATGCCGTGGAGGTGTATAGCACCGTGGGCGAGAAGACAATGGTGATCGATCCCGCCGCACTCACATGGAGCAGCAGCGACGAGGGCGTGGTGAAAATCGACGCCAACACTGGCATTCTCAAGGGCGTGGCCAACGGCACCGCCACAGTCACAGGCACCGTGGGCAGCTACACCGGCTCGATAAAGGTGATAGTGGAGAAGCCCACAGCCCACGTGATGCCCATCGACCCCGACATGGACGTGACCACATGGACCATCACCCAGAACGGCGGCACCCGCAACTCTGTTGAGGCCCTGCCCGGCGGCGGCATCAAGTATGTGTACACCGGCAAGAGCGCCCGCATTGCCAACATCCGCCTCAACAAGAAAGTGCGTCTGTGGAGTCTGCCCGACACCCTGCGCGTGCGCCTCAACCCCGGCAACGCCACTGTGAAGTCGATGACATTCACACTGCGCTCGCCCATTGGCAACGCCGTAAACTACGTGGTTACCCCCGAGGCCGTTCCGCAAAACCAGGAGACCGTGTTTGCCGTGCCCACATCGGCATGGACCGATGCCAGCGACATGCTCAAATATCCCATTTCGCTCAGCACCATTCAGGTGAACATGGACAAGCCCGCCACTGGCGTGCAAAACACCATGCTGTTCAACGGCATCGAGTGCGTGTATAACATGAAGGAGAGCGGCCCCACAGCCGTCGAGACCATCGACGCGGCTAGCGGCCTCAGCGTGCGCGTAAGGGGCACAGTGCTGTGCTTCAGCCAGGCGGTGGATGCCGTGAGCGTGTTCGACCTCGCAGGCCGCGAGGTGGCCACTGCCAGGCAGGCCTCGCAAATCAATGTAGGCGCTGCAGGCGCCTATGTGGTGGCAGCCCGCGTTGGCGGCCGCATAGTCACCACCAAACTCATGGTGCGCTAATCAGCAACCCGGCATAACACAACACAAAGGCGCCGAATCTCCCAGCGGGGATTCGGCGTCTTCGTTATGTCATTTAATTCCGGCGGCTAATCGGTCCAGTCGACGGGGATGCCGGTGGCAAGGGAGCGGCGCACGTCGATGAGGCGCTGGTTTGAGCTGCCGCGGAAGCGCAGACCAATGTCGCGCTTGGCCTGCACAAACTCGCCGTCGACCACCACGTCGAGGTAGTCGAGTATGGGGCGCAGCTTGCTGTCGGCCACCAGCTGGCTCCACGAGTAGCCCGTGTAGCACCATATGTTGCTGTGTAGTCGTCGCTTTAGCTCCTTCACCAGCGGCAGCAGGGCCTCGGGCTGCTGCATGGGGTCGCCGCCCGTGAGGGTGATGTCTTCCTCGTCGGCCGCCACGTCGGCCACTATCTCGTCGACGGTCATCGGAGTGCCGCCGCCAAAGTCCCACGACTGCGGGTTGTGGCAGCCGGGGCAGTGGTGCGTGCATCCGGCCAGATACACCGAGGTGCGCAGGCCCGGGCCGTCGACCGATGTGCCGCGCACAATGCGCAGCACGTTGAGTGTGGTGGTTGGTTGATTCATTTCGTTGCCTCCTGTGCCTTATTTGTGCACCACGCGGTCTTTGAGCTCGGCCAGCTTGCCCGAATTCCAGCGGTCGGTGGTGCCCACCAGATAGCCGGTGATGCGCTGCAGACGGTCGATGTTGTGGCTGCCGCACTTGGGGCAGGTGTCGAGGCCGTCGGTAGCGTCTTCATATCCGCAGTCCATGCAGCGGTTGCGGTTGTGGTTCACCGAGCAGTAGCCAATGTTGTATTTGTCCATGAGGTCGACCACATTGCTTATGGCAAGGGGGTTGTGGGTGGCGTCGCCGTCGATTTCCACATAGAAGATGTGGCCGCCGCGTGTGAGGTCGTGATACGGGCCTTCCACCTCGGCCTTGTGCTTGGGGCTGCAGTGGTAGTACACTGGCACGTGGTTGGAGTTGGTGTAGTAGAGCTTGTCGGTCACGCCCGGAATCTCGCCGAAGTCTTTGCGGTCGCGCTTGGTGAACTTGCCTGAGAGGCCCTCGGCCGGAGTGGCCAGGATGCTGAAGTTGTGCTGGTAGCGGGCGCTGAACTCATTGGCGCGGTCGCGCATGTGGCTCACGATGCGCAGGCCCAGCTTCTGGGCCTCCTCGCTTTCGCCGTGGTGGTGGCCGGTTAGGGCTATCAGGCACTCGGCAAGGCCAATGAAGCCTATGCCCAGTGTGCCTTGGTTAATCACGCTTTCGATGGTGTCGGTGGGCTTCAGCTTCTCGGCGCCGTTCCACAGCATCGACATCAGCAGCGGGAACTGCTTGGCGAGGGCCGTCTTCTGGAAGTCGTAGCGGTCGCACAGCTGGCGCGCGGTCACTTCGAGCATGTGGTCGAGCTTCTTGAAGAATGCGTCGATGCGCTCCTCCTTGTCGGCTATGCCCATGCACTCAATGGCCAGGCGCACGATGTTGATGGTGGAGAACGACAGGTTGCCGCGTCCCACCGACGTCTTCTCGCCATAGCGGTTTTCAAACACGCGTGTGCGGCAGCCCATGGTGGCAATCTCCCACTCGTAGCGCTTGGGGTCGTCGGCGCGCCACTTCTCGTTTTGGTTGAATGTGGCGTCGAGGTTCACAAAGTTGGGGAAGAAGCGGCGGGCCGTCACCTTGCAGGCCAGCTCATAGAGGTCGTGGTTGCGGTCGCCGGGCAGGTAGCTCACGCCGCGCTTCTTTTTCCAAATCTGGATGGGGAATATGGCCGTCGAGCCGTTGCCCACGCCCTCGTAGGTGGACTTGAGCAGCTCGCGGATGATGCATCGGCCCTCGGCCGATGTGTCGGTGCCGTAGTTGATTGAGCTGAACACCACCTGATTGCCGCCGCGCGAGTGAATGGTGTTCATGTTGTGGATAAACGCCTCCATGGCCTGGTGCACGCGGCTCACGGTGCGGTTGATGGCGTGCTGCAGGTCGCGGTCGCGGCCCTTGAGGCCGTCGAGCGGCTTGGTCTCAAAGTCGTCGAGTTCCACGTGGTAGAGGTCGCTCAGGTCCTCGCCAGTGAGCTGCTCCACATTCTTCACCTCTTCGATAAACGACAGGCGCACGTAGGGGGCCAGATAGAAGTCGAAGGCCGGAATGGCCTGGCCTCCGTGCATCTCGTTTTGCGCAGTCTCCATCGATATGCAGGCTATCACGCTTGCCGTCTCGATTCGCTTGGCTGGGCGCGACTCGCCGTGGCCTGCCACGAAGCCGCGCTCCAGAATTTTGTTGAGCGGGTGCTGCACGCAGGTGAGGCTCTTGGTGGGGTAGTAGTCCTTGTCGTGGATGTGCAGGTAGTTGCCCTCCACGGCCTCGCGGGCCTCGTCGGTGAGCAGATAGTCGTCGACAAACGGCTTGGTGGTTTCGCTGGCAAACTTCATCATCATGCCGGCGGGCGAGTCGGCGTTCATGTTGGCGTTCTCGCGGGTGATGTCGTTGCGCTTGGCGTTGATGATTTCCAGAAACATGTCGCGCGTCTTGGCCTTGCGGGCCACGCTGCGCTTCTGGCGGTAGCGGATGTAGCACCGTGCCACTTCCTTGCGCGGGCTCTTCATGAGCTCAAACTCCACCTGGTCTTGGATGTCTTCCACGCTCATCTGGTTGCGGCCGCGGGTGCTGATGCGGTCGGCAATGCGCTGAATCAGGCTCTCGTCCTCGCCAGCCTCGGTCTGGAGCATGGCTTTGCGGATGGCGGCCTTTATTTTCTCCTCATTATATCCCACGACGCGTCCGTCGCGTTTTACAACTGTCTGTATCATTGATTGTGAATGTATTTTTGAGTTATTGTTTTCTTTCGAGACTTACTTTCCAGGGCTGCTGGGCGAGCTGCGCTGAGGCGGCTTCCCGATAGCCGACTGCAAAACTAATACTTGCCCGCAAAATGACAAAATTTTTAGTATTAAAATTTTCATTTTGGAAAACTTTTTCTTGTTTTCGAAAAATTACATTGCTTAAAATCAAGCAATTATAAAATTTTTCGGAAAACTTTTTATGATTTTCGGTGAATGAAATGTGTAATTCAATGACTATCACAAGGTTTTGAAAAACGAAGAAAATCGGCCGATTTTTAATGAAATTTTTCTGCAAATTTTTTTGTTAAGTCAATAAAAATATAGTAATTTTGCCGCAATAAAAGCAACAATGCAAATTGCATCAGGTTTGCCCCTCCTTTTCCGCTGGAAGTAGTTGGGGTGATTAAAAGGGAATCAGGTGAGAATCCTGAGCAGAGCCCGCTGCTGTATGTTTTCATAGTTGTGTGCCGCACTACGCCACTGGTCTGTAGTCGTTATCCCCATCCTCTAAACAGGGACTGCATCATCACCGGGAAGGCGCGGCGCATTTAGAAAACGAGTCAGAAGACCTGCCTATGCAAGCCCAAGTGACGGCTCACGCGGATTTTGAGCCAGGCAAAAACAGATGAAGCAGCCCCGAAATGGCAAACGCATCATTCATATTTCAACGCATGAAGCATCGCGGCCTCTCCGCTGGTGAACTTCGGCATTTGCTGCGCCCTGTTGTGCCGGCCCGCTCTGCTGTGCGGCAGTCACACATGGCTCTTTTGCATGCGATTGGCTTTTTTTTATACAACTAAATAAACAAATTTTATTATGAAGAAAACTTTACTTTTTATCGCGCTCGTATGCGCTACACTGGTGGCTAACGCCTTCACTATGGACGATATTCAGAACTGGACCGGTACAGGTGCCAACCGCTCGGCTATGGTGCTGCAATGGCCTGGCGACAACGCTCCCAAGGCTCTTGTGTTTGGTTACAAATATGACGGTGAGGCCACTGGCGCCGACATGGCTCAGGCTATCGCCGACAATAACCCCCGCCTGCAAATGATTGGCAGCCAAAGCTCTTACGGCCTTTATATCACCGGCTTCAAGTGGGACGCCAACAACAACGGCTCGTTTGACGACGCCGAAGACTACACTTCTGAGGGCTGGAGCACAAGCGGCTACTGGTCGTATTGGCTGGGCGCTTCGTTCGACGCCACTTGGAGCTACGCACCTGTGGGCTGCTCTTCGCGCAAGCTGGCCGACGGCAGCGTTGACGGCTGGGCATTCGGCACAGGCAGCGGCTTCTCTTGGAAAGAACTGGAGGCTGCTCCCGCCAAGACCGCTACAGGCGTGACCGACGCAGTGGCCGAGAAGGCAGTGGCTGGTGTTAAATACTACAACCTGCAGGGTGTGGAGAGCGCTGAGCCCTTCAGCGGTGTGAACATCGTGGTTACCACCTACACCGACGGCTCGCACAGCACTGCTAAGCAGATTGTGAAATAAATTAGTGCATTTTTAGATGAAAAAGCTCTTTTGCATATTAGGTATGGCACTGACGCTGGTAGGCAGCGCCAGCGCCGAGCAGGAGTTCCAAAACGGCATCTTCATTCTTAATGAGGACTGGTATGGACACAACGCCAGCAGCGTGAATTTCTACTCTTACGACACAGGCGAGATCACATACAACGCCTATCAGGAGGCCAATCCTGGCAAAACTCTGGGCAACACCTCGCAGTTTGCCGAGCTCAATGGTGGCAACCTGTATGTGTGCTCTAAGCAGAACTACTCCACCACCGGCGGACGCTTCATAGTGGCCGACGCCAAGACGCTGAAGTCGAAAGCGTCGTTCGACAAAGTGGGCAGCGGCGACACCCGCGCCTACCTCACTGTGAGCGACAGCAAAGGCTTCATTGGCGCCACCGACGGCATTCACCCATTCGACATTGCCACCATGACTATTGGCGATGCTGTGGCCGGCACTGCCGGACAGACCTACAGCAGCCAGCCCGGCAACATGGTGTACTATCAGGGCAAACTGCTGGTGGCCGTGCAGGGCAAGGGCCTCTATGTGATCGATGTGGCCAGCAACCAGCTGCTGAAGACTGTGGCCGTCGACAACATCGCTTCGGTGTTTGCCGTTAACGACCAGCTTGTGGCGTCGGTCAACAACTGCTCATTTGGCGTGCCTTCGGCGTCAAACACCGAGCAGTTTGTGCTGCTCGACGGCAGCACGTTCGAGCCCGCCACCACGCAGACGGTGCCCATGGCCTCGCAAAACACCTGGATGGCATGGAAAAATGCAACTCCGGCCATCGACGAAGCCAACTCCACGCTCTACTATTCGCCTGCCGAGGGCTCCAACTACATCTGCAAGTATAACTTGAAGACTCAGGAGTTCACGCAGAAGTTCATCACTTTCGACGACGGCCAGGCCATGTATGGCTCGGTGGTAGGCTACGACAAGGCCAACAACTACATTGTGGCAACAACGTTTGAGGACTACAGCTCGCAGAACTACTATCTGAACATCTACAGCGCAGCCGACGGCTCGAAGGTGAAGAGCATGAAGCTCAAGAGCGGCTACTGGTTCCCTGCAATGCTGCTGTTCGCGCCCAAGGGCACGTCGACGGGCATTGGCAGTGTCAGCGCCGCCGAGAAGCAGGTGCAGAGCGTGACATACTACAACTTGGCCGGCATGGCGCAGCAGCGTCCGTTCAGCGGTGTGAACATCGTGGTCACCCGCTACACCGACGGCTCAACCACTACGGCCAAGCGCATCGTCAGCGACTATTAAAAGTGTGACAAGAAATCTGCCCATCTTTCCGGCATAACTATTCGCAACAATACACACAAAAAAAACAATCGGCCGGAAATTTCAGGAATACACAAATATATAGTAACATCAATCTGAAAAGCGTTCACCCGTGACGGGCAGAACGCTTTTTTTTGTGCCCTTTGCCAGGCGGCAACGGCCAAAATTGAGTAATTTTGCAAAACGCACGGCGCCCAGCGCCGCGCATCGGCATCAAAAAAACTACAAACTGACGTAATGAAAGAATTCAATCTGCTCAAGGAGCGCATAATGCAAGACGGCAAGTGCTATGCCGGCGGCATACTGAAGGTGGACAGCTTCATCAACCACCAGATGGATCCCGACCTGATGAAGGAGATAGGCCACGAACTGAGTGAGCGGTTCAAGGACTGTGGTGTGAACAAAATCGTGACCATCGAGGCCAGCGGCATAGCTCCGGCCATAATGATGGGCGCTGAAATGCACCTGCCCGTGGTGTTTGTTAAGAAGAAAAGCCCTAAAACCATGCAGAATGCCCTGGTGAGCAAGGTGCACTCGTTCACCAAAGACCGCGACTACACGGTGTGCATCAGCTCCGACTTTCTGGGCAAGGGCGACCGCATAGTCATTGTCGACGACTTTCTGGCCTACGGCAACGCCGCGCGCGGCCTCATCGACCTGGCACAGCAGGCCAGGGCCGAGATTGCCGGCTTTGGCATAATCATTGAAAAGGTGTTTCAGGGGGGCGGCAACGAGTTGCGCAGCGAGGGCTACCGCGTTGAGAGTCTCGCCCGCGTGCTGAGCCTCGACGACTGCAAGATTACGCTTGAATGAGCCGCACGCTTATTGTGATCACCGGCCCCACGGGAGTGGGCAAGACGGCGGCCGCCATAGGGGTGGCGCGGCACTTCGGGTGCGACATAATCAACGCCGACTCGCGCCAGGTGTTTCGCGGTCTGCCCATAGGCACCGCCGCGCCCACGCCGCAGGAGCAGGCTATGGTGCGCCACCACTTTGTGCAGTTTCTCGACTTGGGCGAGTACTACAGCGCGTCGCAGTTTGAGGCCGACGTGATGCGCCTGCTGCCGCAGCTGTGGCGGCAGGCTGACTATGCAGTGATGTGCGGCGGCTCCATGATGTATGTCGATGCCGTGTGCCGCGGCATCGACGACATTCCCACCATCAGCCCCGAAGTCAGGGCGCAGGTGCTGGCCGAGTATGAGGCCGGCGGACTCGAGCCAGTGCTGGCCGAGCTGCAGCGGCTCGACCCCGCCTATTATGCCGAGGTCGACCGGTGCAACACCAAGCGCGTGCTGCATGCCGTGGAGATTTGCCGCCAGGCAGGCGTGCCATATTCCACGCTGCGCACCGGGCAGGCCAAGCCGCGTCCGTTCAGCATCATTAAGATAGGGCTCAACATGGAGCGGCCCCAGCTGTTCGACCGCATCAACCGCCGTGTCGACGCCATGGTTGAGGCCGGCCTCGAAGCCGAGGCGCGCAGCGTGCTGCCCCTGCGCCATCTGAATTCGCTCAACACTGTGGGCTACAAGGAGATGTTTGCCTACTTCGACGGCGCCATGGATCGCACCACAGCCATCGAGCGCATCAAGAAGAACACGCGCGTGTATGCCAAAAAGCAGCTCACATGGTATGCGCGCGACCCGCTGATGCATTGGTGCCGCCCCGACGAGGCCCTGAGCGAGGCCGTGCGCCTCACTCGCCAATAATGGTGGCCACCACGTGGCGGCGTCCGCCGCGGCGCCGCAGCTCGCACAGATATATTCCCTGCCAAGTGCCAAGGTTTAGTCTGCCGCCGGTTATCGGAATGGTGATTTGCGCCCCTATCAGCGCCTGAAGCGCGTGTGCCGGCATGTCGTCGAGGCCCTCAAGGGTGTGACGGTAATACGGCTCGCCCTCGGGCACAAGGCGGTGCAGAATTTGGTTGAGGTCGGTGCGCACGTCGGGGTCGTAGTTCTCGTTGAGGCATATGGCTGCCGACGTGTGCTTAAGCAGCAAGTGCAGCAGCCCCGTGCGCGGCAGCGGTGGCAGAGCAGCCTCCACCTCATCGGTAACGAGGTGGCAGCCTTGCGGGCGCTCGCGCAAAGTGAATTCAATTTGCTCTATCATAACATCTGCAAAGATACCCATCTCGCCCCAAAACGCCAATGCGGGCAACAGCCAAAATCTGGGATTGAGGAACTTTGCATGCAAAAATAATATTGGTTGAAAAAAGACATGATACGGATTTATGGAATGCCCTCGTGCCCCGACTGCGCGTTTGTCGAGGCCCAGGTGAAGGGCAACGGACAGTTTCAAGTGATTGACATAGGCAGCGATGTGAGGCTGCTCAAGGAGTTTCTGCGCCTGCGCGACGGCAACGCGGCGTTTGAGAGCGCGCGCCACCATGGTCAGGCAGGCATTCCCTGCTTTGTGATGCCCGATGGCACCGTCACCCTCGACCCCGCCGCAGTGGGCCTTAAAGCCCGCCCGGTGGCCGACGGCGAGGCGTGCGCCCTCGACGGCTCGGGCTGCTGACCGCTGCCCACGCACATAAAACGACGAAAGCACCGCCAGCAATGCGCTTGGCGGTGCTTTTGCTATATGATGGGTGGAAAAGGGTTACTTCACTATGAGGCGGGCGGTGGCGCCGCCTGCCAGGCGCAGCAGGTAGATGCCCGGCTGCATGCCGGCTGTGCTGAGTGCGCCGCTGGCGTCGACGGTGACTTCCTTCACCAGTTGTCCGGCGGTGTTATACACGCTCACCTTGCCCTCGGCTCCGGCTATGCGCACGGTGGCTCCGGCCTCAACGGGGTTGGGATACACGCAGGGCGCTGCCTTGGCAGCGTCGGCGGCAATGGTGGTGATGCCGGTCTGCCCGCCCTTGCCATATATCAGCTCGATGCCCGGCACGCTGAAGGTGTAGGCGGTGCCGCTCTTGATGCTCTTCATCGTAAACTGCACGTAGCTGAACGATATTGGGTAGAGGCTGTAGTCGCTGGTGTCGCAGTATTCGCTAATGGGGAAGCTCACTGTGTTTTCGCCCTCGCTGAGGTTGGCGAGGTCAACGTTCTTTATTATCTGCTTGCCCTCGGTGGTGGTGAGGCTGAGCGATATGCGCGACACTGTGATGCCGCCCGTGTTGAAGCGCAGGCGCACCGAGTCGGGCATGCCCCACATGTTCATCTTCTTGGCCAGCTTGATGTAGGGGGCGCGGGCCGATGAGCCTGTGAACTCAATCTTGAAGCCGTTGTCGAGCGAGGTCATCACGCGGTTTTTGCCGCCTGCCTGAGTCACCTGCCATGTGGCGGGGTCGAGCGGGCCGTTTTCAACGCTGGTGACTGCGGCTTTGGGGTTCTCCACACGCACCACGAGGCTGTCGTTGAAGCCGTCGGCCACACCGGTGACCACTGCGCGGCCGTCGGCCACGGGCACAATCTCGCCCGAGGCGCTGATGGTGCACACCGAGGGATCTGACGATGTCCAGCTGATGGTGGAGGGATCAACGATGTCGCGGCTGATGCCGCTGATGCCGAGCACCTTGATTTCATATTTGTGGTTGCGGTCAACCGTCACGCTGTCGTCGCGCAGTTCCTTGGAGGCGTTATACACCACCACGCGCTGCGAGCACTTGATGCCGCCATAGTCGGCATAGATGTTGCCCGACGCTGCTGTGGGCGATGCCACAAAGTAGCCCTCGGGAGTGATGCGGCCAAGGGCGGGGTCGCAGGTGTAGGTCACACCCTGCACGTCGCGCGACTTGAGCACGCCATACTTGTTGTAGCCCCACACGGCGGGCTTGATTTTGGCCGACACCGAAATGTTGTAGCAGCGCGGCTCGAAGTGGAGCTGGCCTATGGCGTCGTCGACGGGGGCGTTGCTTATGAGCAGGCAGCCGTTGCCCACTGAGCGCAGCGAGCCGTCGCTGGGGGTGTTCACCACCTCGCCGTTGACCACCATGCACGACGAGCCGCCGCCGTCGAGGTTGACTGCGTTAACTGCGCCAAGGCCCAGGAACACGCCTGCGGCCTCGCCCAGCGACACGCCGGTCGACGAGATGCTGCGGCCGTCGATCACCACGAAATACACCTTGGTGCTGTCGGCGTTGAAGCCGATGCACGTGCGCGGATGGCGGTCTTCCCACTCATCAATCACTTGGCCGTTGCGCATGATTATGTTGTCGCTGCCGCCCATCAGCTCCTTGAAGTTTTTGAGCAGTCCGGGCTGTTCGCGCAGGTTCACGCCAAGGTTGATGGTGATTTCGTCGCCGGGCTTCATGGCCGTGAGGGTCGATGTGCATGTGCCTTTTGCCCACAGCACTGCCTTGCCCTCGGGAATGGCGGTGACGCCTTGGCCGTCGATCACCTGCTCCACCACGCACGTCTCGGGGCTGTTGGCCCACCACTTGAAGGGGTCGGCCTTGGGGGCGATTATCACCTTGGTGCCGCCCGCGCAGTCCTCGGTCTGCGGGCCGTAGGAGTTGGTGTAGAGGTTTATCTGGTTGCCCTGGGTGTCTTCCCACTCAAGGCGCTGCATGTTCACCGTGTGCAGGCGCACCGTGGTGCCGGCGTGGGTGATGGTGCCGGCGAAGTCAACACGGTCGATGTAGGGCCGGCGGTCGTCGCTAAGCACAAAGCAGGCGCGGCCCACGGGGTTGGTCACGCACTCGTCGCGGCGGAACTGGCCGCTGCGCGGAATGCCGTTTTCCACGGGGTTCTGGAAAAAGTAGAAGTCGCCGTTGGTGGCGCCCACCACCTCGTGGCCGGGGCGGTCGTTGCGCTGGGCCATGCTCAGCGGGTTCTCCTCCTTCACGCCCTGGTCGCCGCCGAGGCATGTCTCGAAGTCGATGTATTTGTTTTTCAAATCCATCTCCATCACGCTCACCTTAAGCGGCATTCCGGGTAAGTCGTATTTTGCGAATATCACGCCCGGGCCCACTGGATGCGGATAGATGAGCGTATCCACATCGTAGACTTTCTGGTTGATGGTCCACTGCGTCTTGGCGGTGGAACTGAGCGGCGCTGCCAGTGCTGTTAGCAGCAGGGCCGCAATCATTGGTTTTCTGAGTCTCATTCTCAAAATTTTATAGGTTTGTTCTTGAAGGGTATGTCACTTGATTATCACCTTGCGCACCACGCGCTTGCCGCCCACCGTGGCGCTGAGCACGCACAGGCCGCGGGCCGCTGTGGTCAGCTGCAAGCCGCTGCCGCGCGCCAGCAGGCGTCCGTCGGCGCTCCACAGTTCGGCCTTGTCCACTGGCTGGCTGAATTGCAGACCAGCTGCGGTCACGCTCACACCGAGGCGTGTGGCGGGGTCGATCACCGCCTCAACGCCGCTCACGGGCACGGGAGCATACACCGTCTCGATGCCGTTGAGCATTATGGTGTATTGCTTGCCCACCGTGCTTGCGCCCATGGTGAGGGCTATGGAGTTGAGCGTGATGGGGAAGGCGCCCATGTCGCTGGTGTCGAGCCAGCTGCTGGTGGGCAGGTCGAGCGTAACCTCCTGGCCGGCCACCACGGTGTCGGGCACCACGGTGTGGTAGGCGGCCTTTTGGCCGTTGGCCTTGAGGTTGATGATGGCGTTCTTAAGCGGTGCGTCGCCCGGATTGATGCGCAGGCGCAGCGTGTCGGGCAGGCTCCACAGGCGAAGGGCCTTGGTGAGCGTGATTTTTGGCGCGCGTCCGCTGGCTCCGGTGTAGGTGTAGGCGATGCCGTTGCCGTCGGCGGTGGCCGACAGGTGCTGCTGCTTGCCGCCCGTCTGCGAATACTTCCACGTGGTCACGTCGAGGCCCGGATCCACGGGCATGGCGTGGGCCGAGGGGATTTCCACGTTCACCTTCATGTCGCCGCTAAACGAGCCCACGCGGCCCGTGACGGTGGCGCTGCCGTTGGCCACGCCCAGCAGCGAGCCGGTTGAGGCGTCGATGCGCACTATGCTCTCGTCGCTGCTGCTCCATGTGAGCACGGTGGGGTCGACGGCCAGTGTGCGCCCGTCGGCGGAGTTTTGCACATCCACCACGTGGCGGCGGTAGCCGTCGTTGATTATCGAGTCGTTGGCAAGGCTAATGGTGGCGTCGGAACCCACTATGGTGAGGGGCACGTCGGTGCTGACGCTGCCGCCGTAGGTGGCCACAAGGCGGGCAAAGCCGTTGCCGTCGCCAAAGAAGATGCTGTCTTGGCGCACGTGGCCCACGCTCTCGGGACAGCTCAGCTTCACGCCCTTGAGGTCGGTGTCGATGAGCATGCCATACTTGTTGTAGCCGAAGAACTTGGGCTTGTAGATGCCGTATTTGGGCACCTCCACGCTCCAGTCCACGAATCTGATGGCGGCCACGGTGCTGTCGTCGGGCGCGCTGCTCACGGCAAACACGCCGTTGCCGTCGGGACGCTCAACACCGTCGCTGGGCTTGTTGCGCACGCCCAGGGCGCTGGTATAGAATGTGGCCGAGCCGCCGCTGTCGAAGCTGAGGCCGTCGGTGCAGCCAAGCTGGCGCAGCATTTCGCCCGTCTCGGTGGGGCGGGCGCCGCTGGATATGGGCGAGCGGCCGTCGATCATCATAAACACGGCTGTCTTGCCGCCGTCGGCAAGGCCCACGGCGCAAATGGGCTGGTTGCTCTTGAACTCGTCCATCAGATATTCGTTGTCCACCACCTCGCCGTTGCGCAGGTTCATGGGCAGCGAGGCAATCATCTCGGTGGGCACAAAGCTTTTGCCGTCGATGCTCACGGTGAAGTTCACCTCCACCACGTCGCCGGGCTTCAGCCCGGCCACAAAGCTCTTGGCGTTCACGCCGTCAAAGTCCTTCGAGCCCTGGCCGTGCAGCACATAGCCGTCGGCGGGGATGTCCATGTCGGTGGCCGAGCTGGGGTTGCCCGTCACCACCACCTTAAACGGCTGCCCTATGCGGAACGACTCGCCCTCCTGCAGGCGCACCTGCACTTCGCTGCAGTCGCCCGTCTCGTTGGTGCCGGCCAGATAGTAGGGGTTGTAGAGGTAGATGGCGTCGTTGCCGGCATAGGTGTTGATGCCGCCCAGTGTCACCTTCTTGCCGTCGGGGCGCGTCACCGTGCCGCCAAAATCGGCGTGGCCAATGAGGGCGTCCTTCGATGCGTTGAGGGTCAGGGCCCAGCGGGTGTTGTGGTTGCGGGCGCGGTACACCTCGCCGCCGCCGATGCACGGCCCGGTGGGGGCTCCAATCATCGACTCGCCGCGCTTCGACACGCCACTGGTGGTGAAGAAGTCGCCGTTCACGCCAAAGTAGTAGCGCTCGCCCGGCTTGGTGCGGCGCTTGGCCATGTCGCTCACGCGCTCTGCGCCAAACAGCTTGTCCTGGCCGCTGACGGTGCGCAGTGTCACGTAGGGGTTGGTGAGGTCTACTTGCGAATAGTAGAGATACATTTGCCGCTGCGACTCCTCGTTGCGCAGGAAAAGTGACGTCTGCGTGGTGCCGGGGCCTATCTGGGCGTGAAACAAGGTGTCGGCCTTGAACTCAACGCCCCGCATTGTGTAGGTGGTTGAGGCGGCAGCCATGCCGGGCAATGCCAGCGCGGCCGCCACAAGTAGTGGGGTAATTGTTTTCTTCATATATCTAACGGTTACTTAATGTTAATAGTTACTGGTTCGCTAAATTTCGACCATAAAGTTACGCCAATTTTCGCACGCAGCAAAGCGTTTCGGGCTAAATGTGCCGCGGCAAAAAGCGGGCGGCGCGGCCCCGCTGGTGGGGAACCGCGCCGCCTTTATGTGGTAGCTGTGGTGAGTGTCAGCGCCTTAGCGCACCATCACCTTTTGTGCTATGGTCTTGCCGCCGATGGTGGCAACCACCACCATTGCGCCCTTGCCCACGGTGAGCTGCGAGGCGTTGCGGGCCGAGGCAATGAGGCGTCCGCCCAGGTCGTAGGCCTGCACGCTGTCGAGCGCGCGGCTGAAGCTGAGCACGCCGCCGGCCGCAGTCACTGTGAGCTGTCTTGCAGCGTCGATGGTCTCGATGGCCGTGGGGCCAAGCTCCTTCATGTTATACACAGCCTCGATGCCGTTGAACAGCAGGGTGTATTGCTGTCCGGCAGTGGTCTTGTCCAGATTCACGCGGATGGTGCTGAGCGATATGGGATAGGTGGCCATGTCGTTGGCGTCGGCCCAGAGTGCTGTGGGCACGTCGATCACGTTCTCGGCATTGGGGTCGAAGTTCTGGGGAGTGATGGTCACATTGTTGGCATTGCTGCCGGGGGTGCGCAGTGTGAACACCACCGACTTCACGCCCAGGCCGCCCGTGCTGAGGCGCAGGCGCAGCGTGTCGGGCAGGCTCCACAGGCGAATCTTCTTGTTGAGGTTCATGTAGTAGAGGCGCGACGACTTGCCGGTGAACGAATACTTCAGGCCGTCGCCCATGGCCTCGGCCGTGCCGCCGGTGCCGCCGCTAATTGAGAACGTCCACGTCGAGGGGTCAAGATTGGGATCGATGGGCATCACGTGCTTTGTGGGCTTCTCCACCAGCACCTTCATGGTGCAGCTGAAGTCGCCCAGAGTGCCGGTCACATTGGCCTCGCCGTCGGCCTCGCCGCGCAGAATGCCGTCGTTGGCGCCGATTGTCACCACGCCCTCGTTGCTGCTGCTCCATGTGAGGGCGGCGGGGTCGATGGGCAGGGTCTTCTCGTTGAAGGTGTTCTGCACCTCCACCGCATAGCGGCGGTAGCCGTCGTTAATCACCGAGTCGTTGCGCAGGCTCATGTTGGCCGTTGAGCCGCCCACGGTCACGGGCAGAGTGGCCGTTGAGCCGCCATAGGTGGCTGTGAGCAGGCCGTAGCCCTCGCCGTCGGCCACAAATGCGCCGTCTTCTCTCACGTGGCCTATGCTGGCCGGGCAGCTCAGCTTCACGCCCTTGAGGTCGGTGTCGACGAGTATGCCATACTGGTTGTAGCCATAGAATTGCGGAGTGTAGATGCCATATTTCGGGGTCTCAAGCTTCCAGTCAACAAACTGCACTGTGGCCACCGTGTTGTCGTCGGGGGCGGTGCAGGTGGCGAAGAATGCGTTGCCGTCGGCGCGCTCATTGCCGTCGCTGGGCTTGTTGCGCACGCCCAGGGCGCTGGTGTAGAGGCACGACGAGCCGCCGCCGTCCACGTTCATGGCGTCGGTGGCGCCCGCATACTTCATGATGGCGCCCAGCACCGAAGTGCGCACGCCGGCCGAGATGGCGCTGCGGCCGTCAACCACCATGAAATACACCTTGTTGCCGCCGTCGCCATAGCCTATGGCGCTGCGGGGGTGCAGTGCGCTGGCGTCGCCGCGGTCGCCCTCGCTGTCGAGCACCTCACCGCCGCCCAGAATCTTCGGGTTGCCGCTCACCACCTCTGATGGGTTCACACTCACGCCGTTGGCCTTCCATGTGGGGCTCACGGTGATGGTGTCGCCCTGCTTGAGCGAGGCGATGAACTCGCTGGCCGTGCCCTTGCCGTGCAGCACATAGTGGCCGGCCTCGATGGTCATGTCGCCGGCGTTGCTCGGCGCTGCGGTCACCACCATCTTGCACGCGCCTGAGGTCTTAAACGTCTGGCCCTCGGCCAGCACGGCTGCCACCTCATAGTCGTTGTCCTTCAGGTTGGTGCTGCCGTAATACAGGTCGTTGAATATGGTGATCTTGTTGTTGTTCTCGGGAGCGTTGATGCCGCCCAGCGTGGCCGAAGTGCCGTCGCTCTTCTTCACCTTGCCTCCGAAGGTGAACGGGTCGACGTAGACCTTGCCCTTCTTGTCGACGATGAACTGCTTGTAGGTCGACGCGCCGTTGCGCGCGCGGAATATCACATCTTTCACCACGGTCGAGCCCACGGGCGAACCCACCATCGACACGCCGCGGCCCGTAGAGCCGCTGGTGGCGAAGAAGTCGGCGTTGATGCCCGCGAAATAGCGTTCGCCGGGTTTGTCCTTGCGCTTGGCCATGCCCGAAATGGTTTCGTTGCCGGCCAGCTTGTCCTTGGCCACCACGCCGTGCAGTTTCACGTAGGGGTTGGTGATGTCAACCGTGCAGTAGAACACGCGCAGCTGGCTCGAGGCGCTGTGCAGCCACAGCGACGTCTGAGTGGTGCCGGGGCCTATGGTGGCGTGATACAGGGTGTCCACCTGATACTCAACGCCGCGCAGGTCAATCACGTTGCCGGCGCTGGCCGTGGCCATCGTGGCGGCAACAAGAAGTGAAGTAATTGTTTTTTTCATTACCTTTTTTGGTTTGGTTAAGTTGTTAATAGTTTTTTTGCTTTGCTGAGGTAAAGTTACTGCTTTCTGCCGCCACCGCCAACACTTCTCCCGAAAAAATCTATCCGTTTTCGTTGAAACAATAAGTTGAATTTGTATAGTGGCGGGGTGGAGATGGGTATAAAAAAAGTAAATCCCGGACATCAACGTCCAGGATTGCTTGACTAATTAACCTTTAATACCATTAACATAAACCTTAACAATGAAAAAACTTTGCGTAACTATTCAGCGGTAGGAATAGTTGATGACTTTAATCCTTAAAGCCAAGCAAA
>CAVKDU010000044.1:0-24475 GCA_963655175.1 Wujia chipingensis | reverse complement strand
TTAATTCAAAAATAATGGTCAAAATATTTGGATTTTAACATAGAAAGCGGAATGCCTGTGTGGGGGCGACAGCATAGCAGGCATTTCGCGCGGACTGCGCTACCGCTACGTCCGCACTGCATACCTGCCTACACATATCTTTTCCCTAAAGGGATAATGTCATTGCTAATACCGCATTGCAACAAATGCCACAACAATATTACTTTTTCAGTACTCTCGGCATGCCGCGTCATTGCATTTTGCTGATAATCGAGGTGTTATTGTTGCTATGAGTTAACGGCGGTGGTCTCTTGGGCGATTTCGGTGTCGATTTTTTCGAACTCGGAGTTGAGGCTCTTGTATTCGGGCACGAACTCTTTCATGGCGTGCACCATATCGTGCACGCGGCCCTGCTCGGCAAAGCGGATGATGCCGTCGATGCTGCGGCACACGGCGTCGAAGTCGTCGTAGGTGCGCACTTGGGCTATCATAATCTTGTTGTTGCGCGTGGCCTGGGTCTTCTCTTTGTCGTTGAGCAGCTCCTCATACAGTTTTTCGCCGGGGCGCAGGCCCACCTCCTTTATTTGGATGTCGATGCCGGGACGCAGGCCCGCAAGCGAAATCATGCGCTTGGCCAGGTCGTAGATGCGCACCGGCTGGCCCATGTCGAAGATGTAGATTTCGCCGCCGCGGCCCATGCAGCCGGCCTCGAGCACCAGCGAGCAGGCCTCGGGAATGGTCATGAAGTAGCGTATGATGTCGCGGTGGGTGACCGTGATTGGGCCTCCGGCCTCGATTTGGCGGCGGAACAGGGGTATCACCGACCCGTTGCTGCCCAGCACGTTGCCAAAGCGCGTGGTGATGAACTGCGTGGAGTGGCCGCGGCCAAGGGTGGCGGTGCACAGCGACTGCACGTAGATTTCGGCCAGGCGCTTGGTGCAGCCCATCACGTTCGACGGGTTAACGGCCTTGTCGGTCGACACCATCACAAACTTGTGCACACCGTATTTCAGCGCCAGGTCGGCCATGTTGCGTGTGCCCATCACGTTCACCAGCACTGCCTCGGTGGGGTTGAGTTCCATCATGGGCACGTGCTTATAGGCTGCGGCGTGGAACACGTATTTTGGCCGGTAGGCCTTAAAGGCGCGCTCCATGCGGTCGCGGTTGGTGACGTCGCCCATATACAGCACCACGTCGGCCAAGGGAAACTTTTCGCGCAGCTCGAGCGCGATGTCGTGCATCGGGGTTTCGGCCTGGTCGACCAGCACTATGCGCGACGCCTTGTAGGCGGCCAGCTGGCGCACGATTTCGCTGCCAATCGAGCCGCACGCGCCGCTCACCATCACGCACTCGCCGTTGATGCTTTCGCGCACCAGCGTGCTGTTGAGCACAATGGGTTTGCGGCCCAGCAGGTCTTCAATTTGAATGGGCTTGATGCGGTTGCTTATGCTTGAGTCGCTGCCTTGGCCGTCGGCATCGACCTCCTCCACACGGTTCACGGCCAGCATGGCTATGTGGTGCTGCAGCAGATAGTCGGCCACGCCGTCGCGGCTCACCCAGTCGTTGAGCGACGAGTTGAACACCAGCGCATACACGGCGTGCTCCACAAACACGTTGGCCAGCGTGTCGGGCGAGTAGTCGTAGACGGTGAAGCCGTTGATGGCGGTGTGTCTCTTGCCGGCGGGGTCGGTGGCGATGAGGCCCACGGGGTCGTACTTGCCGTTGATTTCATTCTTCAGCGCGTTGGCCAGAATTATGGAGTCGAGCGAGGTACCGAGCACCAGCACGCGCCGGCGGCTCACCCCGCGCTGCGTGATTTGGGCGTAGAAGTGCTTGATGAGTAGGCGCTCGATCATCAGCGCCGTGAACGAGGTGGCGCCGATAAACACCACGCTGCGGTAGGGCATCAGCTTCACGCCCGTGTGGGCAGCCGCCACCCAGTCGACCAGCAGCACCGCCACGGTGCTCACCATCTCCACCATGAGCACGCGGTAGAGGTCTTCGACCACCGACAGGCGTATGATGCAGGCATAGCTCTTGAAGTAGTACGACACGCACACAAACACAGCGCCCACCAGCCCCAGGTTGGCCAGCACCATGCGCACCGGCGGCACACCGCTGCCGCCGTAGATGCTGAGCAGCGATATTATAAGGGTGCAGGCGAGCACCACCGCCACGTCGGACAGCAGTATCAGCCACCGGGGCATGGTGCTGTTGCAGAATGCGCGCACCAGCGGGTGGCGCTTTATTCGTTCAAATAATCGTTCTACCAAGTCATTCATACTTTTTTTGTCGTTTGAGGCATATTGCGGCATGGCGTGTGAGTGAAGTTTATAACCGTAAAAAGGGAATGCTTGCCGCGCCGCATACACCTCATGCCGCCCGCATAGGGGCGGCGATGATTGCAAAGTTAGCGAAAATTGCGCCCCACAGCAACAGCTTAATCGCAAAATGGCAAAATATTCGACAAAACACTTAATTTCAGGACACATGTGCGGCTCTTTTATCAAGCAAAAAAACTGTGGGCCGACCCGCCAAAGCGGCCCGGCCCACAGCCTGATTACAGCAGCCTTAGCTGCTGTGTGTTAACGCTGCGCAAGTTTCACGGCCTCAACACTGCCGTCGGTGTAAGTAACCACTTTCACGCACGGCACGCTTGGGCGTGCGCTGCACTCCAATCCGGCCATGGTGAAATATCTCACGCTGGCCACCGATTTGGCGGCGGTTACGGCCTCGATGCCCGTTTGCACATCATTGAATCCATCGGCACTAATGGGAGCAATGGTCCAGCCTCCATCTGCACCACTGGCTTCACTTGCCGGACGGTTGCGGTAAACGATGGCATTGAAGTTGTAGCCGTATCCCTCACCCGTCTTGTTGAACTTGCTCTTGAGCCCTTCTTCGGCCATGCTCCAATCGATGGCTGCGGTGCCCACAAGTCCTGCCACGTTGCTCATGCCCGCCTTGGCCGGCACGCTGAATGTGGTGAGGTCGCTGTTTACGATGGCCCACTGCACGCGCACATACTCGTAGGGCTTGGGCTTAACGAGGAATATGCTTTGAGCCTCGCTGGTGGACGGTTGCGATGCCGCAAAGTTGGCCATGTTGTAGAGATTGCCGTTGTAGTTCACGCCTGTAGCCAATGTGGGTGCGCTGTGTCCGCTGGCGTCGAGTTCAGGGTTGCCGTTTGCATCCATAGTGAACGTGCCGGTGAGTGTGCCTCCTTCTATCACCTTTCCGCTGGTCACTGCCGAGGCGTCGGCCAGTGTGATGCGCACCCAGTTGCTCTGGTCAAAGTCGGCATTGTGGTATGGATCGCGCAGGTCGCCGCACACTTGGCGGCCGGCATAGTCCTGGGCGTCTTTTGCATACACGGTGTTGCCGTTCACATACACCACCTCAAGGTCGTTGGCCACGGTGTAGTCCTCACCGCTCACGCCGCTGCCGATTATGTCGGCGAGGCTGGTTTCGTCGGACTGCTCAACGGTGACATTGCTCAAGCAGTGATATGTTGAAGCCAGACCGAGCGAGTCGGTATAGTTAGCGCGGACAAACAGGGTGTAGTCGTCGCCAACCTCGCTTGTGCGTGATGATTCTGCCGAATAGCTGCCCTTGGCGTTCTTGGCAATGCCGCTGGCCACTGCCACGGCCTTGTCGAGAGGCACATCAGCGCCGCTGGTGTATTTGCCCGGCACCATCATCAGGTCGTAGCTGCTCACGTAAAACTCGTTTTTGGTGGCTTTCCACGATGCGCTGACCATGTGGTTTGTGGCTGCTGCCTTCGACATTTTCAGTTGCAGCGTCACATCATGGTCGGGCACATTGACTATGGTGTTGCTCACCACGGGCTGCCCCGAGTTGTTGTTTGACTTCTCGCTATATGCCGTCCAAGTTCTGAATTTCATCTTCATCGACTCCATGGTTTTGCAGTCACCGCCATCGGTCACCCAAAGCGAGGCACCTGAATGGTGAGCCTGCAAATCATTGATTTTGCCGTAAAGGGGCTTGTAGTAGTAGCCGTCGCCTCCGTACTGCACAAGGCGGAAACCATACAGGTTGATTGAAGATAACGTTACATAGTCGATGTTGGTGGTGAAGAACTGGTAATCACACCACACGCTCGACTTGCTACGGTTGATTCCACCAGTCACTGGGCCATATGCTGCATTCAATGGAGAGACTGTATTTTTAAGGGCGTAACCCTTATTGCCCCAGTTCACGAACTTGATGGTGGAGTCGTTGCTGAACGTTAGCTGCGCATTGTATGCTCTGTCGGTGTCGGTACTCTCATTGTGGTCAGTTACAGAAACGTTTGGCTTGTATATCATTATTCTGAAATTTTTCTTATACACTTCTTCTTTTTCAGAGTAATTGCCATTGCTGCCAGAGAGTCCTGTAATAGCTAAAGATGTATTGAAATTTATGAGGTATTCCCCATTCGAGTCCTCGGTTATGGTTCCTGACTCCAAAACATCTTCATAATAAACATATCCATAATACGAATTGTAGTAGTAGCATGGGGTCAAACGGATGGCTGAAAAGGCTTTATTTTTAGACTTGACAACTACACTGTAGTAGGAACTATTTGTGTAGGCCATATATAGCTTGTTGTTTTTAAGCACAAAGGGCACGTCGCATAGGCCACCATAGAAATCTTTGACCCAAATCGTGTCTCCACCCGCTTTTACAAGTTTAACGCCATTTGAGCGGTCGGCAAATCCTCGCTGCGTGTAGCTGCCGTAGAAGATTTCCACAGCATCGCCGCCATATTTCACAAGGTCGTCGGCTGTTACGGCTTGGGCCTTGCCAGCCATAAGTAGCGTTATGACCGCTAATGAAATCTTGAGTAGTTTTTTAATCATAAAAAATGCTATTAAAAATTGGATAAAAAAAGCGGCAGCTATGGCTTTTGTGTGCCATGGCTGCCGCGTGTTAGATTTCGTGTTGTGTTTGGGCTGATGCTTACTTGATCAGCTTAGAGGTGGCAGTGGTGCCGTCGGTGTAAGTCACCACCTTGATGTTGATGCCGGTGGCGGGCTCGCTGAGGGCAACGCCTGCTGCGTTGTAGTAAACCACGCTCTTCACCTCCTTGGCTGCCTCAACGCTGCTTACGCCAGTGTGAACGCCCACGCTGAACTGCACGGGATAGAGGTTGTGCAGGGTGGCGGTGAGGCCGGTGGCCGCATCGTAGTTGGCCTTGATGAAGAGAGTGTAGTCGACAGTAGAGGCCGACTCAACCACGGGAGCCTCAACCGAGCCCTGTGCCTCGCAGCCAGTGGCCGACTTGGCCACGCCTGCTGCCAGAGTCACGGCCTTGTCGAGGGGCACGTCGGCTGCTGCGGTGTATTTGCCGGGCACCATCATCAGGTCGTAGCTGGCCACATAGCACTCGTTTTTGGCTGCCTTCCAAGCTGCGTCCACGTTGAGCTTGGCGTTGTCGGCCGATGTGGCGGCGTCAACGCTGGTGAAGGCCACGTCGAGTGTAACGTCGTGGTCGGGCACTGTGACGCGGGTGTCGGTCACAAAGGGCTGGCCCGAATTGCTGTTGATGCTCACGCAGAATGCGCTCCAGGGGCGGAACTCCATGTTCACCGTCTCCAGTGTGCGGCGGTCGCCGCCGTCGGTCACCCAAGCCGACTCGCCTGTGTGGTGCGCTCCGGTGAATGTCACGGGGCCGTTAAGGGGCTGATAGAAGTCGTAGGGTGTGACGGCCGTGTCAACCCGGCACAGCTTGTAGCTGTACACGGTGCCGTAGCCGGTGCTGCTGAGCGCGCTTATGTCGCTCGTTATCTGCTGGTAGTCCATCCACACCTCGGCGCTGTCGCGGTTGAAGCCGCCAGTAAGTTTCTGCAGGCGGCTGTATATCATGTTGCCGCCAGTGTAGTTCTCAATGCCGTAGCCCTTGGCGCCAAAGTTGATAAATGTGAAAGTGTTGTCGTCGTTGAAAGTGATTTTGCCCTTGTATGAGCGCGCCTTTTTGGCTCTCTCGTCATAGTCGGTGATCGACACGTTGGGCTTGAACACCACCACCGAGTAGATGTTCTTATACTCGCGGCCCACAAGCGTGTAGTTGCCGTTTGAGCCGTTGTAGGCCTCAATCTTCACCGGCATGTTGAAGTCGATCTGATACTCGCCGTTTTTCTCGGTGATCACATTAGATGTGTAGCGCAGGCCTGTCTTGTCGTAATAGGTCTGGTTGACAGCCGTCTGCGGGGTGAGGTGCATGAAGGCGTATTTCGACGACTCCACCTCCAGAATGTTGGTGGGGTTGTCGTCGTCTTCGGTGTAGGCCATCACCAGCTTGTTGTTTTTCAAGATGAATGGCACGTCGCACAGCCCGTAGTAGTTTTTGAGCACCACGGTGCTGTCGTTCACCTTTTCAAAGTGCACATAGCCGTTCACATAGTCGTGCAATGTGCGCTGCTTGTAGCTGCCATAGAAGATTTCGATGGCGTCGCCTCCATACTGCACGAGGTCGTCCACCGTCACTGCCTGTGCTGCCCCTGTCGAGAGGAGGCCGGCGGTGATTACTGCGTAAATTTCCTTTTTCATTGCGGTTTTTTTTGTATATTAATAGTTAAAAATTAATCTTCTGCCCTCTGTGGCCTTGTGTAGAAGCCATTGGCAGTAATTGTTGAACATTATAAAAATTTTCGACCGTGCAAAAATAGTAGATTGGGCACATTTCTGCAAATGTTTGCACAATAAAAAGCGCATAAAAATCGGAGGCAATAGTCCAATTCAATCAATAGAGGTAGGTGCGGCATATACATTTATGCTTGCAAGATGTGCATAATTGTTTGTTTTGGCACGGCCTGCGCAAAAATGCGCGGCATTATTTGGCAAATTGGGATAATTTTTGATAATTTTGCACGAGAATGCACCTGTGCGCCGCGCCTTGCCCCTTGGCAGACGGCAGATGCGCGTAGTGTGTTGTGTTTCAAAGTGAAAGCCGCTTGCGTGCCAAGCGAAAGCCGCTTTTGCCGCGGCAGCCCCCACGGCCGGCAGCAGTGCGGGCGCGGCGGCGATGCGCAGCCTTTTTTCAAGGCCAAGACAATTGGCGCAAAACTGAACTCACAAAATTGAGCCCGAGTATGAAAAAAACGATTAAAACCATAGGGGTGGCGCTGTGTGCGATATGCACCACGGCGCTCACCTCGTGCTTCAAAGACGAGCCGCTCAACGCCGAGTGCGACATCGAGTCGGTGACGGTGCACGTGCCGCAGCCCGCGCAGGCGTTCTTCAACCTGAGCGACACGCTGCAAAACGTGCAGAGCGCCGACAGCGTGATCACCTTTAGCGTGCGCAGCAGCGCCGACCTGAGCGCGGCCAGCCTCGACATTGCCACCACCCCCGGCGCCAAGCTTGAGCAGATAGGGGGCGGACTGCCGCAGGTGGGGCAGGAGATGCGCTACCGCGTGACCTCGGAAGACGGCCGCTGGCAGCGCACCTACGCCGTGAGGTTCACCCCCGTGACCCACACGGTGAACGACACCATTAAGTTCGACTTTGAGCATTATGAACTTGAGCCCAAGGCCGGAGCATACTACATTTGGCACAACGTGATGCCCGACGGCGCGCTGGGCAACGACTGGGCCACTGGCAACCCCGGCTTCCAGATGAGCCGCGGCTCGGCCAAGCCCGACGAATACCCCACAGTGCCGCTGGCCGAGGGCTACGACGGCGCCGGCATCAAGCTCACCACCCGCGACACGGGTCCCTTTGGCGTGATGGTGAACATGCGCCTTGCCGCGGGCAACTTCTTCCTGGGCACATTCGACGTGGGCAGCGCGCTTAAAGACGCCATGAAGGCCACCCGCTTTGGCGTGAGCTTCGACAAGAAGCCAGTGAAGTTCACCGGCTACTACAAGTATGCCCCCGGCGAGAAGTTCCAAGACCGCACGGGCAAGAAGGTGGACGGCGTAGTGGACGAAGGCTCGATATATGCCGTGCTCTACCGCAACCACGACTCGCAGGGCAACGCCGTGGTGCTCGACGGCAACGACGTGCTCACCAGCCCGCAGATAGTGGCCATTGCCAAGGTGCCCAAGGTGGGCGCCACCACTGGGTGGACGGCCTTTGAGGTAGCCTTCGACTACAGCGAGGGCATCAACAGCGAGCTGCTGGCCTCGCGCGGCTATAATCTGGCCGTGGTGTTCTCATCGAGCGCCAAGGGCGACCAGTTCCAGGGCGCCGTGGGCAGCGAGCTGTGCGTGGACAGGGTGAGGGTGATCTGCGCCACCGAGGAGTAGCGTGGCAGCCTCTGCCCGACCCCGAACACATAATCTCAACGATAAAAAATTGACTAAACACACTCATACTACATAATGAGCATGACAAGAATAAAAACAGCAATGGCATTGGCGGTGATGATGCTGGCAAGCACGGCCGCCGTGGCGCAAAAGAGCATAGGCTTCGGCCTCGACGACGTGAAGTTCAGCGGCCGCCTGGGCTATGCGCTGGGCGGCACCATGCCCCACGGAATGCCTTCGAGCATACGCAGCCTGCACAGCTACAAGCTGAAGATGAACCTGTCGGCCGGCTTCGACGCCTACAAGCCCATTCAGGGCCGCTGGGGCCTGATGACCGGCGTGCGCCTTGAAAACAAGGGCATGGAGATTGACGCAAGCGTCAAAAACTACCATATGGAGATTACCCGCGGCGGCGAGACGCTGAGCGGAATGTTCACAGGCCGCGTGGTGACCAAGGTGCGCGAGTGGATGTTCACTGTGCCCGTGATGGCCGCCTGCGACGTGAGCCGCCGCGTGCGCCTCAAGGCCGGCCCCTACCTGTCGTTTCTGTCGTCGAAGGAGTTCAGCGGCTATGCCTACGACGGCTATCTGCGCGTGGGCGACCCCACCGGCCCCAAGGTGGAGCTGGGCAGCGAGGAGGGCCAGCGCGGCACCTACGACTTCAGCGACGACATGCGCAAGCTGCAATATGGCATACTGGTGGGCGCCGACGTGCGCCTCACACCGCGCTTCGGCCTCTACGCCGACCTCGAGTGGGGCCTCTCGGGCGTGCACAACAGCGGCTTCAAGACCATCGAGCAGCGCCTCTACCCCATATTCGGCGTGGTGGGCATCACCTACAACATCAACAAGTAAGTCAACATAAGACCAACAAGTATACACAATTCATAAAATCCACTTCAAAAAAGAAAGGTAAAAAGATGAACAAATTTACTACACTTATGGCCGTAGCAGCCATGGCCCTTGCCGGCAAGGCATCGGCCACCGTCTACAACGGCCAGCTTCAGGTGAATGTGAACGGCTCTGTGTCCGAGCAGGCCCAGCCCATCACCATTGTCACCGACGGTGACGAGTGCACGCTCAGCATCAACAACTTCTGCCTCTCGGCAGGCGGCGAGAAGATGGGCGTGGGCAACATCGTGCTCAAAGGCAAGGCTTCGAGCAAGGCCGGCGACGTGATGGAGCTTTCGGTGAAGGACAACGTTGAGATAACCGCCGGCACCGACACCACCGTAAGCATGTGGATGGGCCCCATGCTGGGACAGGTGCCCATCGACATGAAGGCCACCTTCTCGTCGAAGGTGCTCAACACCACCATCAACATCGACATGATGAGCACCCTGCAGCAAATCATCAAGGTGAACTTCATCAGCGACGGCCTGCAGTTCCGCAACCCCGGCTTTGAGAACTTCCATGACTCAAGCGAGTCGGGCGCAAAGGGCACAGAGCCCAACGGCTGGCACTCGTTCACGAGCGCCACAGGCGGTCTGGCCAAGACTGCCGGTGTGAAGGTGGTCAAGAGCGCAGTGGTGCGTCCCGGCACCGACGGCCAGGCCAGCGCAGCGCTCTTCTCATCGAACATCTACGGCATCATTGCCAACGGCACCATGACCACCGGCCGCCTCAACGCCAGTGCATTGGTTGCTTCCGACCCCGCCAACCACTCGTTCCTCGACATGTCGAAGACCGACAAGGACGGCAACGGCGACCCATTCTACACCGAAATCACCAACCGCCCCGACTCTCTCAACGTGTGGGTTAAGTTCAAGCAGGAGAAGGCCAACTCAAACTACCCCTACGCCACAGTGAGCGCAGCCATCACCAATGGCACCAACTATCAGGACCCCGAGGGCAGCGCCACCTATACCAACGTGATGGCCAAGGCCGCCAACAAGACAATTGCCACCAACGGCAACGCTTGGCAGCAGCTGTCGGTGCCCTTCAACTATGTGAACGACAAGATTGACCCCAAGGCCATTCTGGTCACTTTCTCGACCAACGCCACTCCCGGCAAGGGCGGCGGCGTGGACTCGCTCTATGTGGACGACATCAAGCTGGTGTATAACAGCGAACTCGACTCCATCAAGTTCCGCGGAGCCAAGCTCGACGGCTGGAACAAGAGCGTGGACACCTACAGCCTCACCGCACAGGGCGAGGTGACTGCAAGCGACTTCCTCACCTTTGGCCGCGGCCAGGTGGCCAACGTGGATGTGAAGGAAGTGAGCGCCGGCGACCGCAAGAGCTATGTGGCAACTATCACAAGCTATGCAGCCGACATGAGCAGCAAAAAGGTGTATACCGTCAACATCACCGGCGTCACCGGCGTGAACGAGGTCAGCACCAACGCCCGCGAAATCAAGGAGATCTACAACCTGCAGGGCGTGAAGCTCGGCAGCATGGAGCGCGCCGGCGTGTATGTGGTGCGCTACACCGACGGCACCGCAGCCAAGGTAATCAAGCACTAATCGCAAGCCCTGTCGCAGCATGCCCCGCTGCTGATGAAATGGGGCATAGCCAACCATAAAAAGGCGGCCGCACAACTGCGCGGCCGCCTTTTTTCGCCCTAACGATATGGGCTTTAGCCGTTTTTGCTCTAACTTTGCAATAATCAAAAACTACCAACCATTATGCTACACAATGCAAAAAAATGGCTCACGGCCTGTGCCGCCATCATGGCGCTGGGTGTCCCGCTCACCTGCTCGGCCCAGCAGCCCGCCAAGCAGGCCAAAGCCCCAAAGGACTGGGCCAAAATCGAGAAGTATGCCGCTGCCAACGACAGCGTGCGCCACGCCCGCAACAATGGGCGGCGGGTGGTGTTCATCGGCAACTCCATCACCGAGCTGTGGAAGCGCAACTATCCGCGCTTCTGGAACGAGCACCCCGACTACGTGTGCCGCGGCATCAGCGGCCAGACATCCTACCAGTTTCTGGTGCGCTTCAGGCAAGACGTGATCGACCTCAATCCCGCAGTGGTGGTGATAAATGCCGGCACCAACGATGTGGCCGAGAACACCAACCGCTATAGCGAAGACCGCACCGTGGCCAACATTGCCACCATGGCCGAACTGGCCCGCCTGCACGGCATCAAGGTGATACTCACCTCGGTGCTGCCCGCATCGCACTTCTCGTGGCGGCCCGCCATCACCGATGCCGCCCCCAAGATTGCCAGCCTCAACAAGCGCATCAAGGCCCTTGCCAAGAGCATGAATTGCGGCTATGTGGACTACTACAGCCATCTGGTGAGCGGCAGCGAGCGCAGCCTCAACCCCGCCATGACCGCCGATGGCGTGCACCCCACCGAAGCGGGCTACAACGTGATGGCCCCCCTCATAGTGCAAGCCATCATCCAAGCCCTCAATGGCAAAAAGTGACATTTACAACTACAGCAAAATAAGTAAGGAATATGAACAGAAAATTAATTGTGGCAGCAGCCGCGGCGTGCGCGCTGGCTCTGCCGGCGGGTGCCCAGCAAAAGAGGGCATTCACCATTCCCGACCTCTACAGGGTGAAGAGCGTGAGCAATGTGCAGCTGTCGCCCGATGCCAAGACTCTGGCCTACACCACGGGCAGCAGCAACCTTAAGGAGCACAAAAGCTATAGCGACGTGTGCCTGATGGGCACCGACGGCAAGGGCGCAAAGAGCCTCACCAGCAACGGCAAGAGCAGCCTCACGGGCTGGAGCGCCGACGGCAAGGTGGTGTATTACACCAGCGAAACCGACGGCAACCAGCAGCTGTGGGCCTACACCGTGGCCAGCGGCGAGAGCCGCCAGATCACCAACTACGGTCTGGGCGTTGACGGCCCGGTGGTGTCGCCCGACGGCCGCTATGTGGCCTTTGCCGCCGATGTGTATCCCGAGCTTGGCGCCGATGCGGCCGCCAACAAGGACTGGCGCAAGAAGAAGGACGACGGCCCTGTGCAGGCCCATATGGCCGATGCGCTGCTCTACCGTCACTGGACCAGCTACAACGACGGCCGCTATGCCCACCTCATAGTGCTCGACACGCAGTCGGGCACCTACACCGACGTCACTCCGGGCAGCTACGAGCTCACCTTCAGCCTTGGCGGCGATGTGCGCTACGCCTTCTCGCCCGACAGCCGCGAACTATGCTTTGTGTCGAACCACAGCAAGCACCCCGAGGCCAACACCAACGCCGACCTTTGGCTGGTGCCAGTCACGGGCGGTGAGGCCAAGTGCATCACCGAGGCCAACAAGGCGTGGGACGGCTCGCCGGCCTATTCGCCCGACGGCCGCTACATTGCCTACCGCACCCAGCTGGTGGAAGGCTATGAGAGCGACCGCTTCCGCCTGGCCGTGTACGACCGCAAGAGCGGCGAGCGCCGCATAGTCACCGACAGCTTCGACAATTGGGTGACCGACTTCAAGTGGGCAGCCGACTCGCGCTCGATCTACTTCGTTGGCGCAGTGCAGGGCGCGCAGCCGCTCTACCGCCTCGACTTGGCCAAGGGTGTCATCACGCCTGCCGTCACGGGCAAAGCCATCACCAGCTATGCCTTCGACGCCAAGGGCAACTTCTATTACACCTACAGCACCACGGGCCGCCCCGTGGCCCTCTACAAGCAATCAAAGGGCCAAGAGCAGCAGCTCACGTTCCTCAACTCCGAGCTTGAAAGCGAGGTCGACATCCGCCCCTCAGAGTCGATCTGGGTCGACGGTGCCGGCGGCGACAAGGTGCAGGTGTTCATTGTGAAGCCCCACAACTTCGATCCCTCGAAGAAATATCCGCTCGTGCTCAACATTCACGGCGGCCCGCAGCAAATGTGGATGAACTCGTTCCGCGGCGACTGGCAGGTGTATCCAGGCGCCGGCTACATTGTGGCCTACCCCAACATCCACGGCTCCAACGGCTACGGCCAGGCATTCTGCCGCGCCATATCGGGCGACTGGGGCGGCAAGGCGTTTGAAGACGTGATGCTGGTGACCGATGCCCTTGCCAAACTCGACTATGTTGACTCCACCCGCATGGGAGCCATGGGTTGGTCGTATGGCGGCTACATGATGAACTGGCTTCAGGGCCACACGCGCCGCTTCAAGTGCCTGGCCTCGATGATGGGCGTGTATGACCTGCGCTCGATGTGGGGCACCACCGAAGAGCTGTGGTTCCCCGAGTTTGAGCTGCAAGGCCGCCCCTGGACCAGCGACATGTATCAAAAATGGTCGCCGTCGAGCTACATCGACCGCTTTGCCACCCCCACGCTCATCATCACCGGCGAGCGCGACTACCGCGTGTCGTACACCCAAAGTCTGCAATACTTCACAGCGCTGCAGTCGCGCGACATTCCGTCGCGCCTGATAGTGTTCAAAAACGACGGCCACTGGCCCAACACGCTCAAGTCAATGCCCGTGTACTACAACGCCCACCTCGACTGGTTCCACCGCTACTTGGGCGGCGACCCCGCCCCCTGGGACGTGACCAAGCAGATCAACAACCAGATTGAATACTAACCCAGCCGCCGCACGCGGCTAACCCCACAACAAACGCAGGGCCGGATTTCCAAAGAATCCAGCCCTGCGATTTTTTTGGCCAGTTTGCCGAATGGTCGGCGACCCCGTTATGGATTGGATTTATGCAGGCGCGACTGCCACTTGGCGGCCAGCAGGCGCGAGAATTCAAGCACGCTGCCTTGCGGCTTGGCCACGGTGGAGGCGACGGCTATCTTGCCGGCCGACCAGTCGCGCTGGTAGGCATAGGTGGCTTCGCGGCGGGCCTTGTCGTTGTAGGCGCGGTGCTCGCGCACCGAGTTCAGCCCCTCGTCGATGTACAGCTGCCAGCGGTGGGCGTAATACTCGCCCACGAGTCCGCTCCACGAGCGGTTGGCGTAGTCGTTGAGGGTACCGCCCCAAGTGGTGACGAGGCGGCGGGCATTCATCTCGTAGTAGTCCTTTAGCTCGGGCGTTGAGCCGTAGTCGCGCGCCTGTGCTATCCACTGCGCCAGCGTGCACTGCGGGTGGTGGGCGTTGAGGGCGTCCACGTCGCGCAGCAGTTCGGTCATCACCGTGGCCTCGCTGGTCATCGTGGCAAGGTCGGCGCGCTTCATGGCCGCGTCAAACCGCTGCTTGGCGTCGCGGAACATCACTGCCAGCACGTCGCGCCCGATGGTTATCAGGTCGATGGTGGCTGCGTCGCGCGTCACGCTGTCTTGCTGCAGCAGCTGCAGCCATGCGCGGGCGAGCGGGGCTGCGTGCTTCTTGACCACGGCGCTCAGTTTGCGGTCTTCGCGCCCCACCTCGGGGAAGTAGTTGAGCACCACATTGCTCCACGTGCTGGCCGGGTCCGCATACACGCTGTCGAGCAGCAGCTGCCATGCCTGGCGCGCCGCAGCGCTGGCATATCCCGCATGGCTGTCGGCCACCTGGGCGGCCACATCGCCCTCGGGCGCGCTCCATGCCTTGCCAAACACGTATTCAAACGGCATTTGCTGCACGTCGAGGCCCTCAAGCGTCGAGCCTATGCCGGCCAGATTGCTGCCGCCGCTGTCTATCACGGCCTCGATGCGGCGCCCGGCCTCGCGCACGTTGCCCTGCACCGAGGTATTGCCGCCGAAGTTGCCCAAATAGCACCAAATGTAGGGCTGGCCGTAGAAACTCTTGTGGTCGCGCCACAGCTCTTTGCGCTCGGCGAAGTAGTCGAGCATTATCATGCGCCCCTTGGGCGCGCCGGTCACCAGTGCCTCGGCGCGCTCGGGAGTCCACGTCTTGCGCGCGTAGTAGAATAGCCAGGCCATTTGCAGCCATTGCGCCTTGGGGTCGACGCTGGCTATCGACTGATAGATGTGGCTCGACACCTGCTTCAGGAATTCGGGTTCGAGGCGGGGCGGAGTCATCTCGTTGAAGGGGTCGGTTCCATATATGTGGTCGGTGCCGTAGAGGCGCGTCTGCTCCTCGAGATACATGCGCTGGATGCGGCCAAACAGCGGGTCTTCGCTATACAGGAAACTCGTTTGGCACTCGTTGCCGAACCCCTGCCACAGGCTCAGCGGCTTGATGTCGGCCTTGGGGTAGAGTTGCGCCAGGCGCGACGGCACGTGGCCGGCAAAGGCGGGCAGCACGGGGCGCATGTTGAGCTCGCGCTCGCGGGCCACAATCTGCTTTTGCAGCTGCGCCTGCGAGTCGAGCCACTCGTCGGGCAGCGGGCCGCACCAGGCGTCGATGTTGGCCATGCGGTGCCACGGCAGATACACGGGGCCGGTGAAGTAGCTCTTCACCTCGCTGTCGGTCATGCCCAGCTTGCGCCACACGTTACGCCACACGGCCTCCTGGCCGGTGATGGCCAGCGGCATGTTCACGCCGTTCAGCGCCATCCAGTCGATCATGCGCTCCCAGTCGCGCCATTTCCAGAAGGGCATGGTGTAGCCCAGGGTGCAGTAGTTGAGGAAAAAACGCTGCGGCACGCGTGCGGTGGCCCGCTCGGTCTCGACCTTGGTGGGCAGTGTGGATGGCAGTTCCACAGCCACATCGGCATACCACGACACAGTGGTGAGGCAATACTTCTTGAGGTAGCGGTTGAGACCCACAGCCATGGCCAAGGCGTTGTTGCCGCCTATCACCACCTTGCCGCCGCGGCTCTCGAGCGAGTACACGTCGGCACCCTTGGGACCGGGCTTGATTTGCTTAAACTGCACCGACTGCGCGAGTCGGGCGTCAAGGCGCGCTGCCAGCTGGCCGGCGCGCTCCACATCGGTGCTCTGAGCCGCTAAGGCGGCCATGGGAATCACCGCGGCAATGGCTGCCAGTGCCGCGGCGACAATGATTCGTAGTAATCTGTTCATTGCAAGTTTATGTCAATTATAAAAAGCTATGCGTTATGGTTGCAGTTGGGCGAGGCGCACGATTTGCGCGGCTGTGCGGCGCGCATTGGCAAGGGTCTCCTGGGGCCGCATGGCCTCGGCCAGGCTCATGGGGCGCGGCACTATGGGCAGCACCGCATCGAAGCCGAGACCACTGGCGTCGGCGGCAAGCGAGCCGCAAATGGCCGCCACTGGCACTCCGCACGCGTGAGCCCTGTGCAACACTGCGGCCGGAACTTTGCCGGCTGCCGTCTGCGAGTCGATGCGGCCTTCGCCCGTTATCACAAGCGATGCGCCTGCCAGCAGCGTGTCGAACCGGGCCAGGCTGAGCACTGCGTCGGCCCCAGGCCTCACGTCGGCCCCGAGCCATGCCATTAGGCCCGCTCCCACGCCGCCAGCCGCTCCTGCTCCGGGCTTGCAGGCCACGGGGCGCGGCATGAGGGTGGACAGGTGGCGCAGACCGCTGTCGAGTACGGCCACTTGGGCGGCGTCGGCTCCCTTTTGCGGGGCAAACACGGCTGCCGAGCCGTTGGGGCCGCACAGCGGGTTGGTGACGTCGGTCCACAGTATGAACTTGGTGTGGCGCACGGCGCCTGGCACGCGCGAGTCGTCGACGGCGGCAATGCTGTGCAGATTGGCTCCGCACGGGCGCAGCTCATGGCCGTTGGAATCAAGAAATCTGAACCCAAGCGCGTTCAGCAGTCCCGTGCCGCCGTCGGTCGAAGCGCTGCCGCCAAGCCCCACCATCACGCGGCGGCATCCGCCGGCTATGGCATGGGCTATTTGCTGCCCCGTGCCCACCGACGAGGCCTGCATGGCGTCGCGCAGCTGTGGCGGCACAAGCGCCAGCCCAGAGGCAGCCGCGAGTTCAACCACGGCGCAGTCTTCGGTCACCGCATAGGCCGCCGTCAGCCGCCCCATGCCTGGCACAGGAGCCTCCACGCGGCACTCCACACGCCTTGCGCCAAGGCCCTGCGCGGCCAGCACGGCCTCCACCGTGCCATCGCCGCCGTCGGCCACGGCCACCGTGGCCACTTGTGCTGTGGGGCAAACGTCGAGCACGCCCTGCCTCACCGCTCCGGCTATCTGCGTCGAGGTGGCCGATCCCTTGAATTTGTCGCACGCCACTATTACCTTCATAAGTCACTAATTTTTAATTATTTAAAAATTGTAATAGCAGTTTTTATTTTGGCATTTTGTCTAAAATGTCATCAATCGGTACCACTTCCCAATATCCACTTTTAAAACTGCCGATGCGCACCAGACGTCCCGTTTTCTTTAGAAAAGCAATTTCACGCTTTGCGGTTGCATCAGATAAACCCGTTTTTTCGCAAAGCCTTTTCCTGCTCAGATTCTTTTCTTCTGAGAGCATGTGCAAAATCAACTTCTGTCTATCAGTCAAACTTATTGGGTCATTTATTGGGTCATTTATTGGGTCATTTATTGGGTCATTTGATGAAATTGAAGCCACACTGTTTAAAATAAGCGGAAAGCCAGAACCGAGATTTTCCCAATAGCCATTCAAGCGTTACGCGTTCACCAGCCAATAAAATGTCTTTTATATTGATGTCCATGTCATAACTTTATAATTGATTGTTTCACTTTACATGAAAAAACAAGGCATTCAACAAAACAAAATAGGGCAAGGCCCACTGCCACGGGCGGCAATGCCGTGCCCGCCGCGCAATGCGCCTTGCCCCTTAATGTTGCCGTATGTCATCTCGCTTTGGCTGGCAGCGGAGAGCTTATCCCACCTTCACAACCAAGTAGTTCGACAATTCCCAAAATCGTGTCGGGTTAAGAATCTTCAGCACCTTCTGGCCGCCCTCGTCGGCAATGGTGTAGCTGCCAGCGGGGTGCTTCGAGAGCACTTGCGCCTTGCTGTTGTGTAGCGGAATCACGCTCAGGGTGCGCTTGTCGGCCTTGGTGAAGTAGTTGGTGGCAAAGTCGCCCTCCATCACCTTGGTGTGGCGCAGGAATCCGGTCTCGATAATCTTGTGCTGCTTAAGCTCGTTTTTCGAGCCCACCACATAGTAGCACTCGTTGAGCTGGTTGGCCAGGCGCACCGACTCCTCCTGGGCCTTCGTCTTCTCTTGGTTGACGGCCGTGTTGACGGTGTTCAGCGAGTCGACGCGCGTGTTGAGGTTGTTGATCACAATGTGGGCCGCAGCCAGCTGCTGGGTGAGGTCGGTGATCATGGCCTGCTGGTCGGCTATCTGCTGCTTGAGGCTCTTGATGGTCTTCTTCATCTCATCGTTGTAGTTCGAGCTCTTGCTCAGGCGCGCCTCAAGCTGGTCGAGGCGTTTCGAGCGCTCTTGCAGCGACTGCTGTATGGCCACCACGTCGGCGCGCAGCTGGCGCTTCTTGTCGGCCGTCTCGCCGCTTAGGTTGCCTTGCGACACAATGTTTTCCACACGCTTTATCTGCGACATGCCGTCGCTTATGTCGTTCATAAGAGCCATAAGGGTGTCGCGCTCGGCCATGGCAGTGGCAAGCGAGTCGCTCAACACTGAATTTATTGAGTCATTTTGCTGCTGTGACTCATCGGTCTTCTGCTGGCCGCTGTTGCAGGCGGGCAGAACGAATAGTGCCGCCAGAATGGCGAGCAGTAAACTTTTACTCTTCATAGTTCTGTCGTTTTTAATTCGTTGATTAATTTGTTTTTATTTTTAAACTGGGCATACTTGTCAACCTTTGCGGCCGACTGCTGCGGCGCTCCCGCCACAACAATCACTATTTCGCCGCGCGGCGCGGTGGCTGTGAACTGCTCCACAAGCTCGCCGAGTGTGCCACGGTGGGTGGTGTTGTGCAATTTTGAAATTTCGCGGCACACGGCCGCTTCGCGGTCGGCGCCGAAGGTGTCGGCCATCTGCTTGAGTGTCTTGAGCAGCCTCAGGGGCGACTCATAGAACACCATGGTGCGCGGCTCGCCGGCAAGCGAGGCAAGGCGCGTGGCGCGCCCTTTCTTCTGCGGCAGAAAGCCTTCGAAGGTAAACCGCTCGCATGGCAGGCCCGAGTTGACCAGGGCTGGCACAAAGGCTGTGGCGCCTGGCAGGGTCTCGACCTCGATGTCCAGGCGGCGGCACTCGCGCGACAGCAGAAAGCCGGGGTCGCTGATGCCCGGCGTGCCGGCGTCGCTCACGAGCGCCATCACCGCTCCGGCCTGCAGTTCGCCGGCCACTGCGGCCAGCGTCTCGTGCTCGTTAAACTTGTGATGGCTGCGCATGGGCGTGGCAATGCCAAAGTGCTTCATCAGCACCGCGCTGGTGCGCGTGTCCTCGGCCAGCACCACGTCGGCCTCGCGCAGCACCTGCACGGCGCGCGGCGTCATGTCGTCGAGGTTGCCCACCGGGGTGGGCACTATGAATAGTTTGCCTGCCATAGCGCAATCGGGTTTGTTATAGTGTGATTATGCAAAATGCCGTTTTATAATGTCCATAAACTCCTGCACCTCGGGCACCGACTTGTCCCAGCCAAGGTCGGTGTAGAAGTAGTCTTCGGCCTCGTCGAAGGTGCGCATGCTCTCCACCATGTTGATGGCATCGTTCATGTCTAGGTCGCTATTGCTGAACAGCTCGCGGCGGAAGCGGAAGCGGTCGTTGATCGAGAACGCCTGGCGCAGATTCTTCGACAGGGTGCGCTGCAGTTTCTCATCAACCCTCACGCCATCATCGTCCTGCTCGGGTTCTTCGTCATCTTCTTCGTCCTCAAAAGGATCTTCGTCCTCCTCTTCCTCGTCTTCGGAGTCGTCATCGTCTTCAGGCTCGCCTTGGGGCTCGGACTCTTGGACCGGCTGCGGGGCTGCCGCGTGTTCGGGCTCAACGTATTCCTCGCCGATGCCAAACACCTCGCCGGGCTCCTCGCCGTTGTCGTGCTGCCACGTCTCTTCGGCATCGTAGTCGTCGCTTGGCAGCTGGCTGTGGGCCTCCTCGGCGGGCTGCTGTGCCTCGGCTGCCGCATCTTCAGGTTTCAGCTCCACGAGCTGCGCGAGTTCGCCCACTTTGCGCGCTTTTTCGCGCAACGCTTCCACCACCTGCGGCGGTGTGTCGGCCCCGTGCTTGTCGATTACAAGCAGCAAGCCTTCAAGTTCATAGACGGTTGTCAGTAGTTTTGCTGTCTGAAAATCCATATAGCCTTAGTTTTTTGCGCGGCCCGCGCCAGCCTGTGGCGCGCTTGCGGGTCGCAATAATTTGATGCCAAAAATAAGTAATTCTTTTCTTCCAACAAGCGTTTTGTGGCAAGAAAATCACTTTTCACCGCTAAAAAGGTCGAGCAGCAGCTGGTCGATGCGGTTTTTCACCGTCTTGCGGCTGCCGTTCCAGTTGTTGACGAGCACGGCAAACGAGTAGCGCGGAGCGTCGGCCGGATAATAGCCCACGTAGCACTGCACGTCGGTCATGCTGCCCGACTTCACGGCCACCTTGCCGCTGAGCGCGCTGCCCGGCATTAGCGAGCCTATGCGGGCATTCACGCCCACGCGCGGCATGAGGTCGCACAGCCGCCAGCCGTTGAACTTGCGATCGGCCATGTAGTTGAGTGCCTGGGTGAAGAAGCGCGCCGAGGCCTTGTTGGCACGCGCCAGGCCGCTGCCGTCGTACTGGAACAGGGCCCGGGTGTCAAGCCCGGCGGCGCGCCACAGGCTGTCGGCCACCTGGGTGCCGTCGGCAAACGTGGGTGCCTTGCGGCCACAGTTCACGGCCACGGCGCGCAGCACGCCCTCGGTGAACATGTTGTCGCTGCGCTCGAGCAGCGACGATATGATGCGGCTCAGGCGCGGCGACTCGTGGTCGACGAGCAGCGTGAGCGTGTCGGGCTGGCCGTCGTCGAAGCGCACGGCGTGGTCGCGGTGGCGCACCTTAATCTCGGCCGCGGCCATGGCCCGCTCAAGGCTGTCGACCAGCAGCGCGCCGGGCGTGGGGTTGGCCACACGCAGCTTGTAGCTCTCCATGGGGTCGCCAGTGCCGGTCACCACCAGCGCTGGGCGCGACGGCTCAAGCTCCACATTCACATTGTCGGCCCGGCCGGGCGACAGGCGGTCGACCACCTCAAGGCCTGGCACGTCGGGCACCAGGCGCACGTTGGTCAGGTGCGAGCCGCTCACGTTGAAGTTCAGCATCACGCGGTTGTCGCTGTAGTTGAGCCCGTGCAGACCCATGCCGTAGTCCCACGCCAGATCGTCGACCTGCCACCAGCCGTTGTGGGCCGGATAGGGATAGATGGAGTCGTTCACCACCAATTTGCCGTTAATCTTCTTGACGCCGCGGGCGGTGAGCGAGTCCACCACCTCGGCCACAATGTCGGGTGCGTCCTTAAAGTAGGCTGAGCCCAGAGTGGGGTCGCCCCCGCCCACTATCACCACGTCGCCCTTAAGGCTGTTGCCGTCCACGGTGCCGTGCAGCATCACGCGGGTGTGAAACTTGAAGTCGGACCCCAGCGTGCGCAGCGCGGCGGCCGACGTGAGCGACTTCATGGTGGAAGCCGTGATCTGGCTCTGGTCGGGCGCAAAGCCGGCCAGCAGCGTGTCGGCGGCCACATCGCTCACGGCCACGCCCAGCGAGGCGTGGCGAAACATGCTGTCGGCGGCAAACTTGTCGACGGCCTGCTGCGGCGTGATGGCCGCTGCCGAAACAAACAAAGCCACACCGGCAAGCAATGCGGCAATTCTATTTAGATTCATATCGAGTTGTTAGTGTATTTATGTGTCGTCATTGTTTCCGCAAGGGGAGGCGGCGCAATTAAAACTCGCTCTCCTTGCTAGTGCCAAACTCAAGCAGATTGGCGCCGAAACCGTCGGCCAGCTGCACAAGGGCGCACAGCGGAGTCTTGTCGCGCGCCGCATTGATGTTGCTCTTGGCCTCAGGGCTCTGGAAAGGCAGATCCCATGCCGTCATGTGCCAGCGTATGGCCAGCAGCTCGTCTTGCGTCACGTCGAATCCGCTCCACAGCAGCATCACGGCACTCTTCTCGCCGTGCCCCATGGGAAAGTCGCTGAAGTCCACGTCATAGCTCTGCACCTCGCGCCAAATGCCGTTGGAGTCCTTGCGCTTCTTCAGCGCGGGCTTGTAGATGTTGGCCTTGCATATGTCGTGCAGCAGGCTGGCCACAATCACGCTGTCGCGCGGCAGCAGCGGCTCCAGCTCGGGGCGCATCTCAATGGCCGCCTCGCGCAGCTTCAGCGCGGCGTGGCACACATTCAGCGAGTGCTCCACCAGGCCGCCGTCGTGGTCAAGGTGAAACCGCGTGCTGGCCGGCGCGTTGAAAAAATGGTTTTTGCCCTCGTCGAGATACTCAATCAGGTCGTCAACCCCCTCGCGTCCCGTAGACTTCAGCAGGCTTATGAACTCCTGCTTGTTGCTTTCTATGTCTGCTTTGTCAAGTGCCATATTTGTGTGTGTAGTTGCATTAATAAGTTAAATATACAGTGTGGCGGGGCCGGCGCGGGCCGGTACCGATATGCAAAGGTAGTGCAAACCGCTGGCAATACGAGCGCAGGCAGGCGATTTTTGCCCATTTGGCAATTTTATTTCAATATTTTTGCCAAATGTCTTGGCCGCTTCACTTTTTTGTCCTATCTTTGCACTCGCTAAACGGAAAATTCAGCATTCTTCACGGAGAGGTGGGTGAGTGGCTGAAACCAGCAGTTTGCTAAACTGCCGTAGGGGTAACCCTACCACGAGTTCGAATCTCGTCCTCTCCGCACAAGCCTGGGCTCCCCGCCCGGGCTTTTTTATTATCCCCCCGCAATCGTCTCCCACCGATTCTGTTTTTTGAATCTCCCACAGATTGCTCAGATTTTCACAGATTAATTAACTAATTATCAGCAATATGTATGCATACAACATGCCGATAGAATTAAAAAATGGGTGTGCGGGGACTATTTGGATTCGGGCCACAGGGCGGCGGCGAGGGCGCTGAGCATTTTTGCCTCGCGGGGCGAGGCGGCGTGCAGGGCCATCTCGTCGAGGCGGTGGCGGCTTGCCCGAGAGCCAAGCGACTCAAGGCTGTCGAGTGTGCGCTGAGCGTCTTTGTAGGCCTGCATGGCCTCTGCCCCACTGCCGGTGTCGGTCTGCCGCGCCAGCCACACTGCACGGCGGCAGTCGCACCCCTGCACTGCGGCAATCGAGCCGTAGCCGCCAAGCCCCATCTGCTCAAAGAATTTGTTCCAATCGATTTCGGCACGCCGCTGCGCCAGGGTTTTGCCCTCCACACGGCGCGGCTGCGCCTGGGCACACATGGTGCGCAGTGCCGCCACGTCGGCCGGAGTGGTGCCACAGCAGCCGCCGGCCACGTTGAGCAACCGCTGCCGCGCCAGCGGGGTCATGGCCTCGACGAGGTTCAGACCGCCACATTGGCTAAGCGACGGATACACCATCAGCGGCAGCCCCGTCGCACTGGCGGCAATGGTGGCGGCGCGCAGCAGCGGAGTGCCCGTGTCGCAGCAGTTGATGCCCACGGCCATGGCCCCGCAGTGGGCAGCCATGCGCACCGCTGCGTCGAGGGCGGTGCCGTCGTGCAAGCGGCCGTCGGCCCGCAGACTGAACGACACTGCCACCCTCACATCGGCATCGAGCTGCTGCACAGCGTCGATGGCCGCCATAGCCGAGTCGACGCCCATCATGGTCTCGGCCAAGATAAAGTCGGCCCCGCCCTGCACCAGCAGCGCCGCCTGCTCGAGGTAGGCGTCGGCCACCTCGCCAATGCCGTGGCGCCGCTCATCGGCCGGACCCATGCCTCCAGCCACCCACACCTGCCGCGGGCAGCCGCGGGCTGCCTCCACGGCAGTGCCGATGGCATTGCGGGCGAGCTGCGTCACGGCGTCGCCACTGAGCAGGCGGTTGGCCATTATGCTGTTTGACGTTATGATGTCGGCCCCGGCCTCGATATACGCCCTGTGGGCCTCGACGGCAGTCAACTTGCCGTCGCGCACCAGAGTGCCCATGGCGCCGTCAAGCACCACAATGCGCTCCCCCATGAGCCGCAGCAGCGGCTCCATGTCATGTAAATTCCCGTTCATAGTGCAAATATAGTGCAAATCGAGCGCGCTGCGGCGAAACGAGCTCGCTCGTTTTCGTCGACAGGGACGAGATGCAGCCTATATTATTCAAATATAGTGCAAATCGAGTGCGCTTTTTTGCAAACGTTGCCAAGTTTGCCCCTAAAATATTGCAGATATGAAAATAAACCACTATCTTTGCACCCGTCAAACGAAATCGGTTTGATTTCGGAGAGATGGCAGAGTGGTCGAATGCGGCGGTCTTGAAAACCGTTGAGGGTCACACCTCCGGGGGTTCGAATCCCTCTCTCTCCGCCAAAAAGGAGTCTTCTGAAAGCAATTTCAGAAGACTTTTTCATTTCATATAGAAGCATCTAGTATATTAGTGGCTCAGTAGAAAATCAGTGGGGATAGGCGAAAAGATTGGCAATGCGGAACAGGA
>CAVKDU010000043.1:0-24912 GCA_963655175.1 Wujia chipingensis | reverse complement strand
TGCTTCCGCGACGAGGACCTGCGCGCCGACCGCCAGCCCGAGTTCACGCAGATCGACTGCGAAATGAGCTTCGTCGACCAGGAAGACGTGATTGAGATATTCGAAGACATGGCTCGCCACCTGTTTAAGGAGGTGCGCGGCGTGGAGCTGCCTGCCAAACTGCAGCAAATGACGTGGAAAGAGGCCATGAGCCGCTTTGGCAGCGACAAGCCCGACCTGCGCTTCGGCATGGAGTTTGTGGAGGTGATGGACGTGCTCAAGGGCACCGGCACCTTCGGCGTGCTCAACGACGCCAACTACATAGGCGGCATTTGCGTGCCCGGCTGCGCCAACTACTCGCGCAAGCAGCTCGACCAGCTCACCGAGTTCGTTAAGCGTCCGCAAGTGGGCGCCAAGGGCCTGATTTATGTGAAGTATAACGCCGACGGCACTGTGAAGAGCAGCATCGACAAGTTCTATTCGCCCGAAGTGTTGCAGCAGCTCAAGGCCAAGATGGGCGCCAACGACGGCGACCTGGTGCTGATAATGAGCGGCGACAACGCCAACAAGACCCGCGTGCAGTTGTGCACGCTGCGCCTTGAGATGGGCGACCGCCTGGGTCTGCGCGACAAGAACAAGTTTGAGTGCCTGTGGATCATCGACTTCCCGCTGTTTGAGTGGAGCGATGAGGAGCAGCGCCTCATGGCCACGCACCACCCATTCACCATGCCCAACCCCGACGACATTCCGCTGCTCGACGAGCACCCCGAGCAGGTGCGCGCCAAGGCCTACGACTTTGTGTGCAACGGCATTGAGGTGGGCGGCGGCAGCCTGCGTATTCACGACAGCAAGCTGCAGGAGAAGATGTTTAAGATTCTCGGCTTCACCCCCGAGCGTGCCATGGCCCAGTTTGGCTTCCTGATTAATGCGTTCAAGTATGGCGCACCGCCACACGCTGGTCTGGCCTTCGGTCTCGACCGCTTTGTGTCGATAATGGCCGGCCTCGACAGCATTCGCGACTGCATCGCGTTCCCGAAGAACAACAGCGGCCGCGACGTGATGCTCGACGCTCCGAGCGAAATCGACCAGAAGCAGCTCGACGAGCTGTGTCTGAAGGTTGACACCGACAGCATCAAGCAGAAATAAAAATCGGCCTCAGCCGCCCGGCGGCTGACAGCATAGCAACAACAGCACGCAAGGGTGTGGGGCTGCGCCGCAATTGGCGCGCCGGCGCATCCTTGCGTTGCTTATTGTAACACCACTAAACAGCGATTAGCAATGACCATAACGCACCTCACCACCGACTCCCAGTGGCCTCTGGCGCCCGACGCGCTCGAGGCCATGGCGGCCTACGTGGAGCGCAACGCCGGGGCCGACACCGCGCGGCTCATGCTCAAGAGCGAGCCGGGGCTGCCATTCAGCAAGGCGCTGGCCGTGACGCAAATCGAGTGCCGTCGCCGTGCCCGCGGCAAAATCCCCGGGCTGCTGGCCCACAGGGAGTTTGTGTTTCCGAAGCCCATCAGCGCCGAGCAGTGCACCCACGAGCGCGTGGCGCAGCTGCACGCCTCGCTGCTGAGCGGCGCGGGCAGCGTGCTCGACATGACCATGGGTCTGGGCGTTGACGCCTACTATGTGTCGCAGCGCGTGGGCAGCGTCACCGCCATCGAACTTGACCCCGACATTGCCGCCGCGGGAGCCATGAACATGGCACGGCTTGCTCCCAACGTGCGGGTGGTGAACGCCGACTGCGCCGAGTACGTCAGCGGTCATAGTGGGGCGCACTTCGACGCGGCATTCATCGACCCCGCGCGACGCGGCGAATGCAACCGACGGCTCTACGGACTGGCCGACTGCCTGCCCAACGTGCTCGAGCTGCTGCCAAGCATCGCAGCCATAGCTCAGCGGCTGCTGATAAAGGCGTCGCCTATGATCGACGTGACGCAGAGCATGCGCGACCTTGGGCCGCAGCTGACTGACGTGTGGGCTGTGAGCGTGCGCGGCGAGTGCAAGGAGCTGCTGTTTGACCTCGACCTTGCCGCCGCCGAGGCCCACTCGGCCGCCGTGACGCTGCACGCGCTCAACTTCGTTGCCGACGGCACCGAGCAGGCATTCGACTGCCTGGCGGGGCAAATCTCAGCGGCCGAAATGGAGATGGCCACAGCCGTGGAGCCGGGCATAATGCTCTACGAACCCAATGCCAGCGTGATGAAGATAGGCGCGTTTGGCGCCGTGGCCGCGCGCTATGGCGTGAGCCAGCTGGCGCGCGACTCGCACCTGTATGTGTCGCGCGAGGCCGTGGACGGCTTCCCGGGCCGCAGATTTGTGGTCGACGAGGTGGTGCCGCTGTGCGGCCGCGAAATAAAGCGCATTGCCCGCACGGGCGGCAAGCTGAATGTGGCCGTGCGCAACTGGCGCATGAGCGCCGACGAGCTGAAAAAGCGGCTGCGCGTGACCGACGGCGGCGACCGCTACGCCTTTGCCACCACGCTGGCCGGCGGCAGCGCGGTGCTGATAATGTGCCACAAGCCGCAGCAGGTGTGATGAAGTGAAAACTATTTTTTGAGAAACGGATTAAATGACGATATTATGACAGCAAAACAGAAGCACACAGCCCGAAAAATAGCTGTTGCGGCCACAGCCGCCACGGCAGTCGCAGCCGCCGCAGTGAGCGGCAGCGCCTACCTGCTGCACTACGCGCTGGCCTCCGAGCGCAAAACGCAGCAGCAATATGTGAAACACCTGGTGAAGCACTCGCCGCGCGAGGCGCGGCCCTGGCTGGCGGCCCTGCGCACCACCCGCGCCCTGCGCGACACCACCGCCATGATAGGCGGCCGGCGCATGCACGCCCTCTACATAGCCGCGCCCAAGCCCACGCGCCACACCGCCGTGCTGGTGCACGGCTACAAGGACTGCAGCATATCGATGCTGCACATAGCCTACATCTACAACGGGCTGATGGGCTTCAACGTGCTGCTGCCCGACCTCTACGGCCATGGCCGCAGCGAGGGCGACCACATCAACATGGGCTGGCTGGACCGCCTCGACGTGATGCGCTGGATGGACATTGCCAACCGCATGTGGGGCGGCGACACGCAGATGGTGGTGCACGGCATTTCGATGGGCGCGGCCACCACCATGTGTGTGAGCGGCGAGCGGCTGCCCGCCTATGTGAAGTGCTTTGTGGAAGACTGCGGCTACACCAGCGTGTGGGATGAGTTTGCCCACCAGCTGCACGACCAGTTCGGACTGCCGGCATTCCCGCTGCTCTACACCGCCAGCGCCATCAACCGCATGCGCTACGGGTGGAGCTTTGCCGACGCGTCGCCGCTCAGGCAGGTGGCCAAGTGCCGGCTGCCCATGCTGCTTATTCACGGCGACAAAGACGACTTTGTGCCCGCGAGCATGGTCTATCCGCTGTATGCGGCCAAGCCGCAGCCCAAGGAACTCTACATAGCCCACGGCACGCGCCACGCCCGCGCCTTCCGCGACCACCCAGCCGAATACATAAAGCGCGTCAGGGAGTTCGTAAGCCGCTACATTAAATAAAGCTCTACGCACCCACTGAAAAAGCAGCACTCCGGGAGGGAAAGTAATGTGCCGAAGGCACACCTTACTGAAAGCATTCACACCACCCGCCAACCAGCGACGAATGGATTAGGGACGTGGCATGCCGAAAGCACTGAAAAAGTAACATTGTTGTGGCATTTGTTGCAATGAGGTATTAGCAATGGCATTATCCCTTTAGGGATAAGATATGTGTAGGCAGGTATGCAGTGCGGACGTAGCGGTAGCGCAGTCCGCGCGAAATGCCTGCTATGCTGTCGCCCCAACACAGGCATTCCAAAGGAATGCGACAACAGGCGGATAATACTGACTCATAAATCATTAGGTTGCTGTAGTGTGCAGGGCGGCAGCGGTCGCATTCCTTTGGAATGCACTGGCTGAGGAGGACGCTTAGCAGGCATTTCGCGTCGGCTACGCCTCCGCTGCATACCTGCCTACACATATTCAATCCCTCTGAGATTGCCACTTTTTCAGCACTTGCCCTGGGCTATGGTCATATTGGGCCTTCAGCCCGCTCCTTCGTTGCCATACTGCCATGATGTGGGGGGGGAGGCTGGACTCATTGTGTAATGCGACACTGGGAAGATGCCACTTTTCCCAAGCCCTCACGCTCTACGCGCCCACGCTCTCGTCAAGCTCTTTAAGAATTTTCTGCAGCTCGCTGTCGGTGGCGGTGAGCTTGGCCTTGCACACCTTAAGCAGCTCGAGCGAGCGGGCAGTGTAGGTGCTCAGGTTGTCGATGCTGCAGTCGGGGCTTTGCATCTTTTTCACTATTTCTTCGAGTTCGGCCATAGCCGCGCTGTAGGTGAGGGGCTTATTGTTATTGTTGTTGTCCATAGTTGAAGTGTTTCTGAGTTGGATTAAAATTGTTGTTATTGCTGCTTCACGGTTGAGCGCACGCGCCCCGTCTTGAAGTGCGACGTGATGGTGTCGCCCGGGCGCAGCTGCGAGGCGTCGGTGATGATGCGGCCGTTGCACATGGTCAGCGAGTAGCCGCGGTTCAGCGTGTTGCGCGGCGACAGCAGCTCCACCTTGTCGGTGAGCGCGCCCAAGTGGGTCTTTTCCAGCGTCATGCGGCTGTCCACAGCCGCCCTTATGCGCTCGGCTGCGCCCTCAAGCAGGCTCTGCTCGCCGCGCACGCGGCCGCTCACGCACTGCGGAATGGCGCTTGCGTAGCGCTCGAGCTGCATGGCGGCCTTGTCGGCCACATGGCGCGCCAGGGCGGGAATCATCGAGCTGACGTAGGCCAGATGCTCGCTGCTGGCGGCCACCGACTTGCGCACGGCGGTGGCAATGGCGTTGCTCAGCTCGGTGAGGCGCGTCATCTGACTCAGGCCAAAGCTCACAATGAATTCGGCCACAGCCGTGGGCGTCTTCAGGTGTTTGGCGGCCACATAGTCGAGCACCGTCACATCGCGGTCGTGGCCGATGCCCGTCACCACCGGCAGCGGAAAGCGCGCTATGCACGCGGCCAGATCGTAGTTGTCAAACGAGTTGAGGTCGGTCGTAGAGCCGCCGCCGCGAATTATCACCACGCAGTCAAACAGCCGCTCGTGGCGCCTGATGCGCTCGAGGGCGGCAATGATGCCCGCCGCCGTGTTCACGCCCTGCATGGGCGACTGAAACAGGCAGGTGTAGTAGCTGATGCCCAGCTGGTTGTCGGCCAGCTGACGCATAAAGTCGCCATATCCAGCCGCCCCGCGCGCCGAAATCACGGCAATGCGCTGCGGCACCAGCGGGAAGCCCAGCTCGCGGTTCATGTCGATTATGCCCTCGGCCTTGAGCCGGCGCAAAATCTCCATGCGCTGCCGAGCCATGTCGCCCAGAGTGAAGTTAGGGTCAATGTCGGTGATAATCAGCTTAATGCCATACTGCTCGTGAAACGTGGCCGACACCCTCACCATCACCTTCATGCCCGAGGCCAAGTGGCTGCCCGTGGCCGCGAAAAAGTTGGCGTCGAGATAGGCAAACGTGCCCGCCCACGCCGCAGCCGGAGCCTTGGCCAGCGTGGCGCCCGTGTCGGGATTCTTTTGCAGCAGCTCCATGTAGCAGTGGCCGCGGTTCACACGCACATCACTCGTCTCGGCCGTCACCCAGCAGTTTTGCAGCCCCGGCGACAGCATCACGTCGCGTATGCGGCGGTTGAACTCAAGCAGCGTGATGGCCGCCTCGTGCCCCATCGATGCGTCAGCCCCCGTCATTGCCTCACAAGTTTAGCGCCGCTCACGGCATAACGCACCACATCGGTCAGCACAGGCTCAAGGCGCTTGTAGTCGCTGGCCGAGTAAAACTCCTTGAGCCGCTGGCGCGCCGCCAGCGAGCCAAAGCCGGGCCCCTCGAAGTCGAGCGTAATCATCGGGAAGTCGACATCGGCCAGAGCCTCGGCAGCCCTCTTGGCGTCCACGCCGCGCCTCACAAAGTCGGCCAACTGCGGCACGCGGCCCATCACCCGCTTGGCGCTCAGCTCGCGCCAGCGGGTGTCGTAGAAACTGATGCGGCTGTCGGGCACAGGCGTCTTCACCGTCTCAACCACCGCCACCACAGTGTCGCGGCCGCCCCGGGTGAGCAGCCGCAGCTGCACCGAGCGGCACACCGAAGTGGTGATGCGCAGATAGTCGTTGGTCACAGTGTCGAGCTGCGCCTTTTCGCCCAGATCAGTGTCCTTGGGCACCACGCGCCCGCCAATGTAGTAGGCCAGCATCTCGGCCCGGGTGCCGGCCGACAAGTCGGCAAACACCCTGCCAGGCTCGCTGCACAGCACGCGTCCCACCGCTGGGTCGCCCATCCGCGCCGCTTGAGCCTGCGCCAGCGCCGCGCAGCCCAGCGCCGCCAGCAATATAATCGCTAATTTCCTCATCGCAGTAAATTTACCAGGCAGCACCCTGCCGCCCACTGCAAAGATACTCAAAAATGCCCAAACCGCCCCATACCTTACTCCTTACTTCAATCCAGCCGTGACTGGATGGGCAATAAAACGCGCAATCATTCGTGATTATCGGAGATTGTTTTTTATCTTTGTAGAAGATAAGCTGCCCCTCAGCAAAAAGCTCAAGCGAGCTTGACTTTCTGCATTCGGTTTGCATTATCTTTGCACAAGCTCGGCGGAAAGCGAACCCAATGCCGCCCCTCCACCTTCGCAGGCTAAAAATTAATGGCCGTGACAGTCAATAGGGAGGCAGAAATAAATGCTACACACGTTTATGACAACAAAAGAAATCGACGAACGCTCATTGATGAATGCGCACCGCCTCTTTGAGTCGGGTGATATAGATAAAATTCCCGTTGGCACAACGGCAGGACTCCAACAGATACACCGCTACCTGTTCAGCGGCCTGTATCCCTTTGCCGGCACTGTCCGCGACAATAACATTGCCAAAGGAGGATGCCGTTTCGCCAACTCGCTCTATCTTAAAGCGGCCCTCGCAGCCGTGGAGAAGATGCCCGAAGACACCTTTGAGCATATTATCGAGAAATATGTGGAAATGAACGTATGCCACCCTTTTATGGAGGGTAACGGCCGCGCCACCCGCATCTGGCTCGACATGATGCTGAAACACGCTCTCGGCAAAGTGGTCAACTGGCAGTATGTGGACAAAGGCCAATACCTGTCGGCAATGGAGCGCTCACCCATCAACGATCTCGAACTGCGCTACCTGCTTTCGCAGCACCTGACCCCCGACACCGACAGCCGCGAAGTGATATTCAAGGGGATAGAGCAGAGCTACTACTACGAGGGCTATGAAAAGTAAAGTTGAATTTTAGAAAACGGCAATAATGGCTAAAACTGTAACAAGTATAGAAGAGCGGATTGAGGATTGGTGCAAGGAACAATTCAATGGACAGAAATACTACACCAAAACCGATTTCATCAATTCGGAGATTGAAACAGCCCTGGGAAAGGCCCCAAGCAAGCAGGGCGGCTCTGGCAAGAATTATCCCGACATAAAATGCCTGCTCACCGCCGAGAATGGCCGCAAAATCCCTGTAATGATTGAGGTGAAGGGCAAGAAAGGAGACCTAATCAAGGTTAATGACAAAGGAGAGGTTGACAACATAAAAAAGAATTCAGAGCCTAACTATCAGAACATATCAAAATTTGCCGTCAACGGAGCGGTTCACTATGCCAATGCCATACTCAACTATACCGAAAGTTATAAGGAAGTGGTGGCAATCGGTGTGAACGGATATGATGAGGCCGGCAAGACAATCCACGAAGTGGACGTGTGGTATCTTTCCAAAGACAACCTTTTCGTGCCAAAACACGTTGGGGCCTATGAGGACCTTTCCTTCTTGCAGGAGAAAAACTCCGATGAATTTATCGAAAAGCTGGACACCCTCGCCCTTACCCCAGAAGAACTTGAAGATCGCAAACTGGCTCTTGAAGATGAAATTGAGCGTAAGCTGAAGGCTTTGAACCAAATTCTCCACGATGAGCAGAACATTCTGGTGAGCAATCGCGTGCAGCTCGTGGCCGGCCTTATTATGGCGGGACTGGGAGCTGAAGGTGTGCAGCCTCTGCGCATCGAGGACTTGGCAGGCATTGACGATGATGAGAACAACGACGGCCAAGTGATTATGAGCAAAATCAGATTGTATCTGTCACACAAAAAGTTGCCCGAGGAGAAGATTGAAATGATAGCGGACATCCTCAAGGTGGTGTTCATTCAGTCGAATTTGCAAGACCCGATAAACGGTGAGAGCAAGCTGCACACCATCTATGCGAATGTGAAGCATAACATTCTGCCCTACCTGACGGGAGAGCTGCACAACATTGATTTCACCGGCCGGCTTTTTAATGTGATGAACGAATGGGTGGCGGTGCCCGACGGGCAAAAGAACGATGTGGTGCTGACTCCCCGATATGTGACCGAACTGATGGCAAGGCTGTGTGAGGTGAATATGGATTCCTATGTGTGGGACTTTGCCACGGGCTCGGCAGGCTTCCTTATTTCGGCAATGCACCACATGATTGACGATGCCAAGCAAAAGATAAACAGCCCGTACAAGCTGGAGGAGAAAATCAGCCACATAAAGATGGAGCAGCTTCTCGGCATCGAGAAGCTGCCCGACGTGTATATGCTTGCCGTCCTTAACATGATTTTAATGAAAGACGGCAGCGCCAACATCATTCAAGCCGACTCGTTGCAATATGACGGAAACTACAAGCAGGGCAGCATGAAGGACAAACCATTTCCTGCCAATGTGTTTCTGCTCAATCCTCCCTATTCTGCTGCGGGTAAGGGTTTCGTGTTTGTAGAGAAGGCGCTTAAGAAGATGACGCATGGCGGACGGGCTGCCGTTTTGATACAGGAAAATGCCGGCAGCGGCAATGGTATGCCGTTCACCACCAACATTCTTAAGCACAACACACTGCGGGCGTCAATCAAAATGGCCGACATTTTCTGCGGCAAGGCAAGTGTGCAGACTGCCATCTATGTGTTTGAGGTGAACCGCCCGCACAATGCCGAGAATGATTTGGTGCGCTTCATCGACTTCAGCAACGATGGCTATACGCGCATGAACCGCAAGAAGTCGGGGCAAAGTGTGAATCTGCGTGACACCGACCATGCCAAGGAACGCTATGACGAAGTGTGCAAACTCGTGCTCTATGGGAAAGGTGCAAACGACAAGAACCTGCACTATTTCAAAAATTGCTATGCGGAGGATTACATCACACTTTCAGGTAAAGATTGGACTTATGGGCAGCATCGAAAGATCGACACCGTGCCTACGGAAGAGGACTTCCAAAATGTGGTCAGGGAATATCTTTCGTGGAAAGTTGGACAAGTGCTGAAAGGAGAGAGTGGCCTGGGAAAACAGTAAGCCCACGACCGTCAAAGCTGAAGGCGTGGGCATATAAAGATTTCAAGATTGGTGAACTTTTCTCTGCTCAAACAGGTGATACAGACTTGCAACAGAAAGACATAAATGGAAAAGGTGTCTATTTCATCAATTCTGGAGTTGAGGCCCAAGGCATTAAGGGAAAAACAGACCGGGCTGCAAGGGTCTTTGGCTGCAACACTATTACCATTGATTTTTGGGGCAATGCGTATTATCGTGATTTTGAGTACAAGATGGCGACACATAACCATGTGTTTTCATTGTCTGGAAAAGTCATTAAAAACAGCAATGTAGGTTTGTATCTTGTGACTGCATTGTCATACTTGAAAAATCTGTTTTCATATAATAATATGGGGACATGGTCTAAGATAAAGAAGCAAATCATTCATTTGCCCATCACCCAAACAGGTGATATAGATTTCACTTTTATGGAATCTCGCATACGCGAGATGGAGGAATCTCGCATACGCGAGATGGAGGCCTATCTAAAAGTCGCAGGGTTTGAGGATTGCGAACTGACTGAGGAAGAAAGGGCTGCACAGCCATTTGGTTATAAATATTATAGAATTGGTGATTTGTTTGATATCCATCCGACAAAGGCATACAAATTGAACAATGCCGAGATATTTGACAAAATGGGCTCTAACCCTGTCGTTTGCAATAGTAGCATTAATAATGGCATTGCTGGATATTCTGCCTTGGTAACAACGGAAAAAGGCAACATGGTAACTTTTAGCGACACGACTACGTCGGAGTCTATATTTTATCAACCAGATGATTATGTAGGCTATCCGCATGTCCAAGGGCTGTATAACAAAAACAGAGACCCTTGGAGTGAAACGACTTATCTGTATTTCCTAACAACATTTCGTAAATGTGCCTTTGGACGTTTTGACTATGCCACAAAGTTCACAAGAGTTATTGCTTCAAATATGATGGTTCGCCTACCCGTCACGCCCACAGGCGCCATCGATTATCATTTTATGGAGACATACATCCGCGCCATAGAGAAGCAGACAATTCAAAGAATTAAAGACTGGCGGACACGCGAGATAACGGCAACAAAGGGTGTCGTGAATGGCGAAACTCATTTATAGTCAATATACCCATGCAACGGACGAGTTGAAAAGATGTTGCGAAGCCGCCCACGCCCTGCTGCCGCCTTGGATTGATGCGGGCGCTCTGTTTCTGTTTTTGCACTTTTTTAATGAATGAAGTGCGTGGGCGGGAGGAAAAAGTGGGGAAAAGGTGATGCGGTTTGAAATAAATGAATTACTTTTGCACTGCGATTACTTTTTATTAACAACTAAAATCTTACAAGAAATGGCATACGTAATTAATGACAACTGTGTGGCTTGTGGCACTTGCCAGTCGGTTTGCCCTACAGGCGCAATCAGCGAAGGTGACATCTACAGCATCGATCCCGATGTGTGCATCAGCTGCGGCTCTTGCGCCGAGGCTTGCCCCAACGAGGCTATCACCGAAGGCTAAGCCAAGCGCTACACTCACGCAAGGCACAAAGTCGGCCTCCCCGCTATGCGGGATGGCCGGCTTTATTTTTTTGCCGCTTTCTTCGGGGGGCGCGCCTTGGGCGATGGTGGCCGATTGCACCTTTTTTTGTAACTTTGCCGCCAGGGTGTGGAGTGCGGCCTGATGTGGGCGCCGCGCCATGCCGCTTTTACTTACTGACACAAGAAATTAGGATTAAATGAAAGCTCAAATTCTGTTGGCCGCCGCTGCGGTGCTCGTGCTGGGCGCATGCCGCCACTCGCCGCATGCCGATGAGGCCCGCCAGCGCGCGGGCGAGGCGGCCGCCAAGGTGGTGGGCACCGACCCCGCCGACACGCTGGCTATGGAGCGCAGCATTCTCGACGCCAAGGCTGTGCAGAGCGAGTATGCGCTGATGGGCGACTCGGTGGCTGTGGAGATTTTTGATGAGGAATTCAAGAAATATGTCACCGAGCATAATGCCCGGCTGGCCGGGCAAATGTTTGACAATGGCGGCAAGTGACGCTATGTTGAAGCTGGCCGCCGCGCTGATGGCGCTTGTGCTGAGCGCGATGGCTCTGCCGGCATGCGGCAACGCCAGTGCCGACAGCGGCCGGCGCATGGCCGCCCAATTCCAGCAGGCGTGGCCCGACTCGGCCCGGCTGCGCGCCACGCTGCCGCAGGTGGCTGCCGCGCTCGACAGCGCCGACAGCCGCGCCGACTTTGCCCAGGCCTTCACCGACGCGGCGGCCGGCGCGGGCAACGACACCATGCGGCTGGCCGCAATGGCCGTGGTGACGGGTGCCGACGAGTTTGCCCAGGACGTGGCGCGCGATGTGGTGCAGCCGCTGCTTGAGGGGCAGAGCAACGCGGCCAAGGCCTTGCGGCAGCTGCGCGCCATGGGATGCGCCCTGGCCGCAGTGGGCAAGAGCAGCTACGGGCAAGGCGTGGGCCGCGCTGTGCAGCGGCTGGTGGACGGCATGGACATTGCCGACCAGATGCGGGTGTATGCCGCGGCCAGCACTCCGGGCCTGCTTGGGGCGGCCATGGCGCGCGAGCGCATGGCGCCGCAGGCCGACACCGCCGCGCTTAGCCGCCGCACTGAGGCGCTGCGCCAAATCTACACCCCCGCGCAAATGCGCGAATTCGAGCAGAACTATTACATTAACAAATAAACAATTATATATAAAGAAACTACTATGCTGAAATTTGAAGAATATCTGGCTAAAGTGAACGACGCCATCAGCGCCATACCCTACCCCAAGGAGCCGTCGCAGCTCTACCAGCCCATTGCCTACACAATGGCTCTGGGCGGCAAGCGTCTGCGCCCCGTGCTCACCCTCATGGCCTGCGAGGCCATGGGATCTGATGCCAACCTGGCCATCGACGCCGCAGTGGGCATCGAGCTGTTTCACAACTTCACTCTGCTGCACGACGATGTGATGGACAAGGCGGCCGTGCGCCGCGGACAGCCCACCGTGCACCGCCGCTGGAACGAGAATGTGGCCATTCTGAGCGGCGACGCCATGCTCACTATGGCCATGCAATATGTGATGAAGACCGATATTGCCCCCGAAATGCTGCAGCCGGTGATGGAGGTGTTCAACACCACGGCCATGGAGATTTACGAGGGCCAGCAGTGGGACATGGACTATGAGCAGCGCGCCGAGGTGACCGAGGACGACTACCTCGAGATGATACGCCTCAAGACGTCGGTGCTGCTGGGCTGCGCCTGCAAGGTGGGCGCCCTGATTGCCGGCGCCGACGTGGTCAGCGTCGAAGCCCTCTATGAGTTGGGCCTGAACCTGGGCCTCGCCTTCCAGCTGCAAGACGACGTGCTCGACGTGTGGGGCGACGAGGCCACTTTTGGCAAGGAGATAGGCGGCGACATAATGAACAACAAGAAGACCTATCTGCTGATTAACGCCCTCAACCGCGCCGAGGGCGACGACCTGGGCGAGCTGCGCCGCTGGATCACCGACGAGTATGCCATGCGGCAGGAGAAGGTGCCCGCCGTGCGCGCCATCTACGAGCGCCTGGGCCTGCGCAAGCTGGCTCAGGAGGCCATTGCCGCCTACACGCAGAAGGCACTCGACTGCCTTGCGCAGGTGCAAATGGACGAAGACGACCGCAAGGAGTTTGCCGAGTTTATCAACCGATTAGTGGACCGCAGCAAGTGATCGACTCACACACCCACCTCTATTGCGAGGACTTCGACGCCGACCGCGACGCCGTGGTGGAGCGCGCCCGCGCCGCCGGGGTGACCCACGTGGTGCTGCCCAACGAGAACCTTGACAGCGTGGGCCGACTCAACGCCATGCGCGACAGCTATCCCGGCTATGTGTCGGCGGCCATGGGTCTGCACCCCGAGGACGTTGACGGCGGCTGGCGCGACGCGCTGGCGCGCATGCGTCCGCTGCTTGACGGGGGCGGCTATGTGGCCGTGGGCGAGATAGGCATCGACCTGTATTGGGACGCCACGTGGCGCCGTGAGCAGATGCAGGCGCTCGCCGAGCAGCTGGGCTGGTGCCAAGAACTCGGCCTGCCGTTCATCATCCACTGCCGCAACGGCCTTGACGAGTGCCTTGAGGTGATCGACGGCCTCGGCGGCAAGCCGCTGAGGGGCGTGTTTCACAGCTTCACCGGCACCGAGGCCGATGTGGAGCGCATACGCCGCCGCGGCGACTTCTACTTTGGGGTGAACGGCATAGTCACGTTCAAGAAGAGCGGCATACCCGCGCTGCTGCCCGCCATAGGGCTCAGCCGACTGCTGCTGGAGACCGACTCGCCCTTCCTTGCCCCCGTGCCCAACCGCGGCCGCCGCAACGAGAGCGCCAACATCCCCCACATTTGCCGGGCCGTGGCCCAGGCGCTGGGCACCAGCGAGGCCGAAGTGGAGGCCGCGACCGACGCCAACGCCCGCGCCCTGTTTGGCCTGCAAGCGTGACCTTTTGCATGCGGTTTATGTTTTTTTAAGTTCGCACAGCAAGGCAGTTACCACAAATTGTAATAAATTTGCTACATTCACAGCGCTGTGCCGCGCCGCAAAGCCACGGCACGGCAGGCGGAATCTTGACAATTAATATTAACAAATAACACTTCTGAATGAAATTAACTAAGAAAATCTGCAATCTGTTAGCGATTGTGATGCTGCTGGCGTCGTTCACGGCCCAGGCAGCAACCTATGGCACGCCCAAGCGCGAACTGCGCTCGGCATGGGTGGCCACAGTGTGGGCGCTCGACTGGCCCAAGACCACAGTGTCGAGCACCGGCAACCAAACTGAAATCGGCAAGCAAAAGAAGCAGCTCACCGAGCTGCTCGACTCGCTTAAGAACAACAACATGAACGCCATCTACTTCCAGGTGCGCTCGATGTGCGACGCCATGTATAAGTCGAGCTACGAGCCCTGGTCGAGCTATCTGGTGGCCGAGCGCGGCATGGATCCCGGATGGGACCCCCTGCAGTTTGCCGTGGAAGAGAGCCACAAGCGCGGCATGGAGTGCCACGCGTGGGTCAACCCCTACCGCTTCAGCACCGGCTCGAACTGGAACACAGCGCAAGACCAGAAGCTGCGCAACGACGGCATGCTGCTCACCTACGGCAGCACCGTGATCCTCAACCCAGGTCTCAAGGCCACCCGCGAGCGCATCACCAATGTGGTGAAGGAGATAGTGAAGAACTACGACGTGGACGGCGTGGTGTTTGACGACTACTTCTACCCCAACGGCATCCCCTCTGACGAGACAGCCGGCGACTACCAGCTGTGGAAGGACTCGGGCACAAGCCTCACGATAGGCGACTGGCGCCGCGACAACGTGAACCAGATGGTGAAGGACGTGCACGACGCCATTCAGTCGCTGCGCCCCGAGGTGGCATTCGGCATCTCGCCCGCAGGCGTGGCTTGCTCAAGCTCGGCCCTGGCCAAGAAATACGGCATCGACCCCTGCCCCGGCAGCGACTGGCAGTATAGCGGCATATTCAGCGACCCCGTGGCCTGGATTGCCAACAAGAGCCTCGACTACATATCGCCGCAGGTCTACTGGACCATAGGCTACTCAAGTGCCGACTACGCGAAAATCACCCCCTGGTGGGGCAAGACGGCACACAAGTTCGACCGCCACGTCTACATTTCGCACTCAATATCGTCGCTCACCTACGCCAGCACGGGCTCGCTGCCCATGGGCGCGTCGGGCATCGAGCAGACCATAGCCAAGGCCCCAATTCAAAAGGCCAGCGGCCCCAACAACTCGAGCTACGACGAATATGTTAACGAGGTGGAGATGAACCGCAACACCAACCTCGACGACGCTCCCGGCTCGGTGTACTACTCGTGCAAATACCTGTATGCCCTGAAGGCTAAAGAGTCGTTTGCGCACTATCTGCGCCGCACCGTATACAGCCGTCCCGCACTGCCGCCCGTCATGAGCTGGAAAGCCGGCAAGAACCCCGGCGTGGTCAAGAATCTGCAAAAGGTGGCCTACACCCTCTCGTGGGACGGCTACAGCAATGTGCGCTACACCGTGTATGCAGTGCCCGAAGGCGTTAAGCAGACCGACTTCAACAAAGACGTGGACTATCTGCTGGGCATGACCTACGGCACCTCGTTTGAGATCCCCGAGGCCTACCGCGCTGGCTACCAGTATGCCGTGTGCGTGCTCGACCGCGTGGGCAACGAATACTCGCCCATATTCCTTGGCGCGCCCGCCCAGAGCCTGCCCGCACCACAGCTGGTGAGCCCGGCCAGCGGCGCCAAGGTGCAAGACCCCTTCAACTTCGTGTGGCATCCCGTGAAGGGCGCCACCGAATACACTCTGGAAGTGGCCACCGACAAGGACTTCAACAACGTGACCAACACCTACGCCACCACCGACACCGTGGTGAGCACCGCCGTGTTTGAGAAAATCAGAGGTGACGTGAAGCAATACTGGCGCGTGCACGCCTGCGCACTCAACTACGCCGACGGCGTGAGCGAGACCCGCGAGTTCACCCCCATGGTGCTTGCCCTCACCTACCCGCAGCCCAACGCCGTGAACGTGAACCCCGCCTTCACCGCCACTTGGAGCACCCTCGACGACCAGGACGTGACCCTTGAGATTTCGACCGACGACACGTTTGCCGACGGCACCATCGTCTACACCGGCACATCGGGCAACGGCTCGCTCAAGGTGGCCGACTACGCCCTTGCAGCAGGCGCCAACTACTACGCCCGCCTGGTGATGACCCGCGACGGCGTGCAGAAGGTGTCGGCCACAGTGCCCTTCACCACCATGTTTATGACTGGCGAAGCGCCCACCTTCACGCGTCCCGCTAACGGCGGCGAACTCTTTGCCAACCAGACTCTGGCCGTGACTCCGCAGCAGGCAGCCATGGGCTACAAGATTGAGGTGTCGGCCGACAACAAGTTCTCGAGCCGCACACGCTTCATCGAGTCGACCAAGGATCAGGCCTACACCACCAGCAAGACTGCCGGCGAGATTAAGGTGAACAGCAAGCTCATGACCGACGGCACCACCTACTACGCCCGCGCCTGCACACGCTACTACAAGTCGCTGGGCATGATCAGCAACACCGACTGGTGCTCGGCCATCTCATTCGTCTACCGTGCCACCAACAGCGCCGTTGACGGCTTCGGCACCGACGCCTCACTGCTCATCAGCGGCATGCGCGGCGGCGTGCGCGTCACCACAGGCACATCGGCAGCCGCAGGCTACATCTGCAACATGCAGGGCGCCATCGTGGCCCGCTATAGCGTGGCCGCAGGTTCGCAGCAGTTCATAGCGCTGCCCGCCGGCCTCTACGTGGCCCAGAACGGCACCAAACTCATAGTGCGCTAACCCACCGACAGCGCATACCCACAAGCACCCATCGGGGCTGCGGCGCACACGCGCCACAGCCCCGATGCTGTTTTTTGCCCCTTGGCCACAAGCTTAGTTTACGGAAATTTGATTGAAAAAGACCGATTTGCGGCTTCTCATAAAAAAGAATTACGTATCTTTGTCAATAATATCGCAAACAAACATATAAAGAAAGCAATCCACACAATCATGCAAACAAGAGGATGGCTTTTATTAATGGCAGGAAAAACAATTATATCATATGGAGAACAAAATACCCACATGCAAAATAGAGTACGAAGCATGGCAGATGCAATGCTGCGGCACGCCACTGGCAGTAGGCGAAATGGCAACTTTGACTTGCATAAAACTGCAACGGCAGACAAATTTTGTTGGCATCGAGATTGACTACAGCGAGGAACACCATGGATGTGGCGCTGATTGTGAATTAAAGGGGAAGGTTTCGCGCCTGCAAGCAGTTTTTGTTGATGAATATGGCCCTAACGACAACGGAGTTGTACATAACATGGAGGACCCTGAGAATAAATTTGCTGTGATTGACACCGATTATATCGACGGCCAAGAACAGCCAGAGTGCTACGGCAATCGTGACGGATTTGACGTATGGTGCTATATAGTCACCCTGGAAGACGCAGTTGAAAGTGAATATACAGAACCCTTCAACAACATGTAGCCTACTAAATATCAACTCAACTATGACAACAGACGATTGCTTTATTATGTTGGGCTCAAATCAAGAAGATCCCATGACCTTATACCAGATTGGCAGTGTGAGGGGAGAGAAAATTGAAGCCTTTAGCATTCTCATAAAGAAAAGTCAAATCATGGCTTGGGATTTCCCTTACGAATACGACAACAACATCCCTGAAAAGGCCTTTCCGCTTCCACGCGACACTCGTATCAAAGTCAAGCAGCAGTTAGCAGACTTTTCTGCAAAGGCACTCGAACTAATCAGCAAGAATACGGAAGATGGCGATATTAATATAGAAGTGGGGAAACGATACTACAGCGGGAGATCGATTAACTCGGTGACAAAAACAGAAAACGGCAGGGTTTACTATAATGCCTTCAGAATTGACCCTGAAAACATATCACCTTGCTGGGCTGGCGACGAGCGCATTGAGTGGGCTAAAGAAGATTGGCTTCCGATAACAGAAGAGCTATATGAAACACTGCTGAGCCGCTACAAAACTTTAGTCGCCACACTTCAAAAGCAACTCTTCACCCTTGCACAAAGCTACTCAACGGCAACGCACGTGCGACAGAGCTGAATCGGCAGCATGTGCCTCGGGAGCTATGGAGCGTACCTTAGGCACGCGCTGTGTGGGTGTGACACTTACCCCCGACAACTCGCACTGCGCATTCGGCACATTCCAATCCACAAGAATTGTTGTCATTTCAGCGTTCTCGGTATGCCTTATTTCCTACGCTAAGTAGTTGTGAATCAAGCATAGATAATCTTTCGGCATTCGCAAATCAAGATTTACTGTCAATGTGGGCGCATTGCGGGTTATTTTTCTTTGGTGCGGCGGTTGATTGTCGATGACTTTGGCTATCTTTGTAACGACAAGCTACAACTGATGTGAGTGATGCAACAAATAGACTCTTTTTGCAAACCTGCAGCTGGCGATGAGCGGCTGATGAAGGCCGAGGCCGATGCGTTTCTTGCAGGCATGCCGCCAGGACTGCAGCACGTGCAGACGGCGGCCGTGCTCAAGGCTATTGCGGGCGACGGCAGCGCTCTGGCGGCTGTGCGCAATTCGCGCAACACCCCTCCGGCGTGTTCGGCCAATGTGGAGTCGCGAATGATTGCCAGCAACATGCGCATCTACGAGCCCCGTGGATGCGCCCACAGACGGCTGCCGGCGCTGCTCTATCTGCACGGTGGTGGCTGGACGTTTGGCAGCATCAACAGTTGCGGCAGGTTTTGCAACGCTTTGGCCGCTTCGGGCAGGATAAGGGTAGTTGCGCTCGACTACCGATTGGCGCCTGAGCATCCTTTCCCCGATGGACTTAACGACTGCATCGCCGCCGTGAATCATATTGCCAGCAGTGCCGGCGACTTGATGATTGACGCCAGCCGCATCACTGTGGGTGGCGACAGCTCGGGAGGCAACCTTGCTCTTGCCACAGTTTTGTCGCAGCAGTGCCGCGGCAAAGTGGAGTCGTTGCTGCTGTTCTACCCTGTGACCAAGGCCATGGCCGACGGCTCGGTGTCGTGGAAGCGGTATGGCAGCGGCTACGGGCTCGACGCCGAACTTATGGAGGCATTCAATAAGGCTTATACGCCGAAGGCCGATGCGGCGTCGGCCGCCGTCAGTCCTGGGCTGTGCAGCAGCCAAGAGCTGCAGCTGCTGCCGCGCACACTTATAGTGGCAGCCGAAAGAGACATTTTGCGCGACCAAGGCGCGGAACTTGCCCAGCGCATAGGACCCAAGGCGCGCCGGATAGAATACGGCGGCGCGGTGCACCTGTTTATCACTGTGGCTGGGCAAGACGCGGCCTTCGACCGGGCGGTGAGCGATGCGCTGGCATTCATCGATAAAGTTTAATTCGCAAACTATTAACGATTTATACTATTATGGAAGTAGGACAGAAATTACCGGAAGTTCTTGGCGTTGACCAGAACGGAAAAGAGTGGACCCTTGCCGAATTGAGCGGCAAAAAGGTGGTGCTATACATTTATCCTCGCGACTCTACGCCGGGATGCACCAACGAGGCTTGCAACCTGCGTGACAACTACGAGCGTTTTCTCGCCGAGGGATATGCCGTGATAGGTGTGAGCACGCAGGACGCCAAGAGCCACAAGAAATTCATCGAGAAAAACAACTTGCCTTTCCCCCTGATTTGCGACATAGAGAAGACCTTGGTTTCGGAACTCGGTGTGTATGGCGAGAAGAAAATGTATGGCAGGGTGACCATGGGCGTATTCCGCACCACCTTCATTGCCGATGAGAATGGCGTGATCACTCGCATCATCGGTCCGAAGGAAATAAAGGTGAAGGAGCATGCCAGCCAAATCTTGGGATAATAACCAGATATGATTCTAAGCCTACAGAGCGATACCTGTCTATTGTCTCTATTGTCGTTCTATATAAAGCACTGATTATGGCGATATTCAGCCGCTAATGTGATGGCCTTTGCCATGAGATTTGCACATGTTGTTCGATGGTGCATACGCATTTCATCGAATATAGTCGACAAAAATGGCGTGAAATTGTCGTGTATAGTCGACGGTTGCGCCGTTTGGAGGGGCAGGCGCTGGGACTGAGGCCACCGTCGGTGGGGCGGCTTGGGTGGTTGTAATCAACATTTTGGGGCGGTTAGGGCCGCGGTTTCGGATTTTATTCTTATTTTTGTAGGTTAAATAGAAAAAACGGTATGCGAAATCTGACATTGCTACTGGCTCTTTGCACGACAGCCTTTGCGTCGTGGGGCCTAAACGTGAATTCCACTTCGGGCAACCTTGCCTCGGCAGTTACTGACCACAGCATCTCATCGCTCAAGGTTGAGGGCTCAATGGATGCGCGCGACTTCCGCTTTATTGCCGACTCGCTGCGCTCGCTCACTTCGCTCGACTTGAGCGGTGTGAGCGTTGAGGCTTATTCCAACGCCGAGAAACCCGTGTTTGGCACGGTGGCCGACTATGAGGCCGACGCCATTCCGCCCACGGCATTCTTTGGCATGGGGCTGCAGTCGGTGGCTCTGCCCGCCGGGCTGCACACGGTGGGCCACGCGGCCTTCACCGGCTGCACCGCTCTGCAGCAAGTGGCCCTGCCCGCCACGGTCGACTCCATTGGCAGCTATGCCTACAGCGGCTGCACGGCCCTCACCGCCGTTGCTCTGCCTGCGGGGCTGCGCATGGGCGAGGGAGCGTTTGCCCGCTGCACAGGGCTGCAAAGCGCCACGGTGCAGTGCAGCAAGGTGGGCGCCGAGGCCTTCAAGGGCTGCACCGCCCTTGCCACGGTCAACTTGGGCCAGGGCGTGAGCCAGATAGGCGCCGAGGCGTTTGCGGGCTGCACGGCCCTCACCGCCCCCACGGTGGCCCAGGGCAGCGCCATTGCCGGCATTGGCCAGAGCGCATTTGCCGGCTCGGGCGTCAAGGAGTTTGACTTCAAGGCCTGCAAGGGCCTCACCGAGATAGGCCAGTGGGCGTTTGCCTGCACGCCGCTGCAAAGCGTGGATTTGCCCGACGGCATTGAGGCCGTGGGCGACGGCGCGTTTTTCTACAACACCAGCCTCGAGCGGCTGCAGCTGCCGTCGAGCGTGACGCGCATCGGCGACTTCGTGCTGGCCGGCAGCAATGCCGTGGCCACCGACTCAGTGCTCAACCGCGGCCTCACCGAGGTGGGCAGCTATGCCCTGTATGGCTGGAACCGCGTGGCGCGCCTCATAGTGCCGCGCACCGTTGAGAAAATCGGCACCAAGGCCATGGCAGGCATGACGGCTCTGCGCGAGCTGCTGGCCGAGCCCATGTCGGTGCCCGAGAGCGGCGACAGCCTGTGGGCCGGAGTCGACCCGCAAAAGGTGACGCTGTATGTCAACACCGCGGCGCTGGCCGCCTACAAGGCCGCCCCGCAGTGGCGCGAGTTCAAGATAATCGACAATCCCACCCTCAGCGTCGACGGCGTTGAGGCTCAGGCCGCCAGCGTCAAGGCCCGCTTCAGCGGCGCCACACTGGTGGTGACCTCGTCCGAGCCTATGGCGCAGGTGAGCCTGTTCACCCCGTCGGGCATAGTGCTCAGCACCGTGAGCCAGGCCGGATTGCGCGCCGAAATCGACACGCAGGCCTATGCGGGCCGCGTCTATCTGGTGCAGGTGTCGCTCAAGGGCGGCGCCAAAAAGGCGTTCAAGCTGGTGCGCTGACACAAATTTGGAATACTAACAAGAAAAGAACGATATAACTCTTATTAATGGGTAAAAACAAACTGAAGAAATTCGCCGACATGGACACGTTTGGCTGCGTGTTTCAGTATCCGTATGCCGTGCTGCGCGAGCAGGGCTTCCCGCTGAAGGGCAAGTGGTGCAGCGACTACTTTCACAACACCAACCCCATAGTGCTGGAGCTGGGCTGCGGCAAGGGCGAGTATGCCGTGGGGCTGGGCAAGCGCTTCCCCGACAAAAACTACATAGGCGTCGACATAAAGGGCGCGCGCATGTGGACGGGAGCCAAAACCGTGGAGCAGGAGCACATTGCCAACGTGGCATTCCTGCGCACCTCCATCGAGCTGATAACGCACTTCTTCGCCCCCGGCGAGGTGGCCGAAATATGGATCACCTTCCCCGACCCGCAGATGAAGAACGCCAACAAGCGGCTCACCAGCACGCGCTTCCTGGCCAGCTACCGCCAGATTCTGGCGCCCGACGGCATCATACACCTAAAGACCGACAGCCCCTTCCTCTACACCTACACCCACGAGCTGGTGAAGCTCAACGGGCTGAAGGCCGACGTCGACACCGATGACCTCTATGGCAGCGGCATGGCCGATGACATTCTGGAAATCAAGACCCACTACGAGCGCCAGTGGCTTGACCGCGGCCTCACCATAAAATACTTGAAGTTCCACCTGCCGCAGCAGGGACAGCTGCAAGAGCCCGACATCGACATCGAGCACGACACCTACCGCAGCTACAACCGCGGCTTCATTCAGATGCCCCAAATATTCGCCGCCCCCGACAAGCAGCAGTAATCAAAATCACACACAAACACACAGACAATTATGGCAGAAACAACATTATATCCCAAACTCATCACCGATGCTCTGGCCACCGTGCGCTACCCGGGCACGGGCAAGAACATCGTGGAGATGGGCATGGTGGAAGACGACATACGCATCGAGGGCCGCAAGGTGAGCTTCTCGATAAAGTTCAGCAAACCCACCGACCCGTTCATCAAGTCGATAGTGCGCGCCGCCGAGGCCGCAATCCTCACCCACGTGGGCAGCGACGTCGACATCAAGGGCAACATCGCAGTCAAGACACCGCAGCAGGCCGCTAAGGCGGCCCAGACCGACAAGCCCCTACCCGGCGTGAAAAACATCATAGGCGTGTCGAGCGGCAAGGGCGGCGTGGGCAAGTCGACGGTGGCCAGCAACCTGGCCGTGTCGCTGGCCCAGCTGGGCTACAAGGTGGGCCTGCTCGACGCTGACATCTTCGGCCCGTCGATACCCAAAATGTTTGGCATCGAAGACGAGCAGCTGTATGTGCATCCCGTCGACGGCAAAAACCTCATCATCCCCGCCGAGAAGTATGGCGTCAAGCTGCTGTCGATAGGCTTCGTGGTCGACAAGGACAAAGCCGTGCTGTGGCGCGGCGCCATGGCCAGCAACGCCCTCAAGCAGCTGATATGCGAAGCCGAGTGGGGCGACCTCGACTACTTCATCATCGACATGCCGCCGGGCACCAGCGACATCCACCTGACCCTGGTGCAGACGCTGGCCATAACCGGCGCCATAGTGGTGACCACGCCGCAAGAGGTGGCGCTGGCCGACGCCCGCAAGGGCGTGAGCATGTTCCTCGGCGACCAGGTGCGCGTGCCCGTGCTGGGCATTGTGGAAAACATGTCGTGGTTCACTCCGGCAGCCCACCCCAGCGAGAAGTACTTCATATTTGGCAAAGACGGTGGCAAGCACCTGGCCGAGAGCCTGGGCGTGGAGCTGCTGGGGCAGATACCGCTGGTGGCCGGAATATGCCGCGGCGGCGACGACGGCGTGCCCGTGACGCTGCAAAACAGCGTGTCGGGAGCCTCGTTCATGCAGCTGGCGCGCACCGTGGCCCAGGCCGTGGACAAGCGCAACGCCACCCTGCCGCCCACCCACAAGGTGGACACGCACTGATTTTCCATTAAGAAAACGAAACGATAAATCATAAAAAAACAATCAACAAGCAAAAATGAAAAAACAGTTATTTGCAGCAATTGCGGCAGCAGCGATGCTGCTCACCAGCTGCGGCTCGGTGCCCATCACTGGCCGCAAGCAGCTCAATCTGGTCAGCGACAGCGAAGTGCTCCAGTCGAGCCTCGCCCAGTACAACTCATTCATGAAGACGGCCACCATCTCGACCGAGCAAGTGCCCAGCGCACAAGTGGAGCGCGTGGGCAAGAAGATAGCCGCCGCCACCGAAACCTACCTCAAGGCCAACGGAGCCGCCGACGAAGTGAAAAACTTCTCGTGGGAGTTCCACCTGGTGAAGAGCGACGAAGTGAACGCCTGGTGCATGCCCGGCGGCAAAATCGTGGTGTATGAAGGACTGATGAAACTCGTGAGCAGCGACGACGAGCTGGCCGTGGTGCTCGGCCACGAAGTGGCCCACGCCGTGGCCAAGCACAGCAACGAGCGCATGAGCCAGCAGATACTGGCCCAGTATGGCGCGCAGGCCCTGGGCGTGGCCACATCGGGCAAGAGCGCAGCCGTGCAGCAAGTGGCCCAGCAGGTGTATGGCCTCGGCGCCAACTACGCAGTGGTGCTGCCCTTCTCGCGCAAGCACGAGAGCGAGGCCGACTACATGGGCCTGGTGCTGATGATGATGGCTGGCTACAACCCCGAAGTGGCAGTCCCCTTCTGGCAGAAGATGGCAGCCTCGTCGACCACCAAAGTGCCTGAATTCATGAGCACCCACCCCAGCGACGAGAAGCGCATCGCCGCCATCAAGAAGGCCATCCCCGAGATAGAGAAGAAGTATGCCCAATACATCCCCAAGAAGGCCACAACCACCACAACCACTTCAAAGAAGACCACCACAACTTCCAAGAAGAAGACCACCACAAAGAAAAAGACCACCAAGAAGAAATAAAGCGGCCCAGCCGCACACCCACCGCATCGGTGACAGCGCATCGCGCCGCCCCGGTGCTTTTTTTATAACCTTTTTTGCCATGCGTGAAGCCAGTTTTATATATGTTTCAGACCTTCTTTCAAGACAACTATAAATGCATCGAGAGGTATACGCTCGGTTAACTTTTCCCAATCTGATGGAGACATATTGCCCTGTGACAAATACACGCTTCGCGGGTTTTTGCAGCAGTATGAGGTTGGAATAGGATTTTAACCCAAATCGGTCATTAGGGTTTATTCCTGCTGCGATTGACAAACATAACGCAAATTATTGCTGTCTGGTAAAAGTTTTTTAGGGCAAAAAAAGATATGGCTGACTCTTCTCACGAGGAATCAGCCATTTTTTGGTTATCTT
>CAVKDU010000042.1:0-25454 GCA_963655175.1 Wujia chipingensis | reverse complement strand
TGAGAAGAGTCAGCCATATCTTTTTGCCCTAAAAAACTTTTACCGGACAGCAATAATGTGCAAAATTAATGGAAATAGGCATCAATTTTACCCCCAGTTAATAAATGTTAATGCCTCCGTTTTTTTGTGGTCCATAGCGGCAGGGGGGTGCAGAAAAAGTTGTTTTTATGGCAAATATTTTAACGACAATAGAGACTATTTCTTGAAGGTTTAATGCCACAAACAGTAGTGGTGTGGTATGCCACGGCCGCCAACTGCAAATCAGTTAATTAATTCACGCATTCAAGCATTGCGGTGGGCGGTGGTCGCATTCCTAATGGAATGCGTGGGCTTGGGCGGCAGCCGAGCAGGCATTTCGCGTCGGCCAAGGCCTCCGCTGCATACCTGCCTACACATATCCAATCCCTTGGGATTGTTCCGCCCTCGGCTCCACTCTTTCAACTTTAAACCCTCAACTTTAAACTTTAACACGAGGCCGCGCCCCTACTGCTTTGTTTTGCTGGGGTTACTGTTTTTTGGGGGGATTACTTCACGCGGTCGGGGTGGGCGGCGATGAAGGCTTTCCACGACTTGGGGCCGCGCGCCAGGGCGGGCTTGCGGCTCTCGTAGTGGTGGCACAGGGCGGCGGCAAGGGCGTCGGTGGCGTCGAGGAACTCGGGCATCTCGCTCTTGTCGAAGCCCAGCTCGCGCTGCAGCATGGCGGCCACCTGCTCCTTGCTGGCGGCGCCGTTGCCGGTGATCGACAGCTTGATTTTGCGCGGCTCATACTCGGTGATGGGCACCTGGAAGTTGAGCGCAGCGGCCATGGCCACGCCCTGGGCGCGGCCCAGCTTGAGCATCGACTGCACGTTTTTGCCAAAGAAGGGGGCCTCGATGCTCATTTCGTCGGGCAGATACTGCCTGATGAGCCCCGTGACGCGCTCGAAGATGCGGTGCAGGCGCATGTAGTGGTCGTCGTAGCGGCTGAGCTTGAGCACGCCCATGGCAATGAGGTGGGGCTTGCCGCGCTTTATGCCCAGCAGGCCGTAGCCCATCACGTTGGTGCCCGGGTCGATGCCTATGATTATGCGGTCCCACTGGCGCAGTTGGGGCGACGGGCGGGTGTCGGTGTCGGCGGTATCGGTGCTGCTCATGGCCGTTGGTCTATCTCTATTTGCTCCATCATGGTGGAGAATCCGGCTATGCGGTGGCCGAAGTGTGCCGTGAGGTCGGCCATTAGCTGCTTGCCCGTGGCCTGATACCAGCGCTGCAGCTCGCCCAGCGAGGGGGCCTGGAGCTGCAGGGCGTAGCCCACCCCACCCTCTTGCTGCGCCATGATGCGCATCAGCTGCGGGGCGCTGACGCGGCCGCCCTGCATGGCCTGCGGCACATAGGTGGAGCGAATCCACTCGATGAACTCCTCCACAGCGTCGCCGCTCACGCTGAATGTGGTGTTGTATACAATCATTATGCTGTGTGTGCTTACGTTTACAGAGTGCGAAGATACAACAAAAAGTTGAAAACGGGGGAAGTTTTGAAGCAGATTGGCAAATGGCGGCGAGCCGCAGGGCGGTGCCCGGCACCGCATGCAGAAACCAATAAGGGCGTCCGGCAATGCAATGCCCAGCGCCCTCCTTTCATTATGAGAAACTTTTATTCGCCAATAGCCGATGATTCGTTTTGCGCAATTTTCTCCAGCGTCTGCCAACACTGATACAAGCCTCTGGGCACATGGAAGCAGCCCTTCCATTTTCCGCCCTTGAGAGGCAGCAGCACCTCGCCCCTGCGGTTCAGATACCCGAACCATTCAGGAGCGTCGGAGTCCTTGAAGTGCGTCCATGCATAGTCGTGCACTTTTTCAAACCACTGCCAGCATTCCTTGCGGTCGGTGAGCTGATAACCTTTCAGCAGGGAAATCAGCGTCTCCATATGCACCCACCACAGCTTCTGATCCCATTCCAACTCTTGCGGGGGGCAGCCTTTGCGGTCCATAAAGTAGAATATGCCGCCAAATTCCTTGTCCCAACCGTAGTCGATCATGTTCAAGGTGATATCGACAGCCTTGTTGATGATGTCTTTTCTGCCAAGACGCTCTCCGAGATCCATGCAGAACCACATTGCTTCAATGGCGTGTCCGGGATTCATGTGGCGTCCCTCAAACGAATCGCACAGTTTGTTGTCGGCCGTCACATTCTCCACCACCAAGCCGAGTTCCGGGCGGTAGAACACATCGAGCACCTCATGCAGGCAAGTGTCGATGGTCTGATTCAGGTATGCCGGCTCTATCATATGCTCTATCTCCAAAGCCACGTTGCAGAGAATCATCGGCAAAGCGAAATTCTTCATGTCGCGTGTGCCTGGGTGCAGTTTGTTCCACTTGCCCTTCGGATTATCCTTTTTCGACAATATTATGTCGAATGTGTTGCGCGCTATTTCTTCATATTCTTTGTTGCCAGTGGCAAGCGCCAACTGCCCGAAAGCGATTGTGGCAAACGTGTAGGAGAATATGTTGTAGGGCTCGACCAGCGGGTTGCCGGCCCGGTCAAGCGAAAAATACCAGTTGAATTTGCCGTCGTGCCCGTGCTTTTTCAAGAATTCGCCTCCTCTCACCGCGCATTCAAGCCACTCATCGCGCTTCTCAAGCTTGTTGTAGAGCATTGAGAACAGCCAAACCTCACGTCCCTGCATCCACACGAACTTATCTGTGTCATAGACATTTCCATAACGGTCAAGACACGAGAAATAACCGCCACACTCTTTGTCCTGCGACTTGTCGATCCAAAATGGCAGCACATTGCCAAGCAGTTCCGACTTGTATAGATTCGCAAGCTCCTTTACTTTCTTATACATCACTCTATGATTTAATGTTAGATTTTTTCTCTGTAATTCTCTCAATTTCTTCAAGGCTCAGCCCTTTGGTCTCCGGCACACATTTGTGGACAATAACGATATACGGGACACACATCGCAGCAAACAGCAGGAAGGTGCCTGCCGGGGTAAGCTGCAAAAGCAGCCACGGAGTGAGCTGCCCTATCAGATACGTGCCTATCCACAACGAGAATCCGGCAATCGACATTGCCAGCCCTCTCACTTTAGTCGGGTACATTTCCGACAGCAGCACCCACACGACTACGCATATCGAAATCGCGCAGCAGAATATGTAGGCCAGGAAAAATGCCAGCAGCAACACTGGCGACAGACCCAGCGACGCGCCAAACGCAAAGTAGACGGATATTAGGACGAGAGACACTATCATGCCTCCAACGCCGTAATACACGAGCTTTTTACGCCCCACTTTATCTATTATGAGCAATGCAAGAACCGTTGTAAGCATGTTGACCGAGCCTACGAGCACCTGATAGAACAGGGAGTCGCCCCCCGAAAGACCGCTGTCGGTGAATATCGACGGGCCATAGTAGAGAACTGCGTTGACGCCCATAAACTGGCCAAGTATTGCTATCGCCACTCCTACAGCAACCATCTTCATGACGCCGGGGCGCAAAATCTCGCGCCATTCCACACGCTCTTCATTTCCAATAGCCGAGCGAATGCTTGAAAGTTCATGCGACGCATCCTGCTTGTTGAGGTATATTTTCCCGACAATTGCGGCAGCCTCGGCCTCACGCCTTTTAAGCACGAGCCATCTTGGCGATTCTGGAATAAAGAATATTATGACAAGGAACAAAGCCGCTGGCAGCGTCTCCATTCCGAGCATTCCGCGCCACGACTCTGTGCCAAACACAGTTGCCACCAGGTCGCTTCCCGAAACGGCTGCCGCGTGCTCAAACTGAAGCAGCGCGTAGTTGGCGATGTAAGCCCCAAGGAAGCCTACCGTTATGGCCAACTGATACAGGGACACCAGCCGCCCTCTGTGCTCGGGCACCGACACCTCTGATATGTATAGCGGAGAGATTATCGACACCATTCCAATGCCTACGCCTCCAACTATTCTATAAGCCACCAACTCACCGAACGACGCCGACACCGCGCATCCGGCCGCCGACACCGTGAACAGCAGCGCCGACAAGACCATGGCCTTCTTGCGCCCAAGACGGTCGCCTATCATTCCTGCCACGGCCACGCCGAAGATGCTTCCCACCAATGCACAGCCAACGTACCACCCTTTCTGCAGCGCGTCGAGGGAGAATTGACGCCCCACGACATCTATGGTCCCGGAAATCACAGCCGTGTCGTAGCCAAACAGGAAGCCGCCTACAGCCGCCACTACGGCAATAAACGAGACGTAGCCCATATTTGCTTTTCCAACAGTCATATTGTTTTTATTTTTTAAATTATTGTTTATTGTCTATGCCGAAATATTCACAGTACCTGTCAAAAAGATGGCCTGCCTGCAGATATGCTGATTGAGGGCTCATGAAATGCGAGAATTCAAAGGTTATGGCCTTGTCGAACCCTGCCCGCTTAGCCGCCTCAAGCTTCATGCGCAGCTTCTCGAATTTTATCGGAAGGAATTTTATTGGCATGTCCCTGTCGAATGTCTCCGCATTTGTCCAGCATTTTATGCCATACCGGTCGGCAAGCTTCTTGTTGACCTCAAAGAAAGCATCGAGCTCGTCGTAATCGATATGCCCGTCCTGAAAGGCACATGCGTCGATCACATCATGTATGCCCGCAAAAATCTCATTCCACTCCCGCTCATGCTCTTCCACCGAAACGCTGGCCGCCTTTGTCAGACTTGACGACGCGGCCATCACCGCCTTTTTGCCGTCGATCCACGGAGAGATGAACGTAGGCAATCCTCCCGACACGTCCTTGCACTGCTTGCCAAGCGTGTGAAACGCAGCCACGGCGCCCTTGGTCTTTCTTGAGATTTCGGTGCTGACATACCAGCCTCCAAAACTTTTATGCTTCGAGCCATAGTTTTTCCACACCTCGTCGACCACAAAGCGGTTATGCTCCATCTCCATTGTCATGTCGCCGGTGTCCCAATATACGCCGGAGTCATACAGGCCGAAATAGAACTTCATTCCATAGCGGTCCGACAGGCGCAGAAACATGTCGAGAAAATCGACCGACGGCCTGTAGCACCCTTTAGCGATAAGATAGGCCGACGGATATGTTATGAATTTGCGGTAGCCGCTGCGGATCATCACCACAGTGTCGATTCCGATTGATTTCATATAGCGGAAATCAGCGTCCCACTCTTTTTCGCCCCAATTCTGATGAGGGATGTCGTGAGAAATCTCATCCAGGAATGTTCCCGTGATTCTTAACGCATTGCCTCTGCCGGCAAGCGGTTCCACACCGCCCGTCGGCCGGCTGCCGCCAGCCATAATCTGCTGGGGGACCAGCCCTGCAAGTCCCAATGCCGTCAAGCTTTTTATGAAGGCTCTTCTGTCAAGCATTCTTTTTAAATTTATTTGTTTCAGGTTTCGCAAAGGTAAATATTTTTATTATATGAGCAAAGTGTTATAGAAATATTTTACTAATTGCAATGATTTTAATTAAAAAATTTGTTTATGCGGATTTTTCTGGTTTACTTTGCCCCAAGAAACAAAATCGATAATTAGCTTTTTATACGAAAAAATGATTTCCACATTAATAGAAGAATTAGGTGAGGGCACAAAAAGTGCTGCGTTGAAGAAGCGTGTGATTTCCTTCTTTATGAAGAATGGGTTTTACACACTTCCCGACTTGGCGAAAACCCTTGGGCTCAGCATCCCCACAATCACAAAGCTTGTGGAGGAATTTTCCAGCATGGGAATCGTCAAAGAGCGCGGCAAGCTGGAAACCAACGGCGGGCGCCATCCTGTGCTCTACGGGCTCAACCCCGACTCTTGCTATTTCGCCGGAGTGGACATTAACAACGACTCGGTGAGCATAGGCCTCATTGACTTTTGCGGCGACATGGTGGAAAAGCAAACCGACATCCCTTATAATTTCGAGAACACTCAAAAAGGGCTCGACAGCCTCTGCGACATTATAAGGACCTTCATTTCGACTCTGAGCATCGACAAAGACAACATTATTAAAATAAGCCTGAACATTTCCGGGCGTGTCAACCCTCAATCGGGCTACAGCTACAGCCGGTTTAATTTCGAGGAGCAATCGCTGGCCGATGTGCTGACAAGAAAAATCGGAATTTCGGCCTGCATCGAGAACGACACAAGAGCGATGACCCTGGGCGAGTTCACATTCGGCAACTGCTCGAATGAAAAGAATGTGATCTTCGTGAACGTTGGATGGGGCCTTGGCATTGGAATGATTCTTGACGGCAAAATCTACAGAGGCAAATCTGGATTTGCCGGAGAATTCGGGCATATGGTGACATTCGACAATGAAATAATGTGCCACTGCGGCAAAAAAGGGTGCCTCGAAACGGAAGCATCGGGCAGTGCGCTGCACCGCAAGCTAATCGCCAGGCTCAAAGCCGGCGAGAATTCAATCATAGCAAAGGAGTTCAAGGCCGAGGGCGACGTGTCGCTCGACAAAATCATAGATGCAGTCAACCACGAAGACCTCTTATGCATAGAACTGGTTGAGGAGGTGGGGCAAGTGCTCGGCAGATGGATTGCCGGCCTGATCAACATTTTCAATCCTGAAAAAGTGGTGATAGGCGGCAGCTTGTCGATGACAGGAGACTACATTCTTCAACCGATAAAGACCCTCGTCAGGCGCTATTCCCTCAATCTTGTCAGCGAAGACACCAAAATCGAGCTTTCGCAGTTTGGCGACCAGGTGGGACTGATAGGGGCCTGCGCAAATGCACGAATACGAGCGTTTGACAGCTGAGGCACAGCCGCAGCTTCCAAACGAAAATCACTATAACTTTCCTGACAAATATATCATTTCACAAAACTAAACTACACCCCAAAAAAATGAGACTAAATAGTTTTTTATGCGCTTTTTTGGCTCTCTCATTCGCCACAGCCTCCCATACGGCTCTTGCCCAAGCATTCACAGTGCAGGGCAAAGTTGTGGACGACAAAGGCGAGCCCATGATTGGTGTCACAATCACCGGGAAGGACGGCAAGACACTCAATGTCACAGATTCGGAAGGCCGATACGCAATCAGCCTCAGCTCTCCTACTAAGTTGAAGTTCTCTTATGTCGGCACAGAGCCTGTTACTCTTGATGCCAAGAAGGGTCTCAACAAAAACATTGTAATGCATCAGTCGGCCACAGCCCTCGAAGATGTTGTGGTTGTGGGATTCGGATCACAGAAAAAAATCAACCTCACAGGCTCAGTGCAAAGCATCAGCAGCAAAGACATTCTGCGAGCCAACGTATCCAATGGCTCCGCCGCTCTTCAAGGCATTGTGCCCGGCCTCACAGCAATGCAGACGTCCGGACAGCCGGGCAACGACCAGGCTGCCCTGCGGCTCAGAGGTCTGGGGTCACTCAACTCATCGACCTCGCCACTCATCCTTATCGACGGAGTGGAAGGCGACTTCAACCGCATTGACCTCAACAGCATCGAGTCGATATCAGTGCTGAAAGACGCAGCTTCGGCATCGATCTACGGATCGCGCGCGTCAAACGGTGTGATTCTCGTCACCACCAAGCGTGGAGCAGAAGGCAAGCCCACCGTGACTTTCAACGGATACGTCGGAATCAACACCCCGACCACCTTGCCCGAGCCCACATCGGCAATCGAATATATGCAAGCCGTGGACGCAGCGCGCCAAAACGCCATGCAGCAGCCCCTGTACACCGACATAATCGAAATTTACAAGAACGGAGGCGTCGACCAGACAAACTATTACGACACCGACTGGAAAAAAGAGGTGATTAAAAGTTCAGCCCTTATCCAAAACTATTCAATAGGCGTGAGCGGTGGCAGCGAGTTCTTGAAAGTCTATGCTTCCGCCGGCTACTACACTCAAGACGGTTTGATTGACAACAACAAATTCTCGCGCACATCGCTGAGGCTCAACACCGACATGAAGGTCAACAAGTGGATGAAGCTTGGTGTGGATGCAAGCGTGCGCCAAGCCAATGCGAAATCGCCCGTATTGGACTCCCCGACCAACATCATCGGCAAAGCCCTGACTATGACACCTATCATGTCGGGCATCAACGCCGACGGCACATACGGCTACGGCATCAATGGCACCAACCCGATTGCCATGGTGCGCAGCGGGTGCACATCCAACAGCGTTGCGCCTGAATACATCATTAAGACGTCGCTCACCCTCACGCCCCTCAAGGGGCTCACGATCTTCGGTGCCTACACTTGGAAGCGCAACGACGGTGAGGTGAAGGCGTTTGCAAAGCCATACGACACTTACGAGAATGGTGTGTTCAAGGGATCATTCCCCACCACCGGCTCTTCAATGTCGGAGCAACGCACAAAGAGTGTGCGCAAGCAGTATGACCTTACGGGCACATACGCTAACACATTTGGCAAAAACAGCCTGAAAGTATTGCTCGGCTTCCAATCAGAGGAACTCAATTACAACTATCTGATTGCCGGACGAAAGAATTACTATTACGACGGCTATGAAGACCTCATCAACGGTGACGCCACTACGCAGACCAACTCAAGCGCGCGCAACTCATGGGCTATGCTCTCCTATCTGTTCAGGGTCAACTACTCTTTCGACGACCGCTATCTGCTGGAAGTGAACGGGCGCTACGACGGCACGTCGCGATTCATCGGCAGCCAGCGCTGGGGCTTCTTCCCCTCAGTTTCAGCAGGCTGGAGAATCTCTCAGGAGCCGTTCTGGGAATCCATAAAAGACGTTATGGGCAACTTCAAGCTGAGAGTGTCATACGGCACACTGGGCAACCAGTCGATCAACAGCTACTATCCCTACTCAGCGGCAATCGGAAGCTCACCGGCCTACGGATACTGGTTTGACAAAGAATTTTCGCCGGGCGTGGCACAGACCGTGCTCGCCAACCCAAACATCACTTGGGAAAAATCCCACCAGTTCGATGTCGGCATCGACTACGCATTCCTTGGCAACCGACTGAGCGGAAGCTTCGACTACTACGTGCGCAACATCAACAATATGCTTCAGCAGTTCCCCGTGCCATTGTTCGTGTCAATGACATCACCGTGGGAAAACGCTGGCTCGATGAGAAACAACGGCTGGGAATTCTCGATTGCATGGCAAGACAGAATCGGCAACGTTGACTACTACATAAAGGGCAACATCTCCGACGTCAAGAACAAGGTGACAAACCTCTACGGCAATGAATACAAAAGCGGCACACGACTGACAACAGAGGGCAAGCCCTACGGCTCCTGGTATGGCTATGTGGCCGACGGATTCTTCACCTCGCGCGAAGAAATCGAAGCATCGCCAGTGTACGGCGGCAACAAAGCCAACGTGGCTCCCGGTGACATCAAATACAAAGACATCTCCGGCCCCGACGGCGTGCCCGACGGCAAAATCGACAGCTACGACCGCACAATCATAGGCAACCCCACTCCACGCTATGAGTTCGGACTCACCCTTGGCCTGCAGTGGAAGGGCATCGATTTCTCGGCATTCTTCCAGGGTGTAGGCAAGAAAGACGTGTACTACGCAGGTGCCGGCGCACGCGCTTTGTGCGGCAACTACACCATCTACAAGTATCAGCTCGACTACTGGACAGAGGAGAACCAGAACGCCAAGTTCCCCCGTTTGCTTGAAGACCCGAATGCTTCAAACCCGAACAACATGATTTCATCGTTCTGGGTGAAGAGCGGAGCCTACTGCCGTCTGAAGAACTTGGTGGTCGGCTATACGGTTCCTTCTGCAATCACACGCAAGGCCAACATCTCGAAACTTCGTGTGTATGCCAGCGTGCAAAACCTGTTTACAATCAAGAACAACTTCTATGAAGGTTTCGACCCTGAAAGCAGCATCGGCTCAGGCGCAAGCCTGTACCCGCTTAACAAGACATTCGCTTTCGGACTAAACGTTGAATTCTAAAAACATCAAAAGCAATGATAAAGACAATATCAAAATATATTCTCGTAGCAGCAACGATAGCACTTGCCGGATGCTCTGACTTTCTCGACAAAGAGAATCCTGCCTACGACAACCGCGGCTTCTACAAATCGGAGCAGGGCCTGAAAGAAGGCGTGACCGGCGTTTATCAGAAATTGTATTTCGACATGAACTGGTCGGTACCGGCATGCATCGTCCTCGACCACTACACCGCCTATGGCCTTGAGCAGGACGAGAACAGATCGATCGGCGCCGGAGGCTCACTCAACCCCGACAATGGCAAAATCCAGGCGTTCTGGTCGGGAGAATACGGCATAATTGCCAGAGCCAACTCAGTAATCGCAGGTGCAGAGAATGCAATCGGACAAATGTCGGACAAATCCAAGCAATACTTCGCCGAAGCCCGTGTGCTGAGGGCGTATGCCTACTACAACCTGATGTCAGCATTCGGCGATGTGCCTTTCTTCACTGAGCCTGTGACCATTGAGCAGTACAAGGCCGGAAGGACACCTAAAGGAGAAATAATTGAATTCCTGACAAAAGACCTCAACGACGCTGCCGAGGCTTTGCCATGGACAGCCTCTGAACGCGGCCGTGTAGACAAAGCCGTTGCCTATGGCCTGATTTCGAGAATCTGCCTTTTTGCCGGCAGCTTCAATGTAGACGATAAGGGGCAGGACTACTTCCGCCAAGCCGCCGAAGCGGCATCGAAAGTGATTGGCAAGCGCCACCTCGCAAATAAGTTCGACGACCTGTTCAACCTGACAGGCCAGGCAAAAAGCGATGTTCGTGACGAATGCCTTTGGGAGCTGATGTACTCCACCTCCGGCACCAAAAAGCTCCATACCGTGGGCTACGGGCACTCTTCACGCAACTACGGCTCGTCGGTACGCTTCCCGAGCAGCCTTATCGTCGACACCTATGAGTGCATCGACGGCAAGCGCATCGACGAGTCACCGCTCTACGACCCCAAGCACCCGACAAAGAACCGTGACCCTCGCTTTGAAGCCACTCTTGCCGGACACTTAGACACCGTAAACTACACAAACACCGACGGCAGCAACCCGCTGAAGTGCATCATCAACATCTACGACTCAAAGACAAAATTCTACCCTCGCCGCAACAAGTGGTACACTTCCAACAACGTAGATGTGACCGGCACAAGCCCGTCGCTCGTGAACTGCGGTGTGGGCTACGTGTGGCGCAAGTATGCCAATGAGACTACGGAGCCGCTGATGAGTTCATCGTCCAACCTCATACTTATGCGCTATGCCGAGATCCTTCTGAACTATGCTGAGGCCAAAATCGAGCTCGGCGAGCTTGACGAATCAGTCTACTCAGCAATCAACGCCGTGCGCAACAGAGCCGGAATGCCTGACGTTTCGGCCGACAGAATTGGCAATCAAGATAAAATGCGCCAGTTGGTGAGACGCGAGCGCAAGGTTGAGCTCGCATTGGAGGGCCTTTTGTTTGTAGATGTGCGCAGATGGGGCATCGGCGACCTGCTGAACGGCCAGCCGTCATACGGGCAGCCATTGCCGGCAATCAAATACGAAGGACTCTCGGATACGGATATTCCCAACTTCAAGACATCCAGCCGCGCCGACCTCAACGACATTCCATCGTATGAGGCATACAAAGAGAAACTCCGCGTGCGCGACAAAAACAGATTCTGGGATCCTAAGTTCATGTGGTGGCCTATCCCGCGTGTGGAGACCGACCGCGACCCGAACCTGACAAACCCTGATTATTAATCAAGAATAGAGACTATGACACACAAAGTCATAACAGCAATAATTGCATCAACTCTTCAGGTACTGCCTGCCTTTGCCAAGACAACGGTGACGCAGAATGCCACTACGGTGACCATCGCCAACGACAATGTGGAGATGGCATTCACCGGCAAAGGCACTTTCGACATCGTGTCGATGAAGCATCACGGTGTGGAAATGGTGAAAGCAGGCGACAACAAGCAGCCATGGTGCCTGACATATCTGGGTGAGCAAGGCGAGACTCCCGCCATCGACCCCCGCTACGCCATCTACCGTGGCTGGCGGGAGGAAGACTGCGACACGGCAAAGACAATTGTCTTCACGTGGCACACCCGCCTTAAATATGATGGCGGGAACTACCCTGTGGAAATGAGAGTCACGCTTGGCAACAATTCCGACCTTGTGCAGTGGAATCTGTCGGCCGAAGTGCCGGGCAACTGGGTTGTGACCGATTTCGTGTTCCCCAGCATTGCCATCAAGTCGCCTGGCAAAGGCTCGGTGATCACTCCCGGCGGATGGGGCAACGAGTATGCTCTGGAAGAGAACGGCAACTACGAGGCCAACTATCCATCGTGGAACGCCTCGATGCAGATGGTTATGCTCTCCTCACAAAACGGCACATTCTATTATTCGCCCGAGGACCGCAGCGCCTGCGGCAAGATGATGCGCATAAAGGAAAAGGATGGGGCCGTGAGCTTCTGCACTGAGGTTGTGGCATCACACGGATGGACCAACGTGGCATCACACCGGTTCAGCATTCCATGGCAGACGGTGACCGGAGCCACATCAGGCAACTGGAGCGACGCCGCAGTGAAGTGGTACCGCCCATTCGCATTGTCAACTCCATGGGGAAGCAAGACGCTGAAAGAGCGCAACATTCCCAAATGGCTTGTGGAAAAAGACCTGTGGATGCGTGCCAAATATCTTGGCGACACCACTGTTGCAGCCGTCAACAAAGCCATCGACTACTTCGGCAACGACATCAGTTTCCATTGGTATTTTTGGCACAACCACAGCTATGACTCGCACTATCCCGACTATTTCCCGGCAAAGCCCGAGTTCAAGTCCATAGTGCGCATGGTCAGAGACAAAGGCTGCCAAGTGATGCCCTACATCAACGGCAGACTTTGGGATCCGGGAACAGAGAGCTATACGCTCCGCAACGGGAAAGATGCTTCATGCCGGCGTGCCGACGGGGCCTTGTATACGGAGGTCTACCCCACTTCAATTGTGCCCAACTCAGTCACCTGCCCATCGTCACCAATATGGAAAGGCGTGATTCTCGAGCTTGCCGACCGCATTCAGAATGAGCTGCAGACCAACGGGCTCTACATCGACCAAGTTGCAGCGGCAGCCCCATATCCATGCTATGCCAAGAACCACAGCCACCCCAAAGGCGGCGGAGAATTCTGGTATGAGTCATACAAGGACATTATGGATGAGCTGCGCGCAAACCATCTGAAGAAGGGGAACATAGTGTTTTCTGAAGAAAATGCCGAATGCTACATTCCGTGCTTCGACATATTGCTGACAGTCAACACGCCGCACAACCCCAAATGCAAGATTGTGCCGCTATATCCCCTGATCTACTCCGACCGTGTGCTGACGTGCGCTTACACATATTCTCCCTACACCGACGTGACGCAAGGAGAATTCCGCTATCAGAACATGCAGTGCTTCCTCTACGGTTCTCAGCTCGGATGGGTTGATCCCCGGCTGCTGTGGGTCAACGACAAAGCAGAATATGAGGCTGAATTTCTACGCAATCTGACGGAATTGCGCAAAAAGCAGCACGACGTGTTTATCGGCGGCCGCTACGTTCAGGAAATAATCCCCTCTGGCGACAATCCTATCGTTGACGTGCCCACTTTCGGCAAAGACAATGTTGTGAAAGGCGCATTGTGGGAAAGCCCCAAAGGAAAGCGTGTGATGTATGTGGTCAACAGCGACAGCAAACCACACCATGTGGTTTTGCCAAACGGACAAGAACTTACACTCGACCCAATATCTGGTAAAAGAATAAACCTGTGAGCATGAAATCGATAGCGTTTGTAATATTATTGGCTTCAATCCAAGCAGCCTATGCACATCCGGCCACAACATGGACTGTGATGGGCAAAGAGCTGGCTGTGGACACCGTGAAGCATTGCCAACTCGGGCCGGGCACATCCATAACGATACTTGACCTGGCTGGCGACCACAGGCAACGAGTGTTTTTCACGACCACCGACCTCAGCAACCCGCTTGTGCGGATAAAGACTATCTGCGGAAACAATGATTTGAAAACGAACCAGACCATTCCTCAGATGGTTGACAATAATGGGGACAAAAATTATGATTACTTCGCCGGCGTGAATTCCGACTTGTTTTCAGGCAACGGCCCTATCGGCACCACTATTGTAGATTCTGAAATTTATAAGACCGTCAGGACTGCAACCGGATGGTATTCCGTTGGGTGCGACAGCGAAAAGCGCCTCAGCTTCGGACAGTTCTACCCGACATTCAAACTGGTGTCAACTGCCACCGGGCAAATGTCGGCAAAGAGCGTCAACACTCCGCGAGAGTCAAACGATTTTGTGATTTTCACCGACAAATACGGAGCATCAACCGGCACATCGGCCAATGGTGTAGAAGTGGCGGCTGTGAGCCTCGACGGCGGACTGTCGGCCTACGGCACCTCGCGGTACAAAGTCACAGCTGTGCCACAATCGGGTGTCGGCAACATGTCAATTCCTGAAAAAGGAATCGTGCTGTCGGCAAATGCGTCATGGTATATGGACCCCTTGAAAAAGCTGAAGGTTGGCGACACCATCGATATAACCCCCACATTTTCGCTCAATGGCAAGACCATTGACCAAATTCAGGAGATGAGCGGCGGATGCCCAATGATTCTGCAAGACGGCAGCATTCTCAACACCGACAAAGTGCTCGACCACCTGTCTTACCGACGTCCCCGCACCGCCGTAGGAATCGACAAGACCGGCACGAAAATGGTTATGATGGTGGTGGACGGCGACAAGGTCAATGCCGGGGTGTCCGACGGCATCACGTCGAAAGAGCTTGCAAGCATGATGCAGAATGCCGGCTGCCAAACGGCCATCAACTTCGATGGGGGCGGCTCGTCGACCATTTATTCCCAAGCAATTGGAGTGTTCAACCGCCCAAGCGACGGACAGCTCCGGAAAGTCAGGAACGGATGGTTTGTGGCTGCGCCGAAGACTGATGACACAGATGTGGCGTCAATCGCATTTGCCGACTATGCCAAGACTATTGCCGCAGGCACTGCCTATAAGCCAACAGTCTACGGATACAACAACGAGGGGTATCTCATCGATGCCAATCTGGCAGGCTGCTCCTTCTCATGCTACCCCGACAGCAATGTGGGCATTGAGAACGGCTCATTTACTTTCAGCCAGGCAGGCGTCTACCAGGTTGAGGCAAGCCACAACGGCTGTACTGCCAAAATCCGCATTACAGTCACCGGCAACTCCAGCGCCATACTCGTGCCCGACGGCGGCGGCAAAATGAGCGTGACGGCAGAACCCGGGGAGGGTGTGAAAATAACCATTCCCTACGATTCAAGCATTCGGTTGATAAATTGCCAGGGCGTATGCCTGAAAGCCGTGAAATGCGAGGCCGGAACAATCGTCATGCCTACATCTGGTTTGCCATCTGGGCTGTATTTCATAGCAACAGATAAAGAAACTCGTAAATTAACTATCAAATAACTATTTTATAACTATTAAAAAAACGAACAACAATGAAAAGAAATTTACTTTTTGGCGCAACTTTGATTGCCGGCATGGCAGTTTATGCGCCGTCAGCAACAGCAAAGTCATCAATGGATCACAATCTTAAATGTTTATGGATGAACACCGATGTCGCTCCATTGCACACTTCTGCACGCCAAGGCGTTGCCGTCAACGGCAAATTCTACCTTCAGAACAAGGACACCCAGAAAATCGAAATCTGGAACGAGACAGGCAAAATCGGTGAGCTGGAGTCGGGCAAAGGCACAAACATCACACGCGACGACGCTGGCAACATCATTGTACGCACTGGCGAGTTCAACACCAATTACAATGTAAATAAAGGTGTGAGAATCATCTCTACTACAGGCGAAGTAAAAGATTTTGAAATCGCAGGCATTCCTGGCGGACGTGCCGACTTTTGGGGACACGTTGCCGGCAATGTGATGTCGGAAAATGGCGGAACCCTATTTATGGGCACAATGTGGCAGCCCAACTTTATTGAAGTGCCCATTAAGAACGGCTCACAAGTTGTTGGTGACACCTATCCCTACAACTTCGTGCAGAACGCGGCTATCAAAGTAGACGGCACATTCACCACCACCCACACCATATGCGCCTATACGTTCGAAGAAGAATCAATAGCACTGCTTTCGCCCCATGTAAAGAACACAAACACCACCTCTGGAAACGGAAACTCCATCTACCGCCTTACGCTCGACGAGGACGACAACTGGGTTCCCACCGGCTTCTATGTGACACCAAGCCACAACGGCTGTTCAGGATTCGAGCTTTTCGAACTCAACGGCAAGAAATACATCGTCTATCCTTCTGGTTCAAACAATGCCGACGGCTTTACTGTGGCATCGCTGAAAGTGAAGGACACTCCTGCAAACGAAGAGTCGGACAAGAATGTGCGCATCGCAACAAAATATGCGGAAACCAAGGAAGACGGTTCCGACGTTTTGTTTAAAAACAACGCTTTCTATGGATGCCACCTCACAGTGGAGCCTGCGACAGAAAATTCCGTTTACATCTACGAGTACGTTCCCAACGCATACATCGCAAAATATGAGCTTACAATCGACAACTCTGCGGTAGAAGGTGTTGAAGCAGAAAACGATGCAATCGTTTACGGTGCCAATGGCAAAATTGTAGTAAAAGGCGGAGGCGTTGCCAGTGTCTATACAGTTTCTGGCGCTCTGGTTGCAACGGGCAGCGGCACTATCAACTGCGATGCAGGCCTCTACATTGTCAACGTCAATGGCAAGGCGACTAAGGTCATCGTTAAGTAGCACGAATATTCTATAACCAATCACATGGGACAGGCGCATCTTTTGGGGCGCCTATCCCATTTCATTTATTTTTTAATTCCCCATTGATATGACAAAACGTTTCCTCTCAGTGTCTTTATTGACAATTGCCGCATTGTGTGCCTTTCTGAATGCCGCAGAACTCATCACAGAGAACGACATCGATGCGATTGTCTCCAAAATGACCTTGGAGCAGAAGGCAAGAATTCTCGTAGGGACCGATGGCAAAAACGACAATATAAGCCATCTTGTTGCTGGCGCCGCCGGATGGACTTATGAAATTGCATCATTGGGCATTCCTTCCATAAATCTGGCTGACGGTCCGGTGGGCGTCAGGATAAACCCCATACCGTCGGAAAAAGTCTCGATTCAATACGACAGCCAAGGCATTCCCATTACCACATCATCAGCAGCATCCGGTTCTTCGGGAAATCTGCGCACTTTCTGCACTTGTTTCCCTTCGACAACGGCTCTCGCTGCCACATGGGACGTAAATGCCGCCGACTGGCAGGGCCGATGCATGGCCGACGAAGCTAAGGCTTATGGTGTCGACATCGTATTGACTCCCGGCATCAACATTATGCGCAACCCGCTTTGCGGACGCAACTTTGAATATTTTTCAGAAGACCCGTTGCTCACGGGCAAAATGGCCGCCGCCATCATCAGGGCCATACAAGAATGCGGTATTGGCACGAGTCTCAAGCATTTCGTGGCTAACAACCAGCAAACCGGCAAAAAATTCAATGATGCAAGAATTTCTCAGCGTGCCCTCCGCGAAATCTATCTCAGGGCATTCGAAATATGCGTGAAGGAAGCCCACCCATGGACTGTGATGGGATCATACAACAAAATAGCCGGGCAATTCACCCAAACGAACAAAGACTTAATGATAAGGCTGCTCCGCAACGAGTGGGGATTCAACGGACTGATGCTCACCGACTGGACCGTGCGCCGCCCGACAGCCGACCTGCTGAATGCACGCTGCGGCCTGATAATGCCCGGCGATGAAGAAATAGTGCAAGAAATCATCGATGCCGTCAACACTGGGAAAGTTTCGGCTGACGCCATTGATGCCTGCGTGAAAGACGTGCTGCGCGTTGTGGCGAAGTCAATCACAGCCAAGGGTTGGCACTTCACCACCCCGGCGCTTGCCGACAATGCAGCGGCATCAAGAAAGATTGCATCAGAGTCAATGGTACTCCTAAAGAACGACAATAATGCGCTGCCCTTGAAAGCCGGTTCAAAAATCGCGCTATTCGGAGCCACCGCATATAAGTCGATAGCTGGCGGCACAGGCTCGTCAAACGTCAACAAGCCATACGTCATCGACATCTCCACCGGTCTTGAAAACGCTGGCTTCAGCATAGACAGCCGAGTGGCTGAAATCTACCGTAAATACAATGATTTCAGAACCGTGCTCGACGACAAATTCCCCGACTGCCCAGATTGGCAGAAGATTTCATACCACCGCACGGTGTCGCCGGAAATGGACATCACAGGCCACGAGGCCCTCGTGGCGGAAGAAATCGGCAAGAGCGACATTGCTGTCGTTGTCATTGGACGCGGCTCAGGCGAGACTTCCGACAGAACCGTTGAAAACGACTTCAACCTCACTGCCGAAGAAACGGCTCTGATCAACAAAGTGGGTGCCGAATGCCGCAAGCAAGGCAAAAAAATGGTTGTGATTCTCAACGCCTGCGGAGTGATAGAGACGGAGTCTTGGAAATGGAATGCTGATGGCATCCTCATGGCTTGGTTCCCTGGTCAGGAATGCGGCAACGCCGTTGCCGACGTGGTTTCAGGCAAAGTGAATCCTTCCGGAAGGCTGCCAATGACATTTCCGATGAAGTATGCCGACATCCCTTCGGCCAACAACTATCCATACGTTGGCCAGACCGAGGGACGCAACTTCGACTACACCAACTATGAGGAAGACATCTGGGTGGGCTACCGATATTTCTCCACATCGCACCGCCGCGTGTCGTTTCCTTTCGGCTATGGCCTAAGCTACACGAATTTCGCCTACTCCAAGCCAAATGTCAAAAAAACCGGGAACAAATGGACGGTGAGCGTGAATGTGAGAAACACAGGAAGTGTTTCAGGCCGCGAAGTGGTTCAGCTCTACGTAAAGTCAAATCAAGCAACCGACTCCATCACCAGGCCGGAAGCTGAGCTCAAGGCATTTGCCAAGACCAAGCTGCTTTCGCCAGGAGAAGGCGAAACCGTGAAGTTGACGTTCAGCGCAAGAGACATCGCCTCGTTTGACGAGCAGTCGTCAGCCTGGCGCACGGACAAGGGCACCTACACAGTGCAGTTGCGGAATTCAGCCGATCCGGCCTCAACATTAAGCTCTTCGCGATTCAACGTCGGGAAGGCCCTCGAATGGAAAGTTGAAAATATTCTTGCTCCAGTAAAGCCCGTAGATGTGATGAAATGCGACACGATTCAGGAATACCCTAAAAACGGGATCCGCGACCTGGCCTTGATCTATCAAGGCGGGGCAAAGCGAATCGACTGGACCGCCGATCAGTTCCTGCCCTACGTGACCCACAAATTCGCCGACGGACATCGGGACTGGCTGTTCGACGGGTTTCTGTTCCTTGACTTCAATGATGGAATGGGACACACTTTCGTTCCTCAATATGGTGCAAAGAACGCCCGCAAGCAGGAATGGGAATGGTATCTTGACCGCCTGTTTGAAAAAGGCAAATCACTCGATGCCCTTGACAAATGCATCGGCCGGCAAATCGATTCCATCGGCGCCCCCGGATTCAAGCATAAAATAGTGCTGACCATCCCAACCCCTATCGCCGGGCAGACCGATTGGGGCAAACTTGGCAACCGCACTTTGATTTTCGACAACTATGGCGACCGTTCAGCAGCCGCCATCTGGTTTATCAACGAATTGGTGGAGCGTTTCGCCAAAGCCGGATACAAAAATCTGGAATTATCAGGTCTCTATTGGGTGGACGAAGACATCTGCCACACAAAAGACCTGGTGAAGCACATTGCTCCTGCCGTGCACGCCAAGGGGCTTGAATTCATCTGGATTCCATACTACAGGGCAAGGGGCTACGACCGCTGGAAGGAACTGGGGTTCGACATTGCATACTATCAGCCCAACCATTTCTTCGACAAGAAAATTCCTGACTCTCGCCTTGACGATGCCTGCGATGAGGCCATAAACCTTGGAATGGCTATGGAATTTGAATGCGACTCGAAAGCTCTTTACGGCTCAAAGGATTCATCATATGGCCGCATGCAGGCCTACATCAATGCATTCCGCCGCCACCACGTGTTTGCCACATCGGCCATTGCCTACTACACCGGCAGCCGTGGACTGATTGACATGGCCGCCAATGCAAACGCCAAAAACCAAGCGATAATGGACGAATTGGCTAAAATAATTGTCGACAGGCGGCACAACAGCAAGTTGACTATTAAATGATGACAGTATCGAATTTTATGTTTAAAGCATTGAAATCGGCGCTCTCTACTTTAGTTTTGTCGCCGGCATTTATTTTCCCTGCCAAAGCCACTGTCCACGTGGCTTTGGCAGGGGAATTGCTTCGCATCGAGTCACCGTTGGAGGGCCGGCACACAATCAGCTATGAGTTCAGCCGATGCATGGCCAACCATCTGTACACATTCAGCCGTGTGCTTGTCGACACCACCGTGGTCAATGAAGCAACGAGCGACAATATCGGACCGTTTTTAATCGACGGAGCCGGATGGACCGGAGGCAATCATCTGCTTGCCTCCGGGAAGCCATCGGCTTACACCGACAGCATTTCAATATATGTTGACAATCGCCGAATAACGTCGGATTTCTCGGGTGAAGCGCAATGCGTGACGGTGTGCGTGGGCAACACACTGCTGAACCCGTCGGATTCAAGCCAAAAGTTCTGCACCGAATCCGTCACTTACACAATTTGCGGCAACAGCATCCAAGTGTCGGCCACACACCACTACCTCAACCGCCAGCCTCTGGCGGTTGCCCGCTACTATGGAATGCAGTCGATGATGGTTGGAGAAACAGAAATTCTGACTCCGGGAGGTGAATATTCCAGATGGACTCCTGTGGACAGTGTCGACAGGTTCACCCGTAAATCGGCTCCGCGCTTTCGCCAATTCATCGAAAAATCGAATGTTTGCTATGCCGCAGCGTTTTTGACCGACGCCGGACTGGGCGACCATCACCTCATAAGCGACGACGACGTGGTGTTTATCGGCAACTCGTGGAGCAAGTCGTACCACAAGCTCATTGGGGATCGCATTGTAAAACACGGCGAAACCACACATTGGGAAGGAATATACACATGGTTTCTGAGCCCACTCGTCTCCGATCCAGATAATTTTTCGTATATTGGCTACTTCAATGGCAGGCAAGTCGTATTCCGCCACAACAAATTGAATGATTATATCACTCCACTAAAATGAAAACTATTAAGAATTTATTGATTTTAAGCATTTTGCTCATGGCGGCAGTAGGCTTTCAAGCTAACGCCGACGACAAAGGGCTGGTTGTGATGACCTACAACATACGCGCCGGCAGCCTGACAACTATCGACTCTCTTGCGGATTTCATCAACAGTCTCCACCCCGACTTTGTAGCACTGCAGGAGGTGGACGTCATGACAAGACGTGCCAATGCAAAAAAAATGAATGGGACGAACATCGTGTCGGCATTGGCTGCAAGGACCAATATGTTCGGATATTTCGGCAAGACACTCAATTTTGCCGGCGGATATTACGGCATTGCGATTCTGTCGCGCTACCCATGCAAAAAGATGGAATGCTTCCAGCTTCCAAACCCAAAGCAAACGGAGCAACGTGTGCTATTATTAGGAGAATTTGAACTTGACGGAAATCGGGAAATATCTTTTGCCTGCACACATCTTGATGTGAAAAGCGCCGACACAAGAGGCCTGCAGGCCGACTTCATCATAAACAAGATTAAAGGGGCCGCCATGCCCACCATTATCGGAGGCGATTTCAACGCCTATCCACAGGACTTGTGCTCTCAGAAATTCCATGCGGCAATGACCGACATTTCCGGATGCGAGCCGACTTTCCCTGCATGGAGCCCTGATAGAAAGATTGACTATCTGTTTGTCTACGCTCCCTTGCAGCCGTTCAAGCCCCACTTCAGCACAACCACTCTGCCCGACCAATTGTCAGATCACAGGGCTATTGTCACGAAGCTAAGGCTGAGCGACTTATTCCAGCCTTAACAATCCATTATTTTCTTAGCAAACGCCACGCAATTTTGCCGCCACGCGCTGTGGAGTGCGGCTGAAAAAAGCAACAAAAACAGGGCCCCGCAAATCGCTGCGAGGCCCTGCCAACCATTAACTAATAAAAATTACTGGATTCCTTGTTACATAAATGGTAAGGAATTTACTGCATTTATTATGAAACTACTGCTTGTGTATCGATCTTAGAATGTGAACTGCACACGGGCTTGAACTGAGTGAACGTTCTTGTCGTGGGGCAGACGGTCGATGTTGATGTGGTGCCAAGTGTAGTTGAGCATCACCTGCGCATATTTGTTGAACGCGTAGTTGAGGCCCACAGTGGTCGAATAGATGTCGCCACCGCCCACGCTGGTTGCGCCTGTTGCAGGCCAGTCGACCATATAGCCCTCGGCATAGTACTGGTCGCGGCCAGCCGAGTAGTATTCGCCCTTGGTGAGGTCGTTGAGGCCAGTGAAGTTGAATCGGCCCACGATTTCGAGCGACTTGCCGTTGAGGCCGTTGAGCACAGCGTCGTGCTTGTTGTAGGTGTAGTCTTTGCCGAAGATCTTGTAGCCGGCTTCAACGTATGCGCCGTTGAAGTGGTTGGTGCGGATCTTGTTGGCGTTCTCCCACACATCGGGATCGCCCCAGCCGTCGATGTTGTCCTGCTGGGCGATGAAGATGCGGTAAGAGTCGCGGTGCTTGGTCACAATCTTGTGCTTGTATTCAGCGCGGATGAAGAAGTCGGGGTTAACGAAGAGAGCCTCGGCGCCGAGGTCGATCACCTCGTTGGCCCACGGCATCACGCAGCTCGAGAACTTGTTGTTCTGGTCAACGTAGGTCTCCAGGGGCTGGCTCAGCGACAGAGTCTTCTTGAGCACTGTGGCGCCCTTGGTGGTGTATTCCTCGCCGCCGCCCAGCTTGCTGTAGCGTGCGCTCACACCCACGTGGAAGGCGTTGTTGGCCTCGCTGGCCTGGCGATAGAGCCAGCGGCCGCTGAGGGTGAGGCCGTTGTAGCCGGCGTCGATGCGGTTGTAGGCGCACTCAGAGAACACGCCCTGATACAGGAACACGTTGTCGGACGAATACTTGTAGGTGGCACCCAGCTCGCGGCCCTCGCCCAGCGAGGTGGCCATGCCCGGACGCGAGATGAAGTGGTAGGCGCCGAGCGACGTCTGAGCGGCCATTGTGCCGGCAGGGTCGTTGTAGTAGCCCACCTTCACTGCGTGGGTGGCGTCGTTGCCGTCCTTGGCTGAATACTGCAGGAAGATGTTCTTCTGCGAGAATTTGCCGCCGCCGAAGCCGAAGTCGGCATAGAAGTACCAGTTCTGGCCGTAGGCCATGCTGGTGCGGATGCGCGCGTCGCTGATGGTGGCGCCGCTGTGCAGCGGGGTGAACTCGGTGTTGTAGAGTGCGGCGTCGGCCATGAAGCGGGCGCCCACTGTGAACTTAACCTTATTCTCCTTGTTCTCGATGTTCAAGGTGGGGTCGTTGTCGAAATCCTGTGCAGTGGCCGAGAGGGTCATGGCTGCCAGTGCCGACATCAGTATATATTTGCTATTTTTCATTTTTGTTTGAAATCTGATTTAATATTGTATTTGAAAGTTGTTCTCTCTCTTTCCTTCTACATTTATGTCCGATAATTAGTAGCCAATGTGCTTGAGAGTCTCCTGAGCGTCGGGCACAGTAGAGGGAGCCTGGCTGTTGTCGTAGTAGGTGCCGGGATGGAAGGGGTTGGGCAGCTTGGCGTTGCAGCGCATGCCGTTGTCGAGCATATACTGCAGGTTCATCTCGCTGTGGTTGGTGAAGCAGCCGTCCATGTAGATGGGCCATGTTGCGCTCTCGCCGGGGAATGTGCTCACGCTTGTCTTGGGGATGGTGAGCTTCATGAGGTCGTCGAACTCGGTGGTAAAGCCGTAGTTCCAGTAGCCCATGTATTTGGTGATCTGGGCCTGAGAGTCGAACGAGTAGGGGTGGTTGATCATGCCTGCGCGGCGCACCATGTAGGCCTGCCACGGGCAGTTCATTTCAGGATAGTTGTTGGGCGCGCCAGAGATGGCCGGGCCAATGATGTGGCAGCCGCGGTCTTGCATATACTTGATGAAGTCGGCCACGCCGGTGGGGGTGTCGTAGGCGATGTCGGTGGCATAGGCGGGAGTGCCTGTCCACAGCAGGTAGCACATGGGGATGCGGCCCTTGTACACCTGATATGCGCGCTCAACTGCGTCGAACGAGAACGTTTGCAGAATCACCTTACCGTTGGTGTTACCCACGTTCACCTTGCCGTTGCGGTAGAACTCGGTGTCGGTAGAGGGCTTGGTGATGATGTTCCAGCCCCACTTGTCGAGCTCTTGGTATACGCGAGCCTCCATGTCCTTGGGCTGTGCCCAGCTCTCTTTGAACTCGATGTAGATGCCGGGGCGGTTGCCAGTGTCGCTGGGGTCGTTGACGTAAGCGTTAGAGAAGTCGTAGACGAGGAAGTCCATGTAGCGGCTCTGAGCCTCGTAGGTCTTGCCCTCGACTGTGGTCGAGGGAGCGGTGCCGCAAATCTCGAGCAGGCTCTTGCCCTTGAGTGAGTTCTTCACGTGGTAGGGCAGGATGCGGCGGCCCTTGGCGTCGCGGTTCAGCTTCTTGCCCTCGGCATAGGCGATTTGGTCGGCAAGTGCGCTGATGTAGAGGCCGTTGCTGTAGCTAACCTGTGCATGGGGGTCGGTGCGCCATGCGTCCTGAGTCTCCTTCAGGGGGTCGTTGGTCGAGGCAAACTTGCTGCGGGCCAGCTCGGGGGTGTCGTCGTTAAACCAGCTGCCGGCATCGAGCATAAGCAGCTCGGCATAGTAGTAGTTACGGGGATAGTAGCTGTAATAGTTGCCCAGATCGTTGTTATACTGGGTTTCGATGTCTTCTTCCGAGAAGTTGCAGGGAGTGCCGTCTTCGTAGGTGAGCGAGCGGTAGAATGCCTTGCGGATGTTGGGCACCTGGTCGCTGAAGGTGCTTTGGATGTTGGTGGTGCGCTTCAGGTTGTCGTCGTGGAGCGAAAGCACCACGCCGTCCTTGGTGGCCTGGAGGTCCGACTCCAGATAGTCGGCGCCCATTTCACGGGCCCAGCGCCACGAAGCCTCTGTCTCCTCGGGAGTCCAGTAGGTGCTGCCTCGGTGGGCGATTACTGCATACAGGGGCACGTAGTCGCGCACCTTGGCAAGCTCGGGATTCAGAACCTGCACGTCAATGTCCTTTGCTTGTTTGTTGTAGTCTGTGAACTGCTGTTCATCAGAGCACGAGGTCATGGCAAATGCGGCCGCGAGACCCAAGATGCCAATTTTTACAAACTGTTTGTTCATAAGTGTAGTTTAAATTGAATTATAAGTGAATTAATTTATCAAAAGGCTGCCTTGCAGGCCGGTTGTGTGGCCGGCGAGGCATTGTGATTTAATCTCTACTGTCTTGTTATTGCTGCTGTTTTTTCTGCTCCACGAGATACTGCTCCTGCTTGTAGGTCATG
>CAVKDU010000041.1:0-26277 GCA_963655175.1 Wujia chipingensis | reverse complement strand
TCTGAAATCTTCCACACTTTACATCATATCTTCCCCACTAAATTTCTACTGCGCCCACGTCCCCACTGTTTCGTGTAAACAAACGATTTCTGTTGTCGTTGAAAAACAGTGGGGTGGGGTGAAAGAAAAAGTCCTGCGGGCGTGGCCTGCAGGACTTTTGGCGCTTCAAGATGGACTTGAACCAACGACCCCATGATTAACAGTCATGTGCTCTAACCAACTGAGCTATTGAAGCAAGGTTGTGTATTTGTTTTGTCTTATTATTTGCGCTTCAAGATGGACTTGAACCAACGACCCCATGATTAACAGTCATGTGCTCTAACCAACTGAGCTATTGAAGCATTTTTTTCTGCCGTCTCCCGCAACCTTTTCGGGAAATGCGTTGCAAAAGTAACGTGATATTTTGATATATGCAATATTTTGGCCAAAAATGTTCTAAAAAATCGGTGTTTTCACTTTTTTAGCGTGCGTAAGTGGTGCTATGTCGGCTATTAGTATTATTTTCGCACCAAAATGAAATTAGATGAACAAGACTTTTAAGCAACTTGCCGTGGCGGCTGCGGTGGCCGCCATGGCTGCGCCCATGGCCCTTGGCGGCCCCAAGCGCGGCGACGATGCCGCCATTGTGCGCAACCTCGACATATTCAACAGTTTGTATAAGGAACTGAACACTTTCTACGTCGACACCCTCAACCCGCAAAAGTCAATTGAGACGGCCATCAACGCCATGCTCGATGACATTGACCCCTACACCGAGTATTACCCTGCCAAGAAGCAGGACGAGATTACGGTGATGTCGACGGGCGAATATGGCGGCATAGGCTCGTATATAATGCAGGACAAGCAGAAGCGCGTGTGCATTTCCGAGCCCTACGAGGGCAGTCCGGCGGCCCGCGCCGGCCTCAAGGCGGGCGACCGCATTGTGAAAATCGACGGCAAGGACGCCACCAAGTGGAGCCAGGACAAGGTGAGCGAAACCCTCAAGGGCCAGGCCAACACCAGCCTGAGCGTAATGGTAGTGCGCCCCTTTGTGGGGGCCGACAGCGTGAAGACGTTCAACATAGTGCGTGAGAAAATCAAAGTGAACCCCGTGCCATATTATGGCGTGGTGCGCGGCAACATTGGCTACATAGTGCTCAACACGTTCAACGAGCGCTCGGCCGACGCCGTGAAGGAGGCTCTGCTCGACTTCAAGAAGAATCCGCAGGTGAAGTGCGTGGCGCTTGACTTGCGCGGCAACGGCGGCGGCCTGCTTGAGAGCGCGGTGCAGATAGTGGGCTACTTTGTGCCCAAGGGCACCGAGGTGCTGAAGCAGAAGGGCCGCCTGAAGCAGAACGAGAAGACCTACAAGACCACCGAGGAACCCATTATGCCCAAGATGCCGCTGGTGGTGTTCACCGACGGCGGTTCGGCCTCGGCCAGCGAAATCACGGCGGGGTCGCTGCAAGACCTCGACCGCGCGGTGATAATAGGCGCGCGCTCGTTTGGCAAGGGACTGGTGCAGACCACGCGCCAGCTGCCGTTTGACGGGCTGCTGAAGGTGACCATTGCCAAATACTACATTCCCAGCGGGCGTCTCATTCAGGAGATTGACTACAGCCGCCGCAATGCCGACGGCACATTTCAGAAGGTGCCCGACAGCCTGACCCACGTGTTCAATACGGCCCACGGCCGCAAGGTGCGCGACGGCGGCGGCATCACGCCCGACATCAAGGTGTCGTATCCCGAGGTGAACCGCCTGGTGTATAATGTGGTGCGCGACAATTGGGCCTTCGACTTCGCCTCGCGCTATGCTGCGCAGCACAAGTCGATTCCGGCCGCAGCCGATTTCGAGGTCACCGACTCGCTGTTTGCCGAGTTCAAGCGCTTCATCGACCCCAAGAAGTTTAACTACGACAAGGTGTGTGAAGACGGCGTGGCCAACCTGAAGAAGGTGGCCAAGGCCGAGGGATACATCAACGACTCGACCGCGGCCGTGTTTGCCAAGCTCGAAAAGCTGCTGAAGCACGACCTCAACCACGACCTTGACGTGAACCGCAAGGAGCTGAGCTCGCTCATTGCCGACGAAATACTCAAGCGCTACTACTACCAGCGCGGCCCCATAGAATACGGGCTGAAGTCTGACGAGGCCCTCGACAAGGCCGCCGCCATGCTTGCCAAGCCCGGCGAGTATGCCCGCATACTCAACGTGAAGCAGTAGCAGCGCCACACTTTTTGCTTAATATCACGCATGCTAACGAAATCTGAAAAAGAGATGCCCATAGGCGAGCTGTGCGACTTGTTCAACTCCAAGTCGCGCGCCAAGGCCGTGGCCGCGATGCTGGCCAACCCGGCCAACCGGCTGATGTGCGTTGACGGTCTTGCCGGCTCGGCGGCAGCGATGCTCATCTCGCGCCTGCCGCGGCTTTCGGGCCCCTATCTGGTGGTGGCCAACGACCTCGATGAGGCCGGATACGTCTACAACGACCTGCGCCAAATCAACGGCGAGCAGCACGTGCTCATATTCCCATCGGGCTACAAGCGCGACATCAAGTATGGCCAGGCCGACCCGCCGCAGGCCATACTGCGCACCGAGGTGCTCGACCAGTGGCACAGCAACCCCGACCTGCAGTGGGTGGTGAGCTATCCCGAGGCCCTGGCCGAGAAGGTGGCCGACCGTGCAAGCGTGGAGGCCAGCACGCTGAGCCTCAAGGCCGGCGGCACGGCCGACCTCACCGCCACGGCAGCCCGGCTGCGCGAGCTGGGATTCACCGAGGTCGACTATGTGTACGAGCCGGGGCAGTTTGCCGTGCGCGGCTCGATACTCGACGTGTATTCCTACAGCAACGAGCTTCCCTACCGCATCGACTTTTTCGGCGACGACATAGAAAGCATTCGCACCTTTAATGTGGAGACCCAGCTCAGCGAGGCCCAAGAGACGTCGGTGAGCCTGGTGGGCAGCGCCGACAGCGACGCGGCGGCTGGCACCTCGCTGCTCGAGTTTGCCGGGGCCGACACCGTGGTGGTGTGCCGCGATGCTGGCTGGCTGCTGCAGCGCGTGAAGGCCGTGGGCGAGGAGCAGATGTCGGCCAGCGCGGTGATTGCCGGCGAAACCGACATTGATGCCATGAGCAAGGTGGTCGACTTTGACGCCTTCAACTGCTCGCTTGCCGCAATGCGGCGCATCGACCTGCACAACGGCGAGAGCGCGCAGCGCTGCGACGCCCGCCTGAGGCTGCACTGCTCGCCCCAGGGCATATATCACAAGAATTTTGACCTGATAAGCGCGTCGTTCACCGACTTCATGGCGCGCGGCTACCGCATAGCGATTCTCAGCGACAGCGCGCGGCAAATCGACCGTCTGCGCGCCATATTCGACGACCGCGGCGACCAGATCTCGTTCACGCCCGTGCTGCGCACCGTACACGAGGGCTTTGTGGATGACGACCTGAAACTGTGCGTGTTCACCGACCATCAGATATTCGACCGCTTCCACAAGTACAACCTCAAGAGCGACAAGGCCCGCTCGGGCAAGCTTGCACTATCGCTCAAGGAACTCAACCAAATCGAGGTGGGCGACTACATAGTGCACGAGGACCACGGCATTGGCAAGTTTGGCGGCCTGGTGCGCACCTCCATCAACGGCACGCGCCAGGAGATGATAAAGCTCACCTACCTCAACGGCGACATAATATTCGTGTCGATCCACGCCCTGCACAAGTTGTCGAAATACCGCGGCAAGGAGGGCATTGAGCCCCGCCTGAGCAAACTCGGCTCGGGCGCGTGGAACAAGCTGAAGAGCCGCACCAAGAGCAAGTTGAAAGACATCGCCCGCGACCTGATAAAGCTCTATGCCCAACGCGGCAGCGAAAAGGGCCACGCCTATCCGCCCGACGGCTACCTGCAGCACGAGCTGGAGGCGTCGTTTATCTACGAGGACACCCCCGACCAGCTGAAGGCCACGCAGGCCGTGAAGGCCGATATGGAAAAGCCAAAGCCCATGGACCGTCTGATATGCGGCGATGTGGGCTTCGGCAAGACCGAGATAGCCATTCGCGCCGCCTTCAAGGCTGCCACCGACGGCAAGCAGACGGCCGTGCTGGTGCCCACCACCGTGCTCGCCTTCCAGCACTACAACACCTTCAAGGAGCGCCTCAAGGACTTTCCCGTGAAGGTGGACTATCTTACCCGCGCCCGCAAGCCCAAGGAGGTGAAGCAGCTGCTGGCCAATCTGGCCGAGGGCAAGGTGGACATAGTGATAGGCACCCACAAGCTCATAGGCAAGACGGTGAAGTTTCACGACCTGGGACTGCTGGTGATCGACGAGGAGCAGAAGTTTGGCGTGAGCGTGAAAGAGAAGCTGAAGCAGCTTAAGGTGAATGTGGACACGCTCACCATGTCGGCCACGCCCATTCCGCGCACCCTGCAGTTTTCGCTGATGGGCGCGCGCGACCTTAGCGCCATCACCACGCCGCCGGCCAACCGCTACCCCATACTCACCTCCATCAGCACGCTCGACGACGAGGTGGTGGCCGAGGCCATCAACTTCGAGCTGTCGCGCAACGGACAGGTGTTTTTCGTCAACAACCGCATCGACCAGCTGCCGTCGCTCGAGGCCATGATAAAGCGCGTGGTGCCCGACGCCCGCGTGGTGGTGGGCCACGGCCAGATGCCGCCCGAGGAACTGGAGAAGCGCATCATCGACTTCTCCAACCACGACTACGACGTGCTGCTGGCCACCACCATTATCGAGAGCGGCATCGATATGCCCAATGTGAACACCATCATCATCAACAATGCGCAGAACTACGGCCTCAGCGACCTGCACCAGCTGCGCGGCCGCGTGGGCCGCTCGAGCCGCAAGGCGTTCTGCTACCTGTTTGTGCCGCCGGGCAATCCGCTCACGCCCGTGGCGCGCCGCCGCCTGCAGGCCATCGAGAGCTTCAGCGACCTCGGCTCGGGCATACACATTGCCATGCAGGACCTCGACATACGCGGCGCCGGCAATCTGCTGGGCGCGGAGCAGAGCGGCTTCATTGCCGACCTTGGCTATGAAACCTACCAGAAGATACTAAAGGAGGCCGTGCTCGAGCTGAAGACGGGCGAGTTTGCCGACACGTTCAAGCAGCAGGCCGACGATGAGAAGCAGCTCGACGGCACCGAACCCGAATATGTGACCGACTGCACCATCGACACCGACCTGGAGCTGATGTTCCCGGCCGACTATGTGCCGCAGGAGAGCGAGCGCATATCGCTCTACCGCGAACTCGACGCCATGACCACCGACGACCAGGTGCGTGAGTTTGAGGGCCGCCTGCGCGACCGCTTCGGCGAGATTCCCGAGATGGGCCGCGAGCTGATTCGCATAGTGCCGCTGCGCCGCCTGGCCTGCACGCTGGGCATCGAGAAGATTGCGCTGAAGCAGGGCCGCATGTACATCTACTTTGTGGGCAAGGAAAATGTGGCCTACTACCGCTCGCGCGCGTTCGGCCGCATACTGCAATATGTGCAGACGCAAACCAGTCGCTGCCAGTTCCGCGAGGTGAACGGCCGCAACTCCATCCTCATCAGTAAAGTGACTACAGTGGACGAAGCCCTGGGCATACTGCGCACCATCGTCGCCCTCCCCTCAGCATAGTGATGTTTTTACAGCACTAAATGCTTGTGGCGCAGAAAAATTTGGTTATATTTGCGGTGCGATTCCTGCTTGTGGCGGGACGCACCGCAAATATCATTAATAATCTAAATTTTAAGACACTATGACTTTTTTTGAATCTGTGGAAACTTGCCTTTCTAAGTTTGTTACTTTTACGGGACGTGCTACCCGTTCTGAGTATTGGTGGTTTTATCTTGCCTGCATGATTGTCAGCTATGCCGTGGGATTTCTCGATGGCCTTTTGGGCACTGGCATTGTGTCGTCAATTATTTCGCTGGTCCTCTGTATTCCAATGATTGCGGCAGGCATCAGGCGAATGCACGACACTGGCCGTTGCGGCTGGTTCATCCTCATTCCCATCTATAATTTGGTGCTCCTTTGCACCAAGGGCGAAGATCAGCCCAATAAGTATGGCGAAGTGCCCGTCAAGTAAGGTTTGGCGGTAGAAATGTTACAAGGAAGGCTGGCCTGCGCGCATTGGCGCGGGCCAGCCTTCCCTATGTTTGCTTTGCGGTCAGTGGTCGTAGTGGGCGAGGGCGCGGCGCAGGTTGTCGGCCAGCTGCACGCGCATCTCTTTGGGCCGCAGCACTTCAATCGAGGGGCCCAGTGACAGCAGTTTCTGCATCAGGTCGTAGGTGTTGCGCATGCGGTAGGTGAATATCGAGTAGGTGTCGTGCAGTTCCTCGTGCTGCGAGTGGTGCAGCGGCAGTCCGCGCAGATATTTGGCCTGCGTCACGTCGGCTTTGATGGCTATCTCCTTGGGCTCATCGTGGTTGGTGGTGATGCCGAAGCAGTCATCAAAAAAGTCGCGCGGGCTGAAGCCGGCCGGCATGGCGAATGTGTGGGCTGTGATGCCGAGGTCGCTGATGCGGTCGAGCGAATACGTCTTTATGCGCCCGTCGGCCACGTTGAGCCCTATCACATACCAGCGCTGGTCGAATATCTTCACGAAATACGGGTTCACCTCCACTCCGTGGCTCAGGTTGACGCGGCTGTAGTTGCGGTAGCTGAATGTGATGCGCTTGTTTTGGCGCATGGCGTCGATCACCACGGGCAGGTTGCCGCGGCTCGATGGCACATCTTCGAGCAGAATGCGGTCGGACATGTCGTGCGAGCCGCTGAGCACGCCGCTTATCGACATTGAGTTGAGCAGCCACTCCTGCAGCTGCTTGTTGCTTTCGCTGTCGTCTTGGCTGATGTAGTACTCGTAGGTCGACTTGTCGCACACTATGTCGATGCTGAAGGTGTCGGCAATGCCGTTGCGGTAGTTGTAGAACGTGCGCCGCGCCATGGGCTCGCCGTCGCTAATGCTTGAGTTGAGCCACAGGCGGTTCAGCTCCTCGCGCGTGATGCGCTTGTAGCGCTTTATGGTGTCGATGATCCACACATATTTGCTGATGAGGTTGCGTGCCATAGTGTCTGCCTTGTGAATGGAGTTGCTTACTGGTTGGCCACCTTCTTGCCTGTGGTGAGGGCTGCGAGGCCGGCCATGGTGAGCACGGCGTTGAGCAGCAGCAGCTCAAAGCCCAGAGTGTAGCCAAACGCGCTTGCCAGCCACTGCTGCACAAAGAAGCTGATGACCGGGGCTGCGATGCACACCACGGGCACCAGGCGGTCGCGCACGGCGCGCTTGCACATCATGCCAAAGGCGAAGAGGCCCAGAATGGGACCGTAGGTGTAGCTGGCCAGGGTGTAGACGGCGCTGATGGCGTCGCTGTTGCTGATGAGGTAGAACACGTATATCACCACGCCCATGCCTATGGCCATGGACACGTGCACCAGCTTGCGCGTGCGTGCCAGCGCTGCGTCGCCCTCTTTGCGGTCGGCCTCAAGGATGTCGACTGTAAACGAGGTGGTGAGCGACGTCAGGGCCGAGCCGGCTGCCGAGTAGGCTGCGGCGATGAGGCCCAGAATGAACAGGATGCCCACGATGATAGGCATCTTGCTGTCGGCGGCCACCATGCCAAAGAGCTCGTCGCTCTTTTCGGGCAGCTGCATGCCGTTGGCCTTGGTGTAGAGCACCAGCAGCGTGCCCAGAATCAGGAACAGGGCGATGACGAAGAACTGCGTGATGCCGCTCACAATGAGGTTCTTTTGCGACTCCTTGGCGTTTTTGCAGGCCAGGCTGCGCTGCATCAGGTCTTGGTCGAGGCCCGTGGTGGCAATCACCATAAACACGCCCGCTATGAACTGCTTCCAGAAGTAGGTGCCCTCCTTGGGATTGTCGAAGAAGAACATGCGCGAAGTTTCGTCGCCGGCCACGGCCTTCACCATGCCGCCGAAGTCATAGCCAAGGCCCTTGGCTATGAAGTAGATGCACAGCACCACCGACATCACCAGGCAGAAGCTCTTTAGGGTGTCGGTCCAGATCACCGTCTTCACGCCGCCCTGCAGCGTGTAGAGGAAGATGAGGGCGATGGTGGCCACCACATTGATGATGAACGGCACGCCCAGCGGGCCGAACACCAGCAACTGTAGGGTGACGCACACCACATAGAAGCGCACTGCCGCGCCCAGCATTTTGCTGATGAAGAAGAACCACGCGCCGCTCTTGTGGGTGCCTGCGCCGAAGCGCTGCTCCAGGTAGCCGTAGATCGACACCAGATTGCGCTTGTAGAACAGGGGGATCAGCACGTAGGCAATCACAAAGTAGCCCACCACGAAGCCCAGCACCATTTGCAGATAGCTGAAGCCCTTGGCCACCACCATGCCCGGCACCGAGATGAAGGTGACACCCGAAATGGGCGCGCCCAGCATGGCAATGGCCACGATGAACCACGGCGCCTGGCGGTTGCCGTTGAAGAAACTGGCGTTGTCGCTGCCACGGGAGGCAATCCACGACACCAAAAACAGAAGAATAAAGTAGCCAACAATGGTGGCCAATACAATCCAGGGAGTCATTTTTTGCTAAATCAGTATTTTTTCGTTAGTTAATATTCAGTGAGAGAGCCGAAGGGCCCAAAATGCCATAAACTTTCAACCGTAATCTTTCAACCTTAAACCTTAAACTTTAATCCTTATAAATAAGATACGGCTTGCGCTGCTGCTTAAACTTGGCCACGTCGGCCTGCCACGAAGCCTTGATTTCGGCCGCGCTCTTGCCGGCCATAATCATTTGGCGCATAGTGTCGTTGCCAGCCAGCAGATCGAAGAAGCGGGTGAAGAACTTGTCGCCAATGTTGAGCGTGCGGTAGGCGTCGATCACATACGTCAGGTCGATGCCCTTGGCAATTATGCTGTCGGCGCACAGGTTGCGCAGGTCGGTGCCATAGCACAGCTTGTCGAGTTGCGGCGGAGTCTTGGCGCCCGGAATGCTGCGCGGAGTGAAGGTGAACTGGTGGCCGGCCTTCATGTCGGGGTGGCCATACACCTGGAATGGGGCCAGAGTGCCGCGGCCCAGACTCACGGGCGTGCCCTCGAAGAAGCAAGTGGAGGGGTAAAGGTACACCGAAATCATGTTGGGCAGGTTGGGCGACGGCGCAATGGGCAGCTGGTAGCGCGTGTGGCGGGTGTAGTTTTCGCACGGCACCACGGTGAGCTGCGCCTTTTTGCCGCCTTCGAGCCAGCCCTCGCCGTTGGCCATCTGGGCAAGTTCGCCCATGGTCATGCCATACACAATGGGTATGGGCAGCGCGCCCACTCCCGACTTAAACTTCATGTCGAGTATGGGGCCGTCGACATACATGATGTTGGGGTTGGGGCGGTCGAACACCACCACCTGCTTGCCGTCGCGCGCGCAGGCCTCCATCATGTGAATCATAGTTATGTAGTAGGTGTAGAAGCGCAGACCCACATCCTGCAGGTCGACCACCACCACATCAATCTTGCTCATAGTCTCCTTGCTGGGCATGGGCGACTTGCCGTCGTAGAGCGAGGCAATGGGTATGCCAGTGGGCTCGTCCACACTGTTGCCCACCTTCTCGCCGGCGTCGGCCTTGCCGCGGAATCCGTGCTCGGGCGAGAATATGGTCACCACCTTCACGCCGTTTTCCAGCATCAGGTCGAGCACGTGCTTGCCGCCCACGATGCCTGTCTGGTTGCTGAGCAGCGCCACGCGCTTGCCCTTGAACAGGGGCAGATATTCACTGGTGCGGGCCGCGCCCACCACCACGGGTGCGTTTTGGCTTTCGCATTTGGCGGCGGCGCACTTGCTTTCGCTTTGTGCGGCGCAAGCCGTCACGGCCTGGGCGGTGGTGAAGCAGGCCGCGCAGGCAAGTGTGAGGAGTGTAGTCTTTAATAGCTTCATAGTTGTAATATCAGTACAGTCTTTAAGTGGGTTGTTTTTAAAAATAATGCAGTGTGGGGCCTGTGGCCGCATCATGGCCGTGGGCCGCCACCTTGCAAAGGTAGCAAAATAAATGCAGTGGCAATGCCTTTGGGCAAATTTATTGCACATGTTTTGCCAAAATCGGCGGCCGCTGCGGCTTGCGGTTTTGCCAACTTTGTGGTAATTTTGCAATGTCAATACTAACGAAGCACAAATTAAGCATTCAATTATGGCCGAAAATGAAATCGTGGGGCGCATCAAGTATTTGATTCGCAACCTCAACTACCGTCAAAATGAATTTGCCGACAAGATTGGCGTCAATGCGTCCAACCTGTCGAAATACCTCAACGGGCGCCTGCCGGTGAGCGAGTCGCTCGTGAACCGCATAGTGGTGAACATGGGCGTGTCGAAGCAGTGGCTTGAAAGCGGCACCGACCTGCCGTTTGCCAAGCAGCCGCAGACTCCGCAGAGCCTTGAGGTGACCAGCGAGCAGCTGCACACCCCCAGCGCGGGCACACCCGTGTATGACATCGACGTGACCGCCGGCACCATGCCGCGGGCGCAGATGTTTGCCGACGAGCAGATAGTGGGCTCGGTGAACCTGCCCGATGTGGTGAGCCGAGACTGCCGCATAGTGCGCGTGAGCGGCGACAGCATGAGTCCCGTGATTCGCAACGGCGACTACATTGCCGTGCGCGAGCTCACCAACACCCGCCAGATATTCTGGGGCCAGATATATGTGGTGATGCTCGACGACTACCGCATGGTGAAGTATGTGCGCCGCAACGCCGACCCCGAGATGGTGACGCTGCACAGCGAAAACGCCGCCTACGACGACATGGAGGTGGCCCGCGCCGACATACGCGACCTGATGTTTGTGCAGGCCATTCTGCACTTCGACGTGAGAATGTAATGCGTCCGCTACCTGCCGCATGGCAAGGAACTTTAAAAAACAGATTAATTGAACATGACAAGAAAGGAAATATTTGACAACGCCACCACCCACACCCTGCCCAACGGGCTAAGGCTGGTGCATGTGGCCAGCCAAAGCCCCGTGGCATGGTGCGGAATAGTGGCCGGGGCGGGCAGCCGCGACGACGCCCCGGGCCGCCTGGGCCTGGCGCACTTTGTGGAGCACACCATATTCAAGGGCACCACCCACCGCAAGGCCTGGCACATACTCAACCGCATGGAGGCGGTGGGCGGCGAGCTCAACGCCTACACCACAAAGGAGGACACCACGCTGTATGCCGTGTTCCCCGACGCGCACTACGGCCGCGCCGTGCAACTGATTGCCGACTTGGTGGGCTGCTCGGTGTTTCCCGAGGCCGAACTCGACCGCGAGCGCGGCGTGGTGCTTGAGGAGATTGACTCCTACCGCGACTCGCCGAGCGACGCCATATATGACGACTTCGAAGACATGGCGTTTGCCGGCAGCGGGCTGGGGCACAACATACTGGGAACCGAGGCCGACCTTGGCCGCATCACCGGCGCCGACTGCAGCAGCTATGTGAAGCGGCTGTATGTGCCGGCCAACATGGTGTTCTTCTCAATGGGGCGCATGACGCCCGACAAGGCGTTTGCCGTAGCGGCCCGGCACTTCGGCCACTTCCACCACACCCTCGACCGCCACGGGCGCATCGCGCCGCCGCCTGTGGCCCCGCAGCGCCGCACGGTGGCGGTGGGCAGCCACCAGACCCACACCGTGATTGGCGCGCGCCTGCCGGGCATGCACGACGACCGTCGCTTTGCCCTGTCGCTGCTCAACAACATTGTGGGCGGCCCCGGCATGAACTCGCTGCTCAACGTGCAGCTGCGCGAGCGCCGCGGCTACGTCTACACGGTGGAGTCGGGCATATCGTCGTTCACCGACAGCGGCCTCTTTGAGGTGTATTTCGGCTGCGACGAGAGCCACACCGCGCGCAGTCTGCGCCTGGTGGAGCGCACACTGCTGCAGCTGGCCTCCGAGCCCATGAGCGCGCGCCGGCTCGACGCTGCCAAAAAGCAGTATTGCGGCCAGCTGCTGGTGGCCAGCGACAACCCCGAGACCAGCGTGGTGAACGCGGGCAAGTCGCTGCTATACCGCGGCCGTGTGGGCACGTATGCCGAAACGGTGGAGCGCATCACCGCCGTCACGCCGCAGCAGCTGATGGATGCGGCCGCCCTCATAGCCCCCGACCGCTGCTCGGTGCTCACTTTTAGCTGACCTCGGCGGCTTTTGTGCAGAATTATGGCCAAAATTTTGCGGCGGTAGCTTAATTTTCGTATTTTCGTAGCGTTAAATAAGTGAAAGCATAAGAAAAAGTATTATTCCTAACAACACAGAATTTTCTATATGAACGATGTCAATCATTATTTGCAGCCTGCCGAGAAAAAGATGAGCGAGGCTGTTGGTTATCTCGACGAGGCACTGGCGCACATCCGCGCCGGTCGCGCCAATGTGAAAATCCTCGACGGCGTGCGTGTGGAGTATTATGGCAGCAAAATGGCCATCAGCAACGTGGCCAACGTCAGCACCCCCGATGCCCGCACCATCGTCATCGCTCCCTGGGAAAAGGGCATGTTTAAGGTGATTGAAAAGGCAATCATCGACTCCAACATTGGCATCATGCCCGAAAACAATGGCGAGGTGATACGCCTGTGCATTCCGCCCCTCACCGAAGACCGCCGCAAGCAGCTGGTGAAGGAGTCGAAGGCCGAGGCCGAGAAGGCCAAGGTGAGCGTGCGCAATGCGCGCCGCGAGGCCATTGAGGGCCTTAAGAAGGCTGTGAAAGAAGGCATGGCCGAAGACGTTGAGAAGGATGCCGAGGCAAAGGTGCAGAAGCTGCACGACAAGTTCCTGAAGCAAATCGACGAGCTCTTCGCCGCCAAAGAGAAAGAAATACTCACGGTTTAAGGGAAGCTGTGAGTTTTGGTGTAAAAGCGATTCGGGCGCAAGGGGGGATTCCCTTTGCGCCCTTTTTTCGCTGCCCCAATGCCTGCCGTTTTCGAGCAGCTTTGTGGCTTTTAGACGACAATAGAGACAAAGAGAGACAAACTGCTGTGGCGCGCATATTGTCTATAATGGTCTCTATTGTCGTTTCTTTCCCTTGGCATGCAGTTTGGGGACTTTGGACAACAATAGAGACAAAGAGAGACAAACTGCGGGGGCTGTGCTTTGACCCTCACAATTTGTCTCCTATTTGTCTCTATTGTCGTTTAGTCATTCTGGGCTTGTTGCCCTCGATGTTTGTCGTCTGGCGGCTTAGTGCAGCTGCTTGCTCACGGTGCGGCTGCCGTCGGTGTAGGTGGTGACCACGATGTTGACGCCTGGCTGCGGCTGCGCGCTCTTCACGCCCGAGGGGCTGATGTAGTCCACTGCGGCCACGGCCTTGGCGGCCACGTTCTGGTCAACGCCTGTGAACTCGGGATTGATGATGAAATCTTTCCACTCGGGAGCGGTCTTGTAGGCCTCCACGCTGCCCTGGGGCACGTAGAGGTGGCATGCGCTCTTGTCAACGCCAGCAAATGCGTTCTCGCCCACCGTCTGGGGCACTGCGCTGCGGTTGTATATGGTGGTGAGGCTGGTGCCGCTAAAGGCGCGAGCACCCACGCGCGTCACCGAGGCGGGGATTTCGAGATAGTTGACGGCAGACTTGCCTGCAAATCCATCGTCGGCAATTTCGGTTACGGCAAACGGATGGTTCTCGAGTTTGAGGCTTGAAGCTATCTTCACTTGGCTGCCGCTGAAATCCTCGCAGAAGGCCGCAAGGCAGTTGACACCGGTTGACGCTTTTTTGTAGCTTACGCTTGACCTGTTATATATGCTGATTTCGTCTAAGTAGTTGTCGCCGCGCAGCACCTCCTTGCCGCCCTCTTCAACCGAGCTGAGGCTGAAGTAACGCTTAAAGCCACCCGACTCTATTGCTGTGCCTGGAATGCTGAGATCACCGGCGCAAGCACCGTCAATTCCGTACCCCTCGACAAGTCGTGTTATAGGCTGCGACAATCTTACTGCATAGGTGAGGCATTCGTGGCCGGCAATGGAGGTGTAGCAAGTGCTGTCGACTTGATATCCCAGATTTGCAGGGTTGGCAAAGTCATAAAACATCTTCTCGCCGTTAGGCATATCCTTCACGTAGCCCATCTGGTCCATGACTTCATTGGCATACAGGCCATACACCTGTCGGCCATCCTGACGCATAAAGGCCACCGGCTTCTCCACGGCCACATCAATGGTCTCGTAGGGGGTGGCATACAGTTTTTTGTATGTGACGCCATTAATCACGGTGTCGCCGATAAATGCCTCTCTAACGATATATTGCCACGTCACTTTGCTGGCACGGTATTTCCACGTTACGCCTTCGCGCACCAGCGGCACATAGCTGCTGCTTTGTGCTGCAACACTGCCGGCAGTCATTGCTGCCAGCGCAATGAGTAAACTTCTAATTTTCATTTGCTTTTAGTTTAATTATTAAGTAATACAAATATAGTTCTTTATAGCCCAACAGAATCACAGTTGGGCATTAAATTTCTCAATTTTAACATTTCCGCCTATTTTAGCATAAAAATTTTGCGGAATCTGCACTTGATTGGCCGATAGAGGTGTGAATGAAACATTTACGGGTGAGGGTGGCGTGGTCGCCAAATGAGATGCGGCCGTTTATACCGCTGGAACCGTTGCCGAAAACTGAAAGTGAAGTAATGGTATCTCGCAGAGACACAGGCACTTTGTCAGCATCGGCATCGATGTAGGGGCCAAACTGCGTTTGGCCACGCTGGTTAAGCACCATTTGAGCGGATAAAAACTGCGGAGCTGCAAGCACTGCAGCGGCCAAAAGAATCTTTTTTGCTTTCATAATGTTAATTTAAACTAAATATTTAACAATTTAGACACGTATTTGTCTGTATGTGCAAAATTATATTGTGGCATTGGATAAAAAATTATACATTTGTGTTGAAGCATTGTACATTTATGCAATGCGTAGTTTGGTATTTTTTTACTTTTACTTTTAGCATAGACGCCCTTTGATGAGAACCAAAAATTCAGACATTCCAACCTGTAATTTGCCAAGTAACGACAATGACTATCCAGTGCAGTTCTTTAGTATAATAAACCTTGGCGCGTTTAAAGAAAAATGCAACGACTTTCAATGTGATCCACACAAGCATAACTATTATTCCTTATTTTGGGTTACACAGGGGAGCGGTGATGTTTTTTTAGATGACCAATTATTTAAATGCGAGAATAACACCCTATTTGTCATCAAGCCAGGGCAGGTTGCCAATCCACTGAAGAGCTGGGAATCAGATGGTTGGGAGTTGTCAGTAAGTTGCCAGCTTTCAATCAATGGACTGGAGCGGTTGTCTGCACAAATTTTCAATATCCTCAATTCTGTTTCGATGATACATATTGCCGAAGCAAATGGGGTGCGGCTTATTAACGACGCTTTCCACAAGCTGGAAATGGAAGCAAACGGAAGGTCTGGATTTGCGCACAATGAGCTAAAAGATTTCCTGCTGTATGAGTTGCTGATTTGCGTATGCAGGGAAATTATCAAAGTGAATGCAGCGCAAGAGTTGGCAAACAGCAGTTGCGATAGCGTTTTCGCACAGTTTCAAAGGCTTGTGGCGCACCATTACGGTGACACGCATGCCGTATCGGAATATGCCAACATGATAGGGGTTTCGACAAGGGCCCTGTCGGCAGCCACAGAGGAAAAGATGCATTGCTCCCCGCTTAAATACCTGCACAGTCAACTATTAACCGAAGCCAAAAGGGAATTGTTATACACTTCGAATAGCGTCAAGGAGGTTGCGTTTAAGCTGGGGTTTGCTGATGAGCCACACTTCATTAAGTTCTTCAAACGCCAAACGGGAGAAACGCCACTCCAGTTCCGCAAAAGGCATAAGGCTTATGCCGATGGCAAGTGATGCCAGCACGACACAATAAAGACGCCATTTTTCGGGAGGACGACTACGCTGACAATAGATTTTTGCTGTCTATATTGTCGTTTTTCTCCCTCGGTTTTTTAAACGACAATAGAGACAAAGGAAGACAAACCGAGGGGCATATATGACCCTCGCTATCTTGTCGTTCATAAGCTTCCGTTGCTTAAGGATGCCTGACTTATGACCGAAATAAAGCGGGAAAAACCGTGCAAATTTAAAGTTGAATTTTAAATTTGCGCGGTTTTGCTTGCTTGGCCACTGTGATTGCCCTAAATTTGCACTGGGTAATAGAAAATAAAGCAACCGACATGAACAATGGCAATTACATAGCGCGAGAGCTTGAGACTGAGGTGGTGAAGGCGGCCGCATATTATAGGGTGATAATCATAACTGGCCCCCGACAGGTGGGCAAGACCACGATGTGCCGGCATGCATTCGCGGGATACAAGTATTATAACTTTGAGGACTTGGCTATGCGCGAAATGGCTGAGGCCGACATGAAGGGCTTCGTTGACTCTTGCGGCAGCAAGGTGATAATAGACGAGGTGCAGCGGTTGCCGCAGCTCATGTCGTATGTGCAGATAGCTGTGGATGCCGACGAGAGCCGCCGCTTTGTGCTGACGGGCAGCAGCAATTTCTCATTGCTTCAAAGCATATCGCAATCGCTTGCGGGCCGCGCGGCCTTGTTCACCCTTTTGCCCTTTGCCTTGAGCGAGCTCCGGCAATATGCAGCCGCCACGCCCACCGACGAGCTGATGTTCAACGGATTCTATCCGGCCACAGTGGCCAAGGGGTTTCCCGTGAATCAGTTCTATCGCAACTACTACAGCTCCTATGTGGAGCACGATGTGCGTCAGTTGCTGAATGTGCGCAATTTAGACCGGTTTCAAACGTTTATGCGCCTGTGCGCAGGCCGTGCTGGCACGGAATTCAATGCGTCGTCGATAGCCGTAGAGGCTGGGGTGTCGTCGCCCACCGTGAAGGAGTGGCTGTCGATATTGCAGGCGTCATACATTGTGTTTAAGTTGCCGCCATACTATGCCAACATCAGCAAGCGGCTGGTGAAAACGCCCAAAATTTATTTCTACGACACTGGCTTGCTGTGTTTTTTGCTCGGCATAGAGGAGCCCCGGCAGTTGGATACACATCCGCTCAGGGGCAGTGTGTTTGAGAATCTTGCGGTGACTGAGTTGCTTAAGCACAGGCTGAACGCCGACAAAACCAATAATTTAAGCTATTACCGCGAGAATTCTGGCCGAGAGGTGGACATCGTGCAGACCGATGGCGGCTTGCTGCACCTGTGGGAAGTGAAGTCGTCGAAGACGTATAGAAATGAGTTTATGAAAAACATCAGCTACCTAAAGGCTCTGCTGGGCGACAAGGTGGCAGGGGCAAAACTCATTTACGACGGCGAGCCGTGTGGCACTCAGGTGGTGAATGTGCGAGCCATGTATGGCGAGCACTGAAAAGCGGCAGTTGATGGGTTAAAGTTTAAAGTTGAGAGTTTAAAGTTTAAAGAAATGACCGTTAAAAAAATGGTTTGCAGCTATTTGTTGTAGGGAAGCGGCATGCCGAAAGCACTGAAAAAGTGACAATCCCAGAGGGATTGTCAGGAGAATGTGCCATGCTGTAGGGACGTGGCATGCCACGTCCGATGCAAATCGCTGCAAATCAACTAATTATGCAAATAAATAATCACGGCCAATGGAGGCGTATTTTGGTGGTTTTGATTTCATGTATTTGCGGCAGGGGGTGGCTACGCCCGTTGGACGCGGCATGCCGCGTCCCTACATTAAATAGCTGATTTTATGCGTTTTAATGTAATGTTTTGCTTCCATGCTTTGTGGCAAACGATGCAAATGCAATCACTTTTTCAGTGCGCTCGGCATGCTGCGTTCGATGGGCGTAGCCCCGCAGCAACCCCTCTATTGGCTGGAAAATGGGGAAAACCGTGCAAATTTAAAGTTGAATTTTAAATTTGCACGGTTTTGCTGTTGATGGGCTGCGGGCGTCGGGCTAATGCCGGCAGCGGATGGTGTGCGGCTTGCCGGGCGCGAAGTTGTCGGTGATGGTTACGGTGGCGCGGTCGGTGCCGAGGCCGCTGAAGGTGAATGTGCGTGAACTTATCCAGTTGGTGTAGGCCACGCGCGCCGTGACGGTGCCGTTGCCGTCGGTGGCATAGCAGCCGGCGGTGGAGTAGGGCGGGTTAAGCCCCTTGATGCTGGTGCGCGGCAAGGTGTAAGAGCCGTTGAAAAACGGCGGCGCCATGCTGGTGGTGTGGCGCGCCCAGCTGCCGTGGCGCAGCGGAATGGTGTCGGCGGTGCCGTCGTCCATCACTATGGTCATGGCCATCATACCCTTGCCGCTTGGGGCAAGGGTGATGCTCGACAGGGCCAGCTCGTTGCGCTCAAGGCGCATGGTGGCTGGGGCTGCCAGCTGCTTGGCGCTGGCCTTGCCCGCCAGCGCGGGCAGAGCCATGGCGGCGAGTTTGCGCTCCATGGCCCGTTGCAGCTTGGCGTTGGGCTTGAGCGGAGCGTCATGCACCCCTGGCATCAGCTGGCGCCACACGCAGCGCAGCTCGGCATAGGGGCCGCGGTCGAGGCTGATGCCGTTGATGGCCACCACCAGCTGCCTCTTGGGATCGATGATGATGAACTGGCCGTAGGCGCCGTCGGCGCGGGCCACTCCCGGCTCAAGGCAGCGCCACATCTGGTAGCCGTAGCCTTGGTTGAGGTCGCTCGGCTCGTTGCCCGGATGCCACTCGATTTGCGTCTTCTGCATTTCGGCCACCCATTGCGCGGGCACAATTTGGCGGCCATTCCACTTGCCGCCGTCGAGCATCATTTGCCCCACTTTGGCCATCGACTCCACCATGAGCCTCATGCCCCAGCCGCCCACGCACACGCCGCTGGGACTTTGCTCCCAGTCGGCCTCGGTGATGCCGAGCGGCTGCAGCAGCCGCGGCCGCAGATAGTTGAGCACGGTTTGGCCCGTGACGCGCTGCACTATGGCCGACAGCATGTAGGTGCAGAAGCTGTCGTAGCGGAACCGGTGGTCGGTGCCCAGCTTGGGGTTGGCCAGAAATGCGCGTTCCCAGTTGCTGGCGTGCATGGGCAGGTCGGCCGGAGTGTAGGCGCCGGCGTCCATGGTGAGCAGGTGGCGCACGGTGAGGCCTGCCAGGCCGTCGCCTATGGTGTCGGGCAGGGCGTCGGGGAAGAAGCTGGCCACGCGGTCGGTGAGCCTGAGTCGGTTTTCGCCTATGGCGATGCCCACGGCAAGCGAGGTCATGGTTTTGCTGCATGAAAACAGCGTGTGCTTGTCGGTGCGCTCGAAGGGGGCGGTGTGGCCCTCGGCCACGATGTGGCCGTTGCGCACTATCATCAGGTGGTGAATCTCGGTGGCGGGCAGGGCCTGCAACGAGTCGACAAGCGTGATCACCGCCTTGGGGTCGATGCCCTGCGAGGCGGGAGTGGCGTGGGGCAGCGACGTTGAGGCCGCCGCCGCGAACACGCCAATGGTGGTCATGGCCGCAGCCATGATGGTGTGAAGTTTGTTCATATCAAAAGGTTGGTTTGGTTCTTGCTTAGGTTAGCGGAATGGTGGTCCACTCGCGCGGAATCAGGTCGGGCTTGGGGTCGGTGCGGCTCCACTGCTCGGGCACTATCACTATGCGGTCGGGGTCGGGGTTGAGCCACGCGCCCCACCAGCCGTTGAGCGACGGCCCCGTGATGCAGTGGCTGGCGCGCATCAGGTAGGCCATCACGGTGGCCTCGTTGGCAATGGGGTAGGCCGCGGTGTGAGCCTCGGCCCCCTGGAAGTTGATGTTGGCCCGCACCCAGTCGGGGTCGGTGGTAAACACCATGAAGTTGGCATTGCCTATGCTCGACAGCACATTGGCCACGGCCCAGTTGTAGAAGTCGGCGGTGGCGCCGCCCGCCTGCGGCTCGCTCACGAGCATGGCCGTGCAGCCCGGCTTGGCAAGGCTGCGCAGCATGCCGCGCGACTGCGCCGGCAGCATGCGGTCGGTCACGGCAAACGCCTGGCGCACCTCGCCCTCGATGCCGGCAAAGTAGCGCGGCGACAGCCATTGGCCCTGCAGGTAGCACCCGTCGAGCCCGAGCACGCCGGGGTCGAAGCCGCCGCCGGCGGGGTCGGTGACTATGCGCCCCTTGGGCCTCACTATGCGCGCGGCCAGGCGGCCCAGGCGGCTGTGCATGCCATAGGGCTTGAGCTGCTCAGCCGTGGCCAGGATGTAGCGCAGCTGGCCGAAGCGCGACTTTATCCAACTGGTGCCCACGGGGTTGAGCAGCGTGTGCGGCTCGCGCTTGAGCAGAGCCATGTAGAGCGCGTATTGAAACATCTGGCAGGCCGTGTTGCCCGAAATCTCCACTATGTTCATCGTTACTTCGTTTTGGCTTTTAATGCATTACAATGGCGGGGCGCAAACGCCTCCGCAACTGCAAAATAACTAAAAATAGAGCTCCGCTCCAACATTTTTTAGGTAAAAGATAGGTAGCGTAAACGACAAAATAACTACATTTGCAACCATAAAATTATTTTTTTGGCCAATATGGGTAAAAGCGATTTTTTAGGGAAACTGGACCTGCTGTGGTCTGGCACTAAACGAAACTGGAACCGGTTTAAGCAATGGTATAAAGCCCTTTACAAGGGCAAGCCTTGGTATATAAAGACCCTTGTGGGAATAGCCACATTCATTGTGTGCTTCTTCATCTATCTCGTGGCGGTTGACATCAACTTCCTGTGGCTGTTTGGCAAGTCGCCTTCAATCACCGAGATCATGAATCCCAAGACCAACAACGCGTCATACATCTACAGTGCCGACGGCAAGATGATAGGCAAGTTCTACAACGAGAACCGCACGCCTGTGAAGTTCAGCGAAGTGAACCCCAACTTCTTCACAGCCCTCATCGACACCGAAGACGAGCGCTTCTACGACCATCTGGGCATTGATGTGCAGGGCCTCTTTGCCGCTGCCAAAGACATGCTGGTGCATGGCAAGTCGCGCGGCGCGAGCACCATCACCCAGCAGCTGGTGAAAAACATGTTCCGCGTGCGCACCCAGTATTCCACCGGCCTGCTTGGCTACATTCCCGGTGTGAAGATGCTGATTATGAAGACCAAAGAGTGGATTCTGGCCACCGAAATCGAGCTCGTGTATCACGACAAGCAGCGCATACTTGAAATGTATGCCAACACGGTGGACTTTGGCAACAACGCCTTTGGCATCAACACAGCGGCGCGCACCTACTTCAACAAGAAGCCGTCGCAGCTCACCGTGGAGGAGAGCGCCGTGCTGGTGGGCCTGCTCAAGGCCACATCGAGCTACAATCCCCGCCGCAACTACGACCGCAGCCTCAAGCGCCGCAACGTGGTGCTCAGCAACATGCTCACCCACGGCCACCTCACCAAGGCTGAGTGCGACTCGCTGTGCCAGCTGCCCATCAGGCTTCAGTTCCACCCCGAGGACGAGTTTACGGGCGTTGGCCCCTACTTCCGCCACGCCGTGCTCGAAGAACTCAAGGGCTGGTGCGAGGAAAACGGCTACGACCTCTACACCGACGGCCTTGAAATACACACCACCCTCGACACCCGCATGCAAAAGTATGCCGAAGAGGCCGTGAGAGAGCAGATGAAGGTGGTGCAGCGCAACTTCCAGGCCCACTGGGGCGACGGTGACTGCTGGGTTGACGAAAACCAACAGGTGATTCCCGGCTTTGTGGAACAGAAGGCGCAGCAAAGCGACTACTACAAGATGCTTCAGGACCGCTACAGCGGCAACCTCGACTCCATAAACTACTATATGAACAAGCCGCGCATGATGCACCTGTTTGACTACGACGGCGGCAAGGACGTGGAGATAACCCCCATGGACTCGGTGCGCCGCATGCTGCACTTCATGCACTGCGGCTTCATTGCCATGGAGCCCGGCACCTGCGAGGTGAAGGCCTGGGTGGGCGATGTGGACTACAAGACGTGGAAATACGACAAGGCAAGCGCAATGCACCAGCCCGGATCCACCTTCAAGCTGTTTGTGTATGCCGCCGCCATGGAGCGCGGCCTCACGCCGTGCGACCGTCGGCAGGACGCCTACATCGACACCATGGTGCTCAACAAGCGCACCCACCAGCTGGAGCGCTGGACGCCGCACAACGCCAACGGCCGCTTCAGCGGCGCCAACATGACGCTGCGCTCGGCATTTGCGCAGAGCATCAACAGCGTGGCCGTGCGCGTGGGCAACGAGGTGGGCCTGGCCAATGTGGCGCAGACGGCCCGCGACATGGGCATCAAGTCGCCCCTCGACCCCACACCGGCCCTGAGCCTTGGCTCGAGCGACGTGAACCTGCTTGAGCTGGTGAACGCCTACTGCACCGTGGCCAGCGACGGCATGGCCCACGACCCCGTGCTGGTGACGCAGGTGCTGAAGGTGGACGAAGGCGGAGTGAAGACGGTGGTGTATTCAAGCGACAAGGAGAAGGCCGCCGCGCGCCGCGCCATATCGCACCGCTCGGCCTACTTCATGCAGAAGATGCTTGAGGCCAGCCGCACCGACGGCGGCGGCACCTCGATGCCCATCAACGCCTACATCCCCTATGGCGACTGCGACTGGGGCGGCAAGACGGGCACCAGCAACAGCCACGCCGACGCATGGTTTGTGGGCGTGTCGCCCAAGCTGGTGTGCGGCGCCTGGGTGGGCGGCGAATACCGCCAGATCCACTTCCGCACTGGCCGTCTGGGCCAGGGCAGCCGCACGGCTCTGCCCATTGTGGGCCTCTTCTTGCGCAAACTGTATGCCGACGCCGCATTCAGCAAATACCGCGCGCGCTATGCCAGCGACCCCGACCTCAACAGTCAGGCCGTGGGCTGCGCCAACGAGTATCAGCAAGACCAGGGCGACTCCATTAGCTATGCTGGCAGCGACTCGATCGACATAGTGAACGAGGCCGAGCGCGACATCAACGGCGACGTGGGCGGCGGCGCAAGCGAAGAACCCGAGGCCACCGAGCCTGCGGCTCCGGCAGCCACCAACCCCGAAGACCAGTCGGTGGAGCGCGTGAAAAAGGCATTCGAAAAGCTCAACAAAAAGAAGCGCAAGACGGCCGACCCCGATCCCGCCTTGTGACGCGCGCTCGAATCCGCATAGAGAATAATCAACATAATCAAAAAGGATACATAGTAAATAGCAATCAATCAAATGGTACGCAAATATGACTATCTGATAATTGGCTCTGGCGTGGCCGGCATGAGTTTCGCACTCAAGGTGGCCAAAACCGGAACAGTGGCGCTGATTTGCAAAACAACGCTCGATGAGGCCAACACCGACCTGGCGCAAGGCGGTGTGGCTTCGGTGACCAACATGCTCGTCGACGACTTCGACAAGCACATCCACGACACCATGGTGGCCGGCGACTGGCTCAGCGACCCCGATGCCGTGCGCAAGGTGGTGACCGAGGCTCCAGGCCAAATCAAGCAGTTGGTGGAATGGGGCGTTGAGTTTGACAAGAAGGCCGACGGCACCTACGACCTGCACCGCGAGGGCGGGCACTCGGAGTTCCGCATTCTGCACCATGCCGACAACACCGGCCACGAGATTCAGCAGTCGCTGGTGAAGGCAGTGAAGCAGAATCCCAACATCGACGTGTATGAAAACCACTTCGCCATCGAGATAATCACCCAGCACCATTTGGGCAAAATAGTGACCCGCCGCACCAGCGACATTGAATGCTATGGCGCCTATGTGCTCGACCAGGCCACCGGCAAGATCGACACCTTCCTGTCGCGCGTCACCCTCATGGCCACCGGCGGCATCGGCTCGGTGTATCGCACCACCACCAACCCGCTCATCGCCACCGGTGACGGCATCGCCATGGTATACCGCGCCAAGGGCACGGTGAAAGACATGGAGTTTGTGCAGTTTCACCCCACAGCTCTCTACCATCCGGGCGACCGCCCCGCATTCCTCATCACCGAGGCCATGCGCGGCTACGGCGCCGTGCTGCGCAACCTGGGCGGTGAGGAGTTTATGCAGAAGTATGACCCGCGCCTGTCGCTGGCGCCGCGCGACGTGGTGGCCCGCGCCATCGACAGCGAGATGAAGCTGCGCGGCGACGACCACGTGTATCTCGACGTGACCCACAAAGACCCCGAGGAGACCAAGCACCACTTCCCCAACATATACAAGCACTGCCTGGGCATAGGCATCGACATCACCAAGGACTACATCCCCGTGGTGCCCGCTGCCCACTACCTGTGCGGCGGCATCAAGGTTGACCTCAACGCATGCTCGTCGATCAAGCGCCTGTATGCCGTGGGCGAGTGCTCATGCACCGGCCTGCACGGAGGCAACCGCCTTGCGTCTAACTCGCTCATCGAGGCGGTGGTCTATGCCGACGCCGCAGCCAAGCACGCCATTGAGCACCACAACGACTACAGCTGGCGCGAAGACGTGCCCGAGTGGAACGACGAGGGCACGCAGCACCCCGAAGAGATGGTGCTGATAAGCCAAAGCGAGAAAGAGGTGGGCGAGATAATGAGCACCTACGTGGGCATTGTGCGCAGCAATCTGCGCCTCGACCGTGCCTGGAACCGCCTCGACATCCTGTATGAGGAGACCGAAAAGCTGTTTAAGGAAAGCAAGGTGTCGCGCCGCATATGCGAGCTGCGCAACATCATCAACGTGGGCTACCTGATAATGCGCCAGGCCAAGGAGCGCAAAGAGTCGCGCGGCCTGCACTACACCATCGACTATCCGCCGAAGCCCAAGAATGCCGACGACCTGAAGTTTTAGTCCGTCGGACCGATAGGCTGAGAACAATCATAGGCGCAACCGCGGTGCCACTCCTGCCAAGCAGGAAAGCACATGCGGTTGCGCTTTTTTTGTTGGCCCAAGGTTTTGCCGTTTGCCCCGCGTGCGCTACTTTTGCAAAAGCAAGGCCGGCCGCGCAGGTCTGCTTTTGCAGCAACACTTCGATACAAAAGCATATCCGCTATGAACCAAGAGACCCTCTATGCCCTTGTGAGGCAAATCAACACCGACTATCTCGGCCCAGTGCTGGTGTTCGCACTGCTGGGCGCGGGTGCGTTTTTCACCATTCGTCTGCGCTTTGTGCCCAAATACTATTGGCGCGCCATTAAAGCCATGTTTGCCGCCTCGCACGACAAGAGCCGCGCCACCGACTCGGGCGGCATGAGCCCCATTCAGGCGCTGTCCACAGCCATCGCCTCGCAAGTGGGCACGGGCAACATTGTGGGCGTGGCCATGGCCGTGATGATGGGCGGCCCGGGCGCGCTGTTCTGGCTGTGGATGGGCGCGCTGCTGGGCATGAGCACCAATTTTGCCGAGGCGGTGCTGGGCATAGCCTACAAGCGCCACACCGCCGACGGCCACCTGGTGGGCGGACCGGCATTCTACATTCGCTACGGTCTGGGTAGCCGCGTGCTGGCTGCCGTGTTTGCCGTGTGCTTCATTCTGGCCGTGGTGATCGGCATCATGGTGCAGGCCAACTCCATCAGCACCGCCGTCACCACCCTTTTTCCCGACAGCCTCAACCCCATTTGGATGGGCATAGCGCTGGCCGTGCTGCTGGCCTTCGTGCTGGTGGGCGGCATAGGCCGCATAGCCTCGTTTGCCGAGCGCGTGGTGCCGCTCATGGCGGGCCTGTTTCTGGTGGGTAGCCTCATTTTCATTGCCATGCACCTGTCGCGCCTCGTTCCGGCCCTGGCGAGCATAGTGAGCTGCGCGTTCACGCCTAAAGCCGGCGTGGGTGGAGCTGCCGGCATAGCCGTGATGACAGCCGTGCGCTATGGTGTGAGCCGCGGCCTCTTCAGCAACGAGGCCGGCCTTGGCACCACGCCCCACGCCCATGCCATAGCCAAGGTGAAGCACCCCTATGAGCAGGGCATGATGGCGATTATCAGCATAGGCGTCGACGTGCTGGTGTGCACCTTCACCGGATTGGTGCTGCTGCTGTCGGGCGTGCTCGACGCCCCCAACGGGCGCGTGGGCATACAGCTGGTGCAGTCAGCGTTCGATTCCTCGTTTGGCGCCGCGGGCACGTGGCTCATAGCCGTGTCGCTGTTTTTCTTCGCCCTCACCACCATAGTGGGCTGGTACTTTTTTGCGGCGCAAAACGTGCGCTACCTGTGGGGCGAGAAGCCCATACGCGCCTACCGCCTGGTGGTGCTCGCGCTTGTGGTGGTGGCCTCGGTGGTCGAGGTGCCGCTCATATGGGAGCTGTGCGACACATTCAACTTTTTTGTGGTGATCCCCAACATCATAGCCCTTGTGTGGCTCTCGCCCAAAGTGGCCGATGAGGTGGAGCGCATGCGCGACGCCTTGGGCAAGCGCATGCGGTGATTGGCGGTGATTGGCAATGTTGTCCTAAATAAATTACGGGCATGATGAAAGTGAGGTTGTTATGGAAAG
>CAVKDU010000040.1:0-26446 GCA_963655175.1 Wujia chipingensis | reverse complement strand
ACTGTGGTTCGGGCATGATTCGCACGCCGTTTTGACTTTTACCGGACAGCAATAGTCTCTAATCAACTTGGATATGTGAGCCATGGGGAGTATAAGGCTTTTGATTCAAAGAAATGCATCCAAATCTCATAGAAGCATTTTCGTGTTTTTACAGAAAATAGGCTGCACCTCGGCATAACATTCAAGCAAGCTTGATGTTGTGCGCTCGGTTTGCACTATCTTTGCTCCCGATATGAATGTTATGAGATTGATTTTAGACTTTTGCAAGCGATTCACGCTGCCGGTGGCCATGGCGGCCGGGGCGGCTGCCTACTTCACATTCGCGTCGGTTCCGCAGCTTGCCGGCTGCGGCCTTGCCTTGGGCACGGCCTTGAGCGCGGTGGTGCCGTGGCTGCTGTTTTTGGTGCTGTTTATCACGTTTTGCCGCGTCGACTTCAGGCAGCTGAGGCCTGTGCGGTGGCACTTTTGCCTGCTTGCGGTGCAGGTGGTGATGGCTGCGGCCATTGTGGTGCCTGTGGTGGCGCTTGGCCTTAGCGGCGATGCGCTGGTGATCATGGAGTGCCTGCTGGCGTGCATCATAGGGCCGTGTGCCGCAGCGGCTGCGGTGGTCACTGGCAAGCTGGGCGGCAGTGTGGAGTCGATGACCACCTACACGTTTCTCAGCAATTTCCTCACTGCGCTGCTGATTCCAGTGGCGTTTCCGCTGATCGAGCCGGGGGCCGACATCGGTTTTGCCGCCTCGGCGCTGATGATTCTCTACAAGGTGTGTGTGGTGCTGGTGGTGCCCATGGGGCTTGCGTGGGTGGTGAAGCACCACTTCCGCCGCCTGCTGGCGTGGATTCTGGCGCGCCCCGACCTGTCGTTTTATCTGTGGGGCTGCACGCTGGCCATAGTCACGGGCCAGACCATGCGCAACATTGTGCACAGCGGCGCCTCGGCCGCAATGCTTGTGGCCATAGCCGCGCTGAGCCTTGTGCTGTGCATGGTGCAGTTTGCCGTGGGCCGCAGGGTGGGGCGCCGTTTCGGCCACGCCATCGATGCCGGCCAGGGACTCGGGCAGAAAAACACGGCTTTCGCCATATGGATTTCGTCGGCTTACCTCAATCCGTTGGCCTCGGTGGGCCCCGGCTGCTACATTCTGTGGCAGAACGCCGTCAACAGCCTTGAGCTGTGGCGGGCCGCGCGGAGCAAAGCTTAGCGGGCCGCCTCAAGGCGGTGCAGCTTGCGCAGCTGCACGAGCAGCAGCACCACGGCCACAATTGTGGCGCAGGCGTCCGATAGCGGGAACGACAGCCACACGCCGCTGTAGTCGAGCAGATGCGGCAGCGTGAACAGCAGCGGAATGAGGAATATCACCTGGCGCGAGAGGCTCATGAATATCGATTTGCCGGCCTCGCCCAGCGACTCGAAGAAGTTGGTGGTGACTATCTGGAAGCCCACGGCCCAAAACATCCACGTGGCCAGCCGCATGGCGTTGCTGCTGGCGGCTATCAGCGCCTCGTCGGCGGTGAACAGGCGCGATATTGCGCCCGGCACCAGCTGCGCCACAATGCAGCCCAGCAGGCAGGCCACGGTGCCCACGGCCACCGACAGCCAGTAGGCCTGCTTCAGGCGGTGGTAGCGCCGTGCACCGAAGTTGTAGCCCACAATTGGCTGCATGCCCATGCACACGCCTATCACAAACGTAACCATAAGCTGCGTGAACGAGGTGAAGATGCCTATCGAGGCCACGCCCGAGTCGCCGCCGTAGCGGTACACGGTGTTGTTGATCACGGCGTTGATCACGCAGCCGGCGGTGTTGATGATGCACGGGGCCGCGCCAATGGTGATGATGGGCAGCAGAATGTCGCGCCGCAGCTGGTAGATGCCGCGCTTAAAGTGCACCTCGCTCTTGCTGTTGAAGAAGTGGGCCAGCACAAACACCATCGACACGCTCATCGATATGTCGGTGGCAATGGCCGCACCCTTGATGCCCCAGTGCAGCACAAATATGAATATGGGGGCCAGAATCACGTTGAGGCCCGCGCCAATGAACATGGTCACCATGGCCTTGGTGGGATAGCCAGAGGCGCGCATCACATTGTTGTAGGAATAGGTGATGTTGTTCACCAGCATGCCGGGCAGAATGTAGGTCATGAAGTCGCGGGCGTAGGGCAGCGAGGCGTCGCTCGCGCCAAACAGGCGCAGAATCTGGTCCATAAACACGCCGAAGAAGGCGATGTAGATGGTGCCGAACACCAGCGTCATCACAATGCTGTTGCCCAGCACGCGCTCGGCCATCTGCTTGTCGCCCATGCCCAGCACTATCGACGTGCGCGCGCTGGCGCCGGCGCCAATAAGCACGCCGAAGGCCGCAGCCACGTTCATCACTGGAAACGTCACTGCGAGTCCGGCAATGGCCTCTGGGCCCACGCCCTGGCCAATGAAGATGCGGTCGACCACGTTGTAGACCGACATCACCATGATGCCCACCACTGCTGGCAGGCTGTATTTCCACAGAAGTTTTCCTATCGGCTCTTTGTCGAGCTCATAGAGTCGCTTGTTGTCATTTGTTTGCATATAAAATTAATCTGCACGCTTTTTTATTCAGTTATTATTAAAAATGCAGCCATGCGGGGGCGAACCCCTTTGGCTGCGAGCGTGCAAAATTACTAAAAAAATCGCAACTGCGCACACTAAATGCCGTCGGCCCACTGCTCGATGGTGCTGAGCGCGGCCGCGGCCAGACGGTAGCTGCCGTCGGCGGCCCAGGCCACGCAGCGCGCCACGGCCAGTGTGGCTTGGCTGGTGCCTTGAGGGGCTGAGTAGAGTTTCACGGTGCCATCGCCCATGGCCACGGCAATGGGGGTGCTGCACCCGCCGCGCAGCAGCGGTGACGCCTGTAGCGCGGCCTCGCGGCTGCCCGGCTGGTGAAACTCGGTGGCCTCGCGCTGCCACCCGTTGAGGCGCATGGCCACCGGGCGTACGGCACGGCTGGGCAGGGTGGCGGTGACGCAGCCGCTTGCATCGGTGCTCACCTGGGTTTCGGCCGCCACATCGTCCACGGGCAGCCACTCGAGCGGGCCCGTTAGCAGCAGGTGGTGATACCACTGCCTTATGCGCGTGGTGAGCAGCGCGTCGAGGTCGATGCCGTCGTCGCGCTCCACGGTGCAGTCGCGCCTCACGTCGTCGAGGTGCATGATTTGTTTCCACAAGGCCAGCATTTGGGCCTCGGTGCATTGGATGGTGGTGCTGGGAGCATTGTCGTTCATAGTGTGTGGGAGTAAAAAACTGGTTTTATGATTTTTGGCAAAGGTCGCCTTGCGCGCCCGCCGCTGCCAATGCCAATAAGCGACATCGCTTATTTTGGCGGCTTTTTGAGGCCAACTTGCAAGATTTTCAGTAACTTTGCAAAAAGTATACATATAATAATAAACGCAACAGCAGCATATATATGGACAAGGAGAAGAAATTTGCGCGCACGCTGGTGACGGCTGCGCTTCCCTACGCTAACGGACCGGTGCACATTGGCCACCTGGCCGGCGTGTATGTGCCTGCCGACATCTACACGCGCTATCTGCGCCTCAAGGGCGAGGACGTGGTGTTTGTGGGCGGCAGCGACGAGCACGGAGTGCCCATCACCATAAAGGCCAAGAAAGAGGGCGTTACGCCGCAAGACATCGTTGACCGCTATCACAAGATAATCAAAGACTCGTTCAAGGGTCTGGGCATATCGTTTGACATCTATTCGCGCACCACAAGCAAGATTCACGAGCAGACGGCGAGCGACTTCTTCCGCAAGCTCTACGATAAGGGCGAGTTTGTGGAGAAGACCACCAAGCAGCTCTACGACGAGGAGGCCCATCAGTTTCTGGCCGACCGCTACGTGATTGGCACCTGCCCGCACTGCGGCTTCGACCACGCCTATGGCGACCAGTGCGAGGCGTGCGGCACCAGCCTCAACGCCACCGACCTCATCAACCCCAAGAGCGCCATCACCGGCAACGTGCCCGTGCTGCGCGAAACCAAGCACTGGTACATGCCTCTCGACAAGTGGGAGCCTGCCCTGCGCAAGTGGATTCTTGAGGACCACAAGGAGTGGAAGCCCAATGTGTATGGCCAGTGCAAGTCGTGGCTCGACGAGCACTTGCAGCCCCGCGCCGTGACGCGCGACCTCGACTGGGGCATTCCAGTGCCCGTGAAGGGCGCCGAGGGCAAGGTGCTGTATGTGTGGTTCGACGCCCCCATCGGCTACATCAGCAACACCAAGGAGCTGCTGCCCGACACTTGGGAAAAATACTGGAAGAGCAAGGACACCCGCATAATCCACTTCATTGGCAAGGACAACATAGTGTTTCACTGCCTCATATTCCCGGCCATGCTCATGGCCGATGGCTCATACCAGCTGCCCGAGAATGTGCCGGCCAACGAGTTCCTCAACCTTGAGGGCGACAAGATAAGCACCAGCCGCAACTGGGCCATCTGGCTCAACGAGTATCTCGAGGAGTTCCCCGGCAAGCAAGACGTGCTGCGCTATGTGCTCACCGCCAACGCTCCCGAGACCAAGGACAACGACTTCACTTGGCGCGACTTCCAGGCCCGCAACAACAACGAGCTGGTGGCGATCCTTGGCAACTTTGTGAACCGCGCCCTGGTGCTCACCCACAAGTTCTTCGGCGGCAAGGTGCCCGAGGCCGGCGAGCTCACCGAGGCCGACAAGGCCGTGATTGCCGAGTTTAAGGACGTGAAGGAGAAACTGGGCAGCGACATCGAGCACTTCCACTTCCGCGAGGCCTTGAAGGAGGCCATGAACCTCGCCCGCATCGGCAACAAGTATCTGGCCGACACCGAGCCGTGGAAGCTGGCCAAGACCGACATGGCCCGCGTGGCCACCATCATGAACCTTGCGCTGCAAATCACGGCCAACCTGGCAATTGCCTTCGAGCCGTTCCTGCCCTTCTCGGCACAGAAGCTGCGCGCCATGCTCAACATGCCCGAGGCCAACTGGGACAAGCTGGGCACCGTCGACATTCTGCCCGCCGGAGCCGAGGTGCAGAAGCCGCAGCTGCTGTTTGAGAAAATCGACGACTCGGTGGTGGACGCCCAGATTGCACGCCTCGAGCGCATAAAGCAGGAAAACATAATCAACAACTTCACTCCGCGCGCCATCGGGCCCAATGTGGCGTTTGAAGACTTCCTTAAGCTCGACATACGCGTGGGCAAGGTGCTGGAGTGCAGCAAGGTGAAAAAGGCCGACAAACTGCTTCAGTTCAAAATCGACGACGGCCTCAAGGGTCGCACCATAGTGTCGGGCATAGCAAAATACTACAAGCCCGAAGACCTCGTGGGCAAGGAAGTGTGCTTCATTGCCAACTTCCCGCCGCGCACATTCAAGGGCATCGAGTCGCAAGGCATGATATTGAGTGCCGAAGACGCCGATGGCCGTCTGGTGGTGATAGGCCCACAAGGCGAGGTGAAGCCCGGCGTGCAGGTTAAGTAGCAGCCCGCACATACATATATAGTAAAAAGCTAAAATCAGACTTTCGGCACCATGGTGCGCCGAAAGTCTGATTTTTTTGTTTTGATATAAATAATTGTTGAATAGGTGGTTACGTGCTATTCCGGCAACGGCCGCAAATTTTTTTGAAAAAAAAGTGGCTGAAAAACTTGCATGATATATTGAATGATTGTAATTTTGTAATGTTTTCAAAAACGAAATAATTATAGAAACAAAATAATTGCAAATTTCAACTGATTACAGATAATGGACACAGCAACCCAACATCTCATAAAGCACGGCATCAGGCCGTCGGTGCAGCGAGTGGCGATTATGGACTATCTGCTCACCCACCGCACCCACCCCACGGTCGACGTCATCTACCGCGACTTGCTGGAAGAGGTGCCCACTCTGAGCCGCACCACGGTGTATAACACCCTCGAACTGCTGGCGCAGAACAATGCGGCCCTGGCGCTCACCATCGACAGCCGCAACGTGCACTACGACGGCTACACCGCCCCGCACGCCCACTTCATGTGCCGCGTTTGCGGCCACATTGCCGACCTTCCGCTCGAAAGCAGCCTCAGGCGTTCGGCCCAGCTGCCGGCAGGGTGCAAGGTGGAAGACGTGCAGCTCAACTACATTGGAATTTGTGAAGACTGCAGCCGCAAGCTCAAAGCACAGGCCAAGGTGCAGCAAAACTAAGCGACAATTCATATTTTCGAGATTACTTACAAATAAAAAACACAGAACAAAACAACTTTTAAAAAATTACTATTATGGCAAAGAAATGGATATGCACAGTGTGTGGTTATGTAGCAGAAGGTGAAACAGCTCCCGAGAAGTGCCCGCAGTGCGGAGTGCCCGCAAGCAAGTTCAAAGAACTCAAAGAGGATGGCCTCCTTTTCGAAACAGAGCACGAGATTGGCGTGGCCAAGGGCGTTGACGCCGAGGTGCTCGAGGGCCTGAAGGCTCACTTCAACGGCGAGTGCTCGGAGGTGGGCATGTATCTGGCCATGTCGCGCCAGGCCGACCGTGAGGGCTATCCCGAAATCGCTGAGGCCTTCAAGCGCTATGCTTGGGAAGAGGCCGAGCACGCAGCCAAGTTTGCCGAACTGCTGGGCGAAGTGGTGTGGGACACCAAGACCAACGTGGAGAAGCGCATGCTCGCTGAGTCGGGCGCTTGCGCCGACAAGTTCCGCATTGCCAAGCTCGCCAAGCAGCACAACCTCGACGCCATCCACGACACCGTTCACGAGATGGCCAAGGACGAGGCTCGCCACGGCAAAGGCTTCGAGGGCCTGTATAACCGCTACTTCAAGAAGTAATAGCTAAAAAAGATATCTCCTACCATTATGGTGCCGGCATCCGCGCAAACGCGCGCTTGCCGGCACCATCGTTTTCCACCCCCCCCCAATCCCCCCGCAACCCGCTGAAACATAGAAATATAATTTTTTTTGCTGAAAAAACGATTTTATTTGTGCAGATGAAAAAAAGTGCATATATTTGGCCCTGAAAACCACTTGATTAAATAATCCAGATACAATAACCCCTAAACAGGAGTGATATGAACAGGATTTATTCAACCCTCGCACTCGCATCGGCACTGCTGGCACTCGCTGCCTGCAACGATTCCGACGTGCTCAGCATGAACAAGATTAAGAAGGCAGATATAATTTCAATTAGATATAACCAACTAAAATAGCTTTATTATGAACCGTAAAATCAAATTATTACTGGGAGGGTTTATACTGCTGTTTGCAGCCGCAGCATGCAGCAATACAAACGAACCAAGTGCTATTCAGGGAGAACCGCTATTGTTGTCCCCATCTGAGCAGCAGATGGCTGCATCGTCAAGTGAGTTTGCATTAAGCCTGTTTAAAGCGCTTAATCAGGGCCGCGAAGAGCAGAACACGCTGGTGTCGCCATACAGCGCCATGCAGGTGCTGGCAATGGTGGCAAATGGTGCTGACGGCACCACGCGGCAAGAAATAGTTGACGCACTGGGAATGGGCGATAATGTGGATGAAATCAACAGCTATATCGAGCACTTGCGCTCAGGTCTCGCTAAGGCCGATCCCAACTCTGTGTTGCTGTCGGCCAATTCCATATGGCTCAACAATGGCTGCGAGGCGTTAGAGCAGTTTAGGCAAAATTGCGCCACCTATTATGGCGCGAGTTGCAAAAGCATTGACTTTTCGTCGTCGAAAGCCACAGATGCCATCAACAAGTGGGTGAACGATGAGACCAAAGGCATGATTCCGTCGATGTTCAGTAGCTTAGACCCGGGAGCAAAACTTTATGCGCTCAACGCCACCTATTTCCACGGCATGTGGACGAATCCGTTTGGAGAAAAACGTATGCACGCATTCTATAATATCAAGAATGAGCGTGAGCGGGTGGTATTCATGTTTGAGGACTTTTATTTCCAACACTATGACGACACCACTGGCGTGAGTCTGCTGAGGCTGCCGTATGGCAACCAATGCTATGAGATGGATATTCTGATTCCGAATGAAAAGATAAACATCAACGACTGCATAAAGTCGCTCACTCTTGAGCAAATCAACGATATGCTTGAGGGCGCCTCGCCGTCGGTAAACGATGATAAATATAACGTGGGGCTGCCAAAGTTTAAGGCCGCATTTGACTATGACATGATTGATGTGTTCAAGGCGATGGGCATAAAGTCGGCATTCAGCGAAAGTCCGAACTTCAACAATTTGGTTAAAGGCGGAGGGGCACTGCCACTCACAGGGTCAAGACAAAGCTCCGTTATTGATGTTGACGAAAAAGGTACTGAGGCTGCATCTGTAACTTCGGTAAAAGATGGATATACGGCAACAATCACAGCCCACCAGTTTATCGTCGACAGCCCGTTTATCTACATGATTCGCGAGCGTAACAGCGGTGCCATACTGTTTATCGGCAAAATGGTGAGTATAAAGCAAACACAGCAGTAGGGTGGGAGTGGCCCACCGCCAATAGGTGAAAGAATTTTCATACACACGCGGCCGTGTGCAGTGCCTCCTCCACCGTGAGCGAGGCGTTGCGCACGGCTTGCGCGCTACTGTGGGGGTTGCGGCTTTGCGCTGCAATTAGTAATTTTGCACCCTATGCAGACCAAATCACCCATATTGGAACTTAGCCGGCAGCGCGCGCTGCTGCAGGCCGAATACAAGGCCGAGCGCGATGAGTTTCGCCGCCAAACCGAGGCTGTGGGCATCGAGCGCAAGGTGAGGCGCGGCGACTGCTGGTGGCCTGTGGAGGTGGGCCGCAGCCGCTACAATTCGCTCAACGACCTTGTGGTGGAGCTTTTGCGCACCGCCGACGACGCGGAGACCGAGCACAACTTTGAGTATGGCCGCCCCGTGATGTTTTTCCGGGTCATGCCCGACGGCTCAATCAGCTACTACAAGTTTGGCGGCATGGTGAGCTATGTGCGCGAGGGCACCATGGTGGTGAGCGTGCCCGACCAGTCGTGTGTGGGGCAGCTGCGCTCGGATGCGCAGGTGGGCGTGCAGCTGTCGTTCGACGAAACCACCCACCGCCTCATGCTGGCCGCCATCGACCGTGTGATGGCGGCCAAGGGCAACCGTCTGGCGGCACTGCGCGACGCATTCTACACCCCTAATGCGGCGGCCAGCCCCACCGAGGTGAGCCGCGTTAGCCTGCCGTGGCTCAATGCGGCGCAGGAGGCGGCGGTGAACCGCGTGCTTGGCTCGCCCGATGTGGCCATAGTGCACGGCCCTCCGGGCACGGGCAAGACCACGACTCTGGTGGAGGCCATATGCGAGACGCTGCGGCGCGAAAACCAGGTACTGGTGTGCGCGCAGAGCAACATGGCCGTTGACTGGATTAGCGAGCGGCTGGTGGACCGCGGCGTGGACGTGCTGCGCATAGGCAACCCCACGCGCGTCACCGACAAGATGCTGTCGTTCACCTACGAGCGCCGCTTTGAAGCCCACGAGCTGTATCCCGCCCTGTGGGCGGCGCGCAAGGCGGCGCGCCAGATGCGGCAGAGTGGCAAGCGGCACTCCAACGACTGGTGGCGCAAGCTCGACAAGCTGCGCCAGCGCGCCACCGAGCTCGAGCTGACCATCAACAACGACTTGCTGGGCAGCGCGCGCGTCATAGCCTGCACGCTGGCCGGCAGCGCCAACCGCGTGATCGACGGCATGACGTTTGGCACGCTGTTTGTCGACGAGGCCGCCCAGGCCCTTGAGGCGGCGTGCTGGATAGCCATTGCCAAGGCCCGCCGCGTGGTGCTGGCCGGCGACCACTGCCAGCTGCCGCCCACGGTGAAGAGCGTGGAGGCCATGCGCGGCGGCCTGGGCGTGACGCTGATGGAGCGCATCGCGGCCACTAACCCCCATACGGTGACCATGCTCAATGTGCAATACCGCATGAACGAGGCCATAATGCGCTTCTCGAGCCAGTGGTTCTACAGCGGCAAGGTGCAGTCGGCCCCCGAGGTACGCCACCGCGGCATCCTCGACTTCGACACCCCCATCACGTGGATCGACACCGCCGAACTGTGCCCCGACGGTCAGGAGCAGACGTCGGGCGACGGCTTCGGGCGCATCAACCGCCCCGAGGCGCGGCTCACCATAGCCGCCCTCGAGCTGTATTTCGAGCGCATAGGCATGCAGCGGCTGGTGGACGAACGCATAGACGTGGGCATCATATCGCCCTACCGCGCCCAGGTGCAGTATCTGCGCTCGCTGGTGCGCCGCAGCGCCGAGCTGCGCCCGCTGGCCCAGGCGGTGAGCGTCAACACCGTCGACGGCTTCCAGGGGCAGGAGCGCGACGTGGTGGTGATAAGCCTCGTGCGCGCCAACGACAGCGGCCAGATAGGCTTCCTGCGCGACCTGCGCCGCATGAATGTGGCCATCACCCGCGCCCGCATGAAGCTGATAATTCTGGGCGATGTGGCCACCCTCACCCGGCACCCGTTCTACAAAAAACTGCACGACTATGTGCAGAGTCTGGCGCCGCAGCCGCAATGACGGCGGTGCTACAGCGGTGCTAAAAGAGGGCAAAAGCGCACAAAATGTGCGAAAATCGTTGATTATTAGCGAGAATGTTACTAACTTTGCGGTGATTTTAACTTAATAAAGTTGGGAAAATTGGCTTCATTTAAGTTACCACTGCGCGGCTTAACGTTTGGTACTAAGGAATTTAACTACCAGTTGAGCGAGGATTTCTTCAACGAAACCGGGGCATCGGAAGTGCGTCGGGCAAGCGTTGCGGCCACACTCAAAGTGGTGCATGAGCACGAGGGCATATATGAGCTGCACTTCGCGTTCAAGGGCGAGTTGCAGATTCCCTGCGACCGCTGCCTCGACCTTATGCCGCTTGAAGTCGACACCACCTGGCAGATTAGGGTTAAATACGGCCCGCGCTACGACGACAGCTGCGACGACGTGCTCATGGTGCCTGAAAGCTGGCGCGAGCTCGACCTGCAGCCGCTGATGCGCGACACGGTGCTGCTCACCATCCCCATCAAGCACGTCCACCCCGAGGGCGGATGCAACGAGCAGATGATGGCGCAGCTCAGCAGCCACGCGGCCATCGACCTGAGCGACGATGACGACTACATGCGTCAGGCCGGAGGCGAAGAAGACGACAACGACGACAACAATGCCGACAAGGGCACCGACCCGCGCTGGGACGCCCTGAAGCAACTATTAGATAAAAATTAAAAAAAAGTAATAAGAAAATGGCACATCCTAAACGTAGACAATCAAAGACTCGCACAGCCAAGAGAAGAACTCACGACGTGGCTGTAGCTCCAACAATCGTACCCTGCACCAACTGCGGCGCATGGCATGTGTACCACACAGTATGCCCCGAGTGCGGCTACTATCGTGGCAAGAAGGTAATGGGTGAAGAGGCAGCAGTGTAATTAACCGCTTCCGCTTTTCACATCGCTAAAACACACACGTTTTTTAGTAATGCATATCCTTGGATGGGGCCATAGGCCCGCACGCAGGGCCGCAGTTTCAACCACGGCGGCAGCATGGGGCGTGCGGCAGGTTCTGTTTTAGGATATTCGTTGTTTATCAGAACTCAAGGAAAATTAAAATCATCCGTTACTATTATGCTTAACGCAAAAATCACAGGCATCGCATCCTATATCCCCGACGACGTGCTCACCAACGACGACTTGGCGAAGATAGTTGACACCAACGACGAGTGGATCACCACCCGCGTGGGCATCAAAACGCGCCACATCCTTAAAAAGGACGTCGGCTCGTCGTATATGGGCATCAAGGCTGTGAACAAGCTGCTCAGCGACACCAACACCAAGCCCGAAGAGGTGGACTTGCTCATCTGCGCCACTTCGAACCCCGACTACCGTTTCCCGTCGACGGCTTCAATCATAATTCACCAGTGCGGCCTCGAGCCCAACTGCTATGGCTACGACATCCAGGCCGCCTGCGCGGGCTTCATCGTGGCTTCGTATGACGCCAACGCCTACATCAAGTCGGGCCTCTACAAGAAGGTGGTGGTTGTGTGCGCCGAGAAGATGTCGAGCATGACCAACTACGAGGACCGCTCAACCTGCCCCTTGTTTGGCGACGGAGCGGCAGCAGTGCTGCTCGAGCCCACCGAGGACACCAGCGTGGGTATCCAGGACGGCATATTCCATGTGGACGGCAGCGGCCTTGAGCACCTCATCTACAAGGCTGGCGGCTCGGCCCACCCGGCATCGCACGCCACCATCGACGCCCGCGAGCACTATGTGTATCAGGAGGGCCGCGCAGTGTATAAGCACGCTGTGATGGACATGCTCACCTCGTCGAAAGACGTGATGGACCGCAACGGCCTCACCTGCGACGACATCCAGTGGTTCATTCCCCACCAGGCCAATCTGCGCATCATCGAGGCTGTGGGCTCGCGCCTGGGCATCGACCCGCAGAAGGTGCTGGTCAACATCGAGCACACAGGCAACACCAGCGCCGCCTCAATCCCCTTGTGCATGGACGAGTTCAAGCACAAGTTTAAGAAGGGCGACAAGATTGTGCTCACGGCATTCGGTGCAGGCTTCACCTGGGGCGCCGAATACCTGATTTGGGGCTGATGAGGCAGCGGCCGCGCGGCCGCCGCAACGATATTTCTTTCAAGGGCAAGAAATGCAACGACTGGCCTTCCACGTGGAGGTGGGCGTGCCCATGGCGCACTCACACCACCGCGGTGGCCGCAACATAGTGGGTGCGTTTCTTGCCCTTGTCGGCCCAGAGGGGGCATGAGCGGTTTTAAACACGAATAAGAAATTTTTTAAAACACAGCAAGCAATATAAAGTGGACAACGAGAACAAGAAAAAACACAGAGCCGGATTTGTGAACATAGTGGGCAACCCCAACGTGGGCAAGTCCACGCTCAGCAATCTGCTGGTGGGCGAGCGGCTGTCGATAATCACCAGCAAGGCGCAGACCACGCGCCACCGAATCATGGGCATCGTCAACGGCGACGACTACCAGATAGTGTTCAGCGACACCCCGGGCGTGCTCAAGCCCAAGTTCAAGCTGCAGGAGAGCATGCTCGACTTCTCCACGGGCGCCCTCGTCGACGCCGACGTGCTGCTGTATGTGACCGACGTGGTGGAGTCGCCCACCAAAAACAAGGACTTCCTCGACCGCGTGGCGCGCGAAAAGGTGCCCGTGCTGCTGGTAATCAACAAAATCGACCTGCTCAAGGGCCAGAGCGACCTCGAGGCCAAAATCGATGAGTGGAAGCAGCTGCTGCCGCATGCCGAGGTGTGGCCCACAAGCGCGCTGGCCAAGTTCAACGTGGACAACCTGAAGCGGCGCATCATCGAGCTGCTGCCCGAAAATCCGCCCTACTTTGGCAAGGACGCCCTCACCGACCGCAGCTCGCGATTCTTTGTCACCGAAATCGTGCGCGAGAAGATATTGCTTGAATACGACAAGGAGGTGCCATATTCCACCCAGGTGATAGTGGAGAAGTTCGACGAGACCGACACCACAATCCACATAATGGCTGTGATATATGTGGAGCGCGACAGCCAGAAGGGCATCATCATAGGCCGCGGCGGCGCCAAGCTGAAGCGGCTGGGCACCGACGCCCGCAAAGAGATCGAGAAGTTTTTTGAGAAGCATGTGTATTTGCAGCTGTTTGTGAAGGTGGAGAAGGACTGGCGCAACCAGGAGTCGAAGCTCCGCCAGTTTGGCTACATCGAGTAGTGGTTTTCTGCAGGGCTTTGAATGCACATTAAGTAACTAACCTAAACGCATAGCACATAGTAAGATATACAATATGGGAAGATTAGTAGCAATAGTGGGACGCCCCAATGTGGGCAAGTCAACCCTGTTCAACAGGCTCACGCAGACGCGCGCCGCCATAGTCAACGACACCAGCGGCACCACGCGCGACCGCCAGTATGGCAAAATGGACTGGAACGGCATGGAGATGTCGGTGGTCGACACCGGCGGCTGGGTGGTGAACAGCGAAGACATTTTCGAGGAGGAAATCAACAAGCAGGTGCATCTGGCCATCGAAGAGGCCGATGTGATAATTTTTGTGGTCGACATTAAGAACGGCGTCACCGACCTCGACGACCACGTGGCCCAGATTCTGCGCAGCAGCAACAAGCCCGTGATAGTGGCCACCAATAAGGCCGACAACAACGAGGGCATCTATGCCGATGCCGAGTTCTACTCGCTGGGACTCGGCACGCCCGTGTCGATTTCGGCCATCAATGGCGGCGGCACCGGCGACCTGCTCGATGAGGTGGTGCGCCTGATGCCCGAGAAGGCCGACGACGAGCACGAGGCCGACATTCCGCGCTTTGCCATTGTGGGCCGCCCCAACGCTGGCAAGTCGTCGCTCATCAACTCGCTCATGAACGAGGAGCGCAACATCGTCACCAACATTGCCGGCACCACGCGCGACAGCATATATTCGCGCTACAACAAGTTTGGCTTCGACTTCTATCTGGTCGACACGGCCGGCATCCGCAAGAAAAACAAGGTGAACGAGGACATCGAATACTACTCGGTGCTGCGCAGCATCCGCGCCATCGAGAACTCCGACGTGTGCATCCTGCTCATCGACGCCACCCGCGGCATCGAGTCGCAGGACGTGAACATATTCTCAATAATCCAAAAAAACCGCAAGGGCCTTATAGTGCTGGTCAACAAGTGGGACGCCGCCCACGACAAGTCGCAGAAGTCAATCGACTACATGGAGGCCACCATTCGCGAGCGCTTTGCCCCCTTCACCGACTTCCCCATAGTGTTTGGCTCGGCCCTCACCAAGCAGCGCATCTACAAGGTGCTGCAGCAGGCCATCGAGGTGTATGAAAACCGCAAGCGCGTGATTCCCACCGCGCAGCTCAACAACGCTATGCAGGAAATCATCGGCGCCCACGAGCCGCCGGCCATCAAGGGCAAGTATGTGAAAATCAAGTATGTGACCATGCTCAAGGAAGCCCGCGTGCCGTCGTTTGTGTTCTTCTGCAACCTGCCGCAGTGGGTCAAGGACCCCTACAAGCGCTATTTGGAAAACCAGATTCGCGAGCGCTGGGACTTCAGCGGCACGCCCATCAATCTGTTCTTCCGCCAAAAGTGATTACTGTCTCACCTAAACACCAATTAAATATAAAACTGACGCAAATATGAACTTCGTAGACAACTGCAACAAGATATTCGACTCCACAGTGGCACTTTACCACCGCACCGACGATGTCGACGCCAAGGTGGCCAACCCCTATCCCGAAGGCTCGATCGAGGCCGACCTGTTTGTGAAAAACTGGATCGACACCGTGCAGTGGCACTTGGAGGATATTATCCGCGACCCGCAAATCGACCCCGTGGCCGCGCTTGCGCTCAAGCGCCGCATCGACAAGTCGAACCAAGACCGCACCGATCTGGTGGAGAAAATCGACACCTACTTCCGCAACCTCTATGCAGGTGTGAAGCCCGCGCCCGACGCCACCATCAACACCGAAAGCCCGGCATGGGCCATCGACCGCCTGAGCATTCTGGCGCTGAAGATATACCACATGCGCGAGGAGGCCGAGCGCACCGACGCCTCGGCCGAGCATGTGGCCCGCTGCCGCGCCAAGCTGGCCGTGCTGCTTGAGCAGCGCACCGACCTGAGCACCGCCATCGCGCAGCTGCTCGACGACATTGCCGCCGGCCGCAAATATATGAAGGTGTACCGCCAGATGAAGATGTATAACGACCCCGACACCAATCCGGTGCTATATGGCAAAAAATAGCCGCACTGCCAGCGGCCGTACGGTGCTGGTCACACGGTTTTCGGCGCTGGGCGATGTGGCCATCGCCGTGCCGGTGCTGTATCCGGTGTGTGCGGCCAATCGCAATGTGAGCTTTGTGATGCTCACGCGCAAGGGCGCCGCGGCTGGCGTGATGGTCAACTGCCCGCCCAATCTCACCGTGGTGGCGGCCGACGTCAAGGGTGAATACCGCGGCTTGCGCGGCATGTGGCGCCTGGCGGCCCGTCTGCGCCGCGACTATGGCGTGACCGACGTGGCCGACCTGCACAGCGTGATGCGCTCGTGGGCCATCGACCTGAGCATGGCTCTGCACGGCCGCCGCGTGGCTCGCCTGCGCAAAGGCCGCGCCCAGAAGCGTGCCCTCACCAGCGGCCGCCTACGCTGCCAGCTGCCCACATCGCACCAGCGCTACCGCGCGGTGCTCGGGCGGCTCGGCCTCAGCATGCCGGCCGACGACTTTGTGTCGCTCGCGCAATACGGCCCGCTGCCGCCCGGCGTGCTTGCCCGCGGCGAGAAGCCGGGCGGCGTGAAGTGGATTGCCATAGCGCCGTTTTCGCAGCACCAGGGCAAGGTGTATCCGCTGCCGCTCATGGCCAAGGTGATCGACGCCCTTGCGGCCCTGCCCGGCGTGCACCTGTTCCTTATGGGCGGCGGCGACAGTGAGCGCCGTGCGCTCGACGAGATTGCCGCCCGCCACAGCGGCGTGGCCACATCAATCGCGGGCATAAAACACGGCTTTGCCGACGAGTATGGGCTGCTGAGCCGCTGCGACGTGATGCTCACCATGGACTCGGCCAACATGCATCTGGCCTCGCTTGTGGGTCTGCCCGCAGTGAGCGTGTGGGGCGCTACCCACCCGTGGTGCGGCTTCATGGGCTGGAACCAGAGCGAAGACGATGCCGTGCAGCTCGACCTGCCGTGCCGCCCCTGCTCGGTGTTTGGCCAAAAGCCGTGCCGCCACGGCGACTACCGCTGTCTCACGGGCATCGACCCGCACACGGTGGTGCAGCGCGTGATTAAAGTAATGCAACGACAAAAATGAAAAAGAAGATTCTTATAACTGGCGCCGGAGGCTTCATAGGCGGCTATCTGGTGGCCGAGGCACTGAAGCGCGGCTACGAGACGTGGGCCGCGGTGCGCAGCACCACCAGCCGCGAGTTTCTCACCGATGGGCGCATACGCTTCATTGAGCTCGACTTCACCAGCCACGATGCGCTTAAGCAGGCCATTCAGGCCGCTGTGGAGCAGAATGGCAAGTGGGACTATGTGGTGCATAACCTTGGCGCCACCAAGGCTGCCAACTATATGGATTTCGACCGCATCAACTGCGGCTACATGCGCCTGCTGCTGCAGGTGCTCACTGAGACCGATGCCGTGCCCGAGGTGTTCTTGCTGATGAGCAGCCTCAGCGTGATGGGGCAGGGCGACGACAAGCACTACACCCCGTTCCGCTCCACCGACATCCCCAACCCCAACACGCGCTACGGCGTGTCGAAGCTCAAGGCCGAGACCTACCTGCAGATGCAGAACCAGGTGCCCTACACCATATTCCGCTGCACGGGCGTGTATGGCCCGCACGAGCGCGACTACTACCTGATGATGAAAAGCATAAAGATGGGGTTTGACTTCAGCGTGGGCTTCAAGCGGCAGATGCTCACATTCATCTATGTGAAAGACCTCGCATGCGCCGTGATGGACGCGCTTGAGCGCGGCCCGCTGCGCAGGGCCTACTTCATAAGTGAGGAGCGCAGCTACACGCAGCGCGAGTTCCGCGCCATTGTGGCCCGCGAGCTGCACAAGCGGCTGGTGCTGCCTGTGGTGTGCCCGCTGTGGCTGGTGCGCATAGTGTGCTTTGTGGTGGGCTGGTGGAGCAAGATGCGCCTTAAGACGAGCACCCTCAACAGCGACAAATACAAGATACTGCGCCAGCGCAACTGGCTGTGCGACGTCAGCGACGCCAAGCGCGACTTCGGCTTCAGCCCGCGCTACTCGCTCGAGCAGGGCGTGCACGAGGCCATCGAGTGGTATCGCAAGGCCGGCTGGCTATAGCACGCCGCCTTGCGCCAGCAGTTGCTGCAGCACGCGTGCCGTGGCCGTGGTCTGCGCCGCCGTCTCGATGTTGGTGGAGTCGAATCTGAGCTGGGCCTTGCCGTAATACTGCTCGCGCTCGGCCAGCGCCTTCTTTACGGTGGCCAGCACCTCGTCGTCGCTGAGGTTGGCTATTAGCGGGCGGTTGTGCCGCTGTCCGGGCAGGCACAGGCGCAGGGCAAGCCGCTCGGCCGACGTTTGCAGCCATATCGTGAGCCCGCTGCGGTTCATTATGTCCATATTGTCAAAGTGGCACGGAGTGCCGCCGCCGGTCGATATCACTGTGCCCGCGCGACTGGCCACCTCAATCAGCGCCTCGCGCTCAAGCTGGCGGTATCGGCTTTCGCCCATGCGGGCAAACAGGTCGGTGATGGTGGTTTCATACTTCTCTTCGATGTATTCGTCAAGGTCAAGGAAGTCCATGCCGGCTTCGGCGGCCAGAGCGCGCCCCAGCGTGGTCTTGCCGCAACCCATGTATCCAATCAAAAATATAGTGTTCATTAGCAAAGTCTTAGTGAATTATTATGCTGTGGTGCTTGAATGCGGCCGAGAGCCACAGCGCCTGTTTGGGCTGCCGCGCACTGCAAAAATACACAAAAGAATTCATTCCGGTGGGCCGCAGGGCAAAAACGCACGCGCTTTTTCGTATATTTGCAAACTAAACTCGAAAATCAAGAACGAATATGGCTGGCAGCAACAAACGCAAATGGTATGTGGTGTGGCAGGGGCGCGAGCCCGGCGTGTGCGACTCGTGGGAGGAGTGCGAGGCGCGCGTCAGCGGTTTCCCCGGGGCTAAATACAAGGGCTACTCGTCGCAGACGGCGGCTGTCAACGCCTTCCGTGCCGGCGACAACGACATGGGCGTGCTGCGCGCCATAGCCTCTGCTCCCACGGGCGGCAGCATCAACTACGACGCCATTCCCGAAATAGTTACCGACAGCATCGCCGTCGACGCCGCGTGCAGCGGCAATCCGGGCCGCATGGAATACCGCGGTGTGGATGTGAAGAGCGGCATAGAGCTGTTCAGGGTGGGGCCGTTTGAGCACGGCACCAACAATGTGGGCGAGTTTCTGGCCATTGTGCATGCCCTGGCACTGCTGCAGCAGCAGGGGCGCGGCAACGTGCCCATCTACAGCGACAGCCGGGTGGGGCAGCTATGGGTGCGCGGCGGCAAGTGCAAGACCAAGCTCACGCGCACGGCGGCCAACGCCCGCCTGCACGATGTGGTGGCCCGCGCCGAGCGCTGGCTGGCCACGCACACCTACACCAACCCCATACTCAAGTGGCAAACTGACAAATGGGGCGAGATTCCTGCCGATTTTGGCCGCAAATAGCCGCTTGGCACAGCTTTTGCAGTCAATGTGGGTATATATATGACTATAGCATAACACAATATAACACAACACTCTGAATTATGAAATACAGGAGCGAAGAAGACAAAAGCTACGGCGTGGCGGGCATGGCCCTCGGACTGTCGATGTTTGAGGCCGGCCACCTCTTCGCAGGTGTCACAATAGATGCCGACGGGCTCGACTGCGTGAAGTTCACGCCTGAATTCTTTTTTGCCGGCAATCCGCGTGTGCCGGCCACGGCCTCGTGGAAGCACATAGTGGCCAACTACCGCATTTCGGTGGGCCTGGTGCTGGCCAACACCATTTGCCGCAAAATGGTGCTTGACCACGGCCACGTTGACCGCAAGCTGCGCAAGCAGCTGCTCGACGCAGCCTGCGAGCAGGGCAAGGAGAGCTGCCAGCTCGAGAAGGATGAGGTGGAGGCTTTGTTTGACAAAGACTTCGCCAACCTCGTGAACGTGTTCAGCAATAGCGAGGTGCGCACGGCCATGGAGGCCATGGCCAAGCAGCTCGAAGAGAAGCGGTCGATGTCGAGGTTCGACATCGAGGATATGCTCGAAGACTTCAATCTGATGTGAAAAGCGGTGCAGCTATGAAGGTGGTGTTGATTAACCGCAGCGACTCGTTGGGCGGCGCGGCAGTGGCGTCGGCAAGGCTGATGCGTGCCATGCGCCGCAGCGGCATCGACGCGCGCATGCTGGTGGCCGACAAGCGCGGCGCCGACCCCAATGTGGCCCTGCTGGGCGGCAAGCTTGCCATAAAGGGATGCTTCCTGGCCGAGCGGCTGGGCATATTCCTGCGCAACGGGCTTAACCGCGACACCCTGTTTAAAATCGACGATGCCTCGTGGGGGCTCAACGCGGCCGCCCATCCGTGGGTGCGCGAGGCCGACGCCATAGTGCTCAACTGGATCAACCAGGGCACGCTGTCGGTGGCCGGCATCAGGCGGCTGGCCGCGCTGCACAAGCCCATTGTGTGGGTGATGCACGACATGTGGAACTGCACCGGCGTGTGCCACCACGCCTATGAGTGCCGCCGCTACCGTCAGGTGTGCCAGGCGTGCCCGCTCACGGGTGCCAAAGGCGCCGACTTGAGCACCGCAGTGCAGCGGGCCAAGCAGCGGCTATATGCCGATGTGCCCATCCACTTTGTGGCCGTGAGCCACTGGCTGGCCGACTGCTGCCGCCAAAGCTCGCTCATGCGCGACGCCAGCATAAGCGTGATTGCCAACCCCATCGATGCCAGCGCCTTTGAATTCGGCCGCCGCCACGACGCCGACGTGTGCCAGGCCGGCCCCGATGCCATTGTGGCCGCAATGGGCGCGGCCCGGCTCGACGACCCAGTGAAGGGCTTCGACCTGCTGATTGAGGCCACCCGCCACATTGCCGCCCACAATCCACAACTGGCCAAAAGGCTGCACATAGTGCTCTACGGGGCGCTGCGCGATGAGTCGCTGCTCGGGCAGATAGCCGTGCCGCACACCTATCTGGGCTACCGAAACGATGTGAACCGCATAATGCAGAACGCCGACATTGTGCTGTCCACATCGCGCTACGAGTCGTTTGGCTACACTCTGGCCGAGGGCCTGGCCAGCGGCTGCGTGCCCGTCACCACTGGCATGGGCGGGCAGGCCGACATAGTGAAGCACCGCCAAAACGGCTATGTGAGCGGCTCGCTCAGCGCGGCCGACATTGCCGCAGGCATCGAGTGGGCCGCCGGCTGCGGACTCGGGCGCGAGCAGCAGCACCGCTATGCGCTCGACCACTTCGACGGCGCGGCCGTGGCCGCCCAATACTCGGCCCTGCTGGCGGGCCTCGTGAAGTAGACAATCCCAAAAATAAGCAACATACATTATGCAAACAGTATTATTCCATTCCACCATATTCGGCCCCATACACAGCCGCAGGCTGGGGGTGTCGCTGGGCGTGAACCTGATGCCCAACGACGGCAAAATTTGTTCGTTCGACTGCCTGTATTGCGAGGCGGGCTACAACGCCCAAGGCGCCGGCACCACCGGCATTCCCTCGCGCGACACGGTGAAGCGCCAGCTGCGCGACAAGCTCAAGCAGATGCAGGCCAACGGCGACAGCCTCGACGTGATCACCTTCTCGGGCAACGGCGAGCCCACGCTGCACCCCAACTTCAAGGACATCGTGCACGATGTGACGGTGTTGCGCGACCAGTATTATCCGCAGGCCAAGGTGAGCGTGCTGAGCAATGCCACCATGGCTGCCAACCCGCGTGTGAAGCAGGCCCTGCTCACGGTGGACAACAACATTCTTAAGCTCGACTCGGCTGTGGCCCGCACCATGCGCCTCATCAACCGGCCCGCGTCGGCCAATGTGCTGCCGGCAGGCATCATCGAAGACCTGGCTGAGTATGGCGGCAAGTGCATAGTGCAAACCATGATATTGCGTGGCGAGCACGACGGCGAGCGCATCGACAACACCACTACAGCCGAAATCGACGCCCTTATCGAGGCCTACAAGCGCATCAAGCCGCAGGAGGTGATGATATACTCAATAGACCGCAAAACTCCCGAGGAGCACCTCGAGAAAGTGCCGCGCGAAGAGCTTGAGGCCATAGGTCGCCGCATCAGCGAGGCCGGCATCAAAGTGCAGGTCAACGCATGACGGCATTAAGGGTTCCGTGCAGTGTGGCTGCTGGTCAGGCTGTGGCGCTTGTGTCGCCGGCCAGCGCGGTGGCGCCTGAGCGCATCACAGGGGCTGCAGTGGCGCTGCGCCAGTGGGGGCTGAGGGCTGTGGAGTCGGTTCACTGCCGCGGTTGCTATGGCGCGTTCGACGGTGTTATCAACTACAGCGGCACGCAGGCCGAGCGCCTTGCCGACCTTAACTGGGCTTTGCGCAGCCCCGAGGTGCGCGCCATTGTGTGCAACCGCGGCGGCTATGGCGCGGTGCAGCTGATCGACAGCCTCGACTACGAGGCCATTGCAGCCGACCCCAAGTGGCTGGTGGGCTTCAGCGACGTGTCGGCGCTGCATGCGGCCATGCACCGCGCAGGCGTGATGAGTCTGCACGCCCCCATGGCCAAGCACCTCACCGAGCATGGCACCGTGGGCGAGGTGAGCGGCTGGATTCACAGCATAGTCACCGGCGGCCAGTGGCCCGACTACAGCCTGCCGCCGTCGCCTGCCAACCGCATTGGCACCGTCACGGCCCAGCTCACGGGCGGCAATCTGGCAGTGCTGTCGGCCCTTGTTCCCACCGAGTTCAACTTGCTGCTGCCGGGCAACATCCTGTTTGTCGAAGACATTGGCGAAAGCGTGTATCGCGTTGAGCGCATGCTGCACACCTTGCGGCTGGCAGGCATACTGCCGCGGCTGGCCGGACTGGTGGTGGGCCAGTTCACCAACTATCGCGACAACGCCCAGGGCACGGCCATGCGCCAGATGGTGGCGCAGATGGTGGCCCCCTATGCCTATCCCGTGGCGTTTGACTTCCCCGTGGGGCATGTCGACCGCAACCTGCCGCTCATCGAGGGGGCCGAAACCACGCTCGCCGTCACCGCAGGCGGCGTGCGCCTCGTCCAGCACAAGCCTTTTTAGCTTCATTAATGCCGCCGATGATGGCGGTAACGCTATTTTTGCGTAAGTTTGCAGTCGCAAAAGGCAATTTGCAAGGGATCTTTATTTTTTTTCTACAGTCAATTAAAAACAGCGAATCAACTTATGTCAAGCATAATCAGGCAAACGTGGCGTGTGGCGCGCCCCTGCATTGCGGCCCTTGCGGCCGTGGCGGTTGTGGGGTGGGCCGTGTATGCCTTTGTGGGGCAGCCCTACCGCGTGCAGTCGCCGTCGATGACCGACACCTACGGCGTGGGCACGCGCGTGTGGGTCGACAAGACCACTTTTGGGGCAAGGCTGCCCATGCTGGTGGCCGGCGTGGAGCTGGACTACAGGCGGCTGCCCGGTTTCGGCACCCTCAAGCGCGGCGACGTGGTGGTGTTTAACTTCCCCGAGGGCGACACCGTGGCCAGCCGGTGCCCTGGCACCGACTTCTACGGCCTGCAGCAGGTGTATGGGCGCAACCGTGTGCTGTCGGGCCTCTATGGCAGCGTTGAATACCGCCCGGTGAGCAGTCGCGAGCCATACATGAAGCGCATAGTGGGCCTGCCTGGCGAGTGGGTGAGTGTGAGCGGCGACACCGTGAGGGCCGGAGGCCGCATTGTGCCCGAGCCAGCCGGCGCGCGCCACAACTACATAATCCAGACCGACGGCCGCCGCATCAGTGCCGAGGAGTGGCGATATTTGGGCATAGGACCCGACGAGCGGCAGGTGGCCATGGTGCGCGGCACCGACACCACGGCGATGAAAATCATGGGCCTGCAAATCGACTCCTTGGGCCGCCCGCTGCCCACCTACCAGATTCCGCTGTCGGCCGCCCGCCGGTGCGAGATGCCCAAGCGGTTTCCGTGGATAATAGAGGTGCTGAGGCTGCCCATGGCCGAGCAGGCCCAGCTGTATCCGCCCAGCCAGCCGTGGCGCCACTGGACCCGCAGCCACTACGGCCCCGTGTGGATTCCCCGCAAGGGTGCCACGCTGCGCCTCACGCTGCGCTGCCTGCCGCTGTATGCCCGCTGCATACAGAACTACGAGGGCAACACTCTGGAGGTGCGCGGCGGCACCATCTGCATCAACGGCAAGCCCGCGCACTACTACACCTTCAAGCAAAACTACTACTGGGTGATGGGCGACAACCGCGACCAGTCGCTCGACTCGCGCTACTGGGGCTTCGTGCCCGAAAGCCACATCATAGGCAAAGTGGCGTGCACGCCCTGACGCCGCCGCGCCACTTTTTTGGCGCCCGCAGTGGGCAAAATGTCGTGGATTTTCAGTAAGTTTGCACCGCAATAGCAATTTACACACTTATATTACTACAATGGCAACTATCAATGCACAAAACGGCCGCAATGGCGGCAACAACAATAGCGACACCAACAACACCATGCAGTCGGGCAACCTCGGCGAGCGGCTGGCCCGCGTCAAGCCCACGCGCTGGGCGCGCTTCGGCGTGGTGAGCCTGCTGTTTGTGGCTTGGGTAATATGGCTCGGCAGCTGGTGGGTGATAGTGTTCTGGCCCCTGTTGGCCGACATCTACCTCACGCAGTTCATTCCATGGACGTGGTGGAAGCACACCAAAAACAAGGCCGTGCGCACCGTTATGAGTTGGGTCGACGCCATTGTGTATGCGCTGATTCTGGTGTATTTCCTGTTCATATTTGTGGGGCAGAACTATCAGATTCCGTCGTCGTCGCTCGAGAAGACTCTGCTCACGGGCGACTTCCTTTGGGTCAACAAAATGGTGTATGGCCCGCGCGTGCCGCAAACTCCCATCCACTTCCCGCTGGCCCAGAACACCCTGCCGTTTATCGGCACCAAGAGCTACCTCGACTGGCCGCAGTGGAGCTACCACCGCCTCAAGGGCCTGCGCGGCATCAACCGCATGGACATAGTGGTGTTTAACTTCCCCGCGGGCGACACCGTGGCCACCCGCTGCCCCAACCCCGACTACTACACTCTGGTCAAGGAAAAAGGCCGTGAGGCCGTGTGGGCCGACAAGGCCACCTATGGCGATGTGATATACCGCCCCGTTGACCGCCGCGACAACTACGTGAAGCGCTGTCTGGGTCTGCCGGGCGAGTGGCTGAGCATAAAGCACGGCATTGTGTACATCAACGGCCGCCCGCTGCCCGAGCCCAAAAATGTGCAGTATTTCTACTATGTGCACACCGACGGCACCCCCATCACCGACGACCAGTATGACGACCTGGGCATAAGCATGGAGGACCGCCACGGCGATGCCCCCGACTATGTGCTGCCCCTCACCGCCGACATGCGCGCGCGCCTCAAGGCGCAGCCGTGGGTGCTGAGCATCGAGCGCACGCAGGTCGACCCGTCGGAGACCGAACTCACATACCCCCTCGACCGCAACTATGGCTGGACACACAGCGACTACGGCCCCATCTGGATTCCCAAGAAGGGCAAGACGCTACACCTCACCACTTACAATCTGCCCATGTATGCCCGCTGCATCAAGAATTACGAGGGCAACACTCTGGAGGTGCGCGGCGGCACCATCTACATCAACGGCAAGCCCACGCAGTACTACACCTTCAAGATGGACTACTACTGGATGATGGGCGACAACCGCGACAATTCACTCGACTCGCGCTTCTGGGGCTTCGTGCCCGAGGACCACATTGTGGGCACGCCCATGTTTGTGATCATCTCGTTTGACCAAGACAAGCCGCTGCTGCACGGCGGCATCCGTTGGAACCGCATCTTCATAAGCGCAAATCCCGACAAATGAACCTCACCCCACTGCCCGATCAGGGACGCCCCGTGGTGATGGGCAGCATGTGCGCCGGCAGCGTGCGCTGCTACGCGGCCATGCTGCGCGCCCAGCTTGTGACCGTCGACAGCGCCCAGACGCGCCTGCCGCTGCGCCACAGCCACCACCGCTACACCATCGAGGGCCCCAACGGCGTGCAGACGCTCACCGTGCCGCTCGAGGGCGCCACCAACGCCATGCACGTGCCCATGAGCCAGGTGCGCATCAGCGAGCACGGACGCTGGCGCCAGCTGCACTGGGGCGCCTTGTTCAGCGCCTACGGCAAGTCGCCTTACTTCGACTACATAGCCGACGACCTGCACAGCATCATAATGGGGAGGCAGCAGCTGCTGCTCGACTTCAACACCCAGTTGCATAATCTTGTGGTCGACTTCCTCGACCTGCCGTTGCTCATGCGCACCATGGCCGTGGAGGGAGGCGATGTGCCTGCCGGCCACGCCGACTTGCGCCGCGCTCTGGGAGGCAAGCGGCCCGACGGGCTCGACATTGCCAATGTGCCGTATTACCAGCTGTGGGCCGCACGCCAAGGCGGATTTGCCGAAAACCTCAGCATTCTCGACATGCTCATGAATGTGGGCCGTGAAGCGGTGCTATACCTATCAAAGATGTCAAAAACTGGCCCAGCTGAGTTAAAAGATATTAATATGCTTCATTTTGCCCCGTAAAAGCATTGACAATCTACGAAAAGGACGTATATTTGCAACGTGTTTTTCATGGTATTAGATTTAAGGTTAATTAAGATTGGTTGTCGGGAGACAATCAATTTTTTTTTGTCCCTACATGAAAGTTCTAAAGTTTAAAGTTGAGCGTCTAAAGTTTAAAGTGAGCGTTTAAAGGGCTCAGTAGAAAATCAGTGGGGATAGGCGAAAAGATTGGCAATGCGGAACAGGA
>CAVKDU010000039.1:0-26915 GCA_963655175.1 Wujia chipingensis | reverse complement strand
ACAAGCCTTGTTTGAGGTTTGACACCTCGTCATGCACCTACCGCTGAATAGTTACTTGTGCATAAAGCGGATTTTGTAAAGTCGATTTTACAAGACAGGTAATTTTTTGGGGGTTGCATAGCGACAACATAGGGGGGGGTAAAAACGGGCGCGCCGCGCAGCTATCTTTGCAGCTGCGCGGCGCGCTTATGGTTGGCTTACGCTGATCGTGCGGGGGTTACTTCACAAGCACTTTTGTGGCTTTGGCTCCGGCCTTCACCACATACACGCCTGCGGGCAGGGCCACTGTGGCGTTGCCTACGCCGGCGGCCGCCTCGCGGCCATCGGTGCCATACACGGCATAGCCTGCACCGGCGTTGCCGCTGATGGTGACTGCGCCACCTGCCACGCTCACCTTGGCAGCCGAAGCCTCAACGGTCTCAACCGCGGTGGTGCCGGGCACGAGAATCAGGTTGACATCGGCCATCATAGTGCCGGCGCTATAGCCGAATGTGGCGTTGGGATCGAAGTGGGTGTCGTCGTACTTCGAATCAAACACCGAGCACTTTGCATCGCCTGTGCTGCCAAATGTGCCGCGGAATGTGATGTCGCCGACATCGGTGCCGGGGGCGTTTTTGTAGAGCAGCACCACCAGGTTGCCGCCCTTGTAGCTATAGGGCGTGGAGGCAGGCAGGGTGAGTTCGGTGTCGCCCGCGCTGATGTTCACCTTGCCGTCGAAGAACTTGGTGAGCGAGCTGGCGGGAATCACACCGGCAGTGAGATTGTCGGCATCGGCCTCGCCAACCCACACTTGGATGGGAACGGCCTCGTAGGTGCGTGTGCACTTGGTGTAGGGGAATGTGAGCACCTCAAGGTTGCAGTCTGCGCCCACGCCAATGCGCGAAGCGGGATACACAGTCTCTGAAATGGCCTCTGAGCTGAGGAACGATGTGGGCAGCACATAGAGGTCGCTCGGCTCGCTGGCTGCAATGCTCACATAGTGGCTGCCCTCGGGCAGCACGCGCTGCCGAACCTGAGCGGTAGTGTTATTTGAGTTGTCATTGTCGGCGCCATACTGCACAAAGCCAGTCACAGTGGTCGAGCCAGCCGTCTTAGGCACATAGCTGAGTTTTACGGTGGCGGTGGCCATTGAGGCAAGCTGCGGGCCGGCAGCCTCGGCAAGCACGCTGCCCGAGGCGTCCTTCACTTGCACCTTGTAGCCGCTGGCAGCGTTCACGCCCTTGTTCATCACGCCCACCTCATAGTCTACCGTCTCGTTCACCTTGGGGTAGCCATTGGTGGTGAGGCTGGTGGCGGCCATGTCGTTGGCCTTCTTGGCCACGGCGGCGATGCTTGCCACCCAGCCCTGTGCGCGGCTCATGGCGTCGCTGAAAAACACAAACGTGAGCGCGCCGTCGGCATTGGTGGCCTCAACGTGCTTCAGTTCGGCAGGCACACTCTCGGCAGTGAAGCTGCCATAAAGCGGAGCGGCCACGCTGGCACCATTGAACACCTTCAGCGAGTCGCCGTAGGTGTCGAGCGAGAATTGCGTGAAATCGGCCGTCACATAGCTGGTGGGCGTCTTCGGTGCAATCACTATGGTGTCGCGGCGGTTGTTGGGATAATATCCAGTGCCGGAATAGTCGTAGAATTTGTAGGCCACGCCATCTTCAACCTCGGCTTTGGCGCCTTGGCCCATCACGATCCAGTCGGCGGGCTTCACAAGCACCTGAGGGGCCGATGCTGCGGGCCCCTGGCCAACCGCGTTGACGGCAGCTACGCTATACACATAGCGGCCAAAGCCGGGGGCGTCGGTCAGAGTGGTCTTGCCGGCCTCAACATTGATGGTGGTGGCTGTGGTTGAGCCTTCGGCGCGGCGGGTCACCACATAGCCTGTGATGCCTGCGGGATCGAACGCACCGCCATGCTCGCCGGCGTCGGGCGCGCTCCACGACAGCTGTGCGTTGCTGTCGCCGGTGACCACGCTCAAGCCTTTTACCTGGCCCGGGGTATCGTTACCCACGGTCACGGCGAGGCCGTCGGTTTCAACGCCGCCATCGCCCTTGCCATTCACAGGCACAAGGCTGTAGGTGTACTGGCCGTCGGCGATGTCCTTGTCGGTGTATGAGGCCTGCTGGCCGATGGCCGAAGTGGCAACAGTGGCCACAAGCGCACCATTGCGCATCACCTTCACAGCCGTGAGGCTTGCAAGGGCGTTGCCCTGCGCATCGATCGAGGGGTTGGTCCAACTGAGCGTGACGCTGTTGCCGCTCACGGAGGCATTGCGGGCGGTCACGCGGTCGGGAGCGCCGGCAGCCACATCGATGTAGGGCACCATGAGGCCGCCCATGCTGCTCGAGCAGCCGTCCATTTTAAGGGCTCCAAGGCGGGTGGCCTTACCAGTAGCTTTATCCACGGTGTAGAGCGAGTAGTCGCCATTGTTCACCCAATAGAGCGTGCCAGTGTTGTAGTCGAAAGCCATTGTCTGGTCGTAGGCCGCGTCAACACCAGTGAAGCCCACTGGGGTGCAAAGCGCTGTGGCCTTGTCGATGGTATAAAGTGTGTCGCTTGTGGCTATACCATACAGCTGGCCGGCCTTGTCGGCCGCAAGAGCTACGACATAGAGGCCCGTGCCGCCGGCAGTGCTGAACTTGGCCAGGCGCGTAACCGCACCCGTGGCGATGTCCATCGAAGCCAGATACTCGTTGCCCGTCTGCACACCCAGCACCTTGCCGGTGCTGTAGTCATAGGTCATGTCGACGAGTTTGCTGCCCTTCGAGCCCACCAGAGTGCGCTCGCCGGTGTTGATGTCGATGGTATAGAGCCCCTCAAAAGTGCTCTGTGTGCCGGGCTGCACGGCCTGGGCATACCACTTGTAGTTGTAATAGAAGCCGCTGTAGCACACGCCCTTGCTGCTTTGGTCGTTGAGCAGGGTCAGGGCCTCGGTGTTGGCGGGGTCGATTTTCACCGGGCCACGCTTGGCTGTGAGAGCCCCGCGCTGCCACGTCTGGTAGCCATAGAGCCCCGAGTCGGCACTTGCCGTGACCGCCGCAGCGGCCATGAGTGCCAGCAATAAGTAATTTTTGTTCATAGATGAAAACATTAGCAGTTATTACAGTTTATCTGATTTCACAACAAATTTACAACAATCTCACAGAAATTCATAGTATTTTGCCACGACCAAGGCTAATTTAATTTGCCGCCGCCTGCGCCCACGCAGGGCAGAGACATGAGTTTTGAGTCAAGATTGGCGCGGCATATTGGGTGTGATTATGAAAATTATAGCTAACTTTGCCTCCACACGAAAACGACACAAAAATGAGCGAAAACTACATAGTATCGGCACGCAAATACCGTCCGTCATCGTTTGGCACGGTGGTGGGCCAGCAAGCCCTGACCCACACGCTGAAAACGGCCATCACGAGCCATAGGCTGGCGCACGCCTACCTGTTTTGCGGCCCGCGCGGCGTGGGCAAGACCACCTGCGCGCGCATCTTTGCCAAGGCCATCAACTGCCAGCACCTCACTGCCGACGGCGAGCCGTGCAACGAGTGCGAGTCGTGCCGCGCCTTCAACGAGCAGAGGTCGTACAACATAGTGGAGCTTGACGCCGCCAGCAACAACTCGGTGGACGACATTCGCAACATCGTGGACCAGGTGCGCATCCCGCCCCAAGTGGGACGCTACCGCGTGTTTATCATCGATGAGGTGCACATGCTGTCGCAGGCCGCCTTCAACGCGTTTCTGAAGACGCTCGAGGAGCCGCCCGAATACGCCATATTCATTCTCGCCACCACCGAGAAGCAGAAGATTATTCCCACCATTCTGTCGCGCTGCCAAATCTACGACTTCGCGCGCATCACCGTGCCCGACATTGTGCAGCAGCTGCAGGGCATATGCCAAAAGGAAGGTATCGAAGCCGAACCCACCGCACTCAACGTGATAGCACAGAAGGCCGACGGGGCAATGCGCGACGCACTGTCGATTTTCGATCAGGTGAACGCCTCAAGCGAGGGGCACATCACCTACCAGAGCGCCATCGACAACCTCAACGTGCTCGACTATGACTACTACTTCAGGCTCGACGCAGCCTTCCTCAAGGGCGATGTGCCGCAGGCGCTGCTCATCTACAAAGAGGTGCGCGACCACGGGTTTGACTCGCTGTTTTTCATCAACGGGCTTGCGCAGCACATACGCGACCTGATGGTGGCCAGTTCGCCACAAACGGTGTCGCTGCTTGAAATGAACGGCGACATTGCCCAGCGCCACGTGAAGGCCGCCGCCAGCTTCAGCCCGAGGTTCTTCTACATGGCCATGGACCTGTGCAACACCTGCGACATGAACTACCGCGACGCGTCGAACAAGCAGTTTCTCGTGGAGCTCACCCTAATCAAGCTGTGCCAGCTGCTGAACCCGCAACCGCCTGCCGGCGGCAACGGCGGCGGCCAGCCCCAGCTGCACAATGTGGTCCCCGCACAAGGCCAGCAACCGCAGCCCCAGCAGCCAGCACCGCAGGCAGCGGCCCCGGCAGCTCCGCAGGCCGGCACCCAGCCACCCGCGCAGCCCAGCCATGCCCAGCCGCAGCCAGCACCCAGCACCCACACGGCCTACACGCCACGCCCTGTGGTGGCGGCATCGCCAAACCGCATCTACATCAACAATCAGGCAGCGGCGGCGCAGCAGGCGGCCAGCAAGCAAGCCGCGCCTGCTGCTCAGGCCACACACCGCAACGCCCCATTCACCGCCCAGCAGCTGCTGGGGGCGTGGAACGACTACATGAAGCAGCATCCCGAAGAAAAGGTGATTATCAACACCATGCGCAACTCGCTGCCGCAGCGGGTGACCGACGACCAATACCAAATTGAGGTTGACAACGAGGCCCAAGTGGAATTCATGGAAGACAGCATGCGCAATCTGCTGAAATTCCTGCGCAACGCCGTGAACAACGACATGCTGGCCATCGACGTGAAGCTGCGCAAGGGCGGGCCGCGCCCCACCGTGATGACCGACCGCGAAATAGTGGAAAACATGCGCAAAAGCAACCCCGACTTCAACCAATTCATAAAAGACTTTGAGCTGAGCATGGCCTGACCGCCAACGGCTCTACCCCACTCCACACCACACAGCAAAAACGGAAAACCGCCTTTCCACGAGCGCCCTTGCGGCTCAAGGAAAAGCGGCCTTAGCTATTTCTATATCCCGTAGGCTCAAAAGCGGCCGGGAGGCGGCCCCATGGGCGGACGCCCGCCGAAGCCTCGACGCGGGCCTGGACGGTCGCCGTCGTCGCGGCGGTCCTTGGGCTGCTGTCCCTTCTTGAATGTGGTGAAGCGGTAGGTGAACGACAGCATGCCGTAGCGCGAGAGCGAGTTGTAGGCCACATCTTCGATGTAGCTGGCGGTGGTGTTGCGGTTCACGCTTTTGCGCTGGCCCAGAATGTCGTAGACCGACAGCTGTATCGAAGCCTGCTTGTCGCGCAGAAACTGGTAGCCCACCGAGCCGTTCCACAGCCACTGGCGCGTGTTGTAGCCGCTGGCGTAGCCCGATGTGGCGCTGTAGCTGAGGTCGGTGCTCACCACCAGTCCAAACGGCGCGCTTACCGTGGCGTTGAGCATGCCGCCATAAGTGTGGATGTTACGGTTGCCCGACGTCTGCACCGTGTTGTGGGTGGTCTGGAAGCTGTAGCGCGGGCGCAGCTCGATGTCGAGCACGCCGTTGCGCAGGGCCAGGCCGGGCGACTCGCTGACGCTGGCCGTGGCGCTGCGGTTATACTTGCCGTTGTTGTATCCCTTGGTCTGCGAATAGCGCACAAACAGGTGGTTGGTGAAGTAGAACGTTTTTTGCGACCCGAACGGGAAGCTGAGCATGTTCATTCCCATTGCGTCCCACACCCCATTCACATTGGCGTAGGTGGTGGTGCGGCCGCCGGTGGTGGAGCTGTAGTCGGTCTTGGAGATGATGCTGTTCTGCTCAAAGTTCACGTTCATCATGGCCATGATGCTGCGCTGCGCGCCCTGGTTGAAGTCGCTGTAGCGGGCATTGAGGCGGTGGGTGAACGTGGGCTTCAGCTCGGGGTTACCGATTACTATGTTGAGCGGATTTGACACGTCGGCCACAGGCTGCAGTTTGGTGAGCGACGGCTGGCTGGAGCGCATGCGGTAGTCAAACGACAGATTGCGCGTCTTCGAGAACTTGTAGCGCAGGCGCGCATAGGGGGCCACGCTCCACACCCAGCGCGAGGGTATGGTGCGCAGCGAGTTCAGCAGATTCTCACTGGCCGACATTGCCGACTGCACGGTGAAGCCAAGATTCACGTTGTAGGCCTTGCGCACCTGGCGGAAGCCCACCTGCATCGACTGGTTGAAGTAGCGGTTGCGGAAGTTGTTGCTCTGGCTCTCGTTGAGCGTGCGCTCAAGCTCTGGCCCCAGCTCGCTATCGATGATCTGGCTCAGCACCACGCCGTCGGTGAGCGCATAGCTACCATACTGCTGGCCCACGTATGATGTGAAGGCGGCATCGTGCAGCAGGTCGGCCATCAGCCAGTTGACGCTGGGCGCTGGCTGCGCCGGGGCCTCCTGGCGCGTGATGTCGTAAACGGCCTTGTTGGCCTTGCTCACGCGGTAGTTGGCGCTGTAGGCCACGGTAAGGAAGCGGGCGTTGCTCACACTGCCCAACGGCTCGGTCCACGTGAGCCGTCCGTTCACGCCGTTGGTGAGACGGTGGTTGTCATATATCTGGTCGATGGTCTCATCGGGGTCGGACTTCAGAAAATAGGTGTTGCGGGTGTAGGTGTTGCCGTCCTCGTCCACATTGGAGTAGCTGTAACGCAGCTGCGCACTGTAGCTGCGGCCGGGGTGCGACTTCACCTTGCGGTTCCACACCAGCTGGCCTGCGGCCTCATAGCTGCTGCCGTGGTTGGCATACGAGCTGAAACTGCGGTTGACTGGAGTGAGCGCGGCGTCGCCCGCGCGCGTCATCGACGAGTCGCTCTTGGCGCTGTTGCTGAAGTTAAACGAGAAGTTGGGGCGGAACTCAAGAGTGTTTTGCGAGTCCACCTCCCACTTTATGCGGAAGTCGCCGCGCACATTGTGGCCCTTGTCGCGCGACAGCGACGCCGAGTGGTAGTGGCTGGTGCTGTCGGTGAACAGATAGTTGCGGTCGCGAGTCGAGCGCGTGTCGCGGTCGCTGTGCGAATACATCACATCGCCGCCTATGCGCAGGCGCTCGCTGTTGCGCGTGCCCACGTTGAAGTTGATGCCGGCGTTCTGCGACGTGGTGATGCCGTTGCTGCCGCCAAAGCGCTGGAAGCGCGATGCGCCGCCGTCGGTGAAGCCAAGGTTGTTGGTGTTGTTGCCGCCACCCATCAGGGTCAACTGGTTGCCGCCGCTGAAGTAGTTGGCCATCACGTTGCCCATATACCGGCTGTCGGTGCCATAGCCTGCCGTGGCGGTGCCAAACCAGCCGTTGTTCATGCCTTTCTTCACCGTGAGGTTGATCACCGTCTCGTCTTCGCCGTCGTCCACGCCAGTGAGGCGTGCCAGGTCGCTCTTGCGGTCAATCACCTGCAGCTTGTCCACCATATCGGCCGGGATGTTTTTCGACGCCACCGTGGGGTCGTCGCTGAAAAACTCCTTGCCGTCGATCAGAATCTTAGTCACCGACTTGCCATTGGCCGTAACCTTGCCGTCGCTGCCCACCTCCACGCCCGGCAGGCGCTTCAGCAGGTCTTCCACCACGGCGTTGCTCTGCGTCTTGTAGGTGTCGGCGTTATACTCCACCGTGTCCTCCTTCACGGTGATGGGTGTCTTCACGCCCACCACCACGGCCTCCTTGAGGCGTATCGAGCCCGTGCCGAGTTCCACGGCGCCAATGTTCACGTCACGGCCCTCCACGCTCACGCGACGCACAGCGTCGGTGTAGCCCAGATAGCTGAACTTAAGGTAATACTTGCCACGCGGCACATTGCGCAGGTTAAACACGCCGTGGGCGTCGGTGGCCGTGCCGGCCACAAACGAGCTGTCGGGCGTGGCCCGCAGCAGCTTCACCGTGGCGCCCACAAGTTCGGTGGTGTCGGCGGCATCGACCACGATGCCGTTTATGGTGGCCGCCCGGGCAGCCACGGGTGCAAGCAGCGCAACCGCCAGCGCAATGATTGAGAGTAGTTTATTCATCGATAATCGTTTTCGGGCATGGCAACTCGCCAGACCTTTTTTGCAGTATAAAGGTAGCGATTACATTCCACTCTGGCAAAAAAAGATATACCGCCGCCACGATTTTATCGACAAACGCCCCCACTCAGCGCCTTGCACGCTGTAACCGGATCAAAGTTTCCCCTACAATGATTACAGAGGCCGATGCCGTGCGGTTTTGGGGGCCGTTTTGGGGGTGGCAGTTTTAATTGTGGCGAATGTTTTGTAACTTTGCCACTTTGATGGGGGCTTCCGCCCCTTGCAAAACGACATACAATCTCGATAAATGAAAGGATTCTTCAAACTGCTGGCGCGCTTTGTGCCACCCTACAAGAAGCTGCTGGCGCTGAACGTGCTGTTCAACGTGCTGGCAGCATTCCTCACCCTGTTTTCGTTCGCGCTGATAATCCCGATTCTGGAGATGCTGTTTGGCATCAACCAAACCACCTACAGCTTCATGGCTTGGGGCACCGCCAGTGTGAAAACGGTGGTGGTCAACGACTTTTACTATGCCGTGCAGTGCATCATAGCCCAATACGGCCCATCGACCGCCCTTGCAAGCATAGCGCTGGCGCTGGTGGTGATGACCGGACTGAAAACGGGCAGCGCCTACCTGAGCGCGTTTTTCATGATAGGCATACGCACCGGCGTGGTGCGCGACCTGCGCAACCAAATCTACAACAAGATTGTGAGCCTGCCCATAGGCTTCTTCAGCAACGAGCGCAAGGGCGACGTGATGGCGCGCATGAGCGGCGACGTGACCGAGGTGGAAAACTCGATAATGTCGTCGCTCGACATGATGTTTAAAAACCCCATCATGATTGTGGTGTGCCTGGTGATGATGATAGTGGTGAGCTGGCAGCTCACGGTGTTTGTGCTGGTGCTGCTGCCGCTGGCCGGGCTGGTGATGGGCAAGGTGGGCAAGCGGCTGAAGCGCGTGTCGCTGGAGGTGCAGACGCAGCTGGGCGTGCTGCTCAGCAACATCGAGGAGACTCTGGGCGGCCTGCGCGTGATCAAGGCCTTCAACGCCGAGGGCAAGGTGCGCCGCCGCTTCAGCGAGGAGAATGAGAAGTTCCGCAACACATCGCGCCGCATGAACCGCCGATACGAGCTGGCCCACCCCATGAGCGAGTTTCTGGGCACGGCCACCATTGCCATAGTGCTGTGGTTTGGCGGCACGCTGATTCTCGGCGGCCACAGCAGCATCACGGCGCCGTCGTTTATCTACTACATGGTGATTTTCTACAGCATCATCAACCCTGCCAAAGACTTCAGCAAGGCCAGCTACTCGATTCAGCGCGGCATGGCTTCGATGCAGCGCATCGACAAGATTCTGCAAGCCCAGAACCCCATAAAAGACCCCGAGCACCCCATCGAGCTGAAGGCGATGCACCAGGACATAAAATTCAGCAACGTGCGCTTCCGCTATGGCGAGCAGTGGGTGATCGACGGGGTGTCGCTCGACATACACCGCGGCCAGACGGTGGCCCTCGTGGGCCAGAGCGGCAGCGGCAAGACCACGCTGGCCGACCTGCTGCCGCGCTTCTACGATGTGCAGGAGGGCTCGATAAGCATCGACGGCCACGACCTGCGCGAATACCGCGTGGCCGACGTGCGCGCCCTGATGGGCAACGTGAACCAGGAGGCTATCCTGTTTAACGACTCGTTTTACAACAACATCACCTTCGGCGTGGAGCAGGCCACCCGCGAGCAGGTGGAAGAGGCGGCCCGCATTGCCAACGCCTACGACTTTATAATGGCCAGCGAGCAGGGCTTTGACACCTGCATAGGCGACCGCGGATGCAACCTGAGCGGCGGCCAGCGCCAGCGCATAAGCATAGCGCGCGCCATACTCAAAAACCCGCCCATACTCATCCTCGACGAGGCCACATCGGCCCTCGACACCGAAAGCGAGCACCTGGTGCAGGAGGCCCTCGACAACCTGATGCGCAACCGCACCACGCTGGTGATAGCCCACCGCCTGAGCACCATTAAAAACGCCGACCTGATATGCGTGGTGCAAGACGGCAAAATAATTGAGCGCGGCACCCACGCGCAGCTAATGGAGCAAGGCGGCGCCTACAAGCACCTTGTGGATATGCAAACGTTCTAACCCCAATCCCCTACAAGCAATGACGCAAGACAAACCACGCATAGCCATTCTGGCCTCGGGCAACGGCACCAATGCCGAGCGGCTGGTGAAATATTTCGCACAGCGCGGCACCGTGCATGTGGCCGCAGTGATGACCAATGTGGCCACGGCGCCCGTAATAGGGCGGCTAAGGCCGCTGGGCATAGGCGTGGAGGTGCGCGGACGCGACGAGTGGAAGCAGTCCGACGGCATTGTGCGCACGCTGGCCGAGCGCAAGGTGGACTTGGTGGTGCTGGCCGGATTCCTGGCCATGGTGCGCGAACCGCTGCTGAGCGCCTACAGCGGCCGCATTGTGAACCTGCACCCCTCGCTGCTGCCGCGCCACGGCGGCAAGGGCATGTGGGGCATGCACGTGCACGAGGCGGTGCTGGCCAGCGGCGACACGCAGTCGGGCATCACCATCCACATGGTGACGGCCGAGGTCGACGGTGGCGCCATAGTGGAGCAGCACAGCTGCCCCGTGCTGGTCTCCGACACACCGCAAAGCCTTGCCCAGCGGGTGCACCAACTTGAATACCAATATTTCCCTGCCGCCGTCGAGCGGCTGGCAACCGAGGCATTCGGGCAGCGGCAGGACTTTAAACAATAAAATCAACTTCAAAAAAAAGCAAAAGGAATTATGAGACTAAAACGCATCTTATTCGCCATAGCCGCCGCAGCGGCAATAGTGGCATCGGCCCAGGCTGCCGCCAAGGCCCCGGGGAAGTCGACCGTGCACCTGCGCAACGGCCAGTTTGTGACCGGCACCATTACCGAGCGCAACAGCGAGCGGGTGGTGATTGTGAGCAGCGACGACAACCTGAAATACGAGTTTGCCGCCAGCGACATCGACCACATCAGCCACGAGGCTAAGAAGAAGAACTACGACACCAGCAAGTTCCGCGGATTCATCGACTTGGGCTACGGATTCGGCTTTGGCTCGCCGCGCAACAACTTCTGGGCGGTGGAGACTTCGTTTGGCTACCAAATCACGCCCCACTACTATCTGGGCGCCGGCCTTGCGCTGCACAACTTCAAGCCGTGCATTGCAAGCTACCCCATGCGCACCGACAAGGAGACGCTGCAGCCCAACGACCCCGACTGGAAGTACCCCTTCATTCCCATCTACCTCGAAGGCCGCTACAATCTGCGCAGCGAGTCGCACAACACCCCCTTCCTGAGCCTTAAGGCGGGCGCCACCTTCATCAACCACGACGGCTTCTATGCCTCGCCTGCCATAGGCTGGCACTTCAAGGCAAAGCAATACTTCTCGTTCAACGTGAGCGTGGCCTACGCGCTGCAGACGGCCAGCTACAAGCTGTGGTGCACGGGCGACACCCCCGGAGCAATCCCCGACTACTCGGGCAGCAGCTATCTGAGCAAGGGCACCGCGTTTCACAACGTGATGGTGAAGGCCGGCATCGAATTCTAAAAACCACCCCACCCCTGCACGCCACATGGACCTCAACACCCACTTCATGCTGTCGGTAGCGTCGTCGGCCGTAATAGCCACGGTGGCCGTGACGCTGGCCCTTGTGCGCCTGCCGCACGCCAAGGGGTGGCGGCGGTCGAACGCGGCAAGGTGGACGCTGGTGGCGTCGTTTATCACCCTTGCCGTCTCGGGCTGCTTCAAGGTGGGCGACGACACGCGCCAACTGATGTCGATGGCCACAATATGCGTGGGCTCATATCAGGCGCTGCTGTTTGCCTACACGGCCACGGTGTTTATCGCCCCGCTGGCAGTGACGGTGAGGCGCACTGCCACCCTATTTGCCGCCATCACGGCTGCCGTATGCGCCTTGGGGGCCACAATGGCGTGGCTACCGCAATATGGCACGGCAGCGCTCGTTGCGGCCATTGCGGCCTACTGCGTGCAGCTGTGCGCCCACACCGCGCGCTACCGCAGGGTGGAAGCCGAGGCAAGGGCCAAACTCGAGGCTTTCTACGACGAGGATGTGGACCACCGGCTGCGCCCAGTGAACAGACTATTCTATAGCGCGCTGTGCATAGGCGTCATGGCAGCAGTATTTGCCGCCATTCCCATGAGCAACTTGTGCTACGACATGTTTGTGGCCATCTACACGCTCTACTACGTGTGGGTTGGGGCCATGGTGATAAACTACTTCATAGGCGGCGACTTCTTTGTGAAGGCGGCCGAAAGGCAACCCGCGGCCAATACCGCCCCAGCCAAGGCCAGGCCGCCCCGCGACAGCAGCGAGACTGAGGCCCTCGGCAAAGCCATTGCAAGCTGGGTGGAGCGGCGCGGCTACACGCAGTGCGACGTCGGCACCGACCAAATAGCGCTCGAACTGGGCGTAACGCGGCAGCAACTGGCCAGCTACTTCCAGACGACGTACCACACCACCTTCAGGTCGTGGCGCCTGAGGCTGCGCCTCGAAGAGGCCCAAAGGCTGATACGCGAAACGCCCGGCCTCAAGGTGTCGCAACTGCACGAAATGGTGGGCTTCAACGACCGCAGCAATTTCCATAACAAATTTGTGGAATTAACCGGAATGACTCCGAAAGCCTATCAGCAGAAGCATGGCTGCGGCGCAGACTGACGCCTCAAGCCGTCTGCGAGGCCGCCTGAGCGCAGCAAGCACCAGCGGCGGGCACTTTATTGCCAGGGCAGGCAAAGCAGCCTCAGACGGCCTAAAATCAGCGGCACGGTGCGGCAACACTCAAAGAATTAACTTTTAAAAGCGCGCATGGGCAACTTTTAAGCCCATGTGCGCTTTTACTTTGCATGTGTAAAAAGGGAGGCAACTCTCCACATTAAAATCGCCATAAGCCTATGAAGGCACACAAGCCATAGTTAAAAACACACGCTGTGCCATGAAACAACCATGCTGACATAAGTAACTCAATCGATGAAATCGGCCATGCCCCGACTCCGGGCCGCAACAGTGCGGACAGGAAGCAGGCATGGCCAATTTTTTTCGTTTTTGCCGCTGGGGCGGCCACAAAGCGCAGCTTAGAACTGGAAGTAGATGAACGGCTGAATGTCGCTGCTCTTCACCTGAATTATGAGCACTATCATCAGCACCAGCGCCACGGCATAGCAGCCCGTGGGCAGCTTCACAAAGGCGCGCTTGCAGCGCTGCTCCACATCGTCGGGGGCGAAATGCAGCGCATAGCCCAGCACTATCAGGGCCATCACCTTCCAGTAGCCGGTGATGAGCTGCGGCAGCAGCTCGGCGTGGAAATTGGTGAATATCTGCGTGATCATGGTCACAGAGTCGGAAAACTCGCGGTTGCGGAAAAACACCCAGCACAGGCACACGAAGTTGAAGCACAGCAGCACGCACAGCGCCTGCACCAGGCGGCTGCGGTGAGGCACTCCGGCACGCTGGCCGGTGAGCTGCATCCACATTTTGTGCAAGGCCAGAGCCACACCGTGAAGTCCGCCCCACGCCACGAAGTTCCACGACGCCCCGTGCCACAGGCCGCCCAACAGCATGGTGATGATGAGGTTCACATACTGGCGCAGCTTGCCGTGGCGGTTGCCGCCAAGCGAAATGTAGAGGTAGTCGCGCAGCCATGTGGACAGCGATATGTGCCAGCGCCGCCAGAATTCGGTTATCGAGGCCGACTTGTAGGGGCTGTTGAAGTTGATGTTGAAGTGGAAGCCCATGAGCAGGGCTATGCCTATGGCCATGTCGCTGTAGCCCGAGAAGTCGCAGTAGATTTGCAGCGCGTAGCCATACACGCCCACCAGATTTTCGATGCCGCTGTAAAGCGACGGGTCGGCAAATATGCGCTCAACAAAGTTGACGCTTATGTAGTCGCTTATCACGGCTTTCTTAAACAGGCCTATGATGATGAACCAGAAACCCATGCCCAACATTTCGCGCGACACATACAGCGGACGCCTGATTTGCGGAATGAAGTCGCTGGCGCGCACTATGGGGCCGGCCACAAGCTGCGGGAAAAACGACACATAGAAGGCGTAGTCGAGCAGATTGTCGAGCGGCTTTATCTTGCGGCGATACACGTCGATGGTGTAGCTCAGCGACTGGAATGTGAAAAACGATATGCCCACGGGCAGGAATATGTTCATGTTGTGAAACGCCTCACCGCTCACCTGGCTCCATATCTCGCCAAGGAAGTTGGTGTATTTGAAGTAGCCCAGCAGCCCAAGGTCGATGGCCAGGCTGAGCGTGACCAGCAGCTTGCGCTGGGCCGTGCCCGTGGCACGCCCCAGCACGCTGGCTATCACAAAGTCGGTGCAGGTGACAAGGGCAAGCAGGAAGAAGTAGGTGCCGCTGCTCTTGTAGTAGAAGTAGTAGCTGAAGGCAAGCACAAACAGCAGCCTCGGCGTGGCCTTGCGCCACAGCATGGCATACACCACTATGAAGCCGCAAAACAGCCACATGAATATGCCGCTGCTGAAAATCATTGGCGACTGCGGGTCGTAGGCCAGCTGCTGCGCCACAAGGTGCCACACGGCCTGCAGTGAATTATGTTGAGCTGCGATATCTATCATTTCATTTCAGTTTTTTTGATTTGCCCCGTCTCCACTTGGTGGCACTGGTAGCCCCACACTATGGCGTCGGCCATGATCGAGGCCAAGTGGTGGCCGCCGTTCCAGTTGATGTGGGTGTAGTCGAGATTGGCCATGCGCGGACGGGCGTTGACCATGGCCACAATGCTGCCCTCGCCACCCATGGCCTCATACAGGTTCCAGAAGGCCACATGGCAGTCGTAGGCCAGGCGCTGCTGCGTGTTGATGAGGTTGAGCACGCCGCGCATGGTCTTCAGCGAGCCGCCGCTGCGCTCGGCGCGGTCGCTGCAGCCCACCACCAGGAAGCCAGTGTGGGGCATCGCGGCCTTCATGCGGTCGATGATTTCCTTCATCTTGTTGTGGTAGTGCGTGTAGTTGGCGCCGTTGGGCGTGGCCACATTGAGGCCATACATCACTACCACCAGGTCGTAGTGGCGCGCGGCATCGAAGTCGCTTAGCATCTTCGGGGTCACGTTGTAGAGCTGGAATCCGCTGGCCGAGCGCAGCGAGTAGTTGTCGACCACAATGCCGCGGTCGGGGTCCATGCTCACGCCCAGATAGGCCATGCTGCCGCTTGAGCTGTTCACCGTCCAGCGCACACGGCCTATGCGGCCGCGCACCGTGGCCTCGGCCACCGATCCGGCAGGATTAAGCGTCTGCAGCGGCTGCGGCACGCCGTTGACCTCGGCAGTGACGCTGGCCGCGCCGGTGCCCATGCAGTAGAACGACGACTGCGCGCAAGTGTCGAGACGGCTAAGGAAGTTGCGCACGCCTGCGGCACTCACCCACGCCCCGCTACCAGCCATAAAGTAGTGGCCGGTGAAGTTGGCCCATTGCGGCGAATATCCGCTGGGGTCGTTGCCATTGTGGGCCGTCCAGCCGCCAAACTGCTGCTGCACGCTGCGGCGGAAGCCAGCCACCTCGCTGCACATGGGCATGTAGCCAACGCCCGAGCCGCCAAAGCGGCGCTGCAGAGCCTCGCGCAGGTCGCTGGTGAGAATGTCGCCCTCGATGTAAGAGTCGCCAAGCACAGCAATGCGCACCGGGCGGCCCAACGAGCCGAGGCTGTCGAGCGCGAGCCACAGCGGCTCCATGCCCTGATGCTCAAGGCCGCTCATGTCGTCGATACACGTCATGCCCGGGCGGCACGAGTCAATTTTGTTTTTCACCTCAAGCTTCTCCACCGAGTCGGTGGCCGCCGAGTCGGGGCGCAAGTCGCTGAGCATGTCGATTTTGCGCATAGTCCAGTCGCCGGCGGCCACATCGGGCGGCCAGTACATGGCAATGAGCGCAAGCATCGACGCCAACACTATCCATAGCACAGAGTGCAAATAGCCTCTTCCCATTATGCAGTTTTGATAATAGACATGTAATTCAATCTTGCGGCCGCGCACGCCGCATCACGGGCGCGCGCAGCCATAATGGTTGCAAAATTACTAAAAAAATGATTGCCGCCACCAAAAATCACAGCCTTAACCCCTATTCTCCTTCATAAAAAAGTCCGTCAAGCGTCACCTCAACCTGAGCGACCGACGAATGCGCGTTTTTCCTAACCCCAAAAGTGGTTATCAGCGTTGTCAGAACGCCGCACCCCAGCCCTGTTTCGGCAATGAAATCCGTCACACGGTTGCGCAGCTTCATCTCCTCTGCCTTGGTTATGGCATAGGTTGACTGGGAATACTTGATTTCGCAAACGTTTGCCATGCGGTCGGCGCGCTCAAGCACCAAGTCGATTTGCGCAGCCGGAACCGACTGCTTGCTTCGCCATGAGTAATACTCGGTGTGTATCCGGTCAATGCCAAGGCTATGCTTAATTTGAGAAATATGGAGCATGCACACCCGCTCGAAAGCCAAGCCATACCATGTGTTTTGCTTGGGGCTGCCCATGATGTGGGTCCAATATGCCGTGTCGGTGGTGCCGCGGTGGCAAAACGACATGTAGAACAGGGTGTACATGTCGGTGAGCTGATATATCTTGTCCTTCATCTTTATGCGGCGCTCGCGTGTGTTATAGCCCCTTATGAAGTCGCAGTTTTCCAACTCGCGCAGCACCCTTGTGAGCGTGCCGCCAGACTCAATCTTCAGCCTCTGCCCCAATTCCGAGCGCGTGAGCCCCTGCCTGCATGCGGCAAGCGCTTCGATGGCCCTCATATACAACTCGGAGTTGCGGAAAAGCGAGGCGTAGAGCCGCCCGTATTCACGCCTTAGCTCACCGTATTCGGAGAAAAACAGGCGGTCGACGTTGGCTTCAACACCTTGTGTTCTGTCGAGCAGGCCAAGATAATACGGCACGCCTCCCATTATGCCATATATTTGCAGTATCAGCAGCCGCGGCCACACAAAGCCGTTGGCCTTAAGCAGAGCTTCGGTTTCGGCCAGGGTGAATGGCGCAAGGTGCATTTCGTGCGTGATGCGGTTGTGAAGTCCTCCGTGGCAGTCAATCAAGTTGGCTATCATCCACGAAGTGGCACTGCCGCACACCACCAGCATTATTTCTTTCTGGTCGGATGCCCAACCGTTCCAGAAATGCTCAAACGCTTGCTTGAACCCCGACTTAGGCGTGTCAAGGCATGGCAGTTCGTCGATGAATATCAACAGGCGCGAGCCATTCAGTTTTGGCTTCAAAAGTTGCTTTAGTGCCTCGAAAGCCTCAGTCCAGTTATTTGGCAATGCCGGCAGTTCTGCCCCATATTCACGCAAAGCATAGCCAAATCCCGTGAGTTGCGCCTCTATTGGGGAGTCAATCGACCCCGACATCTCAAAAGCAAAAGAGTTGCGAAACAAGTTTCTCACAAGGTAAGTCTTTCCTATGCGCCTGCGGCCATACACGGCCACAAACTCAGACTTGCCCGAGTTGTAGTACTCCATTAATTGCCTTATCTCTTGTTTACGTCCAATTATGTTGTTCATACAAACTTAAATGTAACCATGGCAAAAATAGCGATATTTTTTGAGTCGGCAAGCCATAGTTGAGCCAAATCGAGCGATTTTTGCGCGATTCGGCTGCGATATAGGCTATAGTTGAGCCAAATCGGATGTTTTTCGCGCGATTTGGCTCAACTATAGGTGCGGGCAAGGCCGCAAGCCTGCTTTTTGAGTTGCCTGCGGCCTTGCTGTGTGTGTTGCTAAGAGGCGTATACCTGTCAGAACGGCTTCACGTCGGTGCCGGTGAACGACTGGAACAGTGCGTTGGCAAGGCTCGACGCGCCTATGCGGAAGTGCTCGTTGCTGAGCCACTCCTCACCCAGCACCTCTTTGACGATGGTGTAGTATTTCACCGCGTCTTCGGTGGTGCGGATGCCGCCTGCGGCTTTGAAGCCTATCATCACGCCGTGCTTCTGATAATAGTCTTTGATGCACTGGCACATCACGTAGGCTGCTTCGAGCGATGCACCGGGATACATTTTGCCGGTCGACGTCTTGATGAAGTCAGCACCCGAATACATGGCCAGCACCGAAGCCTTCTTGATGTTTTCGGCCGTCTTGAGGCAACCCGTCTCCAGAATCACCTTCAGGTGGCGTTCGCCAACGGCAGCCTTGAGCTCGGCAATCTCGTCGCACATTTCCTCGTAGGCGCCGTCGATGAAGTAGCCCATGTTAATCACAATGTCCACCTCGTCGGCACCGTCGTTGACGGCAAGGGCGGTCTCGGCTATTTTCGATTCCAGATGGGCTTGCGACGACGGGAAGCAGGCGCTGCACACGGCTATGCCCACATCGCTCACCTCAAGGTTGGCCTGCACCACTGCGGCAAAGTTGGAATACACGCAGATGGCGGCCACGTTTTTGTAGTCGGGATACTTCACCCAGTAGTCGTTGACGCGCTTGGTGAACTCGGCCACGCTGTGCTCGCTGTCGGTGGTGCTGAGCGTGGTCAGGTCCACGCAGTTCAGCAGGAACTGATACACCTCGTTGGTGCAGTTTTCCTGATAGTGCTCGTCGATGATTTTCTGCACGGCGGCAGCCACCTGGGCGTCGTCGGTGCACACCTGGGTGTCGGCAATCGCCTTCAGATACTTGTTGTCGGGAATGTCTTGTCCTTTTTGGATAGTTAATTCTGCCATAGTTGTGTTATGAGTGTTATTGTTTCTTTTTATTTCTTATGGTCGGCGGCGCTGTCGCGCAGCTTTGGGTTGGCCAGATGGCGTGTGGCGTCGCGGCGGGTCTTCTTGTCGACATTGCGCTTCAGCGCCTCGGTCATGTCCACCCCCGTCTGGTTGGCAATGCACAGCAGCACCCACATCACGTCGGCCAGCTCATCGGCCAGGTCTTTGCCCTCGTCGCTGGGTTTGCACGACTGGTCGCCATAGCGCCGGGCCATGATGCGGGCCACCTCGCCCACCTCCTCGGTGAGCACGGCCATGTTGGTGAGCGGGCTGAAGTAGCGCACACCATACGTCTTTATCCAGCTGTCAACCAGTTTCTGTGCTTCTTCAATTGTCATAGTGCCTTTTGTTGCGGGTTATGCTTTTGCAAATTTATTCTTTTAATTTGGAATCCACAATAATTGTCACTGGGCCGTCGTTGATTAGCTCCACCTGCATGTCGGCGCCAAACACGCCCCGCTGCACCTCGCGGCCGGTGAGCTGCCCCACCCGTTCGCAGTATTTTTCATACAGTGGCACGGCCACATCGTGGCCCGCGGCGTGGATATAGCTGGGGCGGTTGCCCTTGCGTGTGCTGGCAGTTAGGGTGAACTGGCTCACGGCCAGCACATCGCCGCCCACATCGGTCACGCTGCGGTTCATCACGCCGTTTTCGTCGTCGAAGATGCGCATCTGGGCCGTTTTCGACGCCAGCCACTCCATGTCGGCCTCGGTGTCGCCCACAGCCACGCCCACAAGCACCATCAGACCCGGACCTATGCTGCTGTGCAGCTCATTGCCAATGGTCACCGATGCGCGCTTCACGCGCTGAATCACTATTCTCATATGCTTTTATCGTATTTTTAAACTATTGAAAATCAGAATATTAATCACTTTTATTTGTTTACTTCGCTGGCAGTCAGCGCATTATGCAGCGCTTCGGCCTTCTTCGGGCCTACCACCTCGGCCAGCTCAGCTATTGTGGCCTCGCCCATGCGCTTAATGCTCTTGAACTTGCGCAGCAGCAGGTCGCGCGTCTTGGGCCCGATTCCGGGAATCTCATCGAGCCGCGAGTGAATTTGGCTCTTGCTGCGCTGCTGGCGGTGGTGGGTGATGCAGAAGCGGTGGGCCTCATCGCGCAGGCGCTGCACCACGCGCAGCGTCTCGCTGTTTTTGTCGATGTAGAGCGGCACGCTGTCGCCGGGAAAATAAATCTCGTCGAGCCGCTTAGCAATGCCGGCAAGCGCAATTTTGCCGCGCAGCCCTATCGAGTCGAGGGCCTCCACCGCCGCGCTCAGCTGGCCCTTGCCGCCATCCACCACCACCAGTTGCGGCAGTTCCTGGTGTTCGGCCACAAGGCGCGAATAGCGGCGCACCATCACCTCGCGCATCGAGGCGAAGTCGTCGGAGCCTTCCACCGTCTTTATGTTGAAGTGGCGGTATTCCTTCTTGGCTGGCTTGGCGTTGCGAAACACCACGCAGGCCGACACGGGGTTGGTGCCCGAGATGTTGCTGTTGTCGAAGCACTCAATGTGGCGCGGCAGTTCGGTGAGGTGGAAGTCGCGCTGCATGGTGGTGAGCGTGCGCATAGTGCGCTGCTCGGGGTTGAGCTTCTCCATGCGGCGGTATTTGTCGGTGCGGTACTGCTCGGCGTTTTTCAGCGATATGGCCAGCAGTTTGCGCTTGTCGCCGCGCTGCGGCACCACATACTCAAGGCCGTCGACGGCCACATCGGGCACCACGTTGACTATGGCCTCCCTCACCCTTTCGGCCTCATAGGTGGCCCTGAAGCGCTGGTGCACCTCGCGCACGGCCTCGGTCATAAGTTCCTCGTTGGTCTCGTCGGTGTCGGCCGCCTGAAACTTGTATTCCAGGGTAAGGCTCTGCACTATGGTGCCGCCGCGCATGTGCATATAGTTGATGTAGGCGGCCGAGTCGTCGCGCGTGAGCGCAAACACGTCCACATTGTGTATGCTGGGGTTCACTATCACCGAGCGGGCGCGGTAGTTTTCAATCAGCTCGTATTTGCGCTTCAGCAGCTGCGCCTCCTCAAACTTCAGTTCCGAGGCCAGCCGCTGCATTTGCTGCATAAGGTAGTCGCTCACCTGCTTGGTGTCGCCGTTGAGAATTTGGCGCACCTCTGCTATGTATTCACCGTATTTTTCGGCCGACACCAGTCCGCGGCAGCAGCCCTCGCAGTTTTTTATGTGATACTGCAGACACAGGCGCCACTTCAAAGCCTCGATTCCATCGGGCGTGATGGCGTGGCGGCACGTGCGCAGCGGATAAATCTGGCGAATCACGTCAATCAGAGCCCGCGCCACCTCGGTCTTGGGATACGGGCCATAGTATTTGGCCCCGCGCTGATGCTCGTCGCGGGTGATGAACACTCGCGGATACATTTCGCGCGTCACGCATATCCACGGATACGACTTGTCGTCCTTGAGCAGCACGTTGTAATGCGGCTGGTATTCCTTGATCAGACTGTTTTCAAGGTCAAGGGCCTCCTCCTCGCTGTTGACCACAATATACTTCATGTCGGCAATGTTGCGCACCAGCATGTTAGTGCGCAGCACGGGATGGACGCGGTTGAAGTACGAGCTCACGCGGCGCTTCAGTTTTTTTGCCTTGCCCACATATATCACGGTGCCCTCGGCGTTGAGATACATATACACGCCGGGGCTGTCGGGCAGCAGGCTCACCTTGAGTTTTAATTCGTCGGTCAAAACTATCGTTGCTTTTTTATCCGCAAAAAGGAGCTGCGCCCTATTCCACTCTGGCGCGGCCCCTTTCTGTTTTTGGGTTGATGGGCGGAGCGGCATCGGTGGTGCCGCTCCGTTGGCGTTCTCTGTTTTTTAGAAATCAAACAGCGTGTCCACTTCCACATCGGCGGGAAACACACTGCGTCCGTTCAGGAAGCTGAGTCCGCAAATGAAGTTCACGTACACCTTTTTCGGATTCATCGTCTTCACAAGGTCGTAGGCGGCAAGCATGGTTCCGCCGGTGGCCAGCAAATCGTCGTGCAGCAGCACCACGTCGTCGCTGCTGATGGCATCCTTGTGAATCTCGATGGTGTCGGCGCCATACTCCTTGGTGTAGGTTTTCTTAATTGTGATTGCGGGCAGTTTGCCGGGTTTGCGCAGAGGCACAAATCCGGCGCCAAGCTCCTTGGCAAGCACGGCGCCACCAATGAAACCGCGGGCCTCGATGCCCACCACCTTGGTGATGCCTTTGCCGCAATACATTTCCACCAGAGCGTTGCTCATCAGGGCAAACGCCTTGGGGTCTTTAAATAGTGTGGTCAGGTCCTTAAACTGGATTCCTTTTGCCGGAAAATCGGGCACGTTGCGCACCACGCTTTTCAGAAATTCAAGATCTTCTTTTTTCATAATGATATTTTGTTTTTAAATTGTTCCACGTGAAACATTTTTCTTCTATCTGCCTAACAGCAAAAGCAATATATTGATGTCGCTTGGCGAAATTCCCGGTATTCTCGATGCCTGTCCAATGGTTTCAGGGTCGATTTTATCGAGTTTTTGGCGTGCTTCAGTCGAAATTTGATGGATTGAAGCATAGTCGAATTTACCGCGTATTTTCACCCTTTCAAGCCTTCCGATTTTGGCCGCCATCTGCTCTTCGCGCTCAATATATCCGTGATATTTTATGCGTATTTCGGCAGCTTCCACAATTTCGTCGCGGCGCGATTCCTCGATTTTTTCGAGTTCATCGGCAAGCGCTGGAATGGCTTCGGCGAGCATTTTTATGCCCAATTGAGGGCGCAAAATCAGGTCGAAAAGTTTGCTTCCCTGCTTCAAAAGCGGCAGTCCGAGGCGCTCGAAATGCGGGTTGATAAGTGCCGATTTCACCGAAAATTCCTTGGCAAATCGCACCAAATTTTCGATTGATTCGCGCTTTTTCACCATTAATTCATAGCGGTGATCGGAGGCCAGGCCCACCTCATGCGAGCGCCCAGTGAGGCGCAAATCGGCATCATCTTGGCGCAAAAGTATGCGGTGCTCGGCCCGCGAAGTGAACATTCGGTATGGCTCGTCGACGCCTTTTGTAACCAAATCATCGATCAAAACGCCTATGTAAGCCTCGTCTCGGCCAAGCACAAAAGGCTCGCCGCCCACGGCATTTTGGTGGGCATTCATGCCTGCTATCAGGCCCTGCCCTGCCGCCTCCTCATAGCCCGTGGTACCGTTCACCTGGCCCGCAAAGAAGAGGTTCTTCACCAGTTTCGTCTCCAAATTATGCTTCAATTGCGTTGGATCGAAGTAGTCATATTCTATGGCATAGCCGGGCCGATAGGCCTGAACGTGCTCAAAAGCCGGTATTTTTTCGAGCGCCCTAAACTGTACATTCCACGGCATCGACGACGAAAATCCATTCAGATACATCTCGTTGGTGTCCTCTCCCTCAGGTTCGATGAACAGTTGGTGCTGCTCCTTGTCGGGAAAAGTGACCAATTTCGTCTCGATGCTGGGGCAGTAACGGGGGCCGATGCTGGTGATTTGTCCGTTGAAAAGGGGCGAATCGGGCAACCCTTCGCGCAAAATTCTGTGCACCTCGGGGTTGGTGTAGACTATCCAGCATGGGCGCTGCTTGAGCGTTCTGCGCACCTCGGGAAGGAACGAAAAATGGTGAAAATCGGTGTCGCCATTCTGTATTTCGGCCTTGGAAAAGTCGATGGAACGGGCGTCGAGGCGCACCGGAGTGCCCGTCTTCATACGCCCCACGGTGAAGCCCATAGAGCGTAATTGTTCGGTAATTCCGTACGAAGCGGGCTCGGAAACGCGTCCGCCTTCCAGCTTCACCCGGCCCACATGCATAAGCCCGTTCAGGAACGTGCCGGCGGTTAAAACCACCGATTTTGCCGTGAATTTTGTGCCAAACGCAGTGGTCACTCCAGTCACGAAACCATCGGTGAAATGGAGCTTTTCCACCACATCCTGCCACATGCTCAGGTTGGGAGTGGAGTCAATCACCTTGCGCCACTCGGCTATGAAGCGGGTGCGGTCGGCCTGCGCGCGCGGGCTCCACATGGCGGGGCCTTTGCTGCGGTTGAGCATGCGAAACTGGATTGAGGCACGGTCGGTGACTATGCCCATCTGCCCTCCCAGGGCATCAATTTCGCGCACAATTTGGCCCTTCGCAATGCCGCCCACGGCAGGATTGCAACTCATTTGGGCTATTTTGTTCATGTCCATTGTGATGAGCAGCGTGCGCGAACCCATGTTGGCCGCGGCACAGGCGGCCTCGCATCCGGCATGGCCCGCCCCTATCACAATGACGTCGAAATCAAATCTCATTGCTCTTCAAACACATTTTCGGGAAGCATGGCAAGGGCGGCATTCTCATGAGCCTCCATGATTTCACGCTCGCCGGGACCCTTGTCGTTGATGCCACACAGGTGCAGCACCCCATGAATTACTACGCGCATCAGCTCCTCGCGGTAGCTGTGCGCAAACTGCTCGCTGTTGGTCTTGACCGTGTCCAGCGAAATTACCATGTCGCCGCTAATGCGGTGACGGTTGGAATAATCAAAAGTGATGACGTCGGTGAAGTAGTCGTGTCCCAGATATTTTCTGTTGGTCTCCAGAATGTAGTCGTCGTCGCAGAATATATAAGTCAGACGACCCACATTCTTCTGGTGAGTGCGGGCTACTTGTTCAATCCACTGCTTGACCGCAGCTTGATTGAATTGCGGCATTTCAACTTTTTCACAAATATAGTTGACTTCTATCATAGCCGTATTTATCAGAATACAAAGATAACTCAATTAATTGAAATTTCAGCGTTTAACGCGCCTAAAATGGTGTACAGCAATTTTTCTGGGCTTTTGCGAAAACAATCCAAAATAGGGGCAATACACTGTACATCAAGGTAATATCACAAAATAAACCCGCTGAGAATTCAATATTTTGCCGAGGCAAGGCAAGTCATCGGCATTTTTGGGCTCAGTTGGCACAAGATTTGCTATTTCCATTGATGCATTTTGGGTTCGCCACGCTTTTTTTGCAACGGCCACCACTCGAAGCAAAAAATTGCGGCACGGCTAAAATGCGACGAGAATATTCTCGCAGTTCAAATTTTTATAGCTATCTTTACAACAAACAACAAATACCAAACCCCATGATAGATTATTTCGCATCCAACCTGTGGCAGCTGTGGCTTCTTGTGTGCCTGCTGTGCCTGGTGCTTGAACTCAGTTCGGGCGACTTCTTTATTATGTGCTTTTCGATAGGCGCGTTTTTCACAACCCTGACCGCAGCCATGGATATGAGCTTCACGGGACAAGTGGTGTGCTTCGCCACCTGCTCGGCACTGTGCATATTCTTTGTCAGGCCTGTGGCGCTGCGCTACCTGCACGGCCACAAGCAGCGCGTGAGCAATGCCGACGCCATAATTGGCCGCATTGGCGTGGTGAGCCAGGACATTGAGGCCGGCGGGTTTGGCCGCGTAGCCATCGACGGCGACGACTGGAAGGCTCAGGCCGACAACTCCAACGTGACCATTGCCAAGGGCGACAAAGTGAAGGTTCTGAGCCGCGACAGCATCATCATCACCGTTGCTAAAGCATAGATTATCAATATATTAATTCAATAAATTCTTTAATCAACTACCATTATGATTGGAACTATCATCTTAGCCGTGATTGTGGTTTTGGCTCTCATTATAGTAAAAATGAGCCTTGTAATCATTCCGCAAAGCGAGACAAAAATCATTGAACGCTTAGGCAAATACTACGCCACGCTAAAGCCTGGCGTTAATGTGATTATCCCCTTCATCGACAGGGCCAAACCCATTGTGGCCATGACCAACGGCCGCTACCACTACACCAACTCCATCGACTTGCGCGAGCAGGTGTATGACTTTGACAAGCAGAACGTTATCACCAAAGACAACGTGCAGACGCAAATCAATGCCCTACTCTACTTCCAAATCGTGGATCCGTTTAAGGCCGTGTATGAAATCAACAATCTGCCAAACGCCATCGAAAAGCTTACGCAAACCACCCTGCGCAACATTATTGGCGAACTCGAGCTCGATGAGACTCTCACCTCGCGCGACACCATCAACACCAAGCTGCGCGCCGTGCTCGACGATGCCACCAACAAATGGGGCATTAAGGTTAACCGCGTTGAACTTCAAGACATTACGCCGCCACAAAGTGTGCTGCAAGCCATGGAGAAGCAGATGCAGGCCGAGCGCAACAAGCGCGCCATGATCCTCACCAGCGAGGGCCAGAAGGCCGCCGCCATTCTGCAATCGGAGGGTGAAAAGACGTCGCGCATCAACCGCGCCGAGGCCGACAAACAGACCGAAATCCTCAAGGCCGAGGGTGAGGCCCAGGCCCGCATACGCAAAGCCGAGGCCGAGGCAATTGCCATCGACAAGGTGACCGAGGCCGTGGGCAAAACCACCAACCCCGCCAACTATCTGCTGGCGCAAAAATACATTGCCATGCTTGGCGATGTGGCCCAAGGCGACAAGACCAAAACCGTGTATCTGCCCTACGAGGCTACCAACCTCATGGGCTCGATTGGCGGCATAAAAGACCTGTTTAAGGAGAGCTGACACTGCCCTCATCCATCAATAACCCACAACTCAGACCAGCACACGGCATAGCTCGGTGCTGGTCTGTTTTTAACCACTATTTAATATGTTACACGTGGAACAATGGCGCAGCCAACTGCTCGACTTGGCCAATGCCGAGAAGGCCGCGCACCTAAGCCGATTTTTCAAAACCGGGAAGGGTGAATATGGCGAAGGCGATGTGGTGCTGAGCATCACTGTGCCGTCAAACCGCTCAGTGTCAAAGCAGTATTATTCGCTGCCGCTTAATGAGATTGCTAAAATGCTTTGCAGCACCGAGCACGAATTCAGATTGGGCGCACTCATCGCCCTCGTTGAAAAATATCGCCGCGAACCTGACGCCCGCAGCGAGATAGTGCAGTGCTATATTGGAAATTATTGCTGTCCGGTAAAAGTCAAAACGGCGTGCGAATCATGCCCGAACCACAGTA
>CAVKDU010000038.1:0-27894 GCA_963655175.1 Wujia chipingensis | reverse complement strand
AAAGATAATGTTTTTGAGAAAGCACTCTTGACATTAGTGCTATTATCGTATATTCAAGCCTTTGTGGATGGGAACAAGCGGACTGCAAGAATCACAAGCAATGCTATCTTAATAGCAAATGGCTATTGCCCGATTTCTTTCCGAACCGTTGACTCCATCGACTATAAGAAGGCAATGCTCATGTTTTATGAACAGAATAACATTGCTGCTTTCAAGAAAATCTTTATCGAGCAGTTCTTATTTGCTGTGAAGACGTATTTTTAGAGAGGACAAAATACTTAAAGATGGAGTGATTTTGGGGCGACACTATAATGAAGTCAGTGGCTTGTGGAGCAACCTTTTGGCTGCTGCGGCGCGTCAATTAAGCAAACGTGCGCAGCATTTTTTTGCCGGCTATGTGTTATAAACAGGGGGTGGCGTGCGTCTTATTAGTGAAATCTACAACAAAAACGGACATTCAATGACACAACGGATAATCACAGTGATGGCCCTGACGGCCGTGTCGCTTGCAGCGGCAGCACAGCAATATGGCGTGAAGTGCCAGCTCAACGACACCACTGGCAACGGCGAGCCGTATGCCACGGCGCGCATCTACCTGCTGCCCGACACGGCCAAGGTGCTCACCACCGGCGTGACCGACGGCAACGGCGCGTTCAGCCAGAGTCTGAGCCACGCGGGCAGCTACCGCATACGGTTCTCATCGGTGGGCAAGGCCGACGCCACAGCCTCATTCACCGTCACAAAGCAACAGCCCGAGGCCAACCTTGGCACAATGGTGATTCGCGACAACGGCAACATGCTTAGCGCCGTCACCGTGACTGCGCAAAAGCCGCTGGTGACCACCGAGATCGACCGCATTGCCTACGACATGCAGGCCGATGAGGAGAGCAAGACCAAAAACGTGATGGACATGCTGCGCAAGGTGCCCATGGTGAGCGTTGACGGTCAGGACAACATAAAGGTGCGCGGCAGCAGCGACTTCAAGATCTACAAAAACGGGCACCCCGACCCCAGCCTCAGCGGACACCCCAAGGAGGTGCTGAAGGCCATTCCGGCCAATATGGTGAAGAAGATTGAGGTAATCACCGAGCCGGGCGCGAAATATGACGCCGAGGGCGTGGGCGCAATACTCAACATAGTGATGGTGGGCGGCAGCAGCATAAACGGTGTGACCGGAACGCTGAGCGCCAGCGCCAACCAGCGCGGAGGAGCCGATGCCGGTGCCTACATCACCACGCAGATAGGCAAGGTGGTGGCGTCGGTCAACTACGGCTACGACTACAACAAGCTAAGCGGCAGCAACCGCCAGCTGACACACACCGAGACGCACTACAAGAAAAACGGCGAAAGCACCACAATCGACAATGCGTCGGACTACAAGATCAACGTGCACTACGGCAACATCGACGCCAGCTGGGAGCCCGACACGCTCAACCTGATGACCTTGTCGCTCGGCGGCTACTACTACGACTACCGCTCGGAAGGCGACGTGAGCGCGGCCCGATTCAGCGCCGACGGCTCGCCTGTGTACCGCTATGGGGCACGCAACTCAACAATCGACCCCACGCAGTATTACAGCCTTGACGGCCGCCTCGACTTCCAACACAAGACCCACCGCAAGGGCGAGGCGCTGACGCTGAGCTACATGCTGTCGGCCAGCCGCAGCAACAGCAACAACAGCGTGGACTACACCGACGAGCTGAACATGCCAATCGACTACACTCGGCGCATAAGCACCAACCGCGAACGCTTCATTGAGCACACCGCCCAACTTGACTGGACGCGCCCCTTTGCCAAGCACCACAAGGTGGAGACGGGACTGAAATACATCAACCGCCTGAACCGCAGCCGCAGCGCCTACACCCACGTGATGGCCGACGGCTCGCAGTCGGATCTTGACTCCAACATTCCATTTGACCACCGCACGCAGGTGGGCGCGGCCTACGGCAGCTACACATACTCCAACGGCAAGTGGAGCGCGCGGGCCGGACTGCGCTATGAGTTCAGCCACCTTGCAGCCCACTACCCCAACGGTGACGGCGCCGACTACAGCGCCAACCTCAGCGACTGGGTGCCAACGGCCAGCGTAAGCCTGCAAATGAGCCAGGCCAACTCGCTGAAATGGGCGTTCGCCACACGCATCAACCGCCCAGGCATCAACTTCCTGAATCCGGCGGTAAACAATGCGGTGGAGAGCGTGTCGCACGGAAACCCCAACCTCAGCAGCGCGCACAGCTACAGCACCAGCCTCACATTCATGCACATTGGCAGCAAACTCACCTACAATGTGGTGCCCGGCCTCACATTCTCCAACAACGCCATAGGCGAGGTGCGCGGCGTGAGCGATGACGGCAAGACCACCAGCACCTACGGCAACGTGAACAAGGCCCTGTGGGCCGGAGTGAGCGGCTATGCGCAGTGGACACCATTCACCAAAACCAGCGTGATGGTGAGCGGCAACGCGGGCTACCAAAAGGTGAAGAGCGACCAACTGGGGCTCAACAACGACGGCGCGCAGGGCTACGTGTATGGCGACCTGTCGCAGCAGCTGCCCCTGGGGCTGCGCCTCAGCGCCTACGGCGGCTGGAACAGCAGCAACGTGAACAGCCTGTATGGCGATAGCGGCGGCAGCAGCTGGTATGGGGCCAGCCTGCAGTGGAGCGGCATCAAGGACAACCGCCTCACCATTGCGCTGAGCGCCACCAACCCGTTTGAAAAATACAAGCACTTCGTCACGCGCATCACACAAGGCGACTATACCGAGTGCAGCTCAACGCGCTACAGTGCCCGATACATCAACCTGAGCGTGAGCTACCGCTTCGGCTCGCTCAAGGCCAGCGTGAAAAAGACCGACACCTCGATTGAAAACAACGATCTGGTGGGCGGCTCGGCCAAGGGCGGCGGCAACGCACAAAACTAAGCAACTTTATTAAACACTACAAACACTGATAAATCAAGGCCACGGCCACGCTCGATGCGCAGCCGTGGCCGTTTATTTTTCGGGGATTGGGATGGCCGTTTGGCCGCAAGTGATTAATTTTGCAGGCATAAAAGCAAAGCACGATTATGAACAAGCAAGCAAGGATATGGATTGAGGCAGTGCGCCTGCGCACGCTGCCCGTGTCGGCAAGCGGAGTGATAATAGCCATCGGCGTGGCGGTGTGGACACACCACTTCAAGTGGGTGCCGGCCGTGCTGTGCCTGGTGTTTGCGCTGCTGGCGCAGACGGCGTCGAACCTCGCCAACGAATACTACGACTTTTTGAAGGGCACCGACAAGGCCGGCCGCGTGGGGCCGCGCCGCGGCGTGACCGAGGGCGACATAAAGCCCGGCACGCTGCGCCGCGCCACATTTGGCACACTGGCTGCGGCTTGCTTGGTGGGCTGCGGCCTGATTCCCTACGGCGGCTGGTGGCTGGTGCCGGCAGGCGCGCTCATAGCCGTCATGGCGCTGGCCTACAGCACGGGCCCCTACCCCCTGAGCTACCACGGACTGGGCGAAGCTGCGGTGATGGTGTTCTACGGCCTTGTGCCCGTGAACCTCACCTACTATGTGATGGCCGGATTTTTCAGCCCGCTTGCCCTGCTGGCCTCTATCACCATAGGATTTATGGGGGTGAACGTGCTGATTGTGAACAACTACCGCGATGTGAATGACGACCGTGAGGCCGGCAAGCGCACATCGGTGGTGATATTTGGCAGGCGGCCCGCCGCCGTGGCCTATCTGCTTAACGGATTTGTGGGCATAGCCATGCTGTCGCCGCTGTGGTTTGTGGTGTATATAGGCAAGGCGCTGCCCGCATGGACCATTGCCATACCGCTGCTCTACCTGGTGATGCACACCATCACATGGCGCAAGCTGCTGAGCCGCGACGGAGCCGCGCTCAACCCACTGCTGGGCGGCACGGCGCGCAGCATGCTGCTGTTCACGGCGCTGCTCACGGCCGTGATGGTAATCTTTGCCTAAGCGCCGGGGGCGTCATCGATGCCGAAGCAGCGCTTCACGGCGTGGCGTATGGCCTCGGCCCCATCGCCATTGCCCTTGAGAATGGTGAGCACAGCCTGAATATATTCGTTTTTGCCGCCGAGGCCGCAAAGGCCGGCCACATTGGTGGTGGTGAGCATAAGCTTCTGGTTGTAGACGCGCAGCACCTGCATGTAGTCGGCATCCTCCAGATACTGGTGGAACTGGCGGCACAGGCGCTCGTAGGTGTCGCGCGGGCGGATTTCGTTCACAAGGTCGGCCATATGCATCTCAAGGGCGCCGATGTTGCGGAACTTCATGTCGATGCGCATCTCCACATCACGCTTCACACGGTGGCGCACGTGCATCAGCGCCTGCTGCTTAAGCTCGCTGGCAAACATGGCCAGCACTGCCTCCTTCACCTTTTTGAACACCGCCGCGCCATTGCGCCGGCGGCTCTGGGCCACAGCCTTCACCACATCGGGCAGCATCAGTATGTTTTCGATCTCGGCCACATCGGGCACGAATATGCGCTTCTGGCGCAGATACTCCACCTCCTTGGCGTCGCGGCGGTCGCGGTCAACCACCCCGCGGCTGTCTAAGTGGTGCAGGCGCTTGAGGTCGTTGAAGGTGCGCACCGCCTCTATCACCTTGTTGCAGCTGCCCAGCGGGCGCACGGTGTAGTCGGTGAAAATGAGCGGATACAGGCGTGAATCAATGCTGTGGGTGGCGTCGCCCTCGATAAACAGGATGGGCTTGCGGCTGCCCAGCAGCTCGATGGTCATAGCGTCGCTGTAGTCCTCGCCCGGCTTAAGCACATCGTAGTCCCACTCCACCTTTTCGGGGTCGAAGTCCTTGACCCACACGCAGCGGTTTTCCACGCGCGACGAGGCAAACGAGAGGTCGTGGGTGCTGTAGACAAACGTGCAGTCGGGGCGCATCTGCTCTATCACATTCCACAGCGTGCCCATGATGGACGGGTGCAGAAACGTCTCGGGGTCGTCGACAAAAATCACCGCTTCAGGCATGGCATAGAGCACGGCGCCGATGTAGTAGAGCACCGCCTTCTCACCGTCGCTGAGGCGCAGCGACGAGTAGCGGTCGGCATGGCCCTGGGTGGAAAACAGCAGTTTGCCGTTTTCGCGCAGCACGCGGTTTTTGGGAAACACCTCCTGCCAGCGCTTCACAGTGGCGTCGAGCTTGGTCTTGGGGAAATCGGCATTCTCGCCCATGAGGCGGCGCGTTTTGCACGCCATCAGGTCGAGGAACTCGTCGAACAGCATAAGGTAGGTCAAGCGGTCGAACTCGGTGGCCGCGTCGCACTTGAGCAGCGGGTTTTGGGCGTTGATGCGGCTGAAGCGCTCGTCGATGGAGCCGGGCAGGCGGTCGCGCAGCGCGGTGCCGTAGATGGCGCGCAGTGCCGACAGGCGGTAGGCCTTGCCAGGGCACTGGTCAACGAGCTGGCTGCAAAAGCGGCTCTTGCCCGAGCCGTTGGCGCCGATTATGGTCACCTGACGCGCGTCGTGCAGCACATCGGCCTCGCGCCCGTTGGATTTCTTAGGCAGCAGTAAGTCCATATAGCAATTGTATTGAAGTTAGTCTCAATTCACCACATTCACGGGGCGGCCGGCGATGAAGGCGGCCACGTTGCTCACCACTATGTCCATAAGCCGCTCGCGGGCCTCGTGGCTTGCCCAGGCAATGTGGGGAGTGAAGTGGCAGTTGCGGGCGCTGAGCAGCGGATTGTCGGCCTCGGGCGGCTCCTGCGACAGCACATCCACGCCAGCGGCGGCAATGGTGCCGGCATTGAGCGCGTCGGCCAAGTCTTGCTCGTTGACCACCGGGCCGCGCGAGGTGTTGATGACGATGGCCGTGGGCTTCATTGTGGCCAGGCGCTCGCGGCACACAAGGCCGCGGGTCGACGGGGTGAGCGGGCAGTGCAACGACAGCACGTCGCACTGGGCAAACGCCTCGTCGAGCCCTGCCTTGACCACGCCCTGCGGCAGAGCCGACTGGTCCTTGCTGGTGACGGCCATCACCTTCATGCCCATGGCCAGGGCTATGCGGGCCACCGCGCTGCCTATGTGGCCAAAGCCCACCACGGCCAAAGTCTTGCCGCTGAGCTCGGTCACGGTGGTGTCGGTGTAGCTGAAGTCGGCGCAGCTGCTCCACTTGCCGGCACGGGCCTCATCGGTGTAATGCTGCACGCTGTTGGTGATGTTGAGCAGGTGGGCAAACACCATCTGTGCCACCGACGCCGTGCTGTAGCTGGGCACATTGGCCACCACCACGCCGTGCTCGCGCGCCGCCTGGGTGTCGACTATGTTGAATCCGGTGGCAATCACGCCCACATAGCGCAGCTGCGGCAGCGCCTCGATGGCTTGGCGGTCGATCACCGTCTTGTTGGTGAGCAGCACCTGCGCCCCGGCCGCGCGCTCGAGCAGCTGGGAGGGTGCGGTGCGGTCATACACGCGGCACTCGCCGGCCAAAGCCTCGAGCGCCGACCACGACAGGTCGCCGGGATTTCCGGCATAGCCGTCGAGTACCACAATTTTCAGTTTATCGTTGTTTTCCATTTCAAATTATAGTTTTTTGTAAGCGTTGATGAGCAAATATAGCGATTTTTGGCCAAGTAGATGGCTGTGCAAGCCCCGAATTGCAAAAAGTTGATTAAATTTGCACCGCTTTTTGCTGCCAGCGGCCACGAGAGGGCCGCCGGAGGGTCCTTGCGGCCATATGCTATAAAAAGTGAAACGAGTGGTAAAAATTGTGCAAAAGACGCATTAATTTATTAGTATTTAGTAATTTTGTGGCTAAATGAAATTAAATCTCACTATCGACAGCGGCAATTCGTCGACCAAGCTGTCGCTGTTTGACGGCGACAAGTTTGTGGGCACGGAGCGCTACAAGCAATTCGACGCCGAGATGCTGCGCAGCTTCTTTGCCCGGTATGACATTGGCGCGGCGATTGTGAGCAGCGTGGTGGGCGGCAACGCCGAGGCCGAGGAGTTCCTGGCCTCGCAAGTGCCCCTGGTGAAGCTGAGCAGCTCCACCCCACTGCCCATTAAACTGCGCTACCGGTCGGCCAACACGCTTGGCTGCGACCGCATAGCCACCGCCGTGCAGGCATGGGGCGTGAACCCCGGCGCCGCATCGCTGATAGTGGATGTGGGCACCGCCGCCACGCTCGACGTGGTGGACGCGCAGGGCTGCTTCGTGGGTGGCAACATATCGCCGGGCATCACCATGCGGCTGCGCTCGCTCAACATGCTCACGAGCCAGCTGCCGCTGGCCGATAAAGACGGCGACACGCCCCTTGTGGGCTACGACACCACCACCGCGCTGCGCAGCGGCGCCGTGCGCGGACTGGCTTATGAAATCGACGGCACCATAGACGCCATGCAGGCCGAGATGCCGGGCATCACCACATTCCTCACCGGCGGCGACGCCGCCATGGTGCGCGGGCTGCTGGCCCACAAGGTGGTGAGCGACCCCGACATGCTGGCCAAAGGACTAAACAGAATACTGTTATATAATGAAAAAATATAGACTTCTACTCATCGGCCTCCTGCTTGCGGCAGGACTCGGCCGGGCCGGCGCGCAAAACTCCGCCAGCCCTTATTCGAAAATAGGCTACGGCCTGCTCAGCGAAAACGCCACGGGCCTGCAGCGCTCGATGGGCGGTGTGGGCTATGCCATGCAAAACGGCAGGCAGATAAATGTGATGAACCCGGCCTCGTATGCCAGCGTCGACTCGCTCACCTTCCTGTGGGACATAGGCATCGACCTGACCAACCTGTGGTCGAAGGAAAACGGCAAGAGCGGCCACAGCTTTGGCGGCGGCCTCGACTACATAGCAGCCGAGTTCAAACTGGCCAAGAGAGTGGGCGGCTCGTTTGGCGTGGTGCCCTTCTCCAGCGTGGGCTACTCATTTGGCAACACACTTGAAAACAACGGCACCGAGACGCGCAGCGGCAACGGCGGCATCAGCGAGCTGTATGCCGGTGTGGGCTGGGAGCCTGTGAACGGCCTGTCGGCCGGCGCCAACTTCAGCTACATGTTTGGTACCATAGTCAACGACACCTATGTGTACTCCACCAGCACCACCCTGTTTGAGCGCGTGATGGAGGTGCGCGACTGGAACGTGAATCTGGGCCTGCAATACCGCCTGAACCTGAACCGCAAAGACCGCCTGGTGGTGGGCTTCACCTACTCGCCCAAGCGCTCGCTGCACGGCCACACGTGGGGTCTGAGCTACGACGCCAGCCAGGACACCAAGGTCGACTCGATAGGCTACACCGGACTCACCGGAAAATATCAGAAGCCCAACACATTCGGCGTGGGCCTTAGCTACTCGCACCTTGACCGCTTCACGGCCGAGGTCGACTTCACCTACCAGGACTGGGGCAAGGCCAAATACACACCGCTTGAGGGCTTCGAGAGCAGCAGCATGAAGTTTGACAACCGCTGGAAAGTGGCTGCCGGCCTGCAATACACGCCAAACACAAGGGGCAGCTACCTGAAGCGCGTCACCTACCGCATGGGCGGCCACTACAACCACGACTACATGAACATTGGCGGCAACAACGTGCGCGACTATGGCGCAGGCTTCGGCCTCACACTGCCCGCACCGGGCAGCAAGACCCTGGTGAACCTCGGCTTCGAGTGGAAGCACCGCTTCACCACCCCCAAAGAACTCATAAAGGAGGACTACTTCAACATCACGCTGAGCGTGACGTTTAACGAGATGTGGTTCTGGAAAAACAAGATTCGCTAACCAAACCGAGCAATGATGAGGGCACTGCTGCACATAGCACTGGCACTGACGGCAATCATGGCCGTCACATCGTGCCGCGACGAGCTGGGAAGCACTGCCAGCCGCGCCGCCGACCCCGACAAGGTGCCCACCATGAGCTCGACCAACGTGCAGACGGTGATAAGCGACTCGGGACGCACACGCTACCGCATCACCACCAAGCAGTGGCTGATGTTTGAGGAGTCGAAAAAGCCGCACTGGATATTCCCGCAAGGCGTGATAGCCGAGGAGCTCGACGCCGGGTTCAAGACGGTAACCTCGGTGCGCTGCGACTCGGCCTACTTCGACGAGAAGGCGCGCCTGTGGAGCCTTAACGGCAACGTGCGCATCACCAACGTGGCCAAAGACCTCATACTCACCGACCAGATGTATTGGGACCAGGGCGGGCACCGCCTGTATTCCGACGCCTTCATCCACATCGAAAAGCTCGACCGCGTGATTGAGGGCTACGGATATGAGTCGAACGAGAAGCTCACCACCTACAAGGTGCACAAGGTGAAGGCCATATTCCCCATCGACCAGGCTAAAATGCCCGGAGGGATGTAGAGCCGGCCCAGAGCGGCACACACAGCATAGCTGCGCGCGCCACTGCCACAAAAATCGGCAGTGGCGCGCGTGCTTTTTTTGGCCATGAGTGCATAATGTTGTAAATTTGCAGTGTTATCAGCATTTGCATTCACACCTATGAGCAACGATTTAGTGTATCCCCTCGTCACGGCACTTGTGTCGCTACTGTTCTCGGGCTTCTTCTCGGGAATGGAAATCGCCTTTGTGTCGAGCAACAAGGTGAGGGTGGAGATCGACGTGAAAAAGAGCGGCCTTATTAACCGCATAATCGACATGTTCTATGCCCACAAGGACACACTGATATCGACCCTGCTGGTGGGCAACAACATTGCCAATGTGGTATATGGCATGGCCATAGCGCAGCTGTGCCTGCCCATGCTGAAGGCGGCGTTCGGCCAAAACGAGGCCGTGCTGCTGCTGGCGCAGACACTGATATCGACAGTGATAGTGCTGTTTGCGGGCGAGTTTCTGCCCAAGACCATGTTTCGCATCAACCCCAACCGCTCGCTGCGCGCCTGCTCGCCGCTGATGCTCATCATCTACACCCTGCTGTGGCCGGTGTCGAAGTTCACCTCGCTGCTGTCGGCCACGCTGATGCGCCTGGTGGGCATTAAGGCCGACACCAGCAGCATGGGGCTGATTTCGGTCGACGAGCTCGACGCCTACCTGCAGGAAAACATCGACAAGCGCGAAGACGAGAACAAGGATGTGGAGCAGGAGGTGAAGATATTTGAAAACGCCCTCGACTTCAGCGACACCCACCTGCGCGACTGCATGGTGCCGCGCAACGAGATTGTGGGCGTGGACATTGCCGACACCTCGCGCGAGGAATTGAGCCGGCTGTTCACACGCAGCGGCCTGTCGAAAATCGTGGTCTACCACGACGATGTGGACAATGTGCTGGGATTCATTCAGGTGAGCGAGATGTTTGTGCCCGAAGTGAACTGGAAAGACCGCATAAAGCCCGTGATATTCGCCCCCGAGACCATGCTTGCCAAAAAGATGATGCAGAACCTGCTGAAGGAGAAGAAGAGCATGGCAATTGTGGTGGACGAGTTTGGCGGCACGGCCGGCATGGTGACGCTCGAAGACCTGGTGGAGGAGATATTCGGCGAAATCGAGGACGAGCACGACCGCCCAAGGCTGGTGTCGCGCAAAATAGACGACAACACCTATGAGTTCTCGGGCCGTATGGAGATTGAGGACATCAACGACACCTACCACCTCAACATTCCCGAAAGCGACGACTACCAGACCATTGCGGGCTTCCTGCTCAACCGCCTCGAGGAGATTCCCAACGAGGGCGACACCGCCGACATCGACGGCATGCGCCTGACAGTGCTCAAGAAGACCTCGGCCAGAATTGAGCTGGTGAGGCTCACCGTGCTCAACGGCAAAAAGCGCGAGTAGCGCACTCGCCGCACATTCGGGCGGCACAGCCCCACCCTACCAGTTTTGGTAAATATTAACCTTAAATTAAAAAAATGCTGCCGCGAAGCGGCTTTTTTATGCTTTTTTATTACATTTGCATCGCTACGAATGAAAACTATAAGCATTTATCACCATAAAACTCCAAAATGATATGAAGAACTCCTACAAATTAATGCTTGCGGCAATGGCTGTGACGATAGGTCTGAGCGCCGCCGCAACCGATGTGAATGGAACTTTCAAAACCACCGATGGCATTCCTATGAAGTTTAAGGTGCTAACCAAGGGTGACGCGGGCAACACGGTGTCGCTCGAGCACTACAAAGGCAAGCCGCAATATGGCAGCTACAGCTCGTCGACCTACATCAACGACGCAGACCGCTTCACAGTGCCGCAGACCATTGTAGACCCCACCGACAACACCGAGTACACCGTGACACGCCTGGGCGACTACGCATTCTACGGCTTGTCGAAACTGCTGGGCGTGAGCATACCCAAGACGGTGACCGAATATGGCGCACACACCTTTGAGGGCTGCAAGGCGCTCACCAAGCTGCCGCTGGCAGAAGGCATAACCAGCATAGGCATTTCGTGCTTTACCAACTGCGAGCAGGCCGTGACCGTGACCCTGCCGCAGTCGCTCACCAGCATTGGAGCCACCTGCTTCAAAGGCTGCAAGGCCGCAACCGCTTTCACCGTGCCCGACGGCGTGACGTCGGCCATGGGAGCCAACATGTGGCAGGGCTGCACCGAGCTCACCACCATCAACCTGGGCAAGGGCGTGACCAGCTTCGACCCGCAGGCCGCCGCGCAGTGCTACAAACTGGAGGCAGTGAACATCAGCGCCGACAACGCCAAGCTCAGCTCGGCCGCAGGCGTGGTGTATGACAAAGCGCAGACCAAGCTCATATCATATCCCGCCGGCAAGACCGACGCCGAATACACCATGCCCTCGACAGTGACCGAAGTGGGCATACGCACATTCCAGAATGTGGCCAACATCGAGAAGGTGGTGTTCAGCCCCAACGTGACCACCGTGGGCAACTATGTGTTCCTCATCAACAAAAAGCTTGAGCAAGTAGTGCTGTCGGGCAAAATGACAAAGCTGAGCGACAACATGTTCAGCAACTGCTCGGCGCTCAATAATGTGGTGGTGCCGGCCTCGGTGACCACCTTCGGCAGCAGCCCATTTAACGGCTGCAAGAGTCTGATGAACCTCACATTCGAGTCGGCCACACCGGTGACCGTGACCTACAAGAAGAATATGCTGGGCATCGACACGCTGCTCACCGCAGTGCGCGTGCCGCTGGGCAGCGAAAAGGCATACCACAGCGCCGAGGGCTGGAAAAGCATTCACAACCTGGTGGCCTACTCGGCATCTATGGGCGAGATTTTCGGCAAGGGTCTGGCTGCAAGCGATGAATTTGCCTACAAGTATCAGTGCACCACCCCGTCGGTGGTGGGCGCAGCAGTAGAAGCCGGCGGCGAAAACGCCCTTTATGCCCACAACGATGTGTGGGCACGCATTGAACTCGACTCGGCAGCAGCCGGCGTTGACTATGGCAGCGTGATTTCGAGCATCACCGGTTGGATTGCAGCCGACAAGACGCTGCACGCCACCGCCTTCACCGCCGACGGCACCACTGGCGATGCAGGCATCAAGACTTACGACAACGCCGACAAGGCCTTGGCCGAGGCTGAGCTACACGAGGTAATGAACGTGGCAAAGGCAGCCTACACCAGCAACGACGGCGACAAACTCGACGGCGCCGCTGCAAACATATCACTCTACTACAAGGGCGGGCTCGGCTTCGCAGCGGGCAACAGCTATTCGCTGCGCGCCGTGAAGTATGACGCAAGCACCCTGGCCGTGCTGGGCAACGTGGAACTGGTGACCCCCACCGCAGTTGAGACCATCGCCACTGGCAAGCAGGTGAAGAGCGTGGAATATTACAACGCAGGCGGCGCACGCCTCGCAGGTCCGCAAAGCGGCGTGAACGTGGTGGTGACCACCTACACCGACGGCACCAGCGCCACTGCAAAGTGCATAAAGTAACACACCAACTCACACATAGCAAAGCCGCCCGGCGCACACCACATTGTGAAGTGCGCCGGGCGGCTCGTTTTATATCTTCTGGTTTTTGGTGGTCAGCGGGCCACGTTACCAAGTTCGATAACCGCGCCAGTGGCGGGCGACAGCTTAATGTAGCTCTGCTGCTTTTTGTTGCTGAACAGGTCGGGATCGAGGCCAAAGTCGATGCCCAGCTGGGACAGGTCGAACGATGACTGGGCCACAGTCTTGCCCTTGTAGGCCAGCGTGAACTGAGCCTTGCCTGGAATGCGGTAGATCACAGCGTCCTTGGGCAGCTTCTTGGTCTCGCCCTTTTCGTTGACGGGAAGTTTGCCGCGCTCGGTGACGCGCATGCTGAGGTACACCGGTTCGCCGCTGAGGTCGCTCTTGTCCACCAAGCCGTTTTCATCGCTCACGCGGAAGGCCACGGCATTGTCAACGTCGTCGGTGCCAGGGTTGAACACAAACGCCTGGCTGGCGGTGGAAGTGGAAGTGGTGCCCACAAACATGGCCGTGAGTGCAGCCTCCTGCTCATCGAGCTGCTGCATTATGAGTTTCAGCGCCGCGCCGTCGGGCATGGTGTCGGCCTCGCCCGTGGCATAGTCGGAGCGGCTCTGCCTGATTTTGTAGATTTGCTGGGCAGCCAGCTCGGCGCGCTTCGACAGCGACTCGCTGGCCAAGATGTCGCCCGACAGCGAGCTGAGGTAGTTGTTGGCGTCGAGCACCGTTTCGCGGCCCACCGTGGCGCTGAGCGACGGCTCAAGCGGCACAGTGTTCTCACTGTTGATGGACAGCAGCAAGTCGTCGGTGGTCTTCATTATAAACGGCGCCTGTCCGCTCTTGAACTGCATCAGAAACTGCCGCGAGTCGTCGGGCACACCATAGGTGGTCATCGACGCGCCCGTTAGCTCCCATGTCTGCGAGTCGGCGGTGATCACGTCGGATGTGCCGAGGTATTTCTTGGCATACTGCCAGTAGGGACCTGCCTTGCGCACCGTCTTGACGGCGGTGGCCAGAATGCGCACCCGCGTGGTGGGCAGTTTGTAGGTGAGGCCGTACTCGTTGTTGCGGTCGGCCGTGAACTTTTGCGTGCGCTGCGCCGCTGCGGTGAGGGCTATAAGGGCGGCGGCAGCCGATATTGCGACTTTGTTGATGGGGTTCATAATCTATATACAGTTATGTGAGTGTTACTTTTTCCGTTCAAATGTGGATTGCGGTGCGTCAGCGCTTGTTCTGCCTCAGGATTTCGGCAATTGCAGGGCCCACGGCCTCGGCTATGTCGCCGGCCAGGAGGCCGTGCTGTCCATGCTTGCGGGCCGCGATGTCGCCGGCAAGACCGTGCACATACACGCCCAGCACCACGCTCCAGTCGGTGGGATAGCCCTGCGCCATGAAGGCGGCAATCACGCCTGTAAGCACGTCACCGCTGCCGGCGGTGGCCATGCCTGGGTTGCCGCTGCTGTTGACGTACACCTTGCCATCGGGGCGCACCGTCATCGAGTATTTGCCCTTGAGCACAATGGTCACCTCGTAGAGTTTCGACACCTCGGTGGCTTTTTTCAGGCGCTCCTCGTCGGTGGCATGGAAGCCAAAGAGGGCGTCGAACTCAGCGGCATGCGGCGTGAGCACCGACCCCTTGGGAATGCTGCGCAGCAGCACGGGGCGCTTGTAGATGCAGCGCAGGGCGTCGGCGTCGAGCACGCAGGGCTGGCGGTAGGTTTTGAGGAATGAGTCGACGGCATCCACCGTCTCGGGGCTGGTGCTCATGCCGGGGCCGAGAGCCACCACCGAAAATTTGTGGTGCAAGTCGATTTGCGAGGTGAAATACTCGCTGGCGTCGGCCTCAAACAGCGCCTCGGGGGCAGCCGTCTGGAGCGGCACGCAGCCAATGCGCGGGGCGTGCACGGTGACCAGACCGGCGCCGGCGCGCATGGCGCCGCGGGCGGCAAGCACAGCCGCGCCCATCATGCCATAGCTGCCGGCCACTATCAGCACAGTGCCGTTGTCATACTTGTTGATGTAGGGGTTGAGCGGCTTCAGCACCTCCTGCACATCGCTGCGCTCAATCAGGTAGTAGTCGGTGGGCTTTTCGGCTATGGCGTTGGCGTCCATGTCGAGGTCGAGCACCTTCACCTCGCCCACAAACTCGGCATTGTCCTTGAAGAAAAACGACAGGCGGCGGAACTGTAGCGCCAGCGTGAGGTGGGCGCGCACAATGTTGCGCCGGTCGGAGCCCACATTCCACTCGCCAAACAGACCCGAAGGCACATCGATCGACACCACGCAGGCGTTGCTGTCGTTGATATACTGCACCAGCGCCGTGTAGCCGCCCTTGAGCGGGCTGCGCAGGCCGCTGCCAAACAAGCCGTCGAGCACCACATCGCCGGGGCCGAGCTTGGGCAGATTAAGGTCGCGCACCACCTCGGTGAAATCGACGCCGCCAAGGGCCACAAGCCGGTCGCGGTTGGTGGCGCACGCCGGGCTCAGATGCGAGGCCTTGGTGTTGAACAGATACACCTCGGGGCGGTAGCCCTGCTCATACAGCAGGCGCGACACCGCCAGGGCATCGCCGCCGTTGTTGCCGGGGCCGGCAAACACCACTATGCGCTGCGACTGGCGCCAGCGCGACACTATTTCGCAGCTCACCTCCTGGGCGACGCGCTCCATGAGGTCGAGCGTGGATATGTTTTCGGCATTTCGGGTTGCCTCATCGATTTCCTTTATAGCACTGGTAATGAATATCTTCATACTTAAGTAACTGGGTCAAAAAAACATCAAAATCGCCACTGCCGGCGGCTGCCAATCGGCGCCGCAGACCATTGCAAGCACAAAAATAACGCTTTTTGTGCAATTATCTGAACGCGCCCGCGAGAAATAACAAAAAAAAGCCCCGCAAGCGATGCTTGCAGGGCTTTGGCTGGCGGTGTGTACGGGACTCGAACCCGTGACCCCATGCGTGACAGGCATGTATTCTAACCAGCTGAACTAACACACCAAAGTGTGCAAAAGTTAAAGCTTCAACTCAGCATTAATAGCGGTGTGTACGGGACTCGAACCCGTGACCCCATGCGTGACAGGCATGTATTCTAACCAGCTGAACTAACACACCAGTTGCCGATTTGCGATTGCAAAGGTAAGACGATTTTTTAATAATTCAAACGAAATGCAGCCACTTTTTTCACCGAGCGGCTCATTTTTTCGCATTTTTCAGTCCTCAAAGGGCATTTTTTGGAAAATTAAGACTAATTTTGTCCAACAAACGAAACTATAAAACCAAACCACTATAACAAAAAACTGCGAATGAAATATTTCAACAAAATCGCTTTATTGCTTGCACTCGGCAGCTTCGGCCTCACCGCCGCAGCGCAGAATGTGAGCGGCCACATCACCTGCGACGGCAAGGGTGTGGCCGGTGTGGCCGTGAGCGACGGCTATGTGGTGACCAAGACCGACGCCAACGGCGCCTACAGCTTCACCTCGGCAAAGAAAAACGGATATGTGTTCTACACCCTGCCAGGCGGCTACGAACCCACTGTGGCCGACGGATTCAAGCCCGAATTCTGGGCTCCGCTGACCAGCACCAGCGAGAGCGTGAAGGAGACACACGACTTCACGCTGAAAAAGGTGGACAACGACAAGTTCACATTTGTGGTGAGCGCCGACTACCACCTGGCCGCCCGCAACAGCGACGACACGCAATTCAAGTCGCGCTTCATGAAGCGCATGAAGGAACTGAAAGAGTCGGCGCAAGTACCGGTGTACTCCACCATACTGGGCGACCTCACGTGGGACCTCTTCTGGGTGCAAAACAACTACAACCTGAGCAGCTTCATGGCCACCATGAAGGAGGCCGGCTACCCGTTTATAATGTTCCCCGTGATAGGCAACCACGACAATGACGCCAGCGTGGCCGCAAGCACCACCACCGACTTCGACGCCGCCAAGCCATGGCGCAAGATTGTAAGTCCCAACTACTACAGCTACAACCTGGGCAAGGTGCACTTTGTGGTGCTCGACGACATATACTACCTGAACACCAAGAAGTCGGGCACAAGCTACCCCACTGGTGTGGCGGGCGAGCGCAACTATATCTCCGAAATCACCTCTGAGCAGTTCGACTGGCTCAAGAAGGACCTGGCCATGGTGGACAAGAGCACCCCTGTGGTGGTAAGCTTCCACATACCATCGTGGAAACTCGACACCAAAGACTACAGCACAGTGTCAAACCTGCAGCTGCAACACTCCAAGAAACTCAGTGAACTGCTGGCCGGCTACAAGACCGTGCACTTCCTAAGCGGCCACACCCACTACAACCAGGTGGCGCGCCCCGCCGCCTACCCCAACATTGTGGAGCACAACATTGCGGCTGTGTGCGCATCATGGTGGTGGACGGGCAGGCTCACCAACCGCGACGTGTGCACCGACGGCTCGCCCGGCGGCTACTCGCTGTGGCAGATTGACGGCAAAGATTTCAAATGGAAATACATGTCGAGCACCGACAACGTGGGCACGCAAATGCGCCTATACGACATGAACAAAGTGCGCGAATACTATCAGACTAACACTGACGTGCGCGCCATGCTCGCCGCCAACACTTCGCGTGAGGACTTCAAGGACTATGACGACAACGTGGTGCTGGCCAACGTGTATGCCTACGACAGCGACTGGAAGATTGAATTCATTGAAAACGGGACTTCGCTCAGCTACAAGCGAGTGACCTGTGAGGACCCATATCACGTGATTTGCTACGATGTGCCGCGTTTTGCAAAGAACAAGAGCTACACCAGCACCTTTGCCACGGGCAAAAACACTCACATGTTCAGAGCCAAGTGCGCCACCAGCAACCAGCCCGTCACGGTGAAGGTGACCGACTCGTTTGGCACCGTGTACATCAAGACGCTCAACCGCCCCGCAGCGTTCAACCTCGACATGGAGAACTACCAGCGCCAGACACTGGGCGTTGACGATGTGGTGACCGACCTCAACAACAGCTACACAGTGCATACAGCCGGCAGCACTCTGGTGATCGACGCCGCCAAGGCTGGCACCGCCCAGTTTGTGAGCCTCAACGGCATGAGCCGCCCGCTCACGCTGAGCGAAGGCCGCAACGAGTTTAGCGTAAACGCAAAAGGCATATATGTGGTGAGCATTGAAGGCCGCGGCTATAAGGTGGTTTTCTAACGCCGCACCCGTTTCCTTTTCACACACACTATCATCACAGTAGGCTCTGTCCGCGAAGCAATGCTTGCGGCCAGAGCCTACTCGTTTCAGTATTGCACAGGTGGCAACTTTGCACTACCTTTGCAGCCTACGAATTTTTTGTACAAAATATGATTGATTTTCTTGAAAGCAACAATCTGCTGGGGCTCACTATAGGTTTGGGCACATTCCTGATAATAGGACTCTTCCACCCGCTCGTAATCAAGGGCGAATACCACTTTGGCGTGGGGTGCTGGAAGGCGTTTCTGGTGGCCGGCATCGCATTCATTGCCGCCTCGGTGCTGGTGCAGTCGGTGCTGGCGTCGAGCCTGCTGGGCGTGGCTGGTTTCTCGTGCTTCTGGAGCATAATTGAGGTGCGCGAGCAGCAGGAGCGCGTGCACAAGGGGTGGTTTCCGCGCAATCCGCGCCGACGCTACCCGTGGGACGAGTAGCCGCAGCGGGAAGGGGGAAAAATAAAAAGCACCGCTGCCCAAATGTGTGTGTGCGGGGCGCGCGGTGCTCTTGCTGGTTGGTAAAAAAATCGTTGTTTTCCAGCAGCTTCGGTTCAAGGCCAGTCTAAATAATCCCATTCATATACTCAATGAATTTCGTTGAAACGATGAAAACTTTTTTCTCGGTTGTCAGGCCTGCGTTTTAGGCCTTGGCAACAACTAAACGCGGCAACTGCACCAACACTGCACCGCTACGCAAATTTTATTTGCTAAATTTGCAAAAATTATGACACAAACTAACGTTGACATGGATTTGGAGCAGCGCGCTGCCAAGGCCAAGCGCTGCACACTGACGGGATTTGCCGTCAACGGACTGCTGTCGGCCCTGAAAGTGGCCGCCGGTGTGCTGGGCAACTCCGGCGCGATGATAGCCGACGGCGTGCACTCGCTGAGCGACTTCCTCACCGACATAGTGGTGATAGTGTTTGTGGGCGTCTCGGCCCGCGGCATCGACAAGGAATACCGCTACGGCCACGGCAAGTTTGAGACCTTCGCCACATTCCTCATTGCCGAGGCCCTGGCCGTGGTGGGCGTGGGCCTGGCATGGAGCGGCGCCAAAAGCGTGATTGCCGCCTGCCAGGGGCAGATGCTCGACAAGCCGGGATATTTGGCTCTGGTGATGGCCGCAATATCGATTGTGGCCAAGGAGCTGCTGTTTCAGTACACCAACCGCGTGGGCAAGAGCATAGACAGCACGGCCGTGATAGCCAACGCATGGCACCACCGCAGCGACGCCCTGTCGAGCATCGCCACGCTGGTGGGCATCTCGGGCGCCATATTTCTGGGCGCGCAGTGGCGCGTGCTCGACCCGCTGGCCGAGCTGGCCGTGAGCGTGTTCATCCTAATAGTGGCCGTGAAGCTGGCCGTGCCCGCTGTGAAGGAGCTGCTCGAGGTCACTCTGCCAACCGAAGAAAACGAGCGCATTGCCGAGGCCATAAGCAGCGTAAGCCAGGTGGAAGCCTACCACCACCTGCGCACCCGCCACAACGGCAACGCCCATGTGATTGACGTGCACATCAAGGTTGACCCCAACCTCACCATCACCGAGGCCCACAAAATAGCGTCGATGGTGGAGCAGCGGTTGGAGCAGCGCATAGGCAACGTGATAGCGAGCATCCACATCGAGCCCTACAAGGGCGAGCCCACCGATGCCAACCACATGTGCAGCGACTGAGGGGCATATAAATTTGGTTAAACATGGGGCTGCGTTGGCCACAAATCACTATTTTTGCTATTTGAAACAGACTTTATCACTGCAATGCAAAGAATTGAGTTAAACAATACGCTGCCCGCCGTGTTTGCCGGCCGCGAGGAAGACAACTCGCAGGTGTGGCTCAGGCAGGTGGCCTTTGAGCGCGGCAAGATGTATTTGATATCGGCCGAAAGCGGCACCGGCAAGTCGTCGATGTGCAGCTACGTGTATGGCTACCGCACCGACTATTCGGGCACAATAGCATTCGACGGCCGCGACGTGCGCCAGCTGAGCATCGACGAGTGGTGCGGCGTGCGCTGCCGCCACATAGCCTACCTGCCGCAAGAACTGCGGCTGTTTCCCGAGCTGACGGCCATCGAGAATGTGGAGCTGAAAAACCGCCTCACGGGCTTTAAGACCCGCAAGCAGATAGAAGACTACTTTGAGCAGCTGGGCATACCCGACAAAATCGACAGCCCCGTGGCGCGCCTCTCGATTGGGCAGCAGCAGCGCGTGGCCATAATACGCACCCTGTGCCAGCCGTGCGACTTCATTCTGCTCGACGAGCCGGTGAGCCACCTCGACGCGGCCAACAACCGCATAGTGGCGCAGATGGTGACCGACGAGGCCCGCAGCCAGGGAGCCGGGGTGATATCGACCTCGGTGGGCAACAACGTGATGATTAAAGTGGATAAGGAGTATAAGCTATGAAAGGACTGATGTGGAAACTGCTGCGCAAGCACATTAGCACATCGCAGCTTTTAGGATTTGCCCTGGCCAATCTGGTGGGGCTCACCATTGTGACTCTGGCGGTGCAATTCTACCAAGACGTGCTGCCCGTGTTTAACGACCAGGAGAGTTTCATACGCAAGGACTACCTGATAATCACGCGCTCGGTGAGCAGCGCGGGCGCCATGCTGGGCAACAGCAGCGAATTTTCCGACGCCGACATCGCCGACATCGAGCACCAGCCGTGGTGCCGCAAGGTGGGCCGCTTTGTGAGCAGCGAATACAGCACATTCGCCACCATTGGCGCCACCAACGGCAAGGCCATGCGCACACAGTTCTTCTTTGAGTCGATTCCGAGCGACTTCATCGACGCCGACCCCGGCGAGTGGGACTTCGACCCGCAGCGCCCCGAAGTGCCCGTGATTGTGAGCCGCGACTACCTGTCGATGTACAACTTCGGCTTTGCGGCGGCCCAGGGCATGCCCAAGATAAGCGAGAGCCAGGCCGGAATAATCCCGCTCAGCTTCACATTCACCGGCAACGGCCGCAACGAGGTGCTGCCCGGCCGCATAGTGGGCTTCAGCAACCGCCTCAACACCATCATAGTGCCCGAGAAGTTCATGCGCTGGAGCAACGACCGCTATGGCCAGGGCGGACACCAGCACCCGCTGCGCCTGATAGTGGAGGTGAACCGCCCGGGCGACGTGAAGATAACCGACTACATGGCCGCGCACCACTACGACGTGGCGGGCGACAAGATGAGCTCGAGCAAGGCCTACTACTTCCTGACGCTGATTATCGGTATCGTGGCCGTGGTGGGCATCATCATAAGCCTGCTGTCGTTCTTCGTGCTCATGCTCAGCATCTACCTGCTGCTGCAAAAGAACACTCGCAAGCTGCAAAACCTGCTGATGCTGGGCTACTCGCCGGCGCAGGTGTCGCGCACCTACATACGTCTGGTGGTGGCCATCAACGGCACCGTGCTGGTGGCCGCTGTGGTGCTGACGCTGGCCGCGCGCTACTACTACATGCTCACGCTGCGGGCCTTCGGCACCCAGGGCGGGCCGCTGTGGCCGTCGCTGGCAGTGGCAGTGGCCATAATGGCCTGCATCACCGCTGGCAACGTGATGGCCATAAGGCGCAAGGTGCTGTCGCTATGGATTCAGGAGTGACACACAGGCGCCAAGCGCAAAAAAGGGACACATCTATTCACCCCCTACGTAAGTATTTTTTCAAAAAAACTATGGCAGAAGACAACAACGACAAGATGAGAATAGATATACTAAGCGTGATGCCCGAGGCGCTCGACTCGCCGCTGCACTGCTCCATATTGCAGCGCGCGCAGGACAAGGGCCTGGTGGAGATTCACGTGCACAACCTGCGCGACTGGTCGCTGCGCAAGCACCGCAAGGTGGACGACTACCCCTTTAGCGGCAACGCCGGCATGGTGATGCAGATAGAGCCCGTGTGGCGGTGCATGCAGGAGCTGCAGTCGCAGCGGCACTACGACGAGGTGATATTCACCTCGCCCGACGGCGACATCCTCGACCAGCCCATGGCCAACACCCTGTCGCTGGCCAAAAACATAATGATTCTCTGCGGCCACTACAAGGGCGTGGACTACCGCATACGCGAGCACCTGATTACGCGCGAAATCTCGATAGGCGACTACGTGCTCACGGGCGGCGAGCTGCCCGCCGCGGTGATTGCCGACGCCGTGGTGCGCCTGCTGCCCGGAGCCATAGGCGATGAGCAGAGCGCGCTCAGCGACTCGTTCCAGGACGGGCTGCTCGAGGCGCCCGTCTACACGCGTCCGGCCGAGTTCAACGGCTGGAAGGTGCCCGAAATACTGCTGAGCGGCAACCTGGCAAAAATCGACGAATGGAAAATGGAGCAGGCCATTGAGCGCACGCGACGCCTGCGTCCCAACCTGCTTAAAGACAAATAACTACACACACTATGCACACCCACCTGCGACTACTGATTGCGGCCTTTGCCGCCGCACTGGCCGTGACGGCCGGGGCCGCCATAACGCCCGGCAAGTTTGCCACCGGCCCCATCAACGACCTTGCCCTGATTTACCAGGGCGGCTCCTTCCGCCCCGACTGGACTCAAAGCGAATTTGAGCCCTACGTGACCCACACATTTGCCGACGGCACCCGCCGCTGGACGTTCGACGGGTTCCTGTTTCTGGAATTCCGCCGCCAGGGCGACGTGACCTACGCCAACGGCTATGGCAAAGGCTCGACCCGCGCCGACTGGGAGTGGCTGATGAACCGCATATTCGAGCGCGGCAAGGCGCTCGACGCCCTCGACAAGTGCATAAGCCAAGCCAAGCGCGAGATGGGCGACCCGGGCTTCAAGCACAAGGTGGTGCTGATGCTGCCCAGCCCCGAGAACGGACGCACCGACTGGGGCAGCGTGAATGGCCGCCGGCTTAACTTCAACCGCATCGACGACAAGCAGGCCGCCGTGGAGTGGTATCTGCAGACGATATATGACCGCTTCAACCGCGCCGGGTTCAAAAATCTGGAGCTGAACGGATTCTACTGGATTGAGGAGACCACCTCGGCCACGGGCCGCGAGCTGCCCACGCGGGTGAGCCGCATGGTGCACAAACTGGGCAAACTCATGTATTGGATACCCTTCTTCGGGGCGCGCAACAACGACCAGGGCGCGGCCATGGGATTCGACATGGTGTATTTGCAGCCCAACTACTTTGTGGGCGAGGGACTCACCACGCAGCGCCTCACCGACGCCATCACCAACGCCAAGCGCGTGGGGTCGGCCCTTGAGATGGAAATCGACGAGGGCGCATACAACCAGGCCAAGACTCACAACGAGGCTCTGGCCCACTTCGACGCCTACACCAGCGCCTACGAGCGCGCCCGCGTGTGGCAAAGCGCATCGGTGGCCTACTATCTAGGCGGCACAGCCTGGGCCGACATGGCCAAGAGCAGCAACAAGCGCGACCGCCAAGTGATCGACCGCCTGGCGCGCATCATTGCCAACCGCCACTCCACCCTCAACTCCGGCCAAAAGATGCAGAAAGCCCCCGCCGCCACCAACAACGGCAGCCAAGGCAGCGGCAACACCGCCAAAAAGAAGTGGTGGCAGCTCGACTGGCACTTCTAAAAAAAACAACAAGCACGTGTAATAACACCCACACACATCACTCCACGCAATGGGATTAAAAGACATTAAAAGCAAAATAAAGCAGTTTCAGCACCGGTGGCTGCACCTGCCCTTCTTGATAATAGTGGGATTCTTCGTGACCCTGCTGTGCTTCGGCGACTACAACTATTCGCGCCGCGACGGCTATGTGAAGCAGATAAGCGACATCAAGGTGCAGATACAGGCCAACGAAGACTCGGCCGCCGTGTATGAGGCAAAAATACGCGAGCTCAACACCGACCGCCACACCCTGGAGCGCATCGCCCGCGAAAAATATGGCATGAAGCGCGCCAACGAAGACGTGTATGTGACCGACATCCCGTAAGGCCGCACACACGCCCCACCCTAACCGCAGACAACAATAAAACATACAATTATGATAAAAGACGAGAACAAACGCATCGAGATTCAAAACATAACGCTTGCCGTGGCCACGCTAATGCTGCTTGTGGCCGCCGCAATGCCCATATTCGGGGTACACGGCGACTGGGCCAAATACCTCTACTCGCTGGGCGCGCTGCTGGCGCTGGCCGAGCGCTGCACCGAGCGCTATGCCGGCAAAAACCTGCGCATACGCCGTCTGTTCCGCATGGGCAAGGTGTCGGCGCTGCTCTACTGCGTGTCGGCATTCTTCCTGTTCAGCAGCTCGCTTAACATCAACATCGGCACCTCTTGGGGCAACCGCGACTGGCTGGCATTCCTACTGGCAGGCGCGCTGCTGCAAATCTATGCCTCGTTTGCCATACAGCACGAAGAGAACAAAGAAAAGAAGCAGGCCGGCTCCAATAATGGCAAATAGGCACACTTTTGCATGGGCACAACTACAAAAGGGTTGTGAAAACGCAAAAAATAATGTAATTTTGAAGAGAAAGTTCACTTAACACATCCTCATGAGCAGTATTAACGAAGTTCAAGACGAAATAATCGACGAGTTTTCGGGCATGACCGACTGGATGGACCGCTATGCCTACATAATAGAGCTGGGCAACGCGCTCGACACACTGCCCGAGAGCCAGAAGACGGCCGACAACCTGATAGACGGCTGCCAAAGCCGCCTGTGGCTCAACGCCGAGCTCAGCGACGACGGCCACATCCACTTTATGGCCGACAGCGACGCCATTATAGTGAAAGGCATAGTGTCGCTGCTGATACGCGTGCTCGACGGGCGCACCCCGCAAGAGATACTCGACGCCGACCTCTACTTCATCGACAGCATAGGGCTGCACGAGCACCTTTCGCCCACACGCAGCAACGGACTGCTGTCGATGGTGAAGCAAATGCGCATGTATGCGCTGGCCTTCAAGGCCAAGCAAGACGCCGCCAAGGCATAAGGCCGACACCCGCCAACCCCCTAAAATTATTAACACTCACAATAAACAACTTAATCACATGCTAAAAAATCATCCCAAAGGACTAATCGCAGCCGCCCTTAGCAACATGGGCGAGCGATTCGGCTACTACATCATGGCAGCCGTGCTGTCGCTGTTTCTGTGCTCGAAATTCGGCTTGAGCGACACCAGCGCTGCAACAATCTACTCTGTGTTTCTGGCCGGCATATATGTGCTGAGCCTTGTGGGCGGCATCATAGCCGACCGCACGCAGAACTACAAGGGCACCATAATGGTGGGCATCATCATCATGGCTCTGGGCTATGTGTGCCTGGCAATACCCATCACAGCCACCACGGCCAACTTCACCGGGCTGCTGACACTCACCTGCGCGGCCCTTGTGCTGATTGCCTTTGGTAACGGCCTGTTTAAGGGCAACCTGCAGGCCATTGTGGGCCAAATGTATGACGACTTCGAGGCCAAGACCCTGAAAGAGGGCGGCGAAGTGGCCCTCAACAAGGTGAAGGGCCGCCGCGACACCGGCTTCCAAATCTTCTACGTGTTCATCAACATCGGCGGCCTCGTGGCTCCGTTCATCGCCCCCTTCCTGCGCAGCTGGTGGCTGGGCCTGCACGGATACAAGTATGTGGCCGAGCTGCCCGCGCTGTGCCACCAGTTTATCGACGGCACCCTGCCCGCCGACCAGGTGAGCAACATGATGAACTACATGGCCCAGGCAGGCGTGAGCGGCGCACCCAGCGCAGCCAACTGCCAGGCCTACCTCGAGGTGTTTAACCAGGGCGTGCACTTCGCCTTCATCGCATCGGTGGTGGCAATGCTCATATCGCTCGTGATATTCCTCACCCAAAAGAAGAAGTTCCCCACCCCCGGAAAGAAAGAGGCCGCAGGCGCAGTGAGCTACACCGCCGAGGAGAAAGCCTCGATGGCCAAGGAAATCAAGCAGCGCATGTATGCCCTGTTTGCAGTGCTCGGCGTGGTAATCTTCTTCTGGTTCTCGTTCCACCAGAATGGCGTATCGCTCTCATTCTTTGCCCGCGACTTTGTGAAGACGGGCCAGTTCCCGCCCGAATTCTGGCAGGCAGTGAACCCGTTCTTCGTGATTGTGCTCACCCCCGTGATCATGGCCATATTCGGCTCAATGAGCAAGCGCGGCAAGGAGATCAGCACACCGCGAAAAATCGCCATCGGCATGTTCATTGCCGGCCTGGCCTATGCGTTCCTGGCCATCTTCTCGATGGTGATGGGCTATCCCTCGGGCGAGGCTTTTGTGGCCATCGACGCCACCACGCGCGAAACCATGAAGGCTGGCGCATGGGTGATGATTGTCACCTACTTCCTGCTCACCGTGGCCGAGCTGTTCATTTCGCCTCTGGGCCTGTCGTTTGTGTCGAAGGTGGCCCCCAAGAGCATGCTGGGTCTGTGTCAGGGCCTGTGGCTGGGCACAACCGCCATTGGCAACATGCTGCTGCCCCTGGGCGCACTCATGTACAACAAGATTGACCTGTGGCAGTGCTGGGGCGTGTTCATCATCGTCTGCTTCATTTCGATGGGCGTGATGCTGAGCATGGTCAAGTGGCTCGAAAGAGTCACCAAGGCATAGCCGCCGCACCCGAAACCGCATTCAAATAAACAAAACCGGCAATGCGCCCCACAGTGGGCACATTGCCGGTTTGTTCGTTATTTTTCAAATTATGAACGGCACGACTTAAAGTGAGCATGTTAAAAACACTTATGGTGAATTTTAGCGTTTTGGGTGTTGAATTATGATTGAGCCACACTAAAAAAGAGAATAAAAAATTGCGACAACTGTTTCAAAGTCAAATTTATGTAGTACCTTTACAACACGAATGACTTCCGCATAAGGATGGCTTCGTTTTTATTTTGATGGTTAAATTAGCGTTTGCTATTAGGTCATGCACATTGGAACGTAGGAAATTTCAAAACAGCAGAAAGACCGACACAATAGTGAGCGTTCGCGATATCGTGGACGTTTCTTGTCGTCTTTCCCAGCACTTCCTACGGCTGCAATGTGGACAAGCATTCGTCCACATGTTGTATCTGTAGGTTTGCAAAGACCAAGGCTCCGCAAATTATAGCTATCGTGTTCACTAATTAATTATCATTTTAAATGCTTGGCTATCGGCATAACGGGCAAAACATTATGAAAAAGTACGTTTTTTCATGGATGGCGACTTTGTTCGCCATAGTAACAATGGTCTCTTTAACATCTTGTTCATCTGACAACGATGAGCCTTCTCCAGAAGAGGTGAAATCCAAAATCGTCGGCTTATGGCAGAGCACTCACATCTCCGGTTGGGCGTATGATGACACTCCAGACGAAAACCTAATTAAGGTTGACAGAGACTTAACTGATAAAGAAAAAGAGCGGTATCTTTTTAATGAAGATGGAACAGGGAAAAAATTCCTGTATCTTGGCAGCTTCTATGGTTGGCAACCATCATCACGAAATGGTTTCAGCTATAGCATCACTAATAATAAAATCAACATTAACTACAGCAATGGGAACACAGACACGTATTCAGTCGTATCTATTAAAGACGACGTTGCTATTTTAGAGATAACTTTAGAGGATGGGGAGCAGTACAAGACAAAACTCACTTTAAAGAAGGTATCTTAATGGTGGCAATGTAGATGCATAATATATAACATATTTATCACAACCGGCAATGCGCCCCACAGTGGGCACATTGCCGGTTTCTATTTCGGTGAAATTAAGCACATTACGGTAGGGGTGCGACATGCCGAAAGCACTGAAAAAGTGACAATCCATTTAGGGATTGGATATGTGTAGGCAGGTATGCAGCGGAGGCGCAGCCGACGCGAAATGCCTGCTAAGCGGCCTCCTCAGCCAGTGCATTCCAAAGGAATGCGAC
>CAVKDU010000037.1:0-29361 GCA_963655175.1 Wujia chipingensis | reverse complement strand
GAGAAGAGTCAGCCATATCTTTTTGCCCTAAAAAACTTTTACCGGACAGCAATAGTTGCGGAACACTATGTTGCCATCTTTGGCGTCGACCACAATGGGCTTGTCGCGGTTCACGCGCTGGCCAATGATGTCTTTCGACAGCTGGTTGAGCACCAGATTCTGGATGGCGCGCTTCACAGGACGCGCACCAAACTCGGGATCGTAGCCGGCGCTGGCCAGCAGGCTCACAGCAGCATCGGTGTATTGGAGCGTGATGCCGTTCTTGGCAAGCATCTTGGTGACGCTGCCCAGCTGCAGCGACACAATTTGCCTGATCTGAGCCTCGTTGAGCGGGGTGAACATTATGATCTCGTCAATTCGGTTGAGGAATTCGGGACGGATAGTCTTCTTCAGCATCTCGAACACCTCGGCGCGGGTTGAGCTGATCACGCTCTCACGGTTGGCGTCGGTGAGGCCCTCAAAGCGCTCGCGAATGAGGTTGCTGCCCAGGTTGGAGGTCATGATGATGATGGTGTTCTTGAAGTTCACCGTGCGTCCCTTGTTGTCGGTGAGCCGGCCATCGTCGAGCACCTGCAGCAAGATGTTGAACACATCGGGGTGAGCCTTCTCGATTTCATCGAACAGCACCACCGAGTAGGGCTTGCGGCGCACTGCCTCGGTGAGCTGGCCACCCTCTTCATAGCCCACATAGCCCGGAGGCGGACCGATGAGGCGCGACACTGAGAACTTCTCCTGATACTCGCTCATGTCGATACGGGTCATCATGTTCTCGTCGTTGAAGAGGTAGTCGGCCAAGGCCTTTGCCAGCTCGGTCTTGCCCACACCAGTGGTGCCAAGGAAGATGAACGAGCCAATGGGTCGGCGCGGGTCGTTAAGGCCGGCGCGGCTGCGGCGCACGGCGTCGGCGATGGCCGTGATGGCCTCGTCCTGACCCACCACACGCTTATGCAGCTCCTCTTCGAGGTGCAGCAGCTTGTCCTTTTCGCTCTGCAGCATCTTGGTGACGGGTATTCCAGTCCAGCGCGACACCACATCGGCGATGTCGTCGGCATCAACCTCCTCCTTAATCAGAGCCTTGTCGCCCTGCATGGCGTTGAGCTTCTGCTGGATTTCGCGGTTCTCGTCCTCCTTCTGCTTTATGCTTGAGTAGCGGATCTGGGCCACACGGGCGTAGTCGCTCTCGCGCTCGGCGCGCTCGGCCTCGAAGTTGAGTTGTTCAATGTCGATTTTGTTTTGCTGAATCTTGTTGATAAGTTCCTTCTCGGCCTTCCACTTGGCGCTATAGTCGCGCTCCTGATCCTTGAGGTTGGCAATCTGCTCCTCGAGCTGCTTGATGCGCTGCTCGTCGCCGTCGCGCTTTATGGCCTCGCGCTCAATTTCGAGCTGCGAGATTTTACGGGTTATCTCGTCGAGACCTTGTGGCACAGAATCCATCTCGATTCTGAGCTTGGCGGCAGCCTCATCCACAAGGTCTATGGCCTTGTCGGGCAGGAAGCGCTCGCTGATGTAGCGCTCGCTGAGCTGCACGGCTGCGATTATTGCCTCGTCGCGGATACGCACCTTGTGGTGGTTCTCGTATTTCTCCTTAAGGCCACGCAGAATGGCGATTGCGCTCTCCTCGTCGGGCTCGTCGACCATCACCACCTGGAAGCGGCGCTCAAGTGCCTTATCTTTTTCAAAATACTTCTGATACTCGTCGAGCGTGGTGGCGCCGATGCTGCGCAGGTCGCCACGGGCCAGTGCAGGCTTCAGAATGTTGGCTGCGTCCATTGCGCCGCCGCCACTCTTGCCGGCACCCACCAGGGTGTGAATCTCATCGATGAAGAGGATGATGTCGCCGTTGGCCTGAGTAATCTCGTTGATCACGGCCTTCAGGCGCTCCTCAAACTCACCCTGATATTTTGCGCCGGCGATGAGCGCACCCATGTCGAGCGAGAACACCTGCTTGTTCTTCAGGTTCTCGGGCACATCGCCGCGCACAATGCGCTGTGCAAGGCCCTCGACGATGGCAGTCTTACCGGTACCCGGCTCACCTATAAGAATAGGGTTATTCTTGGTGCGGCGGCTAAGAATTTGCAGCACGCGCCTAATCTCGTCGTCGCGTCCTATCACGGGGTCGAGCTTGCCCTGACGGGCGCGCTCGCACAGATTGATTGCATATTTGTTGAGGGCATTATACTGCTCCTCGGCCTCTTGGCCGGTAGCCTTCTTGCCCTTGCGCAGCTCGGCTATGGCCTGCTGCAGCAGCTGCTCGGTGACGCCGGCGTTCTTCAATATGGTTGAAGCCGCGCCGCCGCTCTTGAACACGCCCATCAGCAGAGCCTCGGCGGTGACATACTGGTCGCCGTTTTTGGTGGCATAGCTGTTGGCGCTCTCCAGCACCTTGCTTGAGTCGCTGCTCAAGTAGGGCTCGCCGCCATTCACCTTGGGCAACTTGGCAAGCTCACCTTCCAGCGGACGCTCAACCATGGCCTGGCTGATGTCGAGCTTCTGGAATATAAACTTCACCACCGAGTCGCCTTCGGCTATGATGGCCTTCAGCAGGTGCACAGGCTCCAGTGCCTGGTTGCCGTTGGAGCGGGCCATCTGCACTGCCTTCTGCACAATTTCCTGCGATTTGATTGTAAAGTTGTCAAAGTTCATAATCTATATATTTTTTTGTTTTTTATTCTGATTTTCATCCGCCTTACCAAGCAAACCGCGTGCCACCCAAAATAGCAGTAGGGGCTAATGCGGCTAACAGGCTGATTTGCTGCCGTTAATCCCTGAATAATGGCATATGCGGGCCATGCTGACACTTTGTCATGCGGTAATAAATTTGTCATTTTGCGGCATAAAAATTTGGATTGTATTAATTCAATGTAGTATATTTGCATATCCAAACGAAATAAAACAATAAATATACATTTACTATTCATATTTTAAAGCATAAGGCGAATGGAGACGAAAAAGTTTTTATTAAGCGAGAAGGATATACCGCAAGCATGGTATAACGTGGTGGCCGACATGAAGCAGAAGCCGCTGCCGCTCATCAACCCCGCCACACACAAGCCCCTCACCGAGGACGACTTGAGTCCGCTGTTTTCACGCGAGGCGGCAAGCCAAGAACTTAACACCACCGACCGCTGGATAGAGATTCCTGATGAGGTGCGTGAAATGTACCGCATCTGGCGTCCCACGCCTCTGGTGCGCGCCCGCGGCCTCGAGAAGCTGCTCGACACGCCCGCGCACATCTACTTTAAGAACGAGAGCGTGAGCCCTGTGGGCTCGCACAAGCTGAACTCGGCCATTGCGCAGGCCTACTACTGCAAAAAGGAGGGCGTGACCAACATCACCACCGAGACGGGCGCCGGCCAGTGGGGCGCAGCGCTGTCGCTGGCCGCCAAGCACTTCGGCCTTGAACTGGCTGTGTATATGGTGAAGATTTCGTATGAGCAGAAGCCCTACCGCCGCTCGATTATGCAGACCTACGGCGCCGAGGTGATAGCCTCGCCCAGCATGTCGACCAAGGCGGGGCGCAAAATCATCACCGAGCACCCCAACTGCCAAGGCTCGCTGGGCACTGCCATCAGCGAGGCGGTGGAGCTGGCCATGAGCACTCCCAACTGCAAATATGTGCTTGGCTCGGTGCTCAACCACGTGGCTCTGCACCAGACGGTGATAGGCCTCGAGGCCGAGAAGCAGATGGAGATGGCGGGCGAGTATCCCGACACGGTGATTGCCTGCTTTGGCGGCGGCAGCAACTTCTCGGGCATTGCGTTCCCCTTCCTGCGCCACAACCTTAGCGGCGAGCGCAACGTGCGCTTTATAGCCGCCGAGCCGTCGTCGTGCCCCAAGCTGACGCGCGGTGTGTTTCAGTATGACTTCGGCGATGAGGCAGGCTACACGCCGCTGATTCCCATGTACACGCTGGGACACGACTTCCAGCCGGCCAACATACACGCCGGCGGTCTGCGCTACCACGGCGCCGGATCGGTGATTAGCCAGCTGAAGCACGACGGCCTGGTGGACGCGGTAGACATTCCACAGCTCGAAACGTTTAAGGCAGCCACCATGTTTGCCCGCAGCGAAGGCATAATTCCCGCCCCCGAGTCGTCGCACGCCATTGCGGCCGCCATTCGCGAGGCGCTGAAGGCCAAGGTGGAGGGCAAGAGCAAGGTGATACTGTTCAACCTGTCGGGCCACGGCCTGATTGACATGACGGCCTACGACCGCTATTTTGCCAACGACCTGGCAAACTATGAGGTGCCCGAGGAGGAAATCCGCGAAAACACGCGCAACCTCGAGCAGATTATAAAGTAAAGCAGGCCTCTACACATCACGCACACACAGAGAGTTTTTACTGCGCACGAAAGACACATAAAGAAAAGGCCAGCCGGCACATTGGCGATTGCAATCGCTAATGGTGCCGGCTGGCCCTTTTCGGTTATGTGGTCGCCCCTACCCTGCTACTTGGTGAGGGTGATGATGAATGTGGCAATTGAGATGAGCGTGCCGATGGAGCTGACGGTGAGCGTGAGCGCAGGCGGCACAGCCCACGACGAGCGCGCCTTTGAGGCGTTGGGCTCAACGTAGATTATGTCGTTCTGGTGCAGATAGAAGTCGGGCGACACAATGAGGTTTTTGTCGTTGAGGTTGACGTAGCGCACCGTGCGGCTGCCGTCGGCCTGGGTGCTGATCACCATCACATTGTTGCGCTTGCCCTGAATGGTGAGGTCGCCGGCCTTGGCAATGGCCTCGAGAATGTTCATGCTCTCGTTTTGCGTGGTAATGACGCCCGGCGAGGCCACCTCGCCGAGAATCGACACGTGGAAGTTGCGCATGCGCACCTCCACGCCGGGGCGCTCGGTGAGATATTTGGGATAAATGCGCGAGGCAATTAGGTCTTCGATGGCCGTCTTGCTGAGGCCGCCCACATGCAGCTTGCCCAAAATGGGGAACTCGATGTTGCCCGACACGTCCACAAGGTAGTAGTTTTGCGACTGCTCCTGGCCGTTGCCTGTGGTCGACGCGCCACTCTCCGAGCTGCGGTAGGTGCCGCGGTTGAAGGGCTTCACGGTCTCGGCATTGAAGCTGCTCACGGTGATGTCGAGCATGTCGCCGGGCATAATCACGGGGTCGTTGGCCTTCGATGCTGCTTGCAGCACATCTTGCGGCAGTTTTCCGGCATCAATCATGTAGGGGATGTCCTTTGACGTGTTGCAGCTGCCAAGCAACAGCGCAACGATAGCTAAAAACAGGAAATGATGGATTTTCATACGTCTTTTTTCTGTGAGAATTATACGTTGATTTTTTGTTAAATTTCTTTGTTGGGCAAAATTAATGAAAATTAAATATTGCACGGCACTATTTGTTGGGAAATATTGCGCCGTATAGCTAATTTTGCCACTTAGCAATATGGAAAGCAACAAACAAATAGAGTCGCACCCCTTCGAGCCCTTTCTGCCCGAAGGCGCGCGAGTGATAATGCTCGGCACGTTTCCGCCCAAGCCGGTGCGGTGGTCGATGCCGTTTTACTACCCCAACAAAATCAACGACATGTGGCGCATTATGGGCCTGCTGTTTTATGGCGACAAGGACCGCTTTTGGGACGCCGGCGCCAAGGCCTTCCGCCTGGCCGACATCAAGCAGTTTCTCACCGAGCAGCGCATTGCCCTGTGGGACACGGCAATGCGGGTGCGCCGGCTGAAGGACAACGCCAGCGACAAGCATCTGGAAATAGTGGAGACAATCGACCTCGACGCCCTGTTTGCGCTGCGGCCCACCATCAAGGCGGTGGTCACCGCGGGCGAGAAGGCCACGGGCGTGATTGCCGCCAAGGCCGGGGTGCCGCTGCCCAAGACGGGCCAATCGGTGCAGTGCCATGCCTCGGGGCACAGCTTTGAGCTGTGCCGCATGCCGTCGTCGTCGCGCGCCTATCCGCTGGCCCTCACGGCCAAGGCGGCGGCCTACGGGCGCATGTTTGCCTCGCTGGGCTACCGCCTGCACCCCGACGCCCCGCTCGGGCAGTGACTGCGCCCCACCCCGCCGGCGCCTTTGCGGTGTGCCGATTTTTTGCGTAACTTTGCCCCATCAATTCTACTTTTTTTATATCGACAAACATCTCAACTAACTTGCAATAATGAAAAAAGACACCATTCAACTCGCAGCCATAGTGGTGGTGCTGCTTGCCGTGATAGTGCTGATAGTAATGTTCATGCCCCACGACATTGTGCAAATCTACAACTGGTATAAGGGCAACCTCAACTACACCACCATCACCGCGCTCATGGCCATTGAAAGCTCGTTCATCCCTTTCCCGTCGGAAGTGGTGGTGCCGCCCGCAGCCTACTTTGCCGCCCGCAACGGTGAGCTCAACATATATATGGTGGCGTTTTTCGCCACATTCGGCGCATTCATTGGCGGCGCCATCAACTACTGCATTGCGCTGCTCATTGGCCGCCCCGTGGTGTATAAGTTTGCCAACAGCCGCATTGGGCACGCCTGCCTCATCGACGCGGCCAAGGTGCAGAAGGCCGAGGCCTACTTCGACCAGCACGGAGCGGCAAGCACATTCTTTGGCCGCCTGATTCCGGCCGTGAGGCAGCTGATATCGATTCCGGCGGGCCTGGCGCGCATGCACTTTGGCAAGTTTGCCCTCTACACCATTCTGGGCGCTGGCGTGTGGAACTGCGTGCTGGCCGGCCTTGGCTACTGGCTGAGCACACAATTTCCCGAAGAGCAGCTGCTGCAGCAGCTTGAGCACTACAACAAGTATCTGAGCTATGGCGGCTATGCGCTGGCCATATTCATAGTGCTGTTCATTGCCTACCACGCCCTGAAAAAAGGCAGCAATCAGAGCAATGCATAACAGTAATTGAGCAAGAAACACCTTATAAAGAAACAAACAAAAAATATTCTATACAATATGCAAGTATCACCATCGCTGTTGTCAGCCGACTTCGGCAACCTTGAGCGCGACTTAGAAATGATTAACGGCAGCGAGGCTGCCATGCTCCACCTCGATGTGATGGACGGCGTGTTTGTGCCCAACATTTCGTTCGGATTTCCCGTGATGAAATATGTGCAGAAGCTGTGCAGCAAGCCGCTGGACGTGCACCTGATGATAGTGGAGCCGCAGAAGTTTGTGAACGAGGTGCGCGACTGCGGAGCCGAGATAATGAACGTGCACTATGAGGCCTGCACCCACCTCGACCGCGTGGTGCAGCAAATTCACGGCGCGGGCATGAAGGCCGGCGTCACGCTAAACCCCGCCACCCCGGTGTGCATGCTGCGCGACATTGTGGCCGAACTCGACCTGGTGCTGCTGATGTCGGTGAACCCCGGCTTCGGCGGACAGAAGTTCATCCCCAACACGCTGCGCAAGCTGCGCGATCTGCGCGCCCTCATCGACGAGACGGGGTCGAAAGCCCTTGTGGAAATCGACGGCGGCGTGAACGCCGACACAGGCCGACAGCTGGCCGAGGCTGGAGCCGACGTGCTGGTGGCCGGCAACTATGTGTTTAAGTCGGCAAATCCGCTCGAGGCCATAGCCACCCTCAACCGCTTGTAGCGCAGCGCAATGACCACCAATAAAACGAAACTGCCCGAAGGGTGCGAGCTGCACATAAGGGCATTTGGCCAGCTCACCACCGGCGAGCTGTATGCGCTGCTGCATACGCGCTCGGAGGTGTTTATAGTGGAGCAAGACTGCGTGTATCAAGACCTTGACTACCACGACCAGACGGCCACCCACTTGTGGCTGACGCGCGGCGGGCAGATTGTGGCCATGTGCCGCGTGTGCCCGCGAGGCACCAAGATGGCAGAGGTGAGCATAGGCCGCGTGATAAGCACGCAGCGCGGCAAGGGCTATGGCAAAGCCATAGTGGAGGCAGCCATTGCCACCGTAAAGAAGCTGCTGCCCGACACCCGCTGCATCGACATAGAGTCGCAGGCCGACAAGCGCGGATTTTATGAGAGTTTTGGTTTCAAGGCCACATCCGAGCCCTTTATGATGGAGGGACTGATGCACCAAAAGATGCGGCTTGACTTTAAGGAATAAGCAGAATGGAAGAGACAAGAATTGACGTGAGGCATCAATCGGAGCAGGAGGTGGCGCTGGCTGCACACTATGCGCAGCTGGTGCACCGCTTCAACCACGCGCTGCCCTTCGGCGACGAGTGGTGGAGCCTGCAAAGGGAGATATTCAAGGGCCGCATTGGCCAGGGGTCGAGGGTGATGACACCGCTCACCGCCGTGCGCCCCAACCAGGTGACCATTGGCAGCAACGTGGTGGTGATGCCAGGCTGCCTGATGATGTCGGCCGGCACCATCACCATTGAAGACGACGTGCGCATTGCCGCCAACGTGCAGCTCATAAGCAACAACCACGACCCCTACGACCGCGACGTGATCACCTGCAAGCCGGTGCGCGTGTGCAAAGGCGCTTGGGTGGGCGCGGGCAGCACCCTGCTGCCTGGCGTCACGGTGGGCCGCTACGCCATAGTGGGCGCGGCCTCGGTGGTGACCAAAGATGTGCCCGACTATGCCGTGGCCGTTGGCAACCCCGCCCGCGTAATCAAGCACCTCGACCCGTCGCGATTCAACCAATAGCTCCACAGCGCGCAAACAAAACCAACAGCAAAGGCCGCCCCCCACTTCCGGAAAGGCGGCCTTTGCTGCTGGTTTTAAATTAGCACTATGCACTTCAATATTAAATCAAATGCCGATAAGACCATTTTTCAGTATAAGAAGACATATATTGACAACATTTTCACTCTCTTGGCGCAAATTGAATTATGGTAGCTCTGACAATTAAAAATATCGCAGACGGCTATTATTGCTCATTTTTTTTGAGAATTAAAAATTGATGCATATCTTTGCAGGTATGAGAAACATAGAACAGACATACAATTCGTATGACCTAAAAGACATGGAATCACATTTAAAACGAAATTGCGACTCCACATTAATTAACTTAAACGGTTTCGACCTTGACAAAGAGGGAGCTGAAGCCAACAAATTCGCAAAGGACGCTTTTGAATTGGATTCTTTCATGAAACGCATTTCCAACTATAACACTTATGCTGCTTACACACCTATTGCTGAAGAGGCAAAGAAAATATCAATTAACCCACAAATATTGTATAGTAGATATATGCATGACACGGGCATTTATAGGCTACGTCGTGTATTTCTTACAGAAATCAATTAATTGTTAAACCTAAAAACACAAGCAAGCATGGACGAAACATAAAAATAAAATGACGAAAATTCCTATGAAGCTATCGAACTGAATAGGAATGCGGGGCAAACTTCTCGATTGTAAAACCCGTTGTTCACAATTGTTCAGAAAAGGCTTCACAACGGTAAAAGAATTTCACCTTAAACTATTGTTGCCTTTTCTAAAATCGTATAATATAATTATTCATAATTCAATTTTTTCATGAACGGAAAAAATTTCTTACAGGAAGCGAGCATTTTAGACTGCTTTCTGTTCCCGAAAAAAGAGTTATTCTTACTTGACCACACAAAATCAGGAGGTAACATTATGTTGCAGCAGTTTGCACCAAGCTTACAGCGCAAGATGAAATGCGACAACATGCACCTCATGCCAGGCATGACATTCACAGAAGAGAATGGCTTTCCACAATTAATGCCCAACCCAACTACTGATATTACGGGCATAGACCTCTATTCTTATAGCAACCGGAATAAGCATAAGGGTGATGATTGGGGAATACATTTCTTTAGTTCTGACCCGACTTTTAAAAGAGCCGTTACAACCAACCTTGAAAGGACGACATGCTCAATAATCAACTGTAAAGTTGTATTTGCTCCAGATTTCAGTTTGTATGTAGACGTCCCGACTCCATTTATCAACAAACAGAACATATACCGTTCACGATTCGCTGCGGCTTATTGGCAAAGATGCGGTTTAAATGTCATACAAACCGCAAGCTGGGGAGATGCAAATTCATTGAAATATGCCTTTGAAGGATTGGCAGAGAATAGCATAACTGCAGTTTGCGGCATTGGTCATGATTTCTGCAAGTCAGCACAGACGCTTTGGAGCTACGCCGTGTTTAAACTGATAGAATCAAAAAAGCCCTCAAAGCTTATAATTTATGGTGGAAAGCGCGACGCTCTTCCTGATTTTGGGTTACCCGTACAATATATAGAAGATTTCATAACAAAGCATTTTAGAAACTATGAGAAGTAATAAATTAACAGTTAAGGACGCTCTGCTTTTCGATAGGATGGCAACGCAATATACAAGTGAAAATGAAAAGATTTTCTTTGAGAAACTTCGTTTTAAACAGGAGCATGAATTCACAGTTTCCCATGACCTAATATTACATGAGGACAACAATGAAGATGGCATTTACATCATCAGATGTGAATTTGAGGAATACATTGTAGGTCAAAAGGATTCAATAAATGAGCAACATGTAATGTGTCTTGCAGATGCTTTAGAACTCAACCTAAAATCATGTGGCTTTTTGAGTCGGGACGAGACACTTCTATGTTGGCTGCGAGAACGAGACTATGAGGGTGTAGAATATAATCATAATTTTGATAATATATAAGTAGTATGGGGAATCAAAGACAATACCTTAAAAGCGGTGGATTTTCAACATATCTTTATGAGGACCACCCAGATTATTCAGCCGTTACCATAAATGGCATTAGAGGAAAAGTTTTACATTATATTGCTGACGGACCGAGGAATCATACAGGCTTGCCACAATACGCAAACACATCTGACATGTATTTCAGGGTGGGGCCAGACGGCAAAGTTGCTCAAGGCAAAGTGTATGTCGACCGCAAGCATTGCATTGATTTCGATTGGAGCCATAACCACGTAAACACAAAAGGTGATGGACGCTCTTTCTCTAAAGGAGTCGTACATGTTCAAACCTATAAAGTGAATGAAAAAGGCCAAACAATTCGCCTTTCACAAAACGCACGATATATGAACGACTCAGAGATAGCAAAATATGGAGAAATAATACACCACTTCAACCCGAATGTGAAATTTCATCCATAAATAAGGTTTTGATGAATATAGAGGGCCACAGTTTTTTCGAACTGCGGCCCTCTTAGTCAGTTCACATAAGTTGCAGATTGTTAGCACTGATTTCCATTATGTCATCAATGACATCTAACTTCATAAAGTTCAATAATGTGATTGGCTACTGGTGGAGGGTGATGAGGGCTATCTCGGGCCAGGCGCCGAAGCGGAAGGGCACGTTGCCGCCGGTGCCGGTGTTCACGTTGAGATAACGCGAGCCTTCGCGGTACACGCCGCCCCACTCGGGATAGATCCACTGCGAGGGCGAGAAACTGCCTATTTTCAGCTGCATGGCGTGGGTGTGGCCCGACAGCGTGAGCTGGGCGCTGGTGGTGGGCAGCACGGCGCGACGCCAGTGCGAGGGGTCGTGGGTGAGCACTATGCTGTAGGGGCACGGATGCGGGCCTATGGCCTTGGGCAAGTCGCCATGGTCGGGAAAAGGCGGGCGGCTCGAGTTCTCCACGCCCACCACCGCTATGCTGTCGGCGCCGCGGTGCAGCGTGATGTGCTGGTTGAGCAGCAGCTGCCAGCCCATGGCGCGCTCGGCCTCGATGAGGCGGCGCACGGCCTTCTCGGGTGAGTCGCCGGGGGCATAGTTGTGATACATGCAGTAGTCGTGGTTGCCCAGCACCGACACCACCCCGTCGCGCGCCTTGATTTGCGACAGGCGCCCCATGAATGGTGTCAGCTCGTCGGGGTAGCCGTTCACTATGTCGCCCGTGAACACCACCAGGTCGGCATTTAGCGAGTTGATGGTGTCCACTATGCGGTCGACGGCCCCTGGAGCCGAAGCATAGGTGCCAAGGTGCAGGTCGCTGATGTGCACAATGCGGTAGCCGTTGAACGCAGCCGGCAGGCTGGGAGTGGCCACATCCACCGGGCGCACCACAAGGCGCCTCCACCCCACCACACTGCCATAGAGGGCGCAGCCCAGCACCACAAGGGCAAGCGCGGCGCCGGCCACATCGGCCACGGGAGCGGCGCCGTGCCACAGCAGGCCCGCAAGCCGCCCCAGCAGCGACACCAGCGTGAACACCAGCTTGGGCAGCATGGCGCACACCACCAGCAGCACCACGGCGCGGAAAGCGCCATCCTGAGCCACACCTGCGGCGGCGAGGGCTATGGCCAGCACCAGCGCAGCCGTGGGCAGCCAGTGGAGCACCGACCACAGCACCGCTCCGCCCCGCAAAAAGTTAAACCAAATGTATCCATCGGTGAGCAGCGCCACCAGCAGCAGTATCACACTTGTTACAAGCATTTCTAATCTATTTCCGTTTTAGTGATGATGACTTTTTTACAGGTTGCAAAATTAGTGAATTAAGCCGTGCCCAGTGCTACCAAATGCACCGAATGTGCTCCCAAAATCAAAGATGACCGCCGCGCATTGCCACATTTCATAGGGTGAATTAACGCTGTGCGGCTTGCAAGATTCAAAAAAGTGTGGTAATTTTACACTGCAATTAGATTGCCGCTTAACAAGAGTAAGCATTACATAAATTTTATAACATAAACTATATTGTTAAACTATTAATTTTAAACACAAGCAATGAAGAAAAGTTTACTGATTGCTGCATCGCTGATGCTGTGCACTGGTAACTTGATGGCCCAGCCCAAGGCAAGTGAGCCGAGGCTTCTCATCAAGTCTTCGCAAAGCCTGATGGCCCCCGTGTGGTCGCCCGACGGCAAGAAAATCGCTGTGACCGGCGACAACTACATCGGCATCTGGGTGGCCAACGCCGACGGCTCGGGCCTGAAGCAGGTGTCTGACGAGCTGGGTGCCGGCTACAAAATGAGCTGGCTCAACAACTCAACCATTGTGTCGACCCCCTACTCCATCGTTAACGACCGCCGCATGACCAGCATCGAGCAGGTGAATGTGGAAACAGGCAAGGTGACCGAAGTGGCCGCAGCCGAACACAACTTCAAGCGCTCGAAGGCTGCCGTAAAATCCAACAAGTACTACCAGCTGATGGTGGACGACCCCACAGGCGCCACATCGCAGATTCCCGTGCTCAAGGACTATGCAGGCCGCATGATCATCAACCCGCAGCTGTCGCACGACGGCACCATGATTGCCTTCCAGATTGTGGGCAAGGGCATATTCATGATCGACGACAAGGCCACCACGCTGCTGCCCGTGGGCAAGGGCTCGTATCCGCAGTTCACCAACAAAGACTGCAACCTGGCCTTTGTGAAACTTGAGGACGACGGCGCTAACTTCACCAAGGGCGAAATCTACTCGTTTGACATTGTGAAGCGCAAAATCTCGAAAATCGACATTCACCGCGACGACCTGCTGCCCGTGACACTGGCTGCCGACTATAGCGGCTCGGCAATTGCCTTTGAAAACGACAAAGACGGCTACATTTATCTTATACAATTAACATATTAATGCAGCAATGAAAAATTTATCGAAATACATGATTGCCTCGGCAATCGCCTGCCTCACTGTGGGCGGCACCGTGGTCGCTGCCGACAAGGCCGACTGGGGAAACTTTAAACTGTGGATCGATCCGGGACACTCCGGCCACGAAAATTCAGGACTGTATGGCTACACCGAGGCGCAGAAGACTCTGCGCGTGGGCCTGGCCACCAAGGAATATCTGCAGCAATACACCACTATCGACACCAACACCGTGCACATGACACGCTACACCGACGACCAGATTGTGGACCTCGATGAGCGCAGCGACATGGCCAACGCATGGGGCGCCGACTTCTTCTACTCGATTCACTCCGACGCAGGCTCGGGCCAAAACCAGACCCTGTTCCTGTTCGGCGGCTGGAAGAAAGACGGCCAGTATATAGAGAAGACGCCTAACGGCGGCAAGCGCTACGGCGAGTTCCTCGACCCGAGCCTCACCGGCGTGATGTATAACACCACCAGCCGCGGCAACTACTACGACCGCGTGTACTACAACGGCGACGTCGACACACACGAGAACCAGTATCCGTATCTGTCGGTGAACCGCCGCACCAATATGGCCTCGCTGCTGAGCGAGGGCGGATTCCACACCCACAAGGTGCAGCAGCCGCTCAACATGAACGACAGCTACAAGCGCCTGGAGGCATTCGGCACATTCCGCGCCATCATGCAATATCGCGGCCTGCAGCTGCCCGAGAAGGTGATGCTGGCCGGCGTGGTGAAGAACTCGGAAAACGAGCAGCCCATCGACAACGTGACTGTGACCGTGGACGGCAAGACCATCGTGACCGACTCCTACGAATCGCTGTTTAAGAACTACACTAAGAACCCCAACCTGATTCACAACGGCTTCTTCCTGTTTGAGGACCTCACCCCCGGCAAGGAATACACCGTGAGCTACACCTGCCCGGGCTACACTTCGGCCACCAAGACAGTGACCCTGAACAGCAACCCGCAGGGACAGTCGTCGGAAAACGTGACTTGGGCCAACGTGGAGCTGACCAGCAACGCACCCGCAGTGGTGTCGTCGAACAGCATCACCGACCCCGCAGCCGTGAACATCCTCAACGACATGGTGATCACCTTCTCGCGCAAGATGGACAAGGCCAGCGTGGAAAAGGCATTCTCGATTACCAACAGCGGCAAGGTGACCCTCACTTGGGAGAACGACTACACCCTGCGCGTGAGCCTGAAGGAACTGCTCGACGACATGGACTACACCATCACCATCGACGGCAGCGTGGCCAAGAACTCACAGACCAACCAATTCTTTGACGGCGACGGCGACGGCCAGGAAGGCGGCAACTACGTGTTTGCATTCACCACCATTCCCGCCGACGTGGAGGCTCCCTATGTGAAGAGCACCACTCCTGCCGAAAACAGCACAATGCTCTACACTCACCGCCCCGTGATCCGCGTTGAGTATAACGAAGAGCTCGCCTGGAACGAGGACGACGCAACCGACGCCATCATCGTGGAAGACAAGGACGGCAACCGCTACAGCGGCAAGCTGACCCACGCAGTGGTGCGCAACGCATCGGTGCTCCACCTCTACCTCAACGAAGATCTGCCCCTTGACAAGTGCTTCAAGGTGACAGTGAAGGGCGGCTTCAAGGATCTGTCGGGCAACGTGTCGGAAGGCAAAGTGTTCAAGTTCCTCTCGGAATACCGCACTGTGAAAGACGAGACCGTGATCGACGACACCACCAACCCCAACCTGTGGTTCACCCCCGCCGGCTCTGGCTCGTCGAAGGGCTTCACATCAGCCGAAGACCAAAGCATGACCACCAACTCGCTGGTGAGCAACAGCAACCAGACTTCTTCGTTCAAGGTGCACTATGAGTTCAACTCCGATCCCGACGTAGGCACTCCCTACTGGGGTCTGCGCATCTACAAGAAGGACGGTGTGAAATATTACACCAACGGCAAGAACGCCGTAATCCAATATGACGTGTATGGCGACGGCTCGAACAACTACGCCGGCATCGGCGTGCGCGACCGCAGCGACGCAGCCACCGTTAAGCGCTACACCAAGAAGCAGCTCGACTTCCGCGGCTGGGACGTGGTGGCATGGGACGTGAACAAAGACTCATGCGAAATCGTATCGGGCGAGAAGAAACTGGTGGAAGGCCTTTGGATGTTCGACGCAGTGTGGTTGTGGAAGGGCTACCTCAGCGAATTTGAGGACGATGACCCTGACAACCCGCGCGCAGCATGGAACGGCGACTTCTACTTCGACAACCTGAAGTATGTGCACTACAACAACGAGGAGCAGAAGGCTTCACTCGACGACATCATCATCACCGGTGTTGACGAAATCACCGAGAGCGCAATCACAGTCAAGACCACTGCCAACGCCATCAAGGTGAACGCTCCTGAGGCCATCACCAGCGTTGAGGTGTTTGCAATGAACGGCATGCAGGTGGCAGCCCTGGCACCGCAGGCAACCAGCGCAACAGTCGGCACTGCCGGCCTTGCAGCAGGCGTGTATGTGGTGAAGGTGGCAACAGCCAACAAGAACCTTGCACAGCGCGTCATCATCAAATAACGCACATAGCTAAGCGGCCGCAAGCCGCCACAACCTAATAAAGCAACCGCCGCCCCCATTCCAACGGGGACGGCGGTTGTTGCTTTTTCCCTCCCCACCCTTTTCATACAACAACACCCACACAGAGGCAAAGCAAGTTTTTAGCCCAAAAGACGTATTTCGAGGATTGACATATTTTGTTAGTGAGCCATATTTTGAAATGAGCTTTCTTCCCGCCACACATAAATCCCCCACAGATCGCACAGATTTACACAGATTTTTTCAATGATGGCGGACAATCACTTTTGTTTGCTACAATAACTGGAACCGCCGCCTCCGGTGACTCGGGGGCGGCGGTTCCTGCTATTGTGGGTTGTTGTGTGCTACTCTTCTTCGGGGGTGTCTTCGGGGTCTTCGCCGTTGTTTTTGTAGAATGGGATGTATCGTAGCACTTTGCGGATGTGATACTCTATGACCCACTGGGTTACACCTTTTGCAGTGAAGTCAGTTTGGCTCATGTCACGACCAAGAAGCTTGTCGGTGCCGTGCATAAGCACCTTGTTGGTGTCACGATCAACGAGGTCACCTTTGTCATTCAATTCGCCTACGGGATCAAAAGTGCACATGTCAACGGAGAACAGTTCCATAAGGATCAAATTTGCGTAAGCATCCCGTCTGTCTCCCAGCATCATGTATTTATACGGTTTCAACACAAAGGGAAATTTGCCATTATTATATGAATAAAGACCATGGTCATGCTCCTTGTCGAAAGGAACATTGGGATTCAATGCCCAATGTCCGTCTTCTGTTTTCTCAATATATTTAGAGGCTGTAGACTCCTTTAAACTTCTCGTCTCTTTTGGACCATCCTCCTCATAATTATATTCTGCTCCTACTGAGCCAAATCTATCTTCCAAATCACCTGCAAAAGTCAGTTCCAATACCTCGCTGCGGTCATACCCTTTGAGGATTTCGTCGATGTTGGATGCGGCTGTAGTTTTCTTCATGCGTTGATCGAGGGCGTACATAACCGGGGTGATTTCTCTCTGGCTCATGAGCACTGGCCAGTAGAATGGGGCGTCGTTCCAACCGATGTTCTCGCCCGTGTCTGGATCAATACATTTTAGGCCTTCCTGCCTCAACAACATTAACACTGGAGTTTCAATAGCTTTCTGTCGAGAAGGTCTGGTGTCTGTGTGGCCATCATCAGGAGCATCGTTGTAGGTGCCGTTGGCTTTGAGGCGGTTCATGTTGCGGTGGGTGCGCAGCAGCACCAGCACTTTGCCGCCCGACTTGCTTGCGCAGTAGTCAAGGGCACAAAGCATCTCTTTGATGTCGTTTTTGCGGTCGAGGTTGTGAATGTTGCCGCTGTCCTTGTAGACAAACGTTGACTCTATGAGCTGCAGAATCTGCTTGGCAGTGTCGGCGTCGATTTCAAAGAATCCCTCCTCGTCTTTGTGGCCAAAGGCGGGGCATGACTCCAAGAGGGAGTCGATTTTCGCAATGGTCTTCTTGATGGCGGTGTTGCTTCCCGTCCAGAATCCGGCGGGCACCATGCGCATCTGCGGCTTGAGTGTCAGTGCGTTGGAGGCTTTTATCTTCTGGGCGGCACAGGGCTTGAGGTGCTTGTCATAACCCACAAACACGGCGTTCACGTCGCTGTCTTTGTCGCGGCCCTCAAGGAACCACTCGCGCAGTTGGTTGTCGAGCTCATTCATGCGCACCAGCATGCGGTAGATTGTGGAGGTGGTGTGGAAGCGCGTTACGGCCATATCCTCCTTCGAGCGTGCGCCATACATGCGCGCGTGCTGAAGCACGGTGTCTTGCTGGAAGTTTTTGGGGTTGCGGCCATAGAAGAAGCACAGCATGTTTTTAATGGTGATGCCACGGTCGAGAATGCTGCCGCCTATAAACACATTGGCGGCGGTGTCGAGCTGCAGCTCGCCTGTCTCCTCGTCGAGGAGCGACTCCACCTGCTCGTCGGAGTTGACAATCTGCACGTGGTAGTTGTTCTTCCGAGGATTGAAGATGTTGCGGATTTCGTCCAGCACATCGTCCTTCGATGGCAGCTCCACCGAAATCAGCCCCTCGGCGCGGCCCTTGCGGTTCGACTCGGCGAAGTCGCTGTAGATGGAGTTGACGGCGGTCCAAATGCGCTGGTCCGACTGGTCCTCCTCCACTATGGCGCTCTTTATGGAGTCAATGAGGCGGTTCACCACGCGATATTGCCAGTCGTGGTTCTTCTTGTCGAGCTCCACGTGAATCAGCGCGCTGGTCTTGTAGTCGCGGTTGTGGTTCACGCGCTCCTGAATGCGGCGCACGGCGGTGGCCATGAAATATGAGATGAGGGCGTAGGTGAGCCCGTAGATGTTGGCCGACGACACGGCGCTGTTGAGGTAGCGCTTGTCTTCGTGGCCGAGCACGTCGACGCACTTTTGGTCGACCTGATGATAGAGGTGGCTATACATAGAGTCGGGATTCTGCGAATCCTCGAAATACTGCTTTCCGCCAATGTAGGCGGCATGCACGGGCACGATGCTGGTGAAGCGCGGCTTGAAGGGCTTCACCACATTGCCGTTGAGGTTGAGCTCGCCCTTAGGCTGCAAATAGAGGCAGTATGGAGTGGCGGTCACCTGCAGATAGCGGCAATAGTCGGGAATTTTGCGGAAGTCGTCGATTTGCTGGCTGATTTTTGCCATTTCGGTCTCGGCCTCTTGCGGCAGCGGGTTGCCGTCTTCGTCCTTGAGGTTTTGCGGCTTCACCGCGCGGTAGTTGCGGCTGGCGAAGTCGGCCTCATCGTCAACAATCAGCACCTTTTTCTTTTTCAGGAAAGTGCAGTTTTTGGAAAACATGTCGATGAGGTGGCTCATGTTGGTGGCCTGCTTCTTGCACACTATCACCGTTTTGCAGCCCTCCACCTTGGCCTGCTTCAGGTTGTTCCACACCTTCATTATGTCGTAGATGTTGATGGTGGCGCGCTGGTCGAGGTTGTCCGACGGCTTGAAGAAGCGGTAGTCCTTCTTCATGCGCATAATGGTTTGCTGCGCCAGCGGCTTGGTGCCTTTGGTGAACACCACGGCAATGTCGATGCCCTTGTCGAAGGCCAGACCGATGATGTCCTCGAAAGTGTCGGTCTTGCCACACTGGATTTTGCCAAGCAGCAGGCCCGGCTCTTCGGCGTGCTTGCCGTCTTCAAGCAGCTGGTTCACGGTGCTGGTGATGCAGTCCACCTTCTCCTTAGGCATTTTGCCGTAGGGGTAGTTGGCCACCAGGGTGTCGTAGATGGGAGTGCTTGTGTTGGCTATCACAGTTTTGGCCACAGCGGCGGCCTTTAGCGCGCGGTGCTGCTCGGCCAGCCAGTCGGGCACCTCTACGCCCACGGCCTTAAGGGCCTTGATGGCCGCCTCGCACTCGGCCAGTGTTTTGTAAACTACTTTGTTCATTATCAATTGGTGTATTAGTGATTTTTCATACAGTTCATGCTACTAAAATTTGCAGTTAGTAAAGGTATTAAAAATATTCAACACGGCCAAGGGCACATCAATAAAAATGCGAGTGGGTCAAAAAAAAGCAAAAAAAGGGCGAGCCGCTGTGCGGTCCGCCCTCTCTTGGTCAGCGCCGCGGGGGCGCTGCGATGCTTATTTACTTAACTACTTTCTGCACTTTGCCGTCGGCGGTCTTCACCAGATACACGCCCGAGGGGAGCGCGTCGAGGCTGTCGGCTGCCACCTTAATGCCGTTGAGGCTGTAGATGGCCACCACTTGCGCCTGGGCGGCATCGACTGTGGTGATGCCTGTGGCGCCGCTAAGCACCACTGCGTTTGACTCGGCCGACTCAACGCCATCGGTCACGGCGGTGACGGTGTAGCTGCCGTTGGCGGCCGAAGCCACGTCGTAGACAGTGCCTTCAACGGCTGTGGCTATGGCCACGCCGTCGCGATACACGTTGTAGGTGGTGCCGGCTGCGGCCTTCGAGCGGACGCGGCTGGGCGCGGCCACATTCTGGTCGGCATCGGCCAGGATGGCGCTGATGCGCCAGTTGTAGTCTTGCTTAAACTTGGTCTTGAGAGAATACCAGTATCCGTCGGCAGCCGAGGCCGAGAGCAGGTCGCTGTAGCTGGGCTTAACCGACGGGCCGTCGTCCATCACCAGCGGTTTCTGGCCGTTCTGGTAGGTGATGTGGTAGCCAAACGAGAGTTCGCGGCCTGCGGGAATCTCGTAGGGCACATTGAGGCGCACCTCGTTGAGACCCACTTTGAGGTCGCTCACGGCCACGGGTTGCTCATAGAGGATGTCGTTGCCATTCATCACTATCACCGAGGCCGAGTTGAGGGCAACATCGGCCAGTTTGAAGGTGATGTGGGTAATCTTTTTGCCTGCAAATGAGGCCACCGAGTCGGCCGTGAAGCGCACGGCGCAGTAGCTGGTGCGCTCGCCGCTGCCTGTCATGCCCAGTGCCAGATCCTTGCTGCCGTGCTGGTAGGTGAGCACCTGCGAGCTGGCGGGGTCGCTCCACGAGAGCTTAAGGGTGCCGCCGGCATAGCTGCCCGTGAGGGCGCACGGGGCCTGCGGACGCTGCGCGATGGTGTTGTTCACCGTCACCACCTTGCTTGCGGGCGACTCCCAGCCGTTGGCATAGACGGTGGTCACGTAGTATTCAAACTGGCCGTAGCTTGAAAGGATGGCGTGATAGTCGGTGGCTTCGGTCTGCGCCACCACGTCACCGTTGCAATACACATTGAAGCTCTTGGCCTTGGGAGTGGCCGACGACGCCTTGCGGACAGCAGCCTTGGCAGCGCCCTGCGGAGCGCTGATGCCCAGACCCTCGGCGGCTGCCTGACGCAGAGTGGCGGCTCCGATGGTGAGGCTGCCGGCGCCGGTGGAGTCGATGCAGCGGCCGTTTTCGAGCAGCACGGCGGGTGCCGACTTGTCGGCCACGGCCATGGCGGTGGCGGCAATCACGATGTTATATTTGCCATAGTCGGAGGCCACGGTGCCCAGTTTGAACCAGTTGGCACCGTCGGTGAGGCTGACCATGGCGCCGCCGTCGACCAGCGGGCCGCCGTCGAGAATCATCACGTGCTTGCCAGCGGGCAGAGTGGCGTTGTAGACCAGATAGAGGTCTTCGCCTGCCGGAATCTTGACTGGAGTGGTGAACGGCATGCTGTAGAGGTAGCCGGCCTCGATGTCAGAGCCAAGCACCTTTTCGCTGGCAAGGCGGTTGCCCTTTGAGTCGAGCACCTCAAGACGCAGCGAGTCGATGGCCTCGCCCACGCCAAACTTAACCGACTTCAGCTCGTAGCCCGCATAGGGTGCGAGTTCGGAAGCCTGAAACTTGGTGCCGTAGAGCAGCTTCACGTCTTCGTCGAAGCCCACCAGATAGGAGGCCTTGCCATAGTGCTTGAGTTCGGCCGCGCTTGCGCTCCACGTGAGGTCGAACTGCTTGGTGGAGTCGTTGAAGTTTGAGCTGATGATGGTGGGGGCGGCATATGCGGCCGGCATGGTGTAGGTGAGCGAGGTGCTGAGCTCGGGGGCCTGCTTGCCGTCATACTTAGTGACGAGCGTGTAGGCGTGGGTGCCGGGCTCGGTGGCCTCATCGGCATATTCGGTGGCCTTGATGCCCGAAGCCAGCAGCGAGCCGTCACGGTACACATCGTAGCCCGTGGGGGCGGCTGCGGCACCGGTCACGCCAGCAATGTCGGCAGTGAGCATGAAGTTGCCGGCAATGTTGCCAGCCGAAAGGGCCTTCCACGACGGCTTGCTGTTTTTAAACGTCGACGAGGGCGAGCTGGTGGAGAACGAGTTGCCCTTCACGTCGATGGCTGTGCCGCTGTCGACGCCAATGGGGTGCGCGCCCGATGCGTGGGTGTAGTACACGCCAAAGGCGTAGGTGTTGCCCGACTCAAGGGCGTAGGGCTTTGCAAGGGCAAACTTGGCCCACTGCTTGGCCTGCAGCGCCTTCACCACCGAGTCGGGAACCGCCTCGTAGTAGTCGATGACGCCGTTTTTCATCACAAACACGGTGGCGCTGCTCACAGCCTCGGCCAGATAGGAGTTGACGGCGGTGATGCTGCCGCCCTGGCAGGCGAGCATGTCGCTTGCCGAGAATTCCTGCTTAACCCACACCTTGGGGGCCGAGGTTGAGGTGCCGCCAATGCTTATGCCCGGAGTCTGGTTGCACCAGGTGAGCTTGTGGTCGGCCGTGAGGGCAAGCGGCGCCTGCCACGACAGCTGGCCGCTGAGTTCGCTGGCCGTGCCCGTGAAGGTGCTGGCCGGAGCCAGCATATGGCTGGCCGCCACAGTGCTTGCCGTGACTGAGGCCGAGAGCTTCTCGTCGGCGCCATACACGGCGCCCACCGCATAGGTGTGCTGGCCGTCGGCCTCGCCGGTGAGCTGATAGTCGGTGGCGGTGACGAGGGACTGATTCACCTTGCCGCCGTCGCGGTACACATTGTAGCCGTCGGGCGTGGCGGTGGCGGCATTGTGGAGCACGGCGGTGATGAGGAAGTCGCCCGGGGCGCCGGTCTGCCAGGTTTTGCCGTCGTAGGAATAGATGTTGCCCTTGCCGTTGAGCGGGCTGCGGTCGGTGATGCCCACAAAGCCTTGGTTGGCGCCATACTCAAAACGCACGGCAAACATCACATCGGCGTCGGCCGAAATCTTGTAGCTGCGGTCGAGGGCCACATGCTTCCACGTGTTTTTGGCCCAGCCGGCGAGGTCTACGCTCTGGTCGCGCACGAGTTTTGAGTTCTCATATATCTGCACCCTTACGGCCGACACGTTGCGATACTGGAAATAATAGATGCTGTCGACCGTTTCGCCGGCATAAGCCTTGAGGTCGGCTGCCGTAAACTTGCTGGCGGCGTACAGCACCACCGGGCCGCCGGGCGACTTCTGCTGCCCGTCCATGCCATTATAGTCCTTGCCGTCGTGCCACTTGAGCGACACCGTGCTAGCTGGAGCCTGCCACTGCAAGTCGACCGTCGAGAAGTTGACGCTGGCCGACAGCGAATGGGGCTGCCCCGTTTGCGCCCAGGAACTGAGTCCCGCAGCGCAGGCAGCCGCCAATGCGGCCGCCCTGAGAGCCGTGATTCGTTTTGTCATAATTTTCTGCTTTTAAATTATACTATATTAGGTTCTGTCTGAAAATTTCTGCAAAATTACATAAAATTGCGCTATTTTAATAATAATCGCAGTTTAAATGTGGCGTTTGCCCACGATTCCGACACCCGAATGACTGCTGCGGAAAAACGCAACGACCCTCACTTGCCGCGCCCCAACGGTGGGCACGCGGCAGGTGAGGGTCGCCAATGGCGCTGCTGTGCGGTGAGCGTAACTTACGCGCTCACGCTCAGTCTAATTTGTGTATCACAAGGCCCGAGCGCAGTTTGGGCTCAAACCATGTGGCCTTGGGTGGCATAATGTTGCCAGTGTCGGCAATGTCGATGATTTGCTGCATGGTCACGGGGTAGAGGGCCAGAGCCAGCTGCATCTCGCCCGAGTCGACGCGGCGCTTCAGTTCGCCGAGGCCGCGTATGCCGCCCACAAAGTCGATGCGCTTGTCGGTGCGCAAGTCGGTGATGCCCAGAATGTCGCGCAAAATCAGGTCGCTGGAAATCTTCACATCGAGCACACCTATGGGGTCGGCGTCGTCGTAGGTACCGGGCTTTGCCGTGAGCGAATACCACTTGCCGGCCATATACAGCGAGAAGTTGTGCAGACGCGAGGGGCGGTATTCATCGGCGCCCATGCACTCCACATCGAAGTTTTGCGCAAGGTGCTCAAGCAGCTGCTCGGGCGTGAGGCCGTTGAGGTCGCGCACCACGCGGTTGTAGTCCATCACCTTGAGGTGCGACTGCGGGAAGCACACGGCCAGCAGGTAGTTATACTCCTCCTTGCCCGTGTGGTGGGGATTGGCCTTGGCTTTTGCCTCGCCCACGTGGGCAGCGGCAGCCGTGCGGTGGTGTCCGTCGGCAATGTAGAGGTAGGGAATTGCGGCAAAGGCGTCGGTTATGGTCTTGATGGTGGCATCATCGGTGATGCACCAGAAGGTGTGCCCTATGCCGTCGTCGGCCACGAAGTCGTATTCAGGCTCGGTGGCAGCCGTCTCGCGAATCACGCGTTCGAGCACCTCATTGTCGGGGAAGGCAAGGAACACCGGCTCCACGTTGGAGTTGTTCACCTCGATGTGGTGCATGCGGTCGGTCTCCTTCTCGCGGCGCGTGAGCTCGTGCTTCTTGATGCGGCCCGTGAGGTAGTCGTCGACGCTGGCGGCCACCACTATGCCATACTGGCGGCGTCCGTCCATGGTCTGGGCATAGATGTAGTATTCCTCCTTGGGGTCTTGCACAAGCCAGCCGCGGTCTTGAAACTTCTTGAAGTTCTCCACTGCCTTGTCATACACTTTGGGGTCGTGCTCGCCAGTGCCGTCGTTGAAGTCGATTTCGGGCTTGATGATGTGATACAGCGACTTCTCGTTGCCGGCGGCCTCGGCGCGGGCCTCCTCGCTCGACAGCACGTCGTAGGGCTTAGACACTACCTGCTCCACCAGCTGGCGCGGCGGACGCAATCCTTTGAATGGTTTTACAGTTGCCATGATAATAAGGTGTTAATAGTTTAACGAAAAATGATAGTTGTTTTATACGGAAAAAGGAATGCCGTTCTGGCACCTTGCCTGGCCCTGACCGCTGACTCCATATTCACACTGGCCGCGGCGCACGCAGCGCCCAGCCCTCCACGGCGGTTGCCGTGAAGCCCACCCCGCCTGTTGGGGGGTGATGAAGTGGTGAAAAGGTGTCCAACGTCGTTCCATAGCAAAATTCCAAAACGGCATTCGGATATATCAAAAAAATAAACCGTAGTCTATAAGAGAGGGTGCATTGGGGAGCGGCCCACTAAACGCCGCTAAGCCCCACTGCCGCCACGGCGCGCGCTTACTTGCCGCGCACTATGGTCTGCTCGCGGTCGGGACCCACCGACACGATGGTGATGGGCACACCCAGCTTCTCCTCAAGGAACTTAACGTAGTCGTTGAACTCCTGCGGGAACTCGGCCTCGCTCGTCATCTTGGTCATGTCGGCGTTCCAGCCCTTGAGCTCGGTGTATACGGGTTTCACGTCGCCCTCGATCGAATAGGGGAAGTCGCGCGTGAGTTTGCCGTTCACCTCATAGGCGTCGCAGGCCTTCACGGTTTCAAAGCCGTCGAGCACGTCGCTCTTCATCATTATCAGCTGGGTGACGCCGTTGAGCATGATGGTGTAGCGCAGGGCCACAAGGTCGATCCAGCCGCAGCGGCGCTCACGGCCGGTGACTGCGCCATACTCGTGGCCTATTTGGCGAATCTTGTCGCCTGTGGCGTCGAACAGCTCGGTGGGGAACGGACCGCTGCCCACACGGGTGCAGTAGGCCTTGAAAATGCCATACACCTCGCCTATGTTGCGCGGAGCCACGCCCAGACCCGAGCATGCGCCGGCGCACACGGTGTTCGACGATGTGACAAACGGATAGGAGCCGAAGTCAACGTCGAGCATGCTGCCCTGGGCGCCCTCGCAAAGCACTGTCTTGCCGCTGGCCAGCTGCTTGTTGATGAAAAACTCGCTGTCGATGAGGTCGAACTGCTTTATGTAGTCGATGCCCTCAAACCACTGCTTTTCGAGTTCGTCGACGTTGGGATCCTCGCCCAGAGCGCGCAGCAGGTTGAAGTGCATGCGCTTAAGATTGTCGTATTTTGCCTTGAAGTCGTGGTCGATGTCGCCAATGCGCAGGCCGTTGCGGCCCACCTTGTCGGTGTAGGTGGGGCCGATGCCCTTGCCCGTGGTGCCGATTTTGCTGCTGCCCTTAAGCTTCTCGTTGGCAGCGTCGAGCAGGCGGTGAGTGGGCAGAATGAGATGGGCTTTGCGCGAAATCTTCAAGATCTTCTTGATGTCGACGCCGCTCTTCTCAAGGTCTTTGGCCTCCTGTGCAAACAGCACGGAGTCGAGCACCACGCCGTTGCCAATCACGTTCACCTGGTTGGTCTGGAAAATTCCTGACGGAATCGAGCGCAGCACGTAGTGGTGGCCCTGGAACTCAAGCGTATGGCCTGCGTTGGGTCCGCCTTGGAAACGTGCAACTATGTCGTAGCGAGGGGTGAGCACATCCACCACCTTGCCTTTACCTTCATCTCCCCATTGTAAACCTAATAATACGTCTACCTTTTTCATAATAGCTAATGTTATCTCTGTTGTTTCTTTGATGTCGATTTTTGCGCAGCGGCCTGGCGCTTTTTAAGCTTGCGGGCGCAGGTGCTGCAAGTGCCATACACATACAGGGCATAGTGCGAGGTGGTGAACGCCGCAAAGCGGCGCGCGTTCATGTAGGCGGCAAAGTTGTTGTCCTTCACCAGCTTCACCTTGCCGCACTCGGTGCACACCACGTGGCAGCACTGCATTTGGCTGAGGCGCTCATACATCACCTGGGTACCAAGCGGCACCACTATCTTGCCAATGATGCCGGCCGCGGCCAGCAGGTTGACGGTGTTGTATACGGTGGCCTTGCTCACATAAAAGCCGCCCGCCTTGAGCGAGGCATACAACGTGTCGGCCGAAAAAGGCTTGCTTTCCTCGAGCACCTTGTTGAGAATCGCATACCGCTCGTCGGTCTTCCGGTAGTTGCCAGCCTCCAAAAAGGCGGTGAACTGCCTGACTATTGCGCTATTGGTTGAATTATCGCCCATGCCAGCACTTAATGCGTATGCACAAAGATAGTGGTAATTGCCATAAAACTCAAACAAATCGGCCGAAAAAATGGCCTCAGCAGGCATCAAAAAAAAGTGCTGCAACGCGCACAGTGGCGGTTGCAACACCTCTTATTTTTCTTTGACATGAAATGCGCCGTGCCCGGCGCGGGCTTTGCCGCAAACTTACTCGGCAGCGGCCTCGCCTTCGGCAGCGGGAGCGGCTTCGCCCTCGGGAGCCTCGGCAGCGGCAGCTTCGGCAGCAGCCTTAGCCTCAGCCTCAGCCTTGGCGGCAGCGATTTCTGCCTTCTTCTTGGCCACAGCCTCAGCCTTAGCCTCGTTCTTCTTGGCCTCTTCGTCGAGGCGCTTCTTGGCATCGGCCTGCTTGTCGCTTACTTCCTTGTTCTTGATAGCCTCGAGCTTAGCGGTCTTTTCAGCCTTCCAAGCATCGAAGCGGCGCTGAGCCTCCTCTTCATTGAATGCGCCCTTCTTCACGCCGCCCTGCAGGTGCTTCATGAGCATCACGCCTTCGCGAGAGAGAATGTTGCGCACAGTGTCGGTGGGGATTGCACCCACGTTGATCCAATAAAGAGCACGCTCGAAATTTAAACTTATTGTAGCAGGATTAGTGTTCGGGTCATAAGAACCAATCCTTTCAATAAATCTACCATCACGTGGCGCCCTGCTATCGGCGATAACAATTGGATAGAACGCGTGGTTTTTGCGGCCACCGCGTTGTAATCTGATTTTTGTTGCCATTGTAAAAAATTACTTAGTTTAAATTTGTACTATAAAAAGAAAAGTGACCTTTTGGGGTCACTTCTCATTTGTTGTCCTGGAAGGACTCGAACCCTCGCAAGCGGAACCAGAATCCGATGTGCTACCATTACACCACAGGACAATTCTCAAATGCGATGCAAAGGTACGCATTATTTTCATATCTGCAAAGTTTGCGGCATTTTTTTTGCAAAAAACCTCGATTTTTTTCTTTCAGGGCTGTTTCAGCGTGCGCTGGGGCACCTTTGAGAAGCGGATTTGGCTTTTCAGCACCGGAAACTTGACGCTGAGTATCGAGCCCGACTCGAAGGTGGCAAACACGTCGTCGTCGATCACACCAAAGGCCGCGTCGCTCCAGCGGGCGCGATAGTTGGCGGTGAACACCGTGGGGCGCATCACCGCCTTCACCATGCCGGTGTGCCACTGGCGGCGCATGGCCTGGGCTCCGCTCACATACACTATGCTGTAGCCGTCGGCCCCGTCGGCCACCAGCGCCACCACATAGCGGCCGCCCAGACGCACGCGGGCATCGTCGGTCTCGCGGTCGAGGTATTGCCAGTAGCCCTCATAGGGGTCGGTGGAGGCGGCAAAGCGGCTGTTGAGCGAGTCGATGGTGAGCCCAGTGTCGAGCGGACGCTCCTGCCCAGCCCTTTCGGCCACCACCACGCGCTCCACCTGCACGCTCGAGGCCGGCCCGGCTATGCAGCCGGCGCGCACGTCGCCCTGCACCTCGGGCAGCCGGCACTCAACCACACGGCCAAGGCGGCGGTTGCCCACGCTCACCGCCAGCTCTGTGCCCTGCACCTCGGCCTCGATGCAATTGAAGCCGTCGTATAGGTCAACGCCGTCGGCCACAGTGGCCGAAGCCAGCACACTGTCGGCCTCGCCGCTGCGATGGCTCACCACGCTCACCGCAAGCAGGCGGCGGTCGGTGGCGTCGTTGTGCAGGTCGGTGTTGGTGCAACTCAGCTCCACGGCCACCCAGCGGCTGCCGTCGGGCGCGGCGTTGAGCGCAAGGCCGCACCACGTGGTCTTGTAGGCCCCTCCGGCCGCATGATAGGTCTTGCCGGGCTTGCAGTGCCTGTTGGCGATGCGCACCTGGCACCGATAGTCGGCCGAGCGCACCGGCACTGTGTCGAGCACCAGCACGGGGGCCGCCTGGGCGTTGACAAGCTCAGCACACTGTCCCTGCCGCACCGCAAGTGTGCAGCCCGGCACGCTCGTGCGCAGGCCGCCAAAGTCGTTAAGGGCGGTGTGATAGCGCGTGGCGGCCACCGAAGCCACTGCCGCCACAGCCATGCCGGCCGCAGCCACAAGGCGCAATATGAATGATTGCTTATGCATATATAATATTGTAACGTGTGCCCAAAGTTACACCACAGGCCACTAACTGCAAAGCACCGCCCCGCGGCAACAGCAACTTTTTTCTAAAAAGTTGCAAAAATCGGGCGATTGTGGGCGCTGATGGCATCGCGATGTGGTGCAAATTGCTATCTTTGCAGTATTAGAGAATATAAACCTATCATTTTTTACACTAAACGCTTAAAACTGTAAAGACTATGGACTACGACATCAATGAAATACTACAGTCACTCATCGACCGCCTGAGCCGCGTGAGCGAGGTGGACCGCGAGTTCCAGCGAATGATTGACGAAGACCCCGAACTAAGGGAAAGCTACGACGAGTGGTGCGAGAGCAACGGATATGACGTGCGCACCGGCTATCAGGACTATGTGGACGAACTTATGGAGTCGCGCGACTCGGTGTGGGACTCGATGAACGAATAAAAGAAGAGGCACAGCATTAAAATTATTGCTGTCCGGTAAAAGTCAAAACGGCGTGCGAATCATGCCCGAACCACAGTA
>CAVKDU010000036.1:0-30636 GCA_963655175.1 Wujia chipingensis | reverse complement strand
TTGTCCCAATAGTCAAGCATAACCTCAATGTCGGAACGGACTTTGAGGTCAACATTCTTGTCCCGAAGTCGGAAACAAAGATAGGCTTTCGTGGATGCATCCTTTTCCTTGGACTTGCATTCCTTTGTGGTGATGGTAATCTTCATATTCCCTTTGCTTTTTTACTTCTGCTGCAAAGGTAATATCTTTCCCGTGAATGTTCCCACATATCCCCAATAAACTTTGATTCGTTTAAATCTATTTATGATTTGGTTTTTGCAGTTTCTTTCCTTATTATCAGTTGTTTGCAGATATTATCATCAAAAATTATCAAGCTAAATCAAGGTTATTTTAGCATGTACAGTTTCCACGCTTTTTTCGTTTCACAATAATGCATTTGCTGAGAGCTACAGATGCCAAATAGCATACTATGATCTTCTCAAAAAAGCTAATGTTTGCAGTCTATATCATACTGCTACAGTCCTTCACAACAAAAGCTATCGATTTTCAGGACAACGGGATTTACTATTCGATTATATCCAACTTGAAAATAACACATTAGCTATTATCTCTTTGTGGCTCAATGGTTTACAGGCTGGCAAAAGGAGCAAAAAAGCAAAAAAAGAGCAAACGGCCATTTTTAGGGGCTTCCACCAAAAGAAAAAATCGGCCGCTTTCACAAGCCACCGACCCTTATTAACAATTCTATATTGCAAATTTTGATTATAGCAAAGTCTATTTACCTTGCAAAGGTAGCCATTTATCCCCACACCGACAAGTCGGGGAAACCAGCTGCACACAAAAAAAGGGGGCTTTCGCCCCCCAAGGGTGGTGTTTGTATGTATGAACTTAGAGGATGTCTGCCTTAATTCTGCCAGCTATATAGTCGCTCACCTCGGCTTTGAAGTCCAATAGCGTTGAGGTGTCCACTATTTCTAACAACTCGCTATCCGTGGCGGCTGCTTCACTTAGGCTCAATTCAGCCGCCCTAAGGTGTGCCAAGGCCATCAAAAGGGCCTGTAATGCTTTGTCATTCATTGCTCGGTGTGCTTTCGGTTTCACAATAGGCCACGAGGATTGACAGGTATTCAAAGCCTTTGGCCACTTGGGCGGCATCTGCCAGCCCCTTTGTCTGCACGCTGATAAAGCCGTTACCGCCCACCAGCCAGCCGCATTGCCCATCGTCAAGGGTGATAATATTGCCGCTTTGCTTCACGCTTTTGTAGCGGCCCGAAACCTGTAAGGCTTCTGTTAGGGCGTTAATGTCTATTCTCATTTTGCAAAATATTCGGGGTAATCAACTTTATACAGGCGGTCTATCTCGTTCTCGGTGTGCTCGATAGCATCTTGCACGGCTTCAAGGGCTGATGGCACAAAGTCGCCATCCACACGCTGCATATCTGCATACACTTGCACTAACTTGTAGTAGCAGCCCATAAGGGCCATTCGGGCGGTGAAGTTATTATCTGTCATAGCTGTATTTTTTTCAGTAACCATAAATCAAAGTGTTTGTTTAATCACATTGCAAAGATAATCATAATTTTTGTTTTAGCAATAGAAACCAAACATTTTAACATTTATTTTTTTCAACTTCTGTAATTTTGGCCTATATTTGCAGCACAAACCAAATATTACTATATATGATTTTACGAGTTAAGCAACTTTGCAAGGAGCGTGGATTGCTCCAAAAGGATTTGGCCGCTAAGTTGGGCGTTACCGACATTTCACTAAGGGCCACGTTAAAGAACAACCCGACACTTTCCACGCTTGAAAGGGTGGCGGCGGCACTCGGTTGCAGCGTTACCGACCTTTTCGAGAGGACGGAAAGCGACCCAGTGAGCACCGCCAACGTGTTTATAGCAGTGGTCAGAAAGGGCGGCATCACCTCAACTTTCGAGGACTTCAAAACCCTAAAAGAGTGGGTCAACAAGCAGCCCTAAGTGTGCCGGATGGAACGCCACAGGGGGCGGCTCGGGGGCTTTGCAGCCCCCTTTTTGTTGCCCCTCGGTGCTTAGCCCACGCTTAACAGGTTGCAGTGCAGCAGCGACCGCCACGCTTGGCAACCATAGTCGAAGTATTTTATTACCTTGTCGTTCTGTGGGCCCTCGCTGCCAGCGTAGGGCGAAAGGTTCTTAGGCAGCAAAAGGGCGTTTGTAGTGCCTTTGGCCGTCCTAATAGTGCCGTCTTTCTTCTGATAGACGAAATCCACAACGCCAGCCCTAAGGGCCTTTTTCAGTTTCAAGCACCGCCACGCTATTGCAAGGGCCTCGCCCCTGCTTACTCGGTGGTAGCGATAGTGAAAAGCGTTTGCCCACTGCATCACTTGGTGTCTCTCTAATCTCGCAAATCTAAGTTTCATTTTCTCTAAGTTTTAGAAGTTCAACAATCAATTAATTTTGATATTGCAAAGGTAAAGCATGTCCTCCACACATCCAAGCAAAAAGCAAAGAATATTCTACAATTAACATTAATTAGTAAAGCATATTCTTAATTACTCGGCTAATATGGGCTATCTTTGCAGCAATCATTAAAACTTATGTTTATGGCAACCAACAGAATTAAAGAAGTTATCAAAGAAAAGGGCTATTCCGTGCCTACATTTGCCGAGAAGTTAGGGCTATCCAAATCAGCCATCTACCAGCAGTTAGACGCCCCCAGCTATCCCACGCTATTACGCTTTGCCGAGGTGCTGAATGTGCCTTTATGGCAGCTATTCGCCAGCAAGGAGGAGATTTGCAAACCGCCATTCGTGGCCTTTGTCTCGATGAACGGAAACGACTACAAGTTTAACACCCCGAAAGAACTTGCCGACTTTGTGGCTGGCTGGAATACAAGCGAGCCTTTTTGAAGTCAAGTATTTACAATATCGTTTTGCTGATTTCTGCAAATTAGAGCCAAAAGTCAAGCACTTTCATTACCCACTTGAATATTTTTGTAATGATTACAATTATAGGCGGCATATCCATTTACAGGATTTTCTTGTAATTGACTTTTTGCCTACCTTTGCAAGCAAGTAAGGCCCAATCGAATTGTGAAAATCCGAGGTCTGAAACGTATATTTGTGAATTTCTACTCATAGCCCCCAGCGGTTAAATCGTGTTTAAGGCACTTTTTAGGCCGTTTGGGGGCTTTTCTCTGCTCAAACGTGTAACTTATCATCTGAAAAATTTCAAGCCCTTAGACGGCTTCTATCGTGTCGGACATATCAGCCCAGCACCGGCACCCAAACCGCTGGCTATACTGCCACGGCTTCAAATAAGGCCGTTTCAGCCACTTTCTTTGCCCAAACGTGTAACTTATCCACCCAGCTACCAAAATGCCGTCAGTGGGCTTCTATGAAAGCGAGAGGGCGTTTTGTCGGCTCGGGGTCTATGGATTGTTTATTTGTTTAATCATATCGGCAAAACTCGAAAATCGCCTAACTCGTTAATAGCCTGCTTTTTTACGTGTTTTTACTATCTAAAATGGTAGTACTTTGGTAGCTGCCTAAGCAATAGTTAGCCAGCACTTCTAAGGCAGAAAACCGCCTTTGGGTGTGGCCTGTCTTGGGGTGATGTGTGGGTTTCTCACTTCACTATCCCAGTGTGTGGATTTCTCACACTGAAACCAGCTTTGCAAATACTAATCAGCTGATAATTACGTGGTTGTGTATTTTATGCACCTACTTTGCAAATAAATAACGCCCTCGGGGGTGGCTGAAACAAGAACAAGGGGGCAGTAACAAGGGAATGCCTGTCGGCATTTGTCAAATCACAGATTTGACGCTGCATTTAAACAAGTTTTGAAGTGATAAGAGCCTTGTTTGTGGGATTGATTGGGTGTGAGGTTGTATTGCTTCTGTCTTGTCGGGGTGTGAAGTGATAGGGGTGTGGAGTTGTCGGGGTGTGGGGCTGAAATGTTGCAAAAATTGATAACAAATTCAACGTTGCTACCATAAAACATTAGTCTATTTACTAACCTTGACTTTTTGAGGTGTAACAGGAGCGGTTACAAAAATCAACTTTATAAAGGTGATTTTGTTATCAATTTTTGCAACATTGATGTGATGTAATTCAGTTACATTTTGAAAATCGATACTTGCTTGATATTCAGTGTTTTGCGGTTTTGGGCTGATTTTTACCCTGTTTTTGGCCGTTTTCGCCCTGTTTTTTACCCCCAAATCCGACACAAAAAAGGGGCGGAACTCGTCCACCCCATACGCTGTGAAAGCACAAATTTGAAAGCAATTCACAACAACTATCTATCTCGCTTCATCACTGATAAAGTCCTCTACCTCGTTCAGCAGTTCATTTGTCAGCTGCACGCCCCCACGCTGAAAGGGGTGGTTTTGGTTGTACATCGATTTGAACTGCTGCCACGCCTTGTTGCTCATTCGGGCGTGCAACGCTTCTCTAATGGCTGATAGCTTGCCTATCGTGGTGGGCTGCTGCTCCAATACCGCCACCAGCTGCCATAACGCTTGTTTGGGTGTCAATTCTTTCATAATCTATTCATTTACTGCCGCTTCCACGGCCTTGTTGAGTTCTTCTATTACCTCGGTGTCGCTGGCTTCTACAAGCACGTCTCGGACGGCCTTTAATATTCTGCTTCTGAATACCCTGTTTTTGCCTGAATAGGCTTTCAACTCGGCAAGGAACTTCTCGGGGTCTTGCTGGTAGGCTCGGGCCATATACAAATCGCTTAACTCGGCCTTTTTGGGTGTGTGCATTGGGGTGATTGTAAGCATTTTTTCTTTGGTGATTTTTTGATATTCTTTCAAATACATTTCTTTCAACATATCGTAAACGCTGCCATCGCAAAGGCTTGCAGCCGTCACATTCGGCAACTTCATTTGTTGTTTAATTCTCTTGCTTAGGGTCATTTCATACCTCAACAGGTTGCCATCGTATGTGTAGCCCTGTTTGGCGAGTTCCGCCCCCTTGTCGTAGAACTTCAACCCCTTTTGCTTCTGGTCAAAGTAGGTGGTTGAGTAGGTGTTGCTCCTGTGTGCCCTTGAATAGCCCAGCAAAGCAGCCGTGTAAACCTCGGGGGCTTGCTCCATCGCCATATTAGCACCAAATTCAAGCCTTGACACGTTGAAGTCGGCCACATCGGCCCTAAGGGTGTCGCTAAGGCTTTCCACGGCTTCATAAAGCCCCTCGGGCGTTAGGGGCGTGAGGTTGATGCCGTTGCTTAGGTACTTGGGGAATGAGCCGTCTATCCTCACATAGCCGCCACTGCTGACCGACACACACAACCCACCGACATAGCCTGTTAGGGTGGTTATGCCGCCCCTCGTGTGCTGCTGTGGGCGTTTCAGCCTGTCGGCCACCCAAGGGGCATTGTTGTGCCACAAGCGAATGTTATCGTAAAAACCCATCGGCAATTTTTCTAAGTCGTTCTATCTCCTCGTCAAAGCCGCCCATTTCCAAGCACTTGCAAAGCGTTCCGGCCAAGCAGCGGCCACCATCGATTACCAGCCATTCAAACAGGGTGGGTATCTCGACACGGCCTGTTTTCGGCATATTCACAAACTTGCTTTCAAGCACCCGAAACAGAAAGCCATCGCCACGCCACTTGAAAAAGGGGTTGGGTTTCTTCTCCTTGCCATAGGTGAACGCTATAAGCGGCTCGCCATAGGCAACGCCTGTTAAGCGGCCTTGATAGTGCAAATCTTTCAGCCCCGAAAGGTTGAAGCCGCCTTTGCCTTGCAGAAACATCGGGGGGCGGCTCGGGTCTCCTCCTCGCTTGCTCATCAAGTACAGGTAAGGTCTGCCATCACGGCCAGCCAAAGCCGCTATCGGTGGATAGCTGCCAGCACGCTTTGTAAGTATGTATTTCGGGGTTTTGATGTCGCCATCTTGCAACGCCCAAAGCGAGTAAAACACCACCCTTGCCATAGTCAGAAACTTTTGCTCATACAATAACGCTGGGCCTTTCTCTCCAACTCGGCATCAGTGGCCACCCGACCGCTTGTAACGTAAGCTATTAGGTCGCTGACCAAGAAGTATAACTTGCCAGCTGGCTTGCAGTAGGGGATTTGTTTCTTTGAAACCAGCCGACGCAGATAGCCATCGCTTACGCCAAGGTATTTGCACGCTTCGGGGAATGTGAGCACCGACTTTTCTATGGTGGCGGTTGTAACTTGTGGGGCTTTGATTTTCTTTGCCATAATCTGTAATTGTTTGTTTATCACTATACGGCAAAGATAATAAAATTATCTGTATTTTAGCAACAAAGTATGTATTTTCTACATACTTTTTTAGCCCACACTGGGCTGTCTGTTTGGCTCTCTGCTGGTTGCCTGTGATTAAATTTTTACCTCAACATCGGGCAAACTTAGCACGGCTGCACGCTTCAAGGCATCGACTGCTCGCAAATACTTCTCGGTGTGCTGCAAACTGCTATGCCCCAGCAATGCCGACAGGGTTTTTATATTCGCCCCTTGGTTGAGGACACTCACCGCAAACGAGTGCCTTGCACAATGCCAACTGATATGCTTTGTTATGCCAGCGTATGCCGCCCACCGCTGCACGCTTCTGTTACAGGCGTTGTAAGTGGGCAAATCGAATATCCGACCTTTTCGGGGCTTGCCTATGAGGTTGAGGACGAAAGGCGACAACGGAATGATTACACCGCTTGCACTGCTATGCCCCTCGGTCTTGTGCTGCTCAAAGGTTAGCAACTTGTTAGAGTAGTCCACATTCGAGTAGTCCAGCGTGGACACATCACACCACCGCAAACCTGTGTACAGGCAGAACAAGAACGCCCTACGTATTTCGGGGTTCTGCCTTGGGGGCTTGCTTGCAGCCATTGCCGCCACCTCATCGGGCGATAATATGGCCTTTCGGATAACGTTGCCATCGACACGTATAGTAACCCCATTGCAAGGGTTTTTCGGCATCAAGTCATTTTCAAAGGCGTGCTTCACTACTTTCTTGAAACGCTTGAATATGGCGTTTGCACCCTCTCCTCGGCTTCTTGTTTTCAGATAGTCGGCAAAGGCTTGCATCATCGGTTTAGTCAGCTGGGGCGGCTTGATGCCATACGTATAGGGGTGGTATTCGTTTGACTGCTGCAAGAAGTCCTCAAAGCGTTTCAAGGCTATTGCAAACATCGGCTTGTCTTTCTTGGTGTAGTTGGCTATGTAGCCCCCGAAATAGTCTGTGAAGTCGGTTGCACGTGCTTTCAAGCGGTAGCCAAGGCGTGAGGACTTCAATTCTTGCTCACGCTCAAAGCGTATCTTTTTGGCCAGCGATATTGTTTCCCTGTTTCTGTTTCTCTCGGCTGTGGTCTTTGGCGTGGCATACAGGGTTAGTTTTAGGTTCTCTTGCTTTCTGATTGCCCTAATGCCCTTGTCGGTGTTGTTGTAGCCCAAATAGTAAACCAAGTAGAGCGAGTAGTCGCCCGACTTCAATTTGCGTTTCAATAGTTTTGGGTTGTCACTTGTCCGTAATTCGTCCTTTGCCATTTTTTTGCAATATAGTATGTTTGTTTTGTGCAAAGGTAGTATTATTTTGTGAATGAGTGCAATGAAAAAAGCAAAAAAAACGGCAAAAAATGTGGGTGGCGTTGGCTCAAATAGTATTTACGTTCCGGCCCATAGCTGCATAACACGCTAATATGCAGTGTATTGTGTTGATTAAATGATTTGTATTTTACAGATGATTTTTTGGTGTCATATCCAACTTGAAAATAACACATTAGCTATTATCTCTTTGTGGCTCAATGGTTTACAGGCTGGCAAAAGGAGCAAAAAAGCAAAAAAAGAGCAAACGGCCATTTTTAGGGGCTTCCACCAAAAGAAAAAATCGGCCGCTTTCACAAGCCACCGACCCTTATTAACAATTCTATATTGCAAATTTTGATTATAGCAAAGTCTATTTACCTTGCAAAGGTAGCCATTTATCCCCACACCGACAAGTCGGGGAAACCAGCTGCACACAAAAAAAGGGGGCTTTCGCCCCCCAAGGGTGGTGTTTGTATGTATGAACTTAGAGGATGTCTGCCTTAATTCTGCCAGCTATATAGTCGCTCACCTCGGCTTTGAAGTCCAATAGCGTTGAGGTGTCCACTATTTCTAACAACTCGCTATCCGTGGCGGCTGCTTCACTTAGGCTCAATTCAGCCGCCCTAAGGTGTGCCAAGGCCATCAAAAGGGCCTGTAATGCTTTGTCATTCATTGCTCGGTGTGCTTTCGGTTTCACAATAGGCCACGAGGATTGACAGGTATTCAAAGCCTTTGGCCACTTGGGCGGCATCTGCCAGCCCCTTTGTCTGCACGCTGATAAAGCCGTTACCGCCCACCAGCCAGCCGCATTGCCCATCGTCAAGGGTGATAATATTGCCGCTTTGCTTCACGCTTTTGTAGCGGCCCGAAACCTGTAAGGCTTCTGTTAGGGCGTTAATGTCTATTCTCATTTTGCAAAATATTCGGGGTAATCAACTTTATACAGGCGGTCTATCTCGTTCTCGGTGTGCTCGATAGCATCTTGCACGGCTTCAAGGGCTGATGGCACAAAGTCGCCATCCACACGCTGCATATCTGCATACACTTGCACTAACTTGTAGTAGCAGCCCATAAGGGCCATTCGGGCGGTGAAGTTATTATCTGTCATAGCTGTATTTTTTTCAGTAACCATAAATCAAAGTGTTTGTTTAATCACATTGCAAAGATAATCATAATTTTTGTTTTAGCAATAGAAACCAAACATTTTAACATTTATTTTTTTCAACTTCTGTAATTTTGGCCTATATTTGCAGCACAAACCAAATATTACTATATATGATTTTACGAGTTAAGCAACTTTGCAAGGAGCGTGGATTGCTCCAAAAGGATTTGGCCGCTAAGTTGGGCGTTACCGACATTTCACTAAGGGCCACGTTAAAGAACAACCCGACACTTTCCACGCTTGAAAGGGTGGCGGCGGCACTCGGTTGCAGCGTTACCGACCTTTTCGAGAGGACGGAAAGCGACCCAGTGAGCACCGCCAACGTGTTTATAGCAGTGGTCAGAAAGGGCGGCATCACCTCAACTTTCGAGGACTTCAAAACCCTAAAAGAGTGGGTCAACAAGCAGCCCTAAGTGTGCCGGATGGAACGCCACAGGGGGCGGCTCGGGGGCTTTGCAGCCCCCTTTTTGTTGCCCCTCGGTGCTTAGCCCACGCTTAACAGGTTGCAGTGCAGCAGCGACCGCCACGCTTGGCAACCATAGTCGAAGTATTTTATTACCTTGTCGTTCTGTGGGCCCTCGCTGCCAGCGTAGGGCGAAAGGTTCTTAGGCAGCAAAAGGGCGTTTGTAGTGCCTTTGGCCGTCCTAATAGTGCCGTCTTTCTTCTGATAGACGAAATCCACAACGCCAGCCCTAAGGGCCTTTTTCAGTTTCAAGCACCGCCACGCTATTGCAAGGGCCTCGCCCCTGCTTACTCGGTGGTAGCGATAGTGAAAAGCGTTTGCCCACTGCATCACTTGGTGTCTCTCTAATCTCGCAAATCTAAGTTTCATTTTCTCTAAGTTTTAGAAGTTCAACAATCAATTAATTTTGATATTGCAAAGGTAAAGCATGTCCTCCACACATCCAAGCAAAAAGCAAAGAATATTCTACAATTAACATTAATTAGTAAAGCATATTCTTAATTACTCGGCTAATATGGGCTATCTTTGCAGCAATCATTAAAACTTATGTTTATGGCAACCAACAGAATTAAAGAAGTTATCAAAGAAAAGGGCTATTCCGTGCCTACATTTGCCGAGAAGTTAGGGCTATCCAAATCAGCCATCTACCAGCAGTTAGACGCCCCCAGCTATCCCACGCTATTACGCTTTGCCGAGGTGCTGAATGTGCCTTTATGGCAGCTATTCGCCAGCAAGGAGGAGATTTGCAAACCGCCATTCGTGGCCTTTGTCTCGATGAACGGAAACGACTACAAGTTTAACACCCCGAAAGAACTTGCCGACTTTGTGGCTGGCTGGAATACAAGCGAGCCTTTTTGAAGTCAAGTATTTACAATATCGTTTTGCTGATTTCTGCAAATTAGAGCCAAAAGTCAAGCACTTTCATTACCCACTTGAATATTTTTGTAATGATTACAATTATAGGCGGCATATCCATTTACAGGATTTTCTTGTAATTGACTTTTTGCCTACCTTTGCAAGCAAGTAAGGCCCAATCGAATTGTGAAAATCCGAGGTCTGAAACGTATATTTGTGAATTTCTACTCATAGCCCCCAGCGGTTAAATCGTGTTTAAGGCACTTTTTAGGCCGTTTGGGGGCTTTTCTCTGCTCAAACGTGTAACTTATCATCTGAAAAATTTCAAGCCCTTAGACGGCTTCTATCGTGTCGGACATATCAGCCCAGCACCGGCACCCAAACCGCTGGCTATACTGCCACGGCTTCAAATAAGGCCGTTTCAGCCACTTTCTTTGCCCAAACGTGTAACTTATCCACCCAGCTACCAAAATGCCGTCAGTGGGCTTCTATGAAAGCGAGAGGGCGTTTTGTCGGCTCGGGGTCTATGGATTGTTTATTTGTTTAATCATATCGGCAAAACTCGAAAATCGCCTAACTCGTTAATAGCCTGCTTTTTTACGTGTTTTTACTATCTAAAATGGTAGTACTTTGGTAGCTGCCTAAGCAATAGTTAGCCAGCACTTCTAAGGCAGAAAACCGCCTTTGGGTGTGGCCTGTCTTGGGGTGATGTGTGGGTTTCTCACTTCACTATCCCAGTGTGTGGATTTCTCACACTGAAACCAGCTTTGCAAATACTAATCAGCTGATAATTACGTGGTTGTGTATTTTATGCACCTACTTTGCAAATAAATAACGCCCTCGGGGGTGGCTGAAACAAGAACAAGGGGGCAGTAACAAGGGAATGCCTGTCGGCATTTGTCAAATCACAGATTTGACGCTGCATTTAAACAAGTTTTGAAGTGATAAGAGCCTTGTTTGTGGGATTGATTGGGTGTGAGGTTGTATTGCTTCTGTCTTGTCGGGGTGTGAAGTGATAGGGGTGTGGAGTTGTCGGGGTGTGGGGCTGAAATGTTGCAAAAATTGATAACAAATTCAACGTTGCTACCATAAAACATTAGTCTATTTACTAACCTTGACTTTTTGAGGTGTAACAGGAGCGGTTACAAAAATCAACTTTATAAAGGTGATTTTGTTATCAATTTTTGCAACATTGATGTGATGTAATTCAGTTACATTTTGAAAATCGATACTTGCTTGATATTCAGTGTTTTGCGGTTTTGGGCTGATTTTTACCCTGTTTTTGGCCGTTTTCGCCCTGTTTTTTACCCCCAAATCCGACACAAAAAAGGGGCGGAACTCGTCCACCCCATACGCTGTGAAAGCACAAATTTGAAAGCAATTCACAACAACTATCTATCTCGCTTCATCACTGATAAAGTCCTCTACCTCGTTCAGCAGTTCATTTGTCAGCTGCACGCCCCCACGCTGAAAGGGGTGGTTTTGGTTGTACATCGATTTGAACTGCTGCCACGCCTTGTTGCTCATTCGGGCGTGCAACGCTTCTCTAATGGCTGATAGCTTGCCTATCGTGGTGGGCTGCTGCTCCAATACCGCCACCAGCTGCCATAACGCTTGTTTGGGTGTCAATTCTTTCATAATCTATTCATTTACTGCCGCTTCCACGGCCTTGTTGAGTTCTTCTATTACCTCGGTGTCGCTGGCTTCTACAAGCACGTCTCGGACGGCCTTTAATATTCTGCTTCTGAATACCCTGTTTTTGCCTGAATAGGCTTTCAACTCGGCAAGGAACTTCTCGGGGTCTTGCTGGTAGGCTCGGGCCATATACAAATCGCTTAACTCGGCCTTTTTGGGTGTGTGCATTGGGGTGATTGTAAGCATTTTTTCTTTGGTGATTTTTTGATATTCTTTCAAATACATTTCTTTCAACATATCGTAAACGCTGCCATCGCAAAGGCTTGCAGCCGTCACATTCGGCAACTTCATTTGTTGTTTAATTCTCTTGCTTAGGGTCATTTCATACCTCAACAGGTTGCCATCGTATGTGTAGCCCTGTTTGGCGAGTTCCGCCCCCTTGTCGTAGAACTTCAACCCCTTTTGCTTCTGGTCAAAGTAGGTGGTTGAGTAGGTGTTGCTCCTGTGTGCCCTTGAATAGCCCAGCAAAGCAGCCGTGTAAACCTCGGGGGCTTGCTCCATCGCCATATTAGCACCAAATTCAAGCCTTGACACGTTGAAGTCGGCCACATCGGCCCTAAGGGTGTCGCTAAGGCTTTCCACGGCTTCATAAAGCCCCTCGGGCGTTAGGGGCGTGAGGTTGATGCCGTTGCTTAGGTACTTGGGGAATGAGCCGTCTATCCTCACATAGCCGCCACTGCTGACCGACACACACAACCCACCGACATAGCCTGTTAGGGTGGTTATGCCGCCCCTCGTGTGCTGCTGTGGGCGTTTCAGCCTGTCGGCCACCCAAGGGGCATTGTTGTGCCACAAGCGAATGTTATCGTAAAAACCCATCGGCAATTTTTCTAAGTCGTTCTATCTCCTCGTCAAAGCCGCCCATTTCCAAGCACTTGCAAAGCGTTCCGGCCAAGCAGCGGCCACCATCGATTACCAGCCATTCAAACAGGGTGGGTATCTCGACACGGCCTGTTTTCGGCATATTCACAAACTTGCTTTCAAGCACCCGAAACAGAAAGCCATCGCCACGCCACTTGAAAAAGGGGTTGGGTTTCTTCTCCTTGCCATAGGTGAACGCTATAAGCGGCTCGCCATAGGCAACGCCTGTTAAGCGGCCTTGATAGTGCAAATCTTTCAGCCCCGAAAGGTTGAAGCCGCCTTTGCCTTGCAGAAACATCGGGGGGCGGCTCGGGTCTCCTCCTCGCTTGCTCATCAAGTACAGGTAAGGTCTGCCATCACGGCCAGCCAAAGCCGCTATCGGTGGATAGCTGCCAGCACGCTTTGTAAGTATGTATTTCGGGGTTTTGATGTCGCCATCTTGCAACGCCCAAAGCGAGTAAAACACCACCCTTGCCATAGTCAGAAACTTTTGCTCATACAATAACGCTGGGCCTTTCTCTCCAACTCGGCATCAGTGGCCACCCGACCGCTTGTAACGTAAGCTATTAGGTCGCTGACCAAGAAGTATAACTTGCCAGCTGGCTTGCAGTAGGGGATTTGTTTCTTTGAAACCAGCCGACGCAGATAGCCATCGCTTACGCCAAGGTATTTGCACGCTTCGGGGAATGTGAGCACCGACTTTTCTATGGTGGCGGTTGTAACTTGTGGGGCTTTGATTTTCTTTGCCATAATCTGTAATTGTTTGTTTATCACTATACGGCAAAGATAATAAAATTATCTGTATTTTAGCAACAAAGTATGTATTTTCTACATACTTTTTTAGCCCACACTGGGCTGTCTGTTTGGCTCTCTGCTGGTTGCCTGTGATTAAATTTTTACCTCAACATCGGGCAAACTTAGCACGGCTGCACGCTTCAAGGCATCGACTGCTCGCAAATACTTCTCGGTGTGCTGCAAACTGCTATGCCCCAGCAATGCCGACAGGGTTTTTATATTCGCCCCTTGGTTGAGGACACTCACCGCAAACGAGTGCCTTGCACAATGCCAACTGATATGCTTTGTTATGCCAGCGTATGCCGCCCACCGCTGCACGCTTCTGTTACAGGCGTTGTAAGTGGGCAAATCGAATATCCGACCTTTTCGGGGCTTGCCTATGAGGTTGAGGACGAAAGGCGACAACGGAATGATTACACCGCTTGCACTGCTATGCCCCTCGGTCTTGTGCTGCTCAAAGGTTAGCAACTTGTTAGAGTAGTCCACATTCGAGTAGTCCAGCGTGGACACATCACACCACCGCAAACCTGTGTACAGGCAGAACAAGAACGCCCTACGTATTTCGGGGTTCTGCCTTGGGGGCTTGCTTGCAGCCATTGCCGCCACCTCATCGGGCGATAATATGGCCTTTCGGATAACGTTGCCATCGACACGTATAGTAACCCCATTGCAAGGGTTTTTCGGCATCAAGTCATTTTCAAAGGCGTGCTTCACTACTTTCTTGAAACGCTTGAATATGGCGTTTGCACCCTCTCCTCGGCTTCTTGTTTTCAGATAGTCGGCAAAGGCTTGCATCATCGGTTTAGTCAGCTGGGGCGGCTTGATGCCATACGTATAGGGGTGGTATTCGTTTGACTGCTGCAAGAAGTCCTCAAAGCGTTTCAAGGCTATTGCAAACATCGGCTTGTCTTTCTTGGTGTAGTTGGCTATGTAGCCCCCGAAATAGTCTGTGAAGTCGGTTGCACGTGCTTTCAAGCGGTAGCCAAGGCGTGAGGACTTCAATTCTTGCTCACGCTCAAAGCGTATCTTTTTGGCCAGCGATATTGTTTCCCTGTTTCTGTTTCTCTCGGCTGTGGTCTTTGGCGTGGCATACAGGGTTAGTTTTAGGTTCTCTTGCTTTCTGATTGCCCTAATGCCCTTGTCGGTGTTGTTGTAGCCCAAATAGTAAACCAAGTAGAGCGAGTAGTCGCCCGACTTCAATTTGCGTTTCAATAGTTTTGGGTTGTCACTTGTCCGTAATTCGTCCTTTGCCATTTTTTTGCAATATAGTATGTTTGTTTTGTGCAAAGGTAGTATTATTTTGTGAATGAGTGCAATGAAAAAAGCAAAAAAAACGGCAAAAAATGTGGGTGGCGTTGGCTCAAATAGTATTTACGTTCCGGCCCATAGCTGCATAACACGCTAATATGCAGTGTATTGTGTTGATTAAATGATTTGTATTTTACAGATGATTTTTTGGTGTCATATCCAAAGAGGATAGAACCGTAGAAGTCGCTTCAGGATACTACAATGACTATGGGACAGGAAGAAACAGCTACTCAGGAAATATTCAAATACCCGCAAAAGTAATACTTGACTCAAAGACATACTCAATTGTTGGCATCGCCGATGACGCATTCAAATGTGCATATAACGTAAATTCCATTCAGCTACCAAATTCAATAACATATATAGGAGCGAGGTCTTTTAGCGGTTGCAGCAAACTCACATCACTAACAATACCTAGCTCAGTAAGGTATATTGGAAAGTCCGCATTCTCTTATTGCGAAGCGTTGACTTCTTTGGTAATACCAAATACTATTGATTCCATTAACACTGCTACTTTCAGGGGCTGCTACAAACTGACATCCATTACATTACCTGAAAATTTAGTCTACATTGGAAATGATGCATTCATGAGTAGTAATTTAACTACCGTCACAATACCTAACACAGTGAAACACATTGGAAACAGAGCTTTTTCTTACAGCGAATTACAAACCATAAAGGTACCTGATTCCGTAACATATTTAGGAGCGGAATCATTCAGATACTGCAAAAAGCTAACTGACATTGTTCTACACAACTCCATTGACTCCATTAGCAGAGCAACTTTTTACGACTGCGCAAAACTAGAAACCATCACATTACCTAATTCAGTAACAAGCATTAATGCCGAAGCATTTCGCAACTGTACCGAATTAACTCAGATAGATATCCCTGAGTCCGTGATTAGCATTGGTGAAAATTCCTTCAATGGGTGTTCTAAACTCACCTCAATATATTTCCCAAATTCCATAGACTCAATTGGGACTAGTGCTTTCCATGGTTGCACTAAACTTGATTCGGTATTTTGCAAGGCCACAACTCCACCAAAGGCACAGAATGGTGTATTTGACGACAACACCCTCAAGGGGACATTATTTGTTCCTCAAGGTTATAAGAAGGCCTATAAGACAGTAGACCCATGGAGAAATTTTTGGAGCATTGAGGAAATAAACACTGGAGACATCATTGACAACACATACCGAAACAACATTAAGGTCTCAGTAAGCAACAACACTATTGTTGTAACTGGAATTTGCTCTGACACAATCATTGAGGTGATTGACACATATGGTCATATCGTTTATCGTGGTTGCAGCACTACTGTTAGCAATCTTTGTGGTGGGTTGTATATAGTCAAAGTTGGCAACACAGCAGTAAAGGTGCTGGTCTAAGGCCCTTATATGATAAAGCAAACGAGGCACGGGGTGTGCGGGGGCGCACACTGCCACGTGCCTCGTTTGGTTTGGGTTTCGCTGGGGGCTACTGCTTGACGGGGATTTTGTCGATGCGGCGCTGGTGGCGGCCTCCCTCAAAGTCGGTGTTGAGGAAGGTCTTGACCATGGCTATGGCCTCGTCGTTGGTCACAAAGCGGCCGGGAAGCACAATCACGTTGGCGTCGTTGTGCTGACGCGCAAGGCTGGCAATCTCGGGAATCCAGCACAGGGCCGAGCGTATGCCCTGGTGCTTGTTGAGGGTCATGTTCATGCCCTCGCCGCTGCCGCACACGCCTATGCCGGGGTAGCACTCGCCGCTTTCCACGGCAAGCGCGCAAGGGTGGGCAAAGTCGGGATAGTCGCAGCTGTCCTCGCTATAGGTGCCGAAGTCCTTGTAAGCGATGCCGTTTTGCTTCAGATACTCAATGATGGCTTGCTTGGTGGCAAAGCCTGCGTGGTCGCTGCACAGGGCAACGGGCACGCCCGATTTCAGTATGCTCATAAGTGTATTCTATGTTTGTGATGTTTGTTTCATTGTTATGCTTCACGCAAGGCTGCCGGCAATGAGGCACGCCACACCGGCGGCCAGGATGAGCAGGTCTATTATCTTGAGTTTCATGTTGCGCTCGCGCAATATGAATATGCCGTAGAAAAACGACACTATGGCGCTGCCGCGCCGCGTCATCGACACCACGCCCACCAGCGAGCCGGGTATGGACAGCGCCATGAAGTAGCTGACGTCGGCCAGAGCTATGAACACCGAGATGAGCGGCACCGACCAGCGCCACTTGAAGGTGTCGCGGTCGGCGCGGCGGCTGCGGGTGAGCAGCAACAGCACCGTGACGCCCATTATCACCAGCTGGTAGAACGAATACCAGGCCTCAACGGCGAGCGGTGTGAAGCGCTCAAGCAGGAACTTGTCGTAGAGTCCGCTCGCGGCCCACAGCACCACCGACAGCAGCCCATAGAGCAGCCACTTGCGCCGGGAGCGCGGCAGGCGCTCGCGAGTGCCTATGAAGCCCACCCACACGAGCGACACGAAGCCCAGGGCTATGCCCGCCCACTGCAGGGCGTTGGGCGTCTCGCCAAACAGCACCAGGGCTCCGGCGAGCACCAGCACGGGGCGCAGCGCGTTGACCGAGCCGGTGATGGTGAGCGGCAGTTTCTTAATCACCCAGTAGCCCAGCAGCCACGATGCGGTGACGATGACCGACTTGAACATGATGAGCGGATGCTCGGCAAGGTCGAGGCTGCCATAGGCGGTACCGCCGGTGAGCATCGACACCAGTACGGGCGACATGAACAGGGTGCAGAACAGCGTGTTGAGAAACAACACCATAAACACGTTGTTTCCCTCCAGGGCCCGCTTCTTGAACACGTCGTAGAAGCCGAGGCTGAGCGATGATATCACTGCAAACGCTATCCACATAATGCCTGCTGCCGCGCTGCGGCTATTCGATGTGCAAATTTAACCATTTTTTCGCACTGTAGCGGCAGCAAAGCCCAACAAAAAGAGTCAGGCTCCCGCCCCTATGTGGGCGAAAGCCTGACTCATGTGTCACTTAAACATTTATTTCTTGTCTCCCTCGGGGCTGCACCCACGCGCCTTGGCCACGCCGCCGCTTTCCCCTGCGGCTGCGGGCCTGCGCTACTGTGCCGACCCCGAGAAAGGATGTCACACTATTTGATGGCTGCCTTGGCCCCGCCACGCGCGGAGACAAGGCGGCCGGAATTGCCTACTGGTGATGCTTCATGAACTCTTCCTCGGTGGGGAGTTCGTCGGCGGCTGCCTCAGCCTCTTTCTTGGCTGCGGCGCGGGCCATCTCCTCCTTGTTGCCCACCACTATCGACTGGAACTGGCGCATACCGGTACCAGCCGGGATGAGGTGACCGCAAATCACGTTCTCCTTCATACCCTCAAGGTTGTCAACCTTGCCGTTGATGGCGGCCTCGTTGAGCACCTTGGTGGTCTCCTGGAACGATGCGGCCGACATGAAGCTCTTGGTTTGCAGTGCGGCGCGTGTGATGCCTTGCAGAATCTGCTCGCTGGTGGCGGGCTCGGCGTCGCGCACGCTCACCGTCTTCAGGTCGCGGCGCTTGAGGGCCGAGTTGATGTCGCGGAGCTTACGGGCGGTGATAATCTGACCCTTCTTCACATCGGCGCTGTCGCCGGCGTCGGTCACCACCTTCTTGCCCCAGATGCGGTCGTTCTCGTCCATAAAGTCGCGCTTGTCCACATTCTGCTGGGCCAGGAAGCGGGTGTCGCCCGGATCGATGATGGTGACTTTGCGCATCATCTGGCGCACGATCACCTCAAAGTGCTTGTCGTTGATCTTCACACCCTGCAGGCGGTACACGTTCTGAACCTCGTTGACGATGTAGTCCTGAACGGCTGTGGGGCCTTTGATGCGGAGAATGTCGGCAGGAGTGGTGGCACCGTCGGAAAGCGGCGTGCCGGCACGCACGTAGTCGTCGGCCTGCACGAGCAGCTGCTTAGACAGCGGCACGAGGTAGCTCTTCTTCTCGCCAAGCTTGCTGGTTACGTTCACCTCAAGGTTGCCTCGCTTGAGTTTGCCAAACGACACCACACCGTCGATTTCGCTCACAATGGCTGGGTTCGACGGGTTGCGGGCCTCAAACAGCTCGGTGACACGTGGCAGACCACCGGTGATGTCGCCGGCGCCGCCCGAAGTGGCGCGCGGAATCTTGATGAGCACGGCACCTGCGGTGATCTCCTCACCGTCGTTCTTCATGAGGTGGGCGCCCACAGGCAGGTTGTATGTCTTCACCAATTGGCCGTTGGAGTCGTAGAGCTGAGCTTCGGGAACCACATTGTGGTCCTTGGTCTCGATGATAATCTTCTCGCTGTTGCCCGAAGTCTCGTCGGTCTCGTTGCGGTATGTGGTGCCCTCAATGAGGTTGCTGAACTGCAGTTTACCCGAGACTTCGCTGATGATCACGTTGTTGAAGGGGTCCCACTCGCAAATCACGTCGCCCCTCTTCACGGTGTCGCCCGACTTGAAGAACAGGCGCGAGCCGTAGTTGAGGGCTGCAGTGGTGAGCACCATGTTGGTGTTGGGGTCCTTGATTTGGATTTCGCCCATGCGGCCGATGACCACATCCACGCCATCCTTATTCTTAACGGTGCGGAGCTCGTCGATTTCGAGCACACCATCGTATTTCGACTTCATGTTGCTCACGGCGGCGATGTTGCTTGCCACACCACCCACGTGGAACGTACGCAGAGTAAGCTGAGTACCAGGCTCGCCAATCGACTGGGCCGCAATCACGCCCACAGCCTCGCCAATCTGCACCATGCGGTGGTTGGCCAAGTTGCGTCCATAGCACTTGGCGCACACGCCGTGCTTGGCCTCGCAGGTGAGCACCGAACGGATTTCAACCGACTCGATGGGCGAATTGTTGATGCGCTCGGCAGCGGCGTCGGTGATTTCCTCGCCGCTCTCCACTATCACCTCGCCGGTGGTGGGGTCGATCACGTCGTGCACCGACACGCGGCCCACAATGCGCTCGCCCAGAGTGGCCACCACGTCGTCGTTGTTCTTCACCTCGCGGCAAACGAGGCCGCGCAGTGTGCCGCAGTCCTCCTCGGTGATGATCACATCGTGTGCCACATCCACAAGGCGGCGGGTAAGGTAACCGGCGTCGGCAGTCTTAAGTGCGGTATCGGCAAGACCCTTACGGGCACCGTGGGTAGAGATGAAGTATTCCAGCACCGACAGACCCTCCTTGAAGTTTGCGAGGATAGGGTTCTCGATGATCTGGTGGCCGCCCTCAACGCCCGACTTCTGCGGCTTGGCCATAAGGCCACGCATACCCGAGAGCTGGCGGATCTGGTCCTTCGAACCACGGGCACCTGAGTCAAGCATCATATACACCGAGTTGAAGCCCTGCTGGTCGGCCGAAATCTGCTTCATCAGCGTGTCGGTGAGTCGGCTGTTGACGTGTGTCCATATATCAATCACCTGGTTGTAGCGCTCGTTGTCGGTAATGAGACCCATAGCGTAGTTGTTCATCACCTCCTCTACCTGAGCGTCGCCCTCCTTGATGTATTCCTCCTTTTCGGGCGGAACGAGCACGTCGCCCAAGTTGAACGAAAGGCCGCCCTTGAATGCCATGTAGTAGCCCATGTTCTTGATGTCGTCGAGGAACTTGGCCGAGCGGGGCACACCGCAGGTGCGGATAACCTTGGTAATAATCTTTTTAAGCGACTTCTTGGAAATCAGCTCGTTGACGTAGCCCAGTTCGTTGGGCACGAAGTTGTTGAAGAGGATGCGGCCCACCGAGGTGTCGTGCATGAGCACCTTCACCGGCTTGCCGTTTTCATCGATGTCGTCGACCACCACCGAGATGATGGCGTTCATCGACACCTTGCCCTCGTTGAGGGCGATTTGTGCCTCTTCGGGGCCGTAGAACACCAGGCCCTCGCCCTTGGCGCCCTGACGCAGCTTGGTGATGTAGTACAGGCCAAGCACCATATCCTGCGACGGCACGGTGATAGGCTCACCGTTGGCAGGGTTAAGGATGTTGTGGGGCATGAGCATGAGTAGCTGGGCCTCGACCACGGCCTCGTTGCCGAGGGGGAGGTGCACAGCCATCTGGTCGCCATCGAAGTCGGCGTTGAACGGCGTGCAGGCCAGCGGGTGCAACTGGATGGCCTTGCCCTCGATGAGGCGGGGCTGGAAAGCCTGGATGCCAAGGCGGTGCAGTGTCGGGGCGCGGTTGAGCATCACGGGGTGGCCCTTCATCACGTTTTCGAGAATGTCCCACACCACGGGCTCCTTGCGGTCAACAATCTTCTTGGCGCTCTTCACCGTCTTCACAATGCCACGCTCAATGAGCTTGCGGATCACAAACGGCTTGTAGAGTTCGGCTGCCATGTCCTTAGGAATACCGCACTCGCCCATCTTCAGCTCAGGGCCAACGACAATCACCGAACGGGCTGAGTAGTCGACACGCTTACCCAGCAGATTCTGGCGGAAGCGGCCCTGCTTGCCCTTGAGGCTGTCGCTGAGCGACTTCAGCGAGCGGTTGGCGTCGCTGCGCACAGCGGTCGACTTACGGCTGTTGTCGAGCAGCGAGTCGACGGCCTCCTGGAGCATGCGCTTTTCGTTGCGCAGAATCACTTCGGGGGCCTTGATTTCGATGAGTCGCTTGAGGCGGTTGTTACGTATAATCACACGGCGGTAGAGGTCATTGAGGTCGCTTGTGGCAAAGCGGCCGCCGTCCAGAGGCACCAGCGGGCGCAGATCGGGCGGAATGACGGGCACCACCTTAAGAATCATCCATTCGGGGCGGTTGATGTTTTTCGACGCGCGGAAGCTCTCCACCACCTGAAGGCGCTTGAGGGCCTCGGTCTTGCGCTGCTGCGAAGTCTCGTGTGAGGCGCGGTCGCGCAGCTCATACGACAGGTCGTCGAGGTTGAGCTCGGCAAGCAGGTCGTAGATGGCCTCGGCGCCCATCTTGGCGATGAACTTGTTGGGGTCGCTGTCGTCGAGCATGCTGTTGCCGGGCAGCTTGTCGAGAATCGACAGATACTCGTCCTCGGTGAGGAGGTCGAGGCGCTCCACCGGCACCTCACTGGTCGATTTGCCGTCGGCAGGCTTTTCGGTGAGCGTGGCTGCACCGGGCTTAATCACGATGTAGCGCTCATAGTATATCACAGCGTCGAGCTTCTTGGTGGGCAGGCCCAGCAGATAGCCAATCTTGTTGGGCAGCGAGCGGAAATACCAGATGTGTGCCACAGGCACCACCAGCTGGATGTGGCCGCTGCGCTCGCGGCGCACCTTTTTCTCGGTCACCTCCACACCGCAACGGTCGCACACGATGCCCTTGTAGCGGATGCGCTTGTACTTGCCGCAGTGGCACTCGTAGTCCTTTACGGGGCCGAAGATGCGCTCGCAGAACAAGCCGTCGCGCTCGGGCTTATAGGTGCGGTAGTTTATGGTCTCGGGCTTCAGCACCTCGCCGCATGAGTTCTCGAGAATCTCATCGGGTGAGGCAAGGCTGATCGAGATTTTTGTGAAGTTGTTCTTTATCTTGTTATTTTTGTAAGCCATTCTGGAATTGCTATAAAGACGTTGTTTTAATCAAGTTTCACACTCAGGCAGAGGCCGCGCAGCTCGTGCAGGAGCACGTTGAGCGACTCGGGAATGCCCGGAGTGGGCATAGCGTCGCCCTTGACAATGGCCTCGTAGGCCTTGCTGCGGCCAGTGACGTCGTCACTCTTGATGGTGAGGATTTCCTGAAGCACGTGCGATGCGCCGAATGCCTCGATTGCCCAAACCTCCATCTCACCAAAGCGCTGGCCACCAAACTGGGCCTTACCGCCAAGGGGCTGCTGGGTGATGAGCGAGTACGGGCCGATGGAGCGCGCGTGCATCTTGTCTTCCACCATGTGACCCAGCTTAAGCATGTAGGTCACACCCACGGTGGCAGGCTGATCGAAGCGCTCGCCGGTGCCGCCGTCGTAGAGGTAGCACTTGCCGTAGCGCGGTACGCCGGCCTTGTCGGTCCACTGGTTGAGGTCGTCGAGGCTTGCGCCGTCGAAGATGGGAGTGGCAAACTTAACGTTGAGCTCGCGTCCGGCCCAGCCGAGGACGGCTTCGAAAATCTGGCCGAGGTTCATACGCGAAGGCACACCCAGCGGGTTGAGCACGATGTCGACGGGGGTGCCGTCGGCAAGGAACGGCATGTCCTCCTGGCGCACCACGCGCGACACGATACCCTTGTTGCCGTGGCGTCCGGCCATCTTGTCGCCCACGCCTATCTTACGCTTCTTGGCCACATACACCTTGGCCATCTGCATGATGCCTGCGGGCAGCTCGTCGCCAATCTGCAGGTCAAACTTCTTGCGGCGCAGCTCGGCGTCGATGGCCTTGCTCTTGCGCAGGTAGTTCATGATGCAGGCGCGCACCAGTGCGTTGGTGTGGTCGTCGTTGGTCCAGTGGCTCAGGTTCACGCCCTCGTAGTCGATGGAGTCGAGCACGGCGGCGGTGAACTGCGCTCCCGCGGGCACCACTTCGGTGTCGATAAAGTCGGTCACGCCGGCCGACTCGTGGCCCTCGGTGAGCTTGAGCATCTTGTTGATGAGCACGCCGCGCAGTTCCTTCTGGCGTGCTTCGTATTCCTCGTCGAGCTTAATCTGCTCGGGGTCGCCGCCGCGCGTCTTGCGCTTCTTGGCGGCGCGCTGGAACAGGCGGGTGCCTATGATCACGCCCTTGAGCGACGGGTTGGCCTTGAGCGAAGCGTCCTTCACATCGCCGGCCTTGTCGCCGAATATGGCGCGCAGCAGCTTCTCCTCTGGGGTGGGATCGCTCTCGCCCTTAGGAGTGATTTTACCTATAAGTATGTCGCCCGGCTTGATGTGGGCGCCCACACGCACGATGCCGCGCTCGTCGAGGTCCTTGGTGGCGTCCTCGCTCACGTTGGGGATGTCGTTGGTGAGTTCCTCCATGCCGCGCTTGGTTTCGCGCACCTCCAGAGTGTACTCGTCGACGTGCACCGAGGTGAGGATGTCCTCGCGCACCATGCGCTCGTTGAGAACGATGGCGTCCTCATAGTTATAGCCCTTCCAGGGCATGTAGGCCACCTTCAGGTTGCGGCCGAGTGCCAGCTCGCCGTCTTCGGTCGAGTAGCCCTCGGTGAGGATGTCGCCCTTCTGCACGCGCTGTCCGCGGTTGCAGATGGGTCGCAGGTCGATGGTGGTGCTTTGGTTGGTCTTGCGGAACTTGGGCAGGTGGTATTCCTTCACCGGCTCCTCAAAGCTGACGAATGCCTCTTCCTCGGTCTGGTCGTAGCGGATGCGGATCTTGGCAGCGTCCACATATTCCACCACGCCGGCGCCCTCGGCCTGAATCTGAGTGCGGCTGTCGTAGGCCAGACGCTGCTCGATGCCGGTGCCCACAATCGGGGCCTCGCTGCGCAGCAGCGGCACGGCCTGGCGCATCATGTTGGCTCCCATCAGGGCGCGGTTGGCGTCGTCATGCTCCAGGAAGGGGATCATGGCGGCTGCCACCGAGGCTATCTGTTGCGGCGACACGTCCATGAGGTTGACGTCTTCGGGCGGCACCACGGGGAAGTCGGCCTCAAGGCGCGACTTCACCTTGTCGCGCACAAAGGTGCCGTCGTCGTTAAGCGGTGCGTTGCCCTGGGCCACGATCTTGTTTTCCTCGCTTTCGGCGGTCATATACACCACGTGGCTGTTGTCGAGGTCCACCTTGGCGTTCTCCACCTTACGGTAGGGGGTTTCGATGAAGCCCAGCTTGTTGATTTTGGCATAGATGCAGAGCGACGAAATCAGACCGATGTTGGGGCCTTCAGGGGTCTCAATCGGGCAGAGGCGGCCGTAGTGAGTGTAGTGCACGTCGCGCACCTCGAAGCCTGCGCGCTCGCGCGACAGACCGCCGGGGCCGAGTGCCGACATACGGCGCTTGTGAGTGATTTCGGCCAGAGGGTTGGTCTGGTCCATGAACTGCGACAGGGCGTTGGTGCCGAAGAAGGTGTTGATCACCGACGAGATGGTCTTGGCGTTGATCAGGTCGATAGGTGTGAACACCTCGTTGTCGCGCACGTTCATGCGCTCGCGGATGGTGCGGGCCATACGCGCCAGGCCCACGCCAAACTGGTTGTAGAGCTGCTCGCCCACGGTGCGCACGCGGCGGTTGCTCAAGTGGTCGATGTCATCCACATCGGTCTTGCTGTTGATGAGGCCGATGAGATACTTGATGATCTCGATAATATCTTCTTTGGTGAGCACACGCACGTCGTCGGGTGTGTTCAGGCCAAGTTTCTTGTTGATGCGGAAGCGGCCCACGTCGCCCAGATCGTAGCGCTTTTCGCTGAAGAAGAGGTTCAGAATCACCTCGCGCGCGCTTGCGTCATCCGGCGGCTCGGCGTTGCGCAGCTGCCTGTAGATGTAGTTGATGGCTTCCTTCTCGGTTTTGCACCCGTCCTTCTGGAGGGTGTTGAAGATGATGTCATAGTCGCTGGTGTTCACGTCCTCGCGGTGCAGCAGCACGGTCTTTGCGCCGCAGTCGATGATCTTCTGGATGTTCTCCTCGCTGATTTCATCGTCGCGCTCGCAAATCACCTCTGTGCGCTCGATCGACGACACCTCGCCCGAGTCCTCGTCCACGAAGTCCTCGTTATACGTCTTCAGCACACGCGCCGCAAGTTTGCGACCGATGGCTTTCTTAAGGTTCGACTTAGTTACTTTGAGTTCATCAGCCAGTCCAAACACATTGATGATGTCGTTGTCGGTCTCAAGGCCTATGGCGCGCAGCAGCGTGGTCACGGGCAGCTTCTTCTTGCGGTCGATGTAGGCATACATCACCTTGTTGATGTCGGTGGCAAACTCGATCCACGAGCCGCGGAAGGGGATGATGCGGGCCGAATACAGCTTGGTGCCGTTGGCGTGCTGGCTCTGGCCGAAGAACACGCCCGGCGAGCGGTGCAGCTGCGACACGATGACGCGCTCGGCGCCATTGATCACAAACGTGCCCTTGTCGGTCATGTAGGGGATGGCACCCAGATACACGTCTTGGACCTCGGTCGCGAAGTCTTCGTGATCGGGGTCGGTGCAGTAGAGTTTTAATTTGGCCTTGAGAGGCACACTGTAAGTGAGTCCGCGGTCAAGACATTCCTCGATAGTGTAGCGTGGCGGATCGATGAAATAGTCAAGGAATTCGAGCACAAAGTTGTTTCTGGTGTCGGTGATGGGGAAATTTTCAGAAAACACTTTGTAGAGTCCCTCGTTTTTTCGCTTCTCAGTTGGGGTATCTAATTGCAGAAAATCTCTGAACGATTGTAATTGCACCTCAAGAAAGTCGGGATAAGGGAACGGATTCTTGACACGTGCAAAATTAATGCGTGGTTGTTTGGTAACTGACATTGAAAAAAATGTTATAAGTGAACTCAAATATTAATTATGACACAAAAAGGTTAAGAATCGACAATAAATTGGGATTCTTAACCTAAGAACCTGATATTCAGGTTATATTATTTAAGTTCAACCTCAGCTCCGAGCTCTTCGAGTTGTTTCTTCATGCCTTCAGCGTCGGCCTTAGCCAGACCTTCCTTCAGAGTGCTGGGTGCCTTGTCAACGAGGTCCTTAGCGTCCTTCAGGCCAGCACCAGTGAGTTCCTTAACCAGCTTGATCACTTTGAGTTTCTCGTTGCCAGCAGCCTTGAGGACAACGTCGAATGAAGACTTCTCCTCTTCAGCGGCAGCAGCGCCACCAGCGGCAGGAGCAGCAACTGCTACAGCAGCAGCGGCGGGTTCGATACCATATTCGTCTTTGAGGATTTGAGCAAGTTCGTTTACTTCCTTAACTGAAAGATTAACAAGTTGTTCTGCAAAAGCTTTTAAATCTGCCATTTTTGTATGATTTAATTGTTTGATTTTTAAATTTAATTACTCTTCTTTGTTTGATAATGTTTCCAGAATTCCGTGCAGTTTGCTGCCGCCACTCTGCAGAGCGCTCACAACGTTCTTGGCCGGAGACTGCAGCAGAGCCACAACATCGGCGATGAGTTCGTTCTTGCTCTTGATGTTGGCCAGCACTTCGAGTTGGTCTTCACCCATATAGACGGTCTCCTCGACAAAGGCTGCCTTGAGTGCAGGAATGGTTTCTTTCTTCTGACGGAAACTCTTGATGAGTTTAGCCGGGGCGTTACCAGTGTTGCTGAGCATCAGCGTGGTGGAGCCGGCCAGGGCGTCATAAAGGCCAGAGTAGTCGACGTCCGACTCTTCCATAGCCTTATGCAACAGGCTGTTCTTGACAACCATCAGCTTCACGTCGGCCTTGAAGGCTGCGCGGCGCAGAGCGGTGGTCTTCTCGGCGTTGAGAGTAGTGGTCTCGGTGAGATATACCGCACTATAGTTGGCAAGGGTTGCCTTGATGTTCTCGATTAATATCGCTTTATCTTCCTTTCTCATTTTTCTTCTGCAATTTTTAAAAATTAAGCATCGATTGATTTGGTGTCAATCTTGATACCAGGACTCATAGTACTTGAAAGATAAATGCTCTTGATATATGTGCCTTTGGCTGTGTTGGGCTTGAGCTTGATGAGGGTGTTGATGAATGCCTGGGCATTCTCCTTGATCTGCTCGGGAGCGAACGACATCTTGCCGATAGAAGTGTGCACAATGCCCTTCTTGTCGACCTTGAAGTCGATCTTACCTTGCTTAACCTCTTTCACTGCCTTGGCTACATCGGGAGTCACAGTACCGCTCTTGGGGTTAGGCATGAGGCCGCGGGGGCCGAGCACACGACCCAGAGGGCCAACCTTGCCCATGGTCTGGGGCTGGGTGATGATCACATCAACGTCAGTCCAACCACCCTTGATTTTCTCGATATATTCGTCCAGACCAACGTAGTCAGCACCGGCTTCCTTAGCGGCGGCTTCTGCTTCGGGGCCGCAGAGCACCAGCACGCGCACCTGCTTGCCAGTGCCGTGAGGCAGCGACACCACGCCGCGCACATTCTGATCGGCCTTGCGGGGGTCAACACCAAGACGCACATCGATATCAGCTGACGAGTCAAACTTTGTGAAGGTGATTTCCTTCAGCAGAGCCGCTGCCTCAGCGAGGGTATAACTCTTCCCAGCTTCAATCTTCTCTTTTGCTAACTTTTGATTTTTTGTAAGTTTACTCATGTCAATTGAAGTTTTAAATGTTTTCGGGGAATGTACCCTTAACAGTGATACCCATACTTCTTGCTGTGCCTGCCACCTGCTTCATAGCCGAGGCCAGTGTGAAACAGTTCAAATCAGGGAGCTTGTCCTCGGCGATTGCCTGCACCTGTTCCCAAGTGACCGAAGCCACCTTGCGACGGTTGGGCTCGCCTGAACCGCTCTTAAGCTTTGCGGCGTCCTTCAGCTGCACTGCCACGGGCGAGGTCTTTACTACGAAGTCAAAGCTCTTGTCGGTGTAGTAAGTGATTACCACGGGAAGAACCTTGCCGGCCTTTGCCTGTGTGCGGGCGTTGAATTGCTTGCAAAACTCCATGATGTTGATACCCTTAGAACCCAGAGCGGGGCCTACTGGCGGTGAAGGGTTTGCAGCTCCACCTTTAATCTGCAATTTGATCTGTCCAGCAATTTCTTTTGCCATTGTTCAATTAATTGTTTAGTGATTTTTAATAATAAATAAAAATCGGGCGCTCTTTAGCGTGAGCCTCTCGGGTCGTAACCACCCGCGGGCGCGTCACTGGCGCTCTACTTGCGAATTGTCCAGCTCCACGGGAGTGGGCCGGCCAAACACCGACACCTCTACCTTAAGCTTGCGCTTCTCGCGGTTCACTTCCTCCACATTGCCCACAAAGTTGGTGAACGGGCCGTCGATTACCTTGACCTTGTCACCCACCTCGTAGTCGTTCACGCCACTGTCAGCAGCTTCCTGCTCGGTTTCCACAGCTCCCATCATGCGGGCCATGTCGCTCTCGCGAATGGGCTCCGGACGACGGTTCTTGTCGTGGGTGCGAACAAAGTCGATGATGTTGGTGGTGTTGCGGAGTGTCTCCTCAACCTCGCCTGTGAGATTAAGCAAAACAAACACGTAGCCGGGCAGTTTGTTTCTCTCTTTGAGAACTTTCTTGCCGGCACGCGTCACGTATGCCTTCTCAGTAGGAATGAGCACCTCCTGCACAAAATCTCCCAAACTGGTGTTTTTGCAAGTTGCATCAAGCGTTTCTTTTACTTTAGCCTCCTTGCCTGAGATAGCGCGCAAGGCGTACCATTGGAATTTTCCTTCTGACATCGGTTTCTCTTAAACTTGGTTGAAAAATACTAATGTGAATTCTTGACGGCGCGCAGTCGCCAACACGGACTTTCATTCACCCGCCACAGTATCAAAATTGAGAAGGGATACTGTAAATCAGGTGCATTCCCTCGTTGATGACAGCATCAACAGCCCAGATTACCAAAGCGGCAACGATGGAAGCTACCATTACCACGACCGAGCTATTGGCCAGCTCTTTCTTGCTTGGCCAAGAAACCTTATTGACGAGCTCGTAATAAGATTCCTCGAGATCCGTAAGTATTTTATATTTTTTCATTTCTCTTCTTAATTAGCACGGGAAGTAAGACTCGAACTCACGACTTTCGGTTTTGGAGACCGACGTTCTACCAACTGAACTATTCCCGTATTAAAAAGCACACTGGCCGTGGCTGCCGCCGCAGCCGTGTGCTTTAAGTTTTTTTTTATGATTGTGTATTACTCAACAATCTTAGTGATTTGGCCAGAACCAACTGTGCGGCCACCCTCACGGATTGCGAAACGCAGACCTTCGCTGCAAGCAACCGGAGTAATCAGCTTCACACCGATCTCAACGTGGTCACCAGGCATCACCATCTCTACGCCTTCGGGCAGAGTGATCTCACCAGTCACATCGAGTGTGCGGATGTAGAACTGAGGACGATAGTGGTTGTGGAACGGAGTGTGACGGCCACCTTCCTCTTTCTTCAGGATGTAGACAGAGGCTGTGAACTCATCGTGAGTCTTAACAAGACCCGGGTGGCAGATAACCATACCGCGCTTGATAGCCTTGTAGTCAACACCGCGGAGCAGCAGACCTACGTTGTCGCCAGCTTCACCTTCGTCAAGAATCTTGCGGAACATCTCAACGCCAGTAACCACCGACTTCATGTCGGCACCGAGACCCATGATTTGAACCTCGTCGCCCACCTTAACCTTACCAGTCTCGATACGACCAGTGGCAACTGTACCACGGCCAGTGATTGAGAACACGTCCTCGATAGGCATCAGGAACGGCTTGTCGATGTCGCGCGGAGGCAGAGGAATCCATTCGTCAACGGCCTTCATCAGCTCGAGAACGCTCTCCACCCACTTTGGCTCGCCATTGAGGGCACCCAGTGCAGAACCCTTGATGATAGGAGTGTTCTCGCCGTCGTAGTCGTACTCAGAGAGGAGGTCGCGAACGTCCATCTCAACGAGCTCGATCATCTCATCGTCAACATCGGGAGAGTCGCACTTGTTCAGGAACACAACCAGACGGGGAACGTTCACCTGACGGGCGAGAAGGATGTGCTCGCGGGTCTGGGGCATAACGCCGTCGGTAGCTGCGATAACCACGATTGCACCGTCCATCTGAGCAGCACCAGTCACCATGTTCTTCACATAGTCGGCGTGTCCAGGGCAGTCAACGTGAGCATAGTGGCGGTTAGCAGTCTCGTACTCAACGTGTGAAGTATTGATTGTGATACCACGCTCTTTCTCCTCGGGAGCGTTGTCGATAGAGTCGAACGAACGCACGCCCTCAGATGAGAAACCCTGCTCGGCAAGCACCTTAGTGATAGCGGCAGTCAGGGTAGTTTTACCGTGGTCAACGTGACCAATAGTACCGATGTTAACATGCGGCTTTGATCTTACGAATTTCTCTTTTGCCATAACTTAGTTATTTTTTGATTAAATGATTAACTCTTCAAGTTGTAATCACGCATATACTCCGCCCACCAAGGCCAATAAATTTGTTCTTGAGAGGCGAAGCCTGCATTTGATTAGTTGAGCCGATGGCGGGATTTGAACCCGCGACCTCTTCCTTACCAAGGAAGTGCTC
>CAVKDU010000035.1:0-31292 GCA_963655175.1 Wujia chipingensis | reverse complement strand
TCGTTTTGCACACTAACAACAGATATTTCTGTATTTTCAACTTTTATCTTAGCCATAACCGTTAGATTATAGTTTCCAACAACTTTTAGCAGTATTTGCGCTTGAACGCGGGTTATTTGATTTTCACCAGCTGGTAGGTGCGGCTGCCGAGGCCTATTTGCTCGGCATACACGGTGATGTAGGTGCCGTGCTGGCGGTTGATGCGCTCTATCAGCGGCTTCTCGTCGTCGCCCGGCTTGCCCTTGTGGTTAAACACCAGGTCGAGGCAGGCTTGGTCGAGTGCCACGGGGTCGGTCGACGCCAGAATGCCCATGTCCTTCAGCTTGGGGTCGGCTGGGTGGTTGTCGCAGTCGCAGTCCACACTCATGTTGTTCATCACGTTGATGTAGATTATGTTTTTGCCAAAGTAGTCGGCCACGCCCTGCGCCGCTGCGGCCATGCTCTCCAGAAAATCGTCCTGCTTGGGCAGGTGCTGCCACAGCGAGTCGGCGCGGTCGGTGTATCCCGCCGTGTGAATGTAGGCCTTGCCGGCAGTCGAGGCCACGCCTATCGACTGGTTTTTGAGCACGCCGCCAAATCCGCCCATGGCGTGCCCCTTGAAGTGGGCCAGATTTATCATAAAGTCGTAGTTGGCCAGATGGTCGCCCACAATGTCATATTTCAAGTGCTTCTTGTCGCGCACGGGAATGCGCATCTGCCCGTATTCGTCCATCAGGTCGACGGGGGCAATCGAGTCGAAGCCGTGGGCGTGAATCGTGGCCCAGTGCTTGCCCACGTCCTGACGGCTGCCGCCATAGGCCGTGCAGCACTCCACCAGCGTGCCGCGCACCTCGTCCACAAGGCCGCGAATCAGGGTGGGCTTCAGGTAGTTGTTGCCGCCCATCTCGCCGCTGCTTATCTTAATGGCCACATGGCCGGTGGCCGGCACGCCCAGAGCCTTGTAGATGCGCACAAGCGCCTCGGGACTGATTTCGGTGGTCATATACACTTTGGGCTGTGCCCACGCTGCTGTGGCTGTGATTATTGCCGCTATGGCTGCTATGAGTTTCTTCATTGCCAAGTTTGTTTTAGTTACATGCTGCAAATGTAGCAAAAAAAATTGCAAACTCAACTGCTCGTCTTGCGCTTTACGCCGCGCACGGCGGGAGCTTCGAGCGGATTGTCGGGCCAATAGTGCTTGGGGTAGCGGCGGCGCAGCTCTTTGCGCACCTCAAAGTAGGTGTTTTGCCAAAAACTTTGCAGGTCTTGCGTGAGTTGAACCGGCTTGAAGCCCGGCGACAGCAGCTCCATCAGCACCGGCTGCCGTCCGCCGTCGACGCACGGCGTGTTGGCCATGCCAAAGCACTCCTGCAGCCTCACGCTCAGCACCGGAGCCTCGGCCCCCTGGCGGTAGTCCACCCTGATGCGGCTGCCCGTGGGCACCTGCACGTGCGACGGGGCCAGACGGTCGATCTCGGTCTGCAACTCATAGGGTACAATGGCCCAGATGGCGCTGCACAGGTCGATGCGCTTCAGCTCGGCCACGCTGGCGGGCACGCGTCCGCCCTGGCTCAGATACAGCGGCAGCCACTGCTCGGCGGTGGCCAGCAGGTGGGGCGTGGACAGGTCGGGAATGTTCATCTCGGGGTGCCATGCGGCCACTTGCGCCACCCGGCGTTGCAGCTGCTGCACGTCGTCGTTCCAGTCGAGCATGCTCAGCCCGTCCTTGTGCACGGCTTGGCAAATGGTGGCGGCAATCAGTTCGGGCGGCACGTTGTGCAGCGGCTTGCTGCCTATCACCAGCGAACCAATGCGTCGCTCGTGGCGGGCTGTGATGCAGCCCTGCTTGCCGTCCCACGCCACGTGGTCGCGCTCCTTCACCATGCTGCCGTCGAGCTCGTCGGGGTTGAGCGGTGCGGCCAGAAACACGCGTCCGGTGCCGCCCGCTGGCGCATGCATCGAGGCGATGGCAATCCACTGGCGGGCGGCAAGGGCGTCGGCCTGGTCGAGGGCCACCTGCCCGCCGCTGGCCAGCCGGTAGTGCCCTATGCCGTCGGCGGCCGTGGCCACGCGCTCGGGGTAGGCATAGGCCACCAGCCGTCCGGCGTCGGTGGCCGCCACGCCGCCGTTGTGCTCGCCGGCGTGCGCCATGCGGCGGTATTCGGCGGCAATCTTGGCTATGCGCGTCCACCGGCCAAGGTTTTTGCGCCCGCGGGCCGAGCGCAGCGCGGCCACGCGCACCGTGAGGTCGGCCTCGCCGCTTTCGGCCATCGGGTCTTTCTCCTCGAGCAGGGCGGCGATGTCGCAAGCCAGACCCTTCAGCTCGCCGCTGTCGGCCCCGAGAATCATGCGCGCAATGCGCGGATGGCAGGGCAGGGCGGCCATGCGGCGCCCCGTGGCAGTGATGCGGCCGCTGCCGTCGATGGCCCCGAGCTCGTCCAACAGGTGGCGCGCTCCGGCCACATTGCCGGCGGGCGGAGCGGTGAGCCACGGCAGCGACATCACGTCGGCCTCGCCAAAGGCAGCCACGCTCAGCACCATCGGTGCCAAGTCGGCCTCCACAATCTCAGGCTTGCGCTGCTGCTCCATGTGGTGCTCGGTGGCCAGCGTCCACAGCCGGTGGCACACGCCGCTGGCCACACGGCCCGCGCGCCCGGTGCGCTGTGTGGCCATGTCGAGGCTGATGCGCGCCGTTTCGAGGTGGCTTAGGCCCGTGCGCGGGTCAAACACCAGTTTGCGGCACAGTCCCGAGTCAACCACCGCGCGCACGCCCTCTATGGTCACCGATGTCTCGGCTATGGGCGTGGCCAGCACCACCTTGCGCTCGCCAGGGGCCGACGGCGCTATGGCCTGGCGCTGCTGCTCGGGCGGCAGGTTGCCATACAGCGGAAACACGCGCGTCGGGGCCAGCGACTGGCCCAGCAGCTCGGTGCACTGCGCTATTTCGCCCTGGCCGGGCAGAAAAGCCAGAATGTCGCCCTCGCACTCGCGGTGGGCCTTGCGCGTGGCGCTGGCCACGGCCAGGGCGCAGTCGCGCATGGGGCAGTCGTCGGCCGAGTGCGTCACCTGCACGGGGTGCATGCGCCCCTCGCTCTCCACCAGCGGCGCGCCCAGTGCGGCGCAAATGGCGCTGGTGTCGATGGTGGCCGACATAATCACTATTCTCAGTTCGGGCCTTAGCTCCTGCTGCACCAGCCGCGTCAGCGCCAGAGCCAGGTCGGAGTTGATGCTGCGCTCGTGAAACTCATCGAATATCACGGTGTCGACGCCGTCGAGTGTGGCGTCGTCCACAAGCATGCGCGTGAGAATGCCCTCGGTGAGCACCTCCACGCGCGTCGCTGCCGACGTGCGGCTCTCCAGCCTCACGCGGTAGCCCACCGTGCGGCCCACGGCCTCGCCCAGTGTGTGTGCCATGCGCTCGGCTATCTGCCGCGCGGCCAGGCGGCGCGGCTCCAGCATCAGCGTCTTGCCCGTGCCGCCGCTGCCGGCCATTATGGTCAGCGGCAGCAGGGTCGACTTGCCCGCTCCGGGCGGAGCGGTGACCACCACCGTGCCGCTGCTCTCCAACTCGCTGTTGAGCCTCTCGGCTATTTGCGCCGCCGGCAGCCGGCCCGCGCGCCTTATTATTTCATCCACATTCATAAGTGTAAAGTTAGCGCAATTTGCCCTATCAAGCAAAAAAACTCGGGCCGGCGGGTGCCTCGGCAGTTGCGAGGCGGCCCGTCGGCCCGACGTGTAAGGTATGAAATGTTGAGTGTCTGCTATTCAGCTTAGCGCACTATCAGCTTCTTGCCTGCGGCAATGTAGAGGCCTGCGGGCAGCTCAACTGTAGTGGTGCCTTCTGCGGCCTTCACGCTGGCCACCAGCGCGCCGGTGATGTTATACACATTCACTGTGGCCGGAGTGGCTGCGGTGATGTTGATTGCACCGCGTGTGGCGGTCACGTTGATTGCGTTGCCGTCGGCCACGGTCTCGATGGCTGTGGTGGTGTGCATGGGCAGCTTGAATGCAGCCACCATGGCGTTGAATGCCGATGAAGTTACCGAAATCTCACCGCCAATGAGGTTCACTGTGCCTCTTACGCGCGACAGCGCAAACAGGGTGTCGTTCGACGCCACCATAGGCAGAATTGCCGGGGCGTTGTTGGTCAGATCCCACTCCACATCCTTGTAAGCAAGGGTGTTGCGGTCATATTTTTTCATAAACAGTGCGCCCATCAGTTTGTGGCCCAGCACATAGATGTTGTCTTTGTCGTTGCGGTCGGCCACCACGCCCATAAATCCGCTCTGGTTGATGCCGTTCACTACCGATCCTTGCGGCTCAAGTTCGCTGTTGAGCTTAATCAGGTATCCGTCGCGGGTGGTGCTGCTTGCGTCCATTGTGCCGCTGGCCAGGTCGAGTTTGCACTTGGTCTTGCCGGTGAGGAAGATGTTGTCGTCAATCACATCGAGTGCGGTGGTTTGATACACCGAGCCGGTTACCTCCGAGGCAAAGGTCTTGGCGTTGAGCACGTTCAGGTCAAGGTCGGCCACGCCCACCAGCAGTGCGGTGTTGGCGTTCTTCAGACCCAGGTCGATGCCGCCCAGCTTCACGGGGTTGAGAGCGCCGTCGATGGTGCGGCCCTGAAAGTAGCCCTCGAAGTAGAGCTTGTCGTTGGCAATGCGCACATTCTTAATGGCTGTGTAGCTTGCGCTGTCGGTGCTCACGAGGCTCTTCAGGTAGTTGCCGTTGGCATCAAACTTGGCAATGAAGAGGTCTCCGTTCTGTGTTTGCGGGTCGCCAGTCCAGCCCTTTGTGTTGCAGGGGGTGAGGGTCACCTTCGAGCCGTCGGCCTTCTGGAATGTGATGGGCATGCGGAAGCGGCCGCCCACATACAGGTTCTGGTTGCCGTCCATCTTTGCCGTATACACATCAATGCCGTCGGGAGTGAGTTTAGAGTATGTGGTGGCTTTGCCTTGCGGAGTGGTGTCGATGTCGGTCATGCGGGTCCACTCAATTGCGCCGTCTTTCGAGAAGCGCACCATCACCATGCGGTAGAAGCGGCCGTTGGGGTCGGCTGCCCAGTCGAGTTCGGTTGTCTTGCCGGTGCCGTCAACAATGGCGGGCTTCTCCGATCGGCCGTTGCTGTGGCGGAACTTCACCACCATCATCACGCCGCCGTCGTTGGTGGCGGCCAGCCAGCCGCAGCCCGAATAGATGTCGCCGATTGTGGAGTATGCGCTCCACAGGCGGTTGCCGTTGCCGTCGGTCTTGATCAGCACCAGGTTGTTGTTGCCCGATGTGGTGGTGTTGGTGGTGCCGTGGCCAATCACCTCGTCGCCAAACTTAATCTCTTCTGTGTCGGTCATTGTGCCTGCGCACGTGAGCGAATACAGGGCGCCGTCGTTGGCCACAGCCAGGTCGAAGCCCATGCCCGTCTTTTGCGGTGCGCTCACCACTTTGCCCCACAGGGCCACAGGCTGTGTGGCGGCCTGTGCCATTGCTGCCATTGGTGCAAATGCCACCAAGGCTGCTGCTAAAAGTTTGTAAACTTTCTTCATAAGTTTTTGAGTTTGTTTTATGATTTGTGTTTGTTGTCTCCTCTTGTTATGTGTGGCAACACTGTGACGCTGGCCTTGTTGTGTCACCGGTGCAAAATTACTTTCGCCCCACAAAGCCCGAAATCGCTTATAATGATGATTTTTTTGCCGGCAGATACCCTTTTGTGGGTATTTTGCACCAAATTTGGCAGCCGTTTGTGCCGCATATTAGTCGTAATAATTGGTGATTATGCTATGGTTAAATACCTATCATTAGGTATTGCCGCCGCTGTGTGGCGGGCGTAATTTTGCGGCATAAAACACTGATAAATGAGACAATTACTTAAAACGACACTGCTAATCATCGCAATCTGCTTCGCCGCCTTCGCGGCCGCGGCCCAGCTGCCTACCCTAAGCGGCACGGTGGTCGACGCCGCGGGCGGCGCCCCCATCCAGTTTGCCACTGTGGCCGTCAGGCCCGGCGGGCAGTCGGTGGCTACCGACGACCACGGCCGCTTTGCCATTGCAGGCCTCAAGCCGGGCAGTTACACGCTCACGGTGAGCTTCGTGGGCTACAAGACTGCCACCCGAACCGTTACCCTGGGCGCAGCGCCCGCCGATGTGAAAATCACTCTTGCCGAAAACTCCAAGGTGCTCAACGCCGTGGTAGTCACCGCCAAGGAGTCGACGGGCATGACCAGCAGCTCGCGCATAGGGCGCGACGCCATGAGCCACCTGCAGCCCACCAGTTTTGCCGACTTGCTCGAACTGCTGCCGGGCAACATATCGCAAACTCCCAGCATGGGGCAGGCCAACACCATCACCCTGCGCGAAACGGGCACCATGGGGGCCGCCGGCACCAAGGTGAGCAACAACGACTACAGCATATCATCGCTCGGCACCCTGTTCATGGTCGACGGCGCGCCCATCAACGGTGACGCCAACATGCAGAGCGTGCCGCAGTCGGCCACCGACCAGTCGTCGCCCGAATACAAGCGCGACATCACCAACAAGGGCGTGGACATGCGCACCATCAGCACCGACAACATCGAGAGCGTGGAGGTGGTGCGAGGCATCCCATCGGTGGAGTATGGCAACCTCACCAGCGGAGTGGTGCGCATCCAGCGCATCAGTTCGGCCACGCCGCTCACCGCGCGCTTCAAGGCCGACGAATACAGCAAACTCTTTTCGGTGGGCAAGGGCCTGAGCGTGGGCGAGGGCCGCGTGCTCAACGCCGACGTCAGCTATCTCGACTCCAAGGTCGACCCGCGCAACAATTTTGAAAACTACAAGCGCGTCACCGCCTCGGTGCGCTACAATCTGCGCAGCCACAGCCAGTGGGTGTTCACGCGCTGGAACACGGGCTTCGACTACACCGGCTCGTTTGACAACAGCAAGACCGACCCCGACCTGAGCCAGAACAAAATCAACGACTACCAGTCGCGCTACAACCGCATGAACTACAACAGCGACCTCAGCTTCGCCTTCAAGCGCATCAACTGGCTCAGCTACCTCAGCCTCAACGTCAGCGCCAGCTACCAGCACGACCGCCTCGACCGCCGCAAGCAGGTGGCCCCCAGCCGCGCCTCGGTGGCCCCCACCAGCATGGAGGCCGGCGTGCACGACGGCCAGTATCTGCTGCGCGAATATGTGGCCGACTTTGCCGTCGACGGCAAGCCGCTCAACCTCTTTGCCAACCTCAAGGCCGAGGGCCACTTCAAGCCCGCCAAGTGGCTCAGCCTGCGCCACAAGCTGGGCGCCGAGTGGACGTTCTCCAAGAACTACGGCGGCGGACAAATCTACGACATCACTCGTCCGCTCAGTGCGTCGTGGCCCACGCGCCCGCGTGCATATAAAGATGTGCCCTCGCTGCAGGTGCTGTCGTTCTACGCCGAGGAGAATGTGGGCGTGAACATGGGCCGCTGGCGCCTCGACGCCCAGGCCGGCGTGCGCTCGATGCAGCTGCCGGGCCTCGACAACCGCTACTGGCTCAGCGGCCACGTGTATCTCGACCCGCGCGTCAACGTGCGCCTCTCGGCCCCGGCCATCAGTGTTGGTGGCCGCGACCTGAAGCTGGTGCTGGCCGGCGGCTACGGCCTCACCACCAAGATGCCCACTATTGCCTACCTCTTCCCGCAGGTGCAATACAACGACTTTGTGCAGCTCAACTACTACGATGCGCTCAATCCGCTTGAGCACAGCCGCGTGAGCCTGCGCACCTACATCGACGACGTCACCAACTACCAGCTGCGCGCCGCGCGCAACCGCAAGTGGGAGGTGCGCCTGGGCGGCACGCTTGGCGGCAACAGCTTCTCGGTGACCTACTTCAGCGAGCGCCTCACCACGGGCTACCGCTATTCAAGCGTCTACCACCCCTACAGCTACACGCTCTACGACGCCAGTGGCGTTGACGCCACCACGCTCACCGCTCCGCCCGACCTCGCCTCGCTGCCCAGCCAGGAGGTGAGCGTGCTCGACGGCTACAGCAGCGCGGCCAACGGCAGCCGCATAAGCAAGCAGGGCGTGGAGCTCACCGCCACCACCGCGCGCTGGCAGGCCATCGGCACGGCGCTGAATGTGACGGGAGCGTGGCTGCGCACCACCTACAGCAACTCGCAGATGCTGTTCCAGACGGTGAGCGACGTGGTCGACGGCTCGCCCGTGCGCAACTCCTATGTGGGCTACTACAACACCAACGACGGCCGCGTCAACGAGCAGCTGAGCACCAACATCACCTTCGATACCCAAATTCCGCGATGGGGACTGATATTCACCACCTCGGTGCAAAATGTGTGGTATGTGAGCACCACAAAGCTGTGGCAAAACGGCGTGCCCGACTTCTACCTCGATGTGGCCGACGGGCAGCTGCACCCCTACACGGCCGACAGCCGCACCGACAAGGTGCTGCAATTCCTGGTGCAGAACTACAACAGCGAGCTCTACCGCCGCCAGACCACACCCATGGCCATGTATGTCAACCTCAAGGCCACCAAAAAGGTGGGCAGCCACCTGCGCATAGCCGTGTTTGCCAACCGCCTCATCGACTATCTGCCCTCGTACAAGAGCAACGGCCTCACGGTGCGCCGCTCCACCAACCCCTACTTTGGCATGGAGCTGGTGTTCACCCTCTAAACAAAACGAATTTAAAACAACTAAACACATTACACAGATATGACTCTTACATTCAAACACCTCCACATGTGCGCATTGCTGGCGGCCGCGCTGCTGCTGGCAGTGGGCGCTGCTTCGTGCGACGACAAGTTTAACGACACCGACGGCCAGGTGGCCGCTTCGATAAGCGTGGCTATGCCCCAGGGGCTGGAAAACGCCACCGTGCAGAGCGAGCAGATAGCATTCAAGGATGTGTCCACCTCGCGCACCGTCACCTTCAGCTCGGCGAAGGGCATCAATCTGCCCGCCGGCCTCTACGACGTGACCTACGACGCCGAGGTGAGCGTGCCCACCGACTCCACTCCGGTCACGCGCCACATCAAGGCCTACTCGCCCTCGGTTCAGATCACCCAGTCGAGCTTCTCGTTCAAGCTCGACGCCTATGAGGACGCCGACAACAACGACTTCATAATCCAAGAGATTTTCTTCTCCGGCACGCTGCGCCCCTCGGGCAACCAGTATAACGGCGACGACTATGTGATGATCTACAACAACACCGACCACGTGCTCTATGCCGACGGCCTCTCGCTGGTGGAGTCGAAGTTCACCACCGTCAACAAATACGACTACACCCCCGACATCATGGCGCAGGCCATGACCGTTGACGCCGTCTACACCATTCCTGGCAGCGGCCACGACCACCCCGTGCAGCCGGGCGAGAGCCTGCTGCTGTGCGACACGGGCATCGACCACCGCGTGGCCAACGAATACTCCTTCGACCTGAGCAACGCTGACTTTGAGTGGTACGACGTGTCCACCTCGCCCTCGCACATGGACATCGACAGCCCCACCGTGCCCAACCTCGACAAGTGGTACTGCTACACGCTGTCGTTCTGGATTCTGCATAACCGCGGCTTCAAGACCTACGCCCTGGCGCGCATCCCCGTCGACAAGGACACCTACCTCAAGGACTACCTCTACACCTACAACTACACCATGGTGCTGCCCTCGGGCACCTATCCCATGCAGCAGCAGGCCTACCGCCTGCCCAACTCATGGGTGGTCGACGCTGTCAACTGCTCAGTGGCCGCAAAATATGTGTGGAATGTCACTGCTCCGTCGCTCGACCGCGGCTGGACGCACTGCGGCACCATCGACAAGGACATGACGCGCTACTTCAAGAGCGTGCGCCGCAAGCTGCTGTATGTGAAGGATGGCCGCGCCTATCTTAAGGACACCAACAATTCCACCGAAGACTTCAACACCGAGTGCGTGCCCAGCGTCATCGAGCAGCAGCACTCTGTGAAGGACATCGACGGCAGCAAGGCCACTCAAATCACTTGGGACGGCGTGACTCCCAAGAAGTAAATCAATAGCAGAAAGAAACAGAGTTTTGAAAAGCAATATGACAATCACAATGCGAATGGCCGCCGCCGCGGCTTTGGCCGGAGCGGCCCTGCAGGCCGGCGCCTCGACTGCCGCCGCCGACACCGCCTCGGTGCTCGCCCGCGTTGAGGCCGACGGACTCTCGGCCATGAGTCTGGTGGATGTGGCTTTTGCCAACCCCGCCATGAAGCCCCTGCAGCGCGGCTACTCAATGAGCCGTGTGGAGGGCAGCTACTTCAGCCGCAGCGACGGCGGCAGCCGTGCCGTCGACCCGCAGCTGGGCTCGGGCTCGCGCCACTGGGCCTTCAATGCCGACTCGTATATGAAGTACAAGGGCAGCACCCTGTGGGGCGCGGCCAGCTACCGCAACGGCAAGGACTTAAGCGTGCGCTGGAACGAGACTTCCGAGCTGCCGCTGGTCTACCCCTATGTGATGGCCGACTCCATTGGCGGCGACATCAAAAAGGAAATCTACAGCTTCTCGGGCGGCTACGCCTCGGGCCGCGGCCCGCTGGGGTGGGGCGGGGCCATGGGCTACACCGCCGGCCTCTATTACCGCGCCGTCGACCCGCGTCCGCGCAACGTCACTGGCAACCTGCGCTTCTCGCTGGGCGGCACCTACCGCTTCGGCGGCTGCACCGCCGGCCTCATGCTGGGCTATGCCAAATATAAGCAGACCAACGAGGTGGACTTCTATAGCGAACTCGGTTCGCGCCGCCTGCTGCACCTCACCGGCCCCGTCAGCGACTATGGCCGCTTTGCCGGCGATGCCGCCGACACCTACTATAATGGCAACACGTTCACACTTGGGCTCAACCTGGCCACCGCGGGCGGCCTCGTGCTCAGCGCCGAGGCTGTGCGCTACACGCTCACCAATGTGCTCAGCAGCCTCAACAATCTGCCCATGGCGCGCGCCGTCCACAGCCAGCTGCGGGCCGAGGCCGCCTGGGTGGGGCATGGCGGCATGGGTGCTGTGGCCCGCCTGCTGGTGAGCCGCCGCAAGGGCACCGAGAATGTGTTTGGCGACGCTTCGGCGGCGGTCTTCCCCAAGATTGCCGAGCGCGACAACTATTTTGAAAACCGCGTTGAGGCATCGCTGCGGGGCATGGCCACTTGGCGGCTGCGCAGCGTGTCGCTGACCGTGACGCCCGCCGCAGGCTATGCCCACCGCAACCAGCTATACCGCGACCCGCGCAGCCGCGATATGGTCAACACCCTGTGGGGCAGCGCCGATGTGCGTGCCGGCTGGCGCGCGGGCCGTGTGCTGCTCACCGCCAATGCCGCCGCCACCTATTGCGGCAATGTGGGCCACGACCTGCTGCTGACCACGGCCCGCGACGAGCTTCAGTCGCTGGCCGCGCTTGTGGCCGACCGCCACGCCCTGCTGTCCTCCGACTCATGGACTGCCGCCGCCGGCCTGCGCGCCGACGTGGCATTGAGCCGGGCCTACGCCCTGCGCCTGCGCGCCCAGTGGCAGCGCACTGCCTACACGGCCCACATCCACAGCAGCCGCGTCACGGTGGCTGCGGGCGTGGTGTTCTGACGCAACTAAAGGCAACCGATTGAAAACAACAATAAAAAAGCAATAACAGAATTAGTAATGATCAAATCCACACTACTACGACGCATCTTCGCGCTTGCCCTTGCGGCGGGCACCGTCAGCGCATGGGCCTACGAGCCGGTTCCGGCCGACCCTGCCGTGCGCACGGGCACTCTCGACAACGGCCTCGCCTACTACGTGAGGCACAACGCCTATCCCGAGCACCGCGCCGACTTCTTCATAGCCCAGCGGGTGGGCTCGGTGCAGGAGGGCGACAGCCAGCGCGGTCTGGCTCACTTCCTCGAGCATATGTGCTTCAACGGCACCCGCCACTTCCCGGGCAATTCGCTCATCACCTATCTTGAGTCGATTGGCGTGAAGTTTGGCGCCAACCTAAATGCCTACACCTCTACCGACGAAACGGTGTATAACATCTGCAATGTGCCCACGGCCCGCCGCTCGTCGCTCGACTCCTGCTTTCTGGTGCTCAGCGACTGGGGCCACGGCCTCCTGCTCAAGGGCGCCGACATCGACGCCGAGCGCGGCGTGATAGAGGGCGAGTGGCGCATGCGCACCAGCGCGGCCAACCGCATGCTCGAGCGTGCCCTGCCGCAGCTGTATCCCGGCAGCCTCTATGGCCAGCGCATGCCCATAGGCCTCATGAGCGTGGTCAAGAACTTTAAGCACAAGCAGCTGCGCGACTACTACAAAAAGTGGTATCACCCGTCAAATCAGGCCATAATCGTGGTTGGCGACATCGACCCCGACTATGCCGTGGGCAAAATCAAGGAGCTGTTTGGCGGCGTTAAGAATCCCAAGAATGCGGTGCCCGTCACCCCTGTTGAGGTGCCCGACAACGAGCAGCTAATAGTGTCGGTGGAGAGCGACGGCGAGCAGCCGCAGTCCATGGTGCGCCTGCTCTACAAGCACGCCGACCTCCCTGCCGCCGACGCTTCTACCACCCGCTTTTTCGAAAACGACTACCTTAACACGGTGGTGTCGGCCATGCTGGCCGAGCGCCTCAAAGACCTCTCGCAAGAGCCGTCGTCGCCCTTCACCCGCGTTGTGGCCCACGACCGCAACTACATGATTTCGAAAACTCGCCAGGCCTTCGAGGTGATAGCCTTTGCCAAACCCGGCATGGAAGACAGCTGCGCCGCCGTCATGGCCCGCGAGGTGGCCCGTGCCGTGCGCTTCGGCTTCACTGACAGCGAGTATCGCCGCGCGCGCATCAACTATGAGTCGCAGGTCGACGCCCTCTACCGCGAGCGCGACAAGTATTCCAACACCCGCTATGCCCGCGACTTTGTGCGCGCCTTCCTCGACGGCGAGCCCATCCCGTCGATCGACGATTTCCGCACCATAGTCACCCGCATAATCGACGGCGTCACGCTCAGCCAGGTCAACGCCCACTTCAATTCGCTCGTCAGCCCCACCGAGCGCAATGTGGCTCTGGTGGCCTTCTGCACTGCCGGCGCCAAGGTGTCGCCGCAGTCGCTCACCGCGGCCTTCCGCCGCGGCAAGGCTGCCCCCGTCACCGCCTACACCGACAGCGTGCGCCTTGGCCGCCTGCTCATGAGTGAGCCAGAGCCTGGCCGCATCGTGGCCGAGGACTCCGTGCCCCACTTCGGCGCCAAGGTGTGGACTCTGAGCAACGGCATCAAGGTGTATGTGAAACCCACCGCATTCAAGGCCGACGAGGTGGTGATTGGCGCAGCCGCTCCTGGCGGCCTCTCGCTCAACTACAATGCCGCCGACGCTCCATCGCTCAAGGCCGTCAACAGCGTGATGTCGCTCTCGGCCTATGGCCAGTTCACCGGCAGCGAGCTCAAAAAGCTGCTTGCCGGCAAGCGCGCCAGCGTGCGCACCTTCATCAGCCGCACCGAGCAGGGCCTGCAGGGCTCGGCCTCGCCGCGCGACCTGGCCACGCTGTTCCAGCTCACCTACCTCAAGCTCACCTCGCCGCGCAAAGACGTGAAGGCCTTCAACCAGTATTTGGAGCAGAACCGCGTGCGCCTGCAAAATCAAAAAGACCCCAAGTTTGAGTTCGCCGACTCCATCTTCTCCAACGTGTATGCCCGCCACCCGCTGGGCGCCGAAAAGCTCTCGAAGCAGGAGATTGAGCGTGTCGACTACGACAAAATCATGGCCGTGTACCGCGACCGCTTCAGCGACTGCGGCCAAATGGACTTCTACATAGTGGGCAACTTCAACACCGACACGCTGCGCACCCTCGTTGAGAAGTATGTGGCCAGCCTGCCCTCGAAGGGCCGCATCGAGCGGCCTGCCGACATAGGCTACCGCCTGTTCAGCACCGACAAGGAAAACTTCTGGCAGTCGAAGATGCAGACGCCGCAAAGCAAGGTGTACTTCTTCTGGACCAACGACTGCCCCCTCACGCTGCGCAACCGCCTGCTGGCCAAAATCACCGGCCAGGTGTTCAGCGCCATCTTCCTTAAGGAAATCCGTGAGGACCGCGGCTGGACCTACCACATCGACACCCACTGCAGCGTGGTGGACGACATGAATGGCAACGACCACCCGGTGATATTCATGCCGCTCAACGTCACCGTCACTGCCGGCAAGAGTGCCGAGACGCGCTCCATCATCACCAGCGAGGTGGCCCGCGTGGCCCGCGACGGCGTCACTGCCGCACAGCTCAACGCCGCCAAGCAGTATCTGCGCAAGGTGTATAAGGAAGACCTCGACGACAACACCTACTGGATGGTGATGCTCAAAGACCGCGACAAGTATGGCATCGACTTCAACACCAACTACCTCAGCACCCTCGACAGCATCACGCCTGCCGACGTGCGCGACTTCGTGAAGCTGCTGCAAGGCGGCCACCGCCTCACCCTCACAATGGATCCTGCCAATTAACGCACATACACACCACAATGGCCGCGAAGCCACTGCCCGCACACGCTGCGGCAGTGGCTTCGCCCGTTTTTTGGGGGCGCATCTCATACAGCAATCGGCACATTACATACAACAAGGTTGCAAAACCCTTGCCATGCGCTTCGGGCAGCATATATTTGCACTCGAAAAAAGAAACAAAACTGTGACAGACATGAAAAATATTAAAATCCAGAAAGTGCTGAGGGTGTCGATGGTTATCATAACCGTTGTGGTAATGTTTTACTTAGGCATTCATTCCGACTTTTCCACAAAACAACTCTTTTGGGGTTCAACCATCTTCGGTGTTGTGGGCTTAGCCTTGTTTGCAGTGTCGTGGGTGAAGTCTGAAAATCGGTATTGGGCAAAGGAGCGCAAAAAAAGCCGTCTCGAGGCCGAGGCCCAGCCCATAGTTGCGCCCGAGTTGGAAAAAATCAGCGGCAACTGGTATAAAAAAGAGCTCGTAAAAAGGCGCCTTGTGAGGGAATACGTCGAGAGCCACTGGGTCGATAGCCAGGATGAAAAGCCCGACAACCTTTCTGCTTGGGGTGAGGCGTTTGTTCTCTGCAGCGTCATAGTCATACTCCCGATTCTTGCGGCGATAGCAATTACACTCCTCTTGCTCGTACTCCTATTCATCCCCATCATCCCCATCTGCCCCGCCACCTTCAAAGCCGCCCGCCATCCCGCCCACTAACCCGGCAACAAAAAAATGCCCCGCGTGAGGCGGAGCGAACACCGTAAATGCGTAAAACAGCATAAATGTTGCGTTAAAACACACAAAACCAGCTGTTTAGTGTAGGGACGCGGCATGCCGCGTCCGACGGGCGTAGCCCCACCTACTGCAAATTCAAGAAATCAAAACCACACCAAATACACCTCCATTGGCTGTGATTATTTATTTGTATAATTAGCTGATTTGCAGTAATTTGCGGTGGACGTGGCATGCCACGTCCCTACAACATTCGTCGCTGTTTGGCGCATTCACATGCTCGCTTTTGGGGGCGTATTGACGTGGGCAACAAAAAAACGCCCCGCGTGAGGCGGAGCGTTTTTTTGTTGTTGCGGTGTGTGGCTGCTGGGTTACCAGATCACAGCGCGGTCGGCGGGGTCGAGCCACATTTTGTCGCCCTGCTTGATACCGAAGGCGTTGAAGAATGTGTCGATGTTGCGCAGGGTGGCGTTAACGCGCCAGCGGCCCAGTGAGTGGGGGTCGCTCTTGGTCTGCTGATAGATGGCCTGGTCGGTAACGTTTTCGGCCCAGATGCGTCCGTAGCTCAGGTAGAAGCGCTGGTCGGGCGTGAAGCCGTCGATTTTCTCGTTGCTGTTGCCCTGGCTGGTCTTCTTAAAGGCGTCGTACGACACGCGCAGACCGCCCTGGTCGGCAATGTTCTCGCCAAGGGTGAGCTGGCCGTTGGCCTTGAGGCCCTTCACCACCTCGATTTGGTTGAACTGTGCGGCAAGCTTCTGCGCGGCGGCGTTGAAGGCGTCGGCGTCTTTGGCCGACCACCAGTCGCGCATGTTGCCGTCGGCGTCGAAGTTGCGGCCCTGGTCGTCAAATCCGTGAGTCATCTCGTGGCCAATCACCACGCCAATGGCGCCGTAGTTGGTGGCGTCGTCGGCATTGGCGTCGAAGAAGGGCGCTTGCAGAATGGCTGCCGGGAAGCAGATTTCGTTGCTCGACGGGTTGTAGTAGGCGTTGATGGTTTGCGGAGTCATGCCCCACTCGCTCTTGTCCACGGGTTTGTCGAGTTTTTTGAAGTTGCGCTGGGTCTCATAGTAGTTGGCGGCCTTCACGTTGTCGTAGAGCGACAGGGTGGGGTCGATGTTGAGGCCCGAGTAGTCGCGCCACTTGTCGGGATAGCCCACCTTCACGGTGATGGTGTTGAGCTTCACAAGGGCGTTAATCTTGGTGCTGTCGCCCATCCACTTGAGCCCTGCAATGTGCTCGGCCAGCGAGCTGCGCAGGTTGCCGATGAGCTTGAGCATCTTGGTCTTGCTGTCGCCCGAGAAGTATTTGTCCACATACAGCTCGCCCACGGCCTCGCCCAGCATCGAGTTGGGGAAGCCCAGAGCGCGCTTCCAGCGGGCTTTGCGCTGCTTCTGGCCCGAGAGCATCTTGCCATAGAAGTCGAAGCTGGCCTCGCCGAAGTCGTCGCTCAGATAGCTGGTGCTGCCCTTCACCACCAGGCCGGCGCAGTAGTCGCGGATCTCCTGCTCGGTGAGGGTGCTCATGAATTTGTTGGCCACGGCCATCACCTTGGGCTGCATCAGTATCACCTGCTTCACGCTGCCCAGGCCCATGAGGTTGAAATATTTGGTCCAGTTGAGGGCGGGATAGTCCTTTTGCAGCTGCTCCACGGTGCGTATGTTGTAGAGCTTGCTGTAGTCGCGGGCCTCGGCGCGGCTCAGCTTGGCCTGCGCAAAGGCGTATTCAATTTTATAGATGGTGGCTGCGGCGCGCTTGGCTGCGGCGGGCTTGTAGCCTGCCATGGTCAGGATTTTTGCAAGAAACGCGCGATAGGCAGTCTGAATTTTGCGGCTGTCGGCATCGGTGTTGAGGTAGTAGTCGCGGTCGGGCAGACCGCTGGTGCCGGCGCTCATGTAGAGGGCATTCACGTCGCTGTTTTTCAGGTCGCCGTCCACGCCCACGCCAAAGAAGGGGTTGTCGAGCGTGAGGTGGGCCTTGGCCAGAAACTCGGTGAGGTTGGCGCGCTTAAAGCTGGCCACAAAAGCCAAGTCGGCCTTGAGCGGAGCGGCGCCCTCGCGGTTCAGGCGCACGCTGTCCATGGCCAGGTTGTAGAGGTCGGTCACCTTCTGGCCCACCGAGCCGCGCTCGTGCTTTTTGGTGGCGAGCTCGGTGAAGAGGTCGCGCAGCTGCTCGCGGTTTTTGTCGGCCAGCAGGTCGAATATGCCATAGCTTGAGTACTCGGGCTTCAGCGGGTTGGCCTTCATCCAGCCGCCGCCGGCATATTCATAGAAGTCGTCGCCGGGCTTGACGCTTGTGTCCATGTCGGCGGGATTGATTCCGGCCTTGGGCGTCTGCGCCACCGCCGTGAGTCCGGCAGTGAGAGCAACGGCCACGGCCAGTGCTTTGATTGTCTTGTTCATTTTTTCCTATTCTAATTGTTTACTTGTGTCGTTTTGCTTCCTTTTTCAGCGCTTGGCCCTGAAGAAGTCGGTGATGATGCGTGCGCACTCGTCGGCCAGCACGCCGCCCTCAAGGGCGGTGCGCTTGTGAAACGGGTTTTGGCAGTAGGTGTGGAAGCCGCGCTTGTCGTCGGGCGCGCCCCACACCACGCGGGCTATCTGGCTCCAGCCCAGCGCGCCGGCGCACATCAGGCACGGCTCAACGGTGACGTAGAGCGTGCACTCGGTGAGATACTTGCCGCCCAGATGCGACGCGGCGGCCGTGATGGCCTGCATCTCGGCGTGGGCGGTGACGTCGGTGAGGGTCTCGGTGAGGTTGTGGGCGCGGGCAATCACGCTGCCTCGGCACACCACCACGGCCCCGATGGGCACCTCGTCGCACTCAGCCGCCTCGCGCGCCTCGGCCAGGGCCATGCGCATGAATTTTTCGTCGTCGGGTGTGGCCATGGGCGGTTACAGCGATACTTTGGTCACATAGCGGCCCACGCACACCAGATAGACGCGGCCGCGCGGCAGGTCGCAGATTTCGCCGCTCACCGACGGGCGCTCGTAGAAGAGGTTGCCATACACGTCGTAGACTCGCGTCCAGGTGCCGTAGTTGTCGCCCGAAATGAATATGATGCCGCTGCTGGCCCACACTGCCGGGTGCTGGGCGGCCTCAACCGTGCCTACCGCTGCCGGAGCTACGCTGAAGGTGAGCGGGTCGCCGTCGGCGAGCATGTTGGTGGGCACTATGGTGTAGTCCACATTTTGGGCGGTGATGGGGAAGTAGTAGCCGTCGGCAGCGGTGACTGCGATGAGGTCGGTGCCGCGGTAAATCTTGTAGCCGAAGTTGTTGCCCAGGGCCAGGCGCGTCCAGTTGGAGCCAAACGGGGTGCCGCTCAGCGTCATCGACAGCGACACGTCCTCGCTGGGATACACGTTGAATGTCTCCTTGTCGCCCCACACCTTGTCGGCCTCATAGGCGCTGACCGCGCTGGCGGGCACTATCAGGTCGATGTTTTGCAGGCCTATGAATATGGCCCAGCCGGTGGCTGTGGGCGGCTTGGCGGCGGCGCTGTAGATTTCGGCCAGGCTGTGGCAGTTGTTAAAGCCGTAGGCGTCGATGAAGGTGAGCGTCGACGGCAGCATCACCGTGTGCAGTGACGGGCACGACTGGAAGGCGCCGTAGCCCACGGTGGTCACGCCCTCGGGCACCAGCACCGAAGTGATGCCCGTGCCGGCCAGCATGGTCTTGCTGATGGCCTTGAGGCCCGTGGGCAGGGTGATGCTGGTGAGGGCCTCGTCGTAGGCGAAGGCCGACTCGCCGATGGTGGTCACCGTGTTGGGAATTTGCACCTCGGTGGCCTGCGACTTGCTGAAGGCGCTGTCGGCAATGGCAGTCACGGTGTAGGTCTGGCCGTCGGCTGTCACCTTTTCGGGAATGATGTAGACGCCCTTGTAGGTGTTCTCGCCGTCGGCCGAGAGGCGCTTGTCCACCTTTACCTCGGCGTTTTTGCCGCTTATGCGGCTGTAATAAAGGCCGTTGCTCTCAAAGTCGTAGGCGCCGGCGCTGAAGTGGCACAGCATGGCGGCCACGGCGGCCGCAACAGTGATTTTTGAAGTTATCGACATTTTCTCGATTCTAATTTTTTTGTGGTTGATTATTATATTTGGTTGATTAATGGGCATATTTCGGTTAGTCGCGGTAGTACACCCGCTTCACTCGCGGCGAAATGCTGGTGAGAATCTCGTAGGGGATGGTGTCGCGCACCTCGCTGAGCCGCTCAATGGGTATGTGCTCGCCGTAGATCTCCACATGGTCGCCCACCTTGCAGTCGGCGTCGGTCACATCCACCATCACGGCGTCCATGCACACGTTGCCCACGGTGGGGCACAGCGTGCCGTTCACCCACATGCTGGTGCGGCCGTTGCCAAAGTGGCGGTCGAAGCCGTCGGCATAGCCTATGGTCACAGTGGCTATGCGCGACTGGCGCTTGAGTATGCCGCGGCGGCCATAGCCAATGGTGGTGCCGGCCGGCCACTCCTTGAGCGAGATAATCACCGAGTGCAGCGAGGCCACGGGGCGCAGGGCGTCTTCCGAGCCGTCAAACACCGTCTTGATGCCGTAGAGGCCAATGCCGATGCGCACCATGTCGGCCTGATGCTCGGGAAAGCGCACAATGCCGGTGGTGTTGAGAATGTGGCGGATTATGTGGTAGTCAAACGACTGCTGTATGATTTCGCAGCACTCGTCGAAGTATTCAAACTGGCGCATGGTGTAGTCGTCCTGCGCGGGCTCGTCGGCCACGCACAGGTGCGAGAACATCGATGCCGGCTTTATGATGTCCTGGCTGTGCAGCAGCTCGAGCAGCTCGGGCAGCTGCTGCTTGATGAAGCCCAGGCGGTGCATGCCGGTGTCGAGCTTGATGTGCACGGGGAAGTTTTTGGCGCCATATTTGCGCCCCTCCTTCACCAGCTCGCGGGCCTCCTCTATGCTGTACACCTCGGGCTCGAGCCTGTACATGAACATGGCCTTGTAGTTCACCACCGAGGGGTTGAGCACTATTATGGGCATCGTTATGCCCGCCTTGCGCAGGTCCACGCCCTCGTCTTGCACGGCCACGGCCAGATAGTCGGCGCCCATGTCCTGCAGCGTCTTGGCTATCTCATACGACCCCGTGCCGTAGCCCGAGGCCTTGACCATGCCCACCGTCTTGGTGGTGGGCTTGATGAGCGACTTGAAGAACTTGAAGTTGGAGGCCAGCGCATTCAGGTCGATGTCTTCCACCGTCTGGTGCTGGCGGGCCTCAAGCAGGTCCACCACCTGGCCGAAGTCGAACTGCGGCGCGCCCTTCACCAGTATCGACTCGTTTTCGAAGTCGCTCTGCGACATGTTGTCCAAAAACTCCTTGGTGCTGGCAAAGAAGGTGGCGTTGAGGCTGCCGAAGTAGCGGCGGTGGCGGCACATGTCGGGGCCGATGCCTATGAAGCGGCTCACGCGCTTGCTCTTGAGCAGCTCGCTCACGCGAATGTAAAGCTCGTCGTCGCTGAATGTCTCGGTCATGAGGTCGCTCAGAATCACGGTGATGTTCTGGCCGGGGTTGGCGCGGCGCACAAGGAAGTCGGTGGCGGGCGTCAGCGAGTAGTAGTCGCTGGTGTATCCGTCCACAATCACGGTGCAGTTGTTCACGCCGCCTATCACATTCAGGCGTGTGCCCACCGGCGTGAGCCGCGCCATGCGCTGCGCTATGGTCTCGGGCTTCACGTTGAGGTAGAGCATCACCGCCAGGCAGCAAATTGCGTTTTCAATGTCGCGGCCGCTGGTGAATGGCACAGTGAGCCTGTGGGGCACGCCGCTGTAGCAGTAGTCCACCACGGTGCCGTCGGCAGTGGCCGCGGTGTTCTTGATGTAGAGCGTGCGCGTGGGGTCGGTGCGCGACCACGCTATCTCCTGCGCCACGTCCACATCGAGCAGCGGCTTGATGGTGGCGGTCACCAGAGGGTCGTCGGCGCAATACACTATGCACTCGCAGTTGGTGAGTATCTTGGCCTTCTCCTGCGCCTTCTCGGCCATCGAGGCGAAGCCTTCGCTGTGCTCGTCGCCGATGTTGGTGATCACGCCTATGGTGGGGCGTATCATGGCTTGCAGGTTGGCCATCTCGCCGGTGGTCGATATGCCTGCCTCGATAATGGCCAGGTCGGTGTTGTCGTCAATGTCCCACAGGCTCAGCGGCACGCCTATCTGCGAGTTGTAGCTGCGCGGCGAGCGCACTATGTGGTAGTCGGCGTTGAGCAGCTGGTAGAGCCACTCCTTCACCGTGGTCTTGCCGCGGCTGCCCGTGATGCCAATCACGGGAATGTTGCGGAAGCGGCGGCGGTGGAAGGTGGCAATGGCCTGCAGCGCCTCGAGGGTGTCGGGCACAGTGATGAAGTTGGCGTCGCGCGTCAGCGAGGCCGGCACCGCGCTGGGCGAGTCGACCACAAAGTTGCGCACGCCCTGCTCATACAGCTGCGCTATGTAGTGGTGACCATCGTTGTTTTTGGTCTTGATTGCGAAAAACAATGTTTCTTCGGGATAGGTGAGCGAGCGCGAGTCGGTGAGCAACTGGCTCACAACGGCATCGGGCAGTTTAAGCGACGCATTGTCGGCGCCCAGAATCGAAGCGATTTCTTTAATTGTATAGTTCATAACAGCAATCTTTTGAATGCATTATCTCAGTGTTGTTTATCTCTTTAATCTGTGTGGAGTGAGCGGGCCTTTTCCGCTCTCACTCCTGCATAAGGCAGTTTTGCACCTCGCGGTTGGCCTCGATGTAGGGGTATTCCCTCACCAGGTTGCGCACCACGCTGCGCGTGTCGGCGTTGAAGCGCTCCACCACCTCGCGGTTGGCGCTCATGGGGCGGTGGCGCAGGCGCCGGGCCACACGCTCGCAGCGGGCAATGGCCTGTGCCGAGGCGTCGTCGAAATACGTGGCCTGGAACGCCTGCCAAATGTATTCCACCGCCACCTCGCTGGGGTGCACCATGTCGGCGGCATAGAAGCGGTAGTCGCGCAAGTCGTCGTTCATAATCTCGTAGGCCGGGAAATAGCCGCACAGCTTCGTCAGGCGGCACACATTGGCCACCGCCACGCGCAGGGTGGCCTTGCTCAGCGAGTTGGCCGCCAGCCCGTCGGCAATGTGCCTTATGGGACTCACGGTGAACAGCACGCGCAGCCCGGGATTGAACTCGTGCAGCCGCTGCACCGTGGCCGCAAGCACCGCGGTGATGGCCTCCACGCTCTCCATTTTGCGCGTGAACTCGTGCTGCGGCACCTTGTGGCAGTTGCTCACCACCTGGCCCGTAGACTTCAGCCTGTAGACGATGGCCGTGCCCAGCGTTATCACCAGAGTCTGGCACTGCCTGAGGTGGCTGTGGGCGGCGGCGATGCGCTGGTTCATGCGCTCAAGCGCCATGCCCTTGTCGGGCATCGAGAAGCGCGAGTGGAAGCAGTAGCTGTTCCACACCCCGTTGGCCGAAAACAGGTCAACGCCCGCCACCGGCTCGCCGCTGATGATGCGGTCAACCGAGGCGGCGATGCTCATGGGGTTGTAGATGGTGCCAAACGGGTTGATGTCCACATTCATCATGGCGCCGGCCAGCTTGGCCCCGATGTTGTCGCTGAAGCACGAACCGATGAGCATCACGGCATCGCTGTGATGCATAATGCCCTGATTGTCCGAAGTTTTAATTGTAGTTCTGAAGTCCATATAGCCGCAGTTGTCTATTAAGTAGCAAATTTACTACTTTTTGCGCCATTTCACCCCCCTGCACCCCCAAAAATATTGTGAAATGTCATGCGTGTCATTCTGGTTGCGTGTCAATCAGGAGGGTGAAGTTGTTGCGGCGGTGAGGCGGCGGTAGAGGCGGTGGCACAGCAGCGGCAGGGCGGTGCCGGCCAGGGTGTAGAGCAGGAAGAAGCCGTCGGTGTCGGAGTTGAGGTGAACCACCATGTGGGTGCCCATCTGGTGCCAGTCGAGGCCGTAGACCATGATTTTGAGGGCGGTGACCACTTTGAAGGCGCATATGTGGAACACAAACACGTAGAGGGTGTTGTCGCCGCAGTAGCACAGCAGGCTGCGCAGGCGGCCGGGGTGGCGGTCGATGGCGGTGGCTATGTGGTGGGTCATGAGGAAGCCTATGATGCCAGTCACGGGCAGTGTGGCCACGTCGTAGGGCTTGGGGGTGAGGTTCATGCCGTGCAGGCTCAGGGCCGAGCCGCCCACGAGCAGCGCGGCGTAGACGGCGGTGAGTGCCCAGTGCTGCCTGAAGCGCGCCTCGTGGCGGCGGTAGAACACGCCGAAGGCGAAGAAGAACATGCCCCAGCACTCTCTGATGCCGCCCTGCACCAGGGTGGTGATTTTAAGGCCGAACTCTATTTTCACAAGGGCGAATGCCAGTGCGCCAATGGCTATCACGCCCAGTGTGGCGTCGGTGGTGAGCCATCGGCGCCGCCCGTCGAGCGCGCGGTAGAGTATGAGGAACACTATGCTCACCACCAGCAGCGCCCTGAAAAACCAGAATGCGCCGGCCAGAAACTCGTCGTATCCGCCCATGCCGGTGACTATGGTCACCAGCCGCTGCAGCATCACGCGCAGCGTGTAGGGGTGGGTGACGCCTCCGTTCCAGTTGCCATACTGCTCGTTGAGGATGCCCACCTTGAACAGCAGGTTGTGGATGATGAGGAAAAACACGCTCCACTTCACAAACGGCACATACAGCCCCTTGACGCGCTTCACGCAGAACTCCCACGGCTGGGCGGCGTGCCGCTTGCCAAAGAAGTAGCCTGCCGTGATGAAGAACAGCGGCATGTGAAAGAGGTAGATGAAGTTCACCAGCAGATGCGGCCCTTCGGTGTGGCCCATCACCATGAGGATGATGGCCAGGCCCTTGCAGATGCTGATGCTGGTGTTGCGCTTGGCGGCGGCTGGCGTGGTTGCGGTCATTGTGTTGCGTATGTGTTACTCTATTGGGTAGGGGTAGGTGATGTTCCACAAATACAGGGCGTGGCCGGGCATCGAGGTGCCGGCCTTGCAGCGGTCTTTGCTCTCGATTATGCGGCAAAACTCGTCGACGCCTATCTTGTGGTAGCCCACCAGGGTGAGTGTGCCCACTATGGCCCGCACCATGTTGCGCAGAAAGCGGTCGGCGGTGATGGTGAACACCCACTGGCCGTCGGGCTCAAGGGCCCACTGCGCGTGAGTGATGCGGCAGTTGTTGGTGGCCACGTCGGTGTGCAGCTTGCTAAACGAGGTGAAGTCGGTGTATTCAGGCAGGCGGGCGGCGGCCTCGTTCATCAGCTCGAAGTCGAGGTCGGGGCGGCAGCGCCAGCTGCGGTCGTGCAGGAAGGGCGACTTGCATGTGTGGGCAAAATACTTGTAGGTGCGGCTGGTGGCGTCGAAGCGCGCGTGGGCATCGGGCGCCACGGGAAATATCGTGTAGATGGCTATGTCGCGCGGCAGAATGCCGTTGAGGCTGTGGGCCAGCTTGCGGTAGTCGGCTATGGGCCGGGCGGTGTCGAAGTGGGCTATCATCATGGCCGCGTTCACGCCCGTGTCGGTGCGGCCCGCGCCAGTGACGGGCGTGGGCGTGCGCAGTACCATGGCCAGCGCCTGCTCGATGGTTTGCTGCACCGAGCAGTCGTGTGGCTGCACCTGCCAGCCGTGGTAGTTGGCTCCGCAGTAGGCGAGCCTCATGAAGTATCGCATCGGCCGGGCTTTAGTTGGTTTCCAGATAGGTGTAGCCATACAGGCCCGAGCGGTAGTTGCGAATGAACTCGTTGCCCTCGTCGCTGGTGATTTTGCCTGTGCGAATCGACTCGGTTACCCACGACTCCACGTTGCGCACCAGCTGCTTGGGGCTGTATTGCACATAGTCGAGCACCTCGGCCACCGTTTCGCCGTCAATCACCTGGTCGATGCGGTAGTGGTCCTTATACACGTTGATATGCACGGCGTTGGTGTCGCCGAATAGGTTGTGCATGTCGCCTAATATCTCCTGATAGGCTCCCACGAGGAACACGCCCAGATAGTAGTGCTCGCCCGGGAGCAGCGAGTGCACGGGCAGCGCGTGGGCCACGCCCTGCGGGGATATGAAGTTGGCTATCTTGCCGTCGCTGTCGCAGGTGATGTCTTGCAGGGTGGCCATGCGGTCGGGGCGCTCGTTGAGGCGGTCGAGCGGCGCCACGGGAAACACTTGGTCGATGGCCCAGCTGTCGGGCAGCGACTGAAACAGCGAGAAGTTGCAGAAGTATTTTTCGGGCAGCATCTTGGACACACCGCGCAGTTCCTCGGGCATGTGCTTCATTTCGCTGGAAATGAGGTGCACCTCGCGGGCCACCGACCAGAACAGCTTCTCCACCATGGCGCGCGTGCGCAGGTCAATCAGGCCCAGGCTGAAGCGGTCGAGTGCCTCCTCGCGAATCTGCAGCGCGTCGTGCCAGTCCTCAAGCAGGCGCACTTGGTTAATCTTGTCCCAAATCTCGTAGAGGTCCTTCACCAGGTCGTTGTCGTCGTCGGCCACCTTGTCGTGCTCCTCGTCCCACTTGGGCAGCGAGGTGGTTTCAAGCGTCTCGGCCACCAGAATCGAGTGGTGGGCGGTGAGCGAGCGCCCGCTCTCGGTGATGATGTTGGGGTGCTTCAGGCCGTTTTTGTTGCACACGTCCACAAAGGTGTAAACGGCGTCGTTCACATACTCCTGAATGGAGTAGTTCATGCTGTTTTCGCTGGCGCTTGAGCGTGTGCCGTCGTAGTCAACGCCCAGGCCGCCGCCTATGTCGATGAAGTCGATGCCGAAGCCCAGCTTGGTGAGCTGCACATAGAATTGCGACGCCTCGCGCAGGGCATTCTTGATGCGGCGTATTTTAGTGATTTGGCTGCCAATGTGGAAGTGGATTAGCTTGAGGCAGTCGGTCATGTCGTTGGTGCGCAGGAAGTCGAGTGCCGCAAACAGCTCGCTGGTGTTAAGGCCAAACTTGCTGCGGTCGCCGCCGCTCTCCTCCCACTTGCCGCTGCCGCTGCTCGACAGCTTTATGCGCATGCCCACGTTGGGGCGCATGTTGAGGCGCTTGGCCACGCGGGCTATCAGCTGCAGCTCGTTGAGCTTTTCCACCACCAGAAATATGCGCCGGCCCATCTTCTGGGCCAGCAGCGCCAGCTCCACATAGCTCTCGTCCTTGTAGCCGTTGCATATAATCAGCGAGTTGTCGCTGAAGTCGGCCATGTTGATGGCCAGCACGGCGTGCAGCTCGGGCTTTGATCCGGCCTCAAGGCCTATGTTGAACTTACGGCCGTGGCTCACAATCTCTTCCACCACCTGCCGCGTCTGGTTCACCTTGATGGGGTAGATGATGAAGTTCTGGGCCGCATACTCATATTCCTCGGCGGCGCGCTTGAAGCAGCTCGATATTTTCTCGATGCGGTTGTCGAGAATGTCGGGGAAGCGCAGCAGAATCGGCGCCGTGATGTTGCGCGCGCGCAGTTCGTCCATAACCTCCACCAGGTCAACCCCCACGCAGTCGCGCTTGGGAGTGACAGTGATGTGACCCTTTTCGTTGACCGAGAAGTATTGCAGTCCCCAGCCGTGAATGTTATATAGTTCGGCGCTGTCTTCGATGCGCCATTTAGTCATGCCAGTCGTAGTTGTAAGTTTTTAGCAGTTAAACCAATGTGAATTTCTTTGCAAAATTAGTGCAAACCGAGCGCAATGCCAAGAAATGAGCTCGCTCATTTTCTTGCATTGCCGAGGTGCCGCCGAATTTATTCAAAATTAGTGCAAACCTAGCGCAATGTCAAGAAATGAACTCGTTCATTTTCTTGCATTGCCGAGGTGCCGCCTGATTCGTCAAAAAAATCAGCGCACTATCAGCTTCACGGGGCGGGTGGAATTGGTCGCGGTGAACACATACACGCCCATGGGCAGTGCTATGCGGTCGTCGCTGCACAGCTGCTCAAAGCCCTTCACCAGCGCGCCGCTGGGCGAGTAGATGCGCACTCCCTCCATAGGCTCGCCGCACTTCACTATCACGCCGCCATCGGTGGCTATGAACGCCACGGGGCGGTCGGCCTCAACACCGCTCACGCCGCTGGCGTCAACTGTCACCACATTGCTCTCGGCCGAGGTGTAGCCCAGGCGCGATGCCTTCACAGAGTAGGTGTGGGTCTGGCCCGGCTGGCGGTCGTCGAAGCGATACGACGTCTCGTCGGTGTTCACCTCGTCGCGGCTCACCACATGTCCGCTCTGGTCATATATGGTGCGCGTCACCACATAGAAGTCGATGGTGTCGGGGCTTGCCGTCCACGTGGCCACAAAGCTTGAGTCGGTCACCTCCTGCGCAGGCAGCGCGGTGACGGCGCTCAGCGACGGCACCGGCAGGCAGCGCGCCTCCAGCTCCACGCCCACGCTGCCCACCAGGCCGCCGTCGCTAAGCAGCAGCTTGGCCTTGTGCTGGCCTATGGCGGTGGGGGTGTAGGTTACGGTGAGGGGGTAGCCGTCGGCCGTCATGGCCGACGAGCGGTCGACCGACGACACCGGAATTGAAAACATGCGGTAGTCCGAGCGGTAGAGCTGCAGGCTGAGGCTGTTGGTGAGGTTCATGCCCTTCACATACAGCACCATGCTGGCACTGCGGCCAATGGCCACATCGCCGAAGTTGAGTACTGTGCCCTGTGTGGGGGTGATGAGCTCGGGGTCGCCGCCGGGCGTGTCGCCGCCGTCGGTGTTAAACACCTGCCCGGCCTTGTCGCCCCAAATGTATTCTATCAGCTCGGGGTTGTCGATAAATGGGTTGCGGTTGTTCTGCACGCGATACACGGCGTCGTTGCGGTCCTTCTCCTTGTCGCTCACGGGGTCTTGGCGCGCCCACTTCAGCAGCAGGTTCACCGACCACTGGTTCAGCGTGCGCCAGTCGCTGTTGTTCACCATATAGGTGTATTTCCACTTGTAGTTCTGGTAGCAGGTGGCCATGTAGAAGTAGGTGCGGGCAAAGTCGCCCTTATAGCGGTCGTCGGGCTCAAACACCGTGCCGGCGCCGCCTCCCTGGCCGGTCACAGGCGTGCCTATGCGGCTCACGCCGTTGTCAAACGTGGCCTGCTGCACCTCGCCCAGAGGCCAGTTGCTCTTGGCCATGTTGGCCGGGCCGTCGGAGGGGTAGAGGTGGTTGAGGTCGGTGTAGGCGTCGATCTGCGTGCCGCCCCACCAGCTCTTGGGGAACGAGTGCTCCTTGTTCATGCCGCTCACGGGACTTGTGCCGCGGAAGCGGTAGTTGTTGTCGCTATACATGTCCCACACGCGGCCGCGGTCGTTGGGATAGCAGTCGGTACTGGGGAAGTAGTCCCACAGGCTGTTGTAGCTCAGCACAGTGTGCTTTGCCGCCAGCTCGTGCACGGCATTTTTCAGTGCCTGACCGCTCTTGCCGTTGAGCGAGGCGTAGTATCCCGCCGGCACGGCGGCCCACGCGGCGGCCACCGCCACCGCAAGCAGCGCAAAGGCTGCCACTCGTCTTGCAGTTGTATTCATATCGCGTTAAGATAGTTAGCTTATAGTGAGTAATTCCACAAAGTTAGGTAAAAAACCTCTATTCTGCAACCCGCCCGCCTACGCCAGCGCCGTTTTCCGGTTTTGGCGCGCGGAGGCTAAATGTTGGGGTGGATTTTTTTGAGCCCCGTATAATAAATTTAACGGAGTGTTAATTATTATTTCGCGGCAAATCGCTATATTTGCAGCGCATGCAGTGTGCGAGCCGCTGCCGAATGCGGCCACAACTGGCATGCAACGGGCTTATTCAGAGGAATATGGCCGCAGGTGTGGCTGCGCTAAACAATGGGGAAAGGCACAGCCGACGCCTAAAAGGAAAAGTTTTTTAGATTAAATAATTTTTATTATGGCTAAATCGTTAAAAATTCGTGACTTAACCTTGCGCGACGGACAGCAATCATCGTTTGCTACACGCATGACTCAGCAACAAATCGACCGATGCCTACCATACTACAAAGATGCAGGATTCTATGCAATGGAAGTGTGGGGCGGAGCAGTTCCCGACTCGGTGATGCGCTATCTGGGCGAAAATCCATGGACACGACTTGAAAGCATACACAAGGCCATCGGCAACGTGTCGAAGCTCACCGCTTTGTCGCGCGGCCGCAACCTGTTTGGCTATTCACCCTACACCGACGAGATTATCGACGGCTTCAGCCGCAATGCAATTGAGAGCGGCCTGGGAATAATGCGCATTTTCGATGCGCTCAACGACGTGGACAATGTGAAGTCGACTGTGAAATATGTGAAGCAGTATGGCGGCATTGCCGACTGCGCCGTGTGCTACACCGTCGACCCCAAATATCCCAAGCTGTCGCTGCTCGACAGGCTCAAGGGCAAGAAGAATCCCGCCCCCGTATTCACCGACGAGTATTTCCTCGACAAGGCGCAGCAAATGGCGGCGCTGGGCTGCGACATGATCACCATCAAGGACATGTCGGGCCTGATTCCGCCGCAGCGCGTGAGCGCGCTGGTGAAGCTGTTTAAGCAGCACATCAATCTGCCGCTCGACTTCCACACCCACTGCACCCCGGGCTACGGCCTGGCATCGGTGTTTGCCGCCATTGTGGCAGGCGTCGACATTGTCGACACCAACTGCTGGTGGTTTGGCGGCGGCACAGGCGCCCCGGCACTGGAACTGGTGTATGTGTTCTGCAAAAAGCTGGGCATCGACCTGGGCGTGAACATGGAGGCCGTGGCTAAGATCAACACCGAGCTGCGCACCATCCGCAAGGAACTCGAGCTGTCGGTGTTTGGCAAGGAAAAGCCCGAGCCCAAGCCCTTCAATCCGCTCACCGACACGCTGCCTGCCAGCGTTGATAGCCTCTTCGACACCGCCGTGGAGGCCGCCAAGAGCGACGACTTCGACACGCTGCTCAGCGCCAGCCAGCAAATAGAGCAGTACTTCGGCTTCCCCGCCCCCAACGAGAATGTGAAGCGGGCCGAGATTCCGGGCGGCATGTATAGCAACATGGTGGCCCAGCTCAAGCAGCTCGGCGCCGAGGAGATATTGCCGCGCGCCATGGAGCTGATTCCGCCCGTGCGCCTGGCTGCCGGACTGCCGCCGCTGGTGACGCCCACATCGCAAATTGTGGGCGCGCAGGCCGTGAACTGCGCCATCGACGAGCGCGCGGGCCGCGAGCCCTACACCAACAAGAGCTCGCAGTTTGTGGGCCTGGTTAAGGGCGAGTATGGCCACACTCCGGTGGCCATCGACCCCGACTTCCGCATGAAGATATGCGGCGTGCGCGAGGAGACTCCCTACGACACGTCGAAATACAAGATGCAGCCAAATCCCACCCTGCCCGAGGCTGGCGGTGTGAAACTTGCCGCCAACGAGAAGGAGGTGCTGCTGCTCGAGCTGTTCCCGATGGTGGCAAAAACGTTCCTCAAAAATGAAAAAGTGAAAGCCTACGCCGCCAAAAACGGCGGCAAGGCTGCCACGCAGGCCACTGCCACCGCAGCCAAGCAGGCCGTTACGGGCTACACCGTCGACTCGCCGCTGCCCGGCCGCGTCACCGCCATCAACGTGAAGGTGGGCGACCGTGTGAAGAAGGGCGACGTGGTGGCCTCGCTCGAGGCCATGAAGATGGAAAACAGCATCGAGGCCGACTGCGACGGATACGTGCGCCAAGTGCTTGTGGCCGAAGGCGACGCCGTGCTGGCCGGAGCCCACATAATTGAAATCAGCGACGCCAAACCCGAGCCTCAGGCTCAGCAGCCACAGCAGGCCGCCGCACCCGTAGCCCCCGAGGCTCCCGCCGCCGCACCCCAGCAGCCCATCACAGGCTACACAGTCGATGCGCCGCTGCCAGGCCGCGTGGTGTCGATCCTCGTCAAACCGGGCGACAAGGTTGTTGCCGGCGAAACGGTGGTCACCCTTGAGGCCATGAAGATGGAGAACGCCATCACAAGCGACTACACCGGCATCGTGCGCCAAGTGCTCGTTGCCGAAGGCGACGCCGTGTTGGCCGACACCCCGCTCATCGAAATCGAGCAGTAAAAAAAAACAGAAACCCCAATACACAAAAAGGGCTTTGCCACACCGGCAAAGCCCTTTTTTAATGCCCTGATTAAGGCGCAGTAGAAATTTAGTGGGGAGAATATGATGTAAAGTGTGGAAGATTTCAGAACTTTGCACCATGGAAAATGAACTT
>CAVKDU010000034.1:0-31464 GCA_963655175.1 Wujia chipingensis | reverse complement strand
GGAGCGCAAATAACCCGTATTTCTGGACTGTTAAAATTTTCTTGGGACAGCCGTGTGGCATGCCACGTCCACCGCAAATCGCTGCAAATCAGATAACTACGCAAATAAACAATTACGGCCAATGAAAGCGTATTTGGGTGATTTTGATTTCATGTATTTGCGGCAGTATGGGGCTACGCCCGTCGGACGCGGCATGCCGCGAGCTCTGAAAAAGCAGCATTGTTGTGGCATTTGTTGCAATGAGGTATTAGCAATGACATTATCCCTTTAGGGATAAGATATGTGTAGGCAGGTATGCAGTGCGGGCGTAGCGGTAGCGCAGTCCGCGCGAAATGCCTGCAATGCTGTCGCCCCCACACAGGCATTCCAGAGGAATGCGACAACAGACGGATAATGCTGATTCACAAATTATTAGGTTGCTGTAGCATGCAGGGCGGCAGCGGTCGCATTCCTATGGAATGCATGGCTGAGGAGGACGCTTAGCAGGCATTTCGCGTCGGCTGCGCCTCCGCTGCATACCTGCCTACACATATCCAATCCCTAAAGGGATTGTCACTTTTTCAGTGTATGCCATGTTTCTGTCTTAAGCGGCTTATAATTACGCGTTTACAACGCATAAACCGCCGCACAGTCGTAATGCAAATGCGTGAATCCTTACCCTCCACGCCCTAAATCTGAAAAAAAAACAACAAAAAAAACGGATTTGTTTGCAATTTAAATTATTTCACATATATTTGCGCCAGCATAACACAAACCAATAATTAAACAGTGAGATGATTGTTTTTTAAACCTAAATAAACCGATATGAGAAAGGTCTTATTATTAGGCGTCCTATGCATTGCACTGTGCTCTTGCTCGGATGCAGTTATGACAGAAAGATTAGGGCAAATGTCCATAAGCGGGCAGTCATTTTCTTTTGACTCTATCACCTCTCCTGCCAACTGGATTCAATATCAGTCACTGGAGGAAATGCTGGATGCGTGTCAAATTCCTGAAGATGTGTTGAAAACAATGCCAACCGATGAGTTGGTCGCTACGTGTGCCAGTCACCCTCTTCACAGCATCTATTTTGCATACAACAATGAACTTGATGGAGCAAATGTTGTGTTCAACAATTTCAATGGTTTTCAGGAATTGAAAAACAGAACGGATGCTCCGGAAAAGCTGTTGAATTTCTATCGTGATGTTAATTTTGCCCCGAAAGCAATGCCTGCACGCTATCGCAAACTGTCAAACATCACTAATCTTGGCTTTGTTGAACTTTATTTAGCCTCGAAGCAATTGCCCGCATTATATGTGGGTGATAATCTTGTTAAACTTGAGAAAATCTCAAATTCTGTGCTTGAAAAGAAACTGAAGGACCCGAATTGTTCCATCTACAATGTGCAGCACTCGTTGCTGATTAATGCCCAAATTAAGCTTGCAGAAGGAAACGTTTCGGTGGAGGATGAGCAAGTGCTGAAAGATTTTCTTAAGTTCGCCGGGAATGTTCAGGAAGCAGACATGTATACCAAGGTGTCTCAAATAGTTTCACGTTAAAAACCACAACATTTATGAGAACGACATTACTAACTGTTTTGATATCAGTCGCTGCAATATGTGGTGCACAAGACGCCACTTATGCAACCATTTCAACAAAGGGCGGCCAGCAAATCAAAGTCATTTTGTATAAGGAATTAGATCCTTCAACATTAAAACAACTTGATGAGAAATTTTGTGCAATGTTTCCTGCAGCTACAATGCTGAAAAACTCAAGTCAGACATACAATTGTCATAGCTATGCATGGAATATGTCCGATGGTGGTTCTGTCTGTTGGATAAATAAGAATGATGACGGCAGCCCAAATTTATCCAAATATTGGACTGATGATTATTATTCAGAGGTTTCAGAGGCCAAGGTGCTTAAAATTAATTATTATGAAGGAGACCACTCTGCCGTAAAATCAAGTGTAAGTGGAATGTATGAGTCTAAGTGGGGTGCTGCCCCACTAATGCGTCATGCTCCTGGCTATGGTCCCTATAAGGATATGAATAAGCGCAAATATTATAATCATGTTGTACCAACTCCAGTGTATGGACCGCTTATTTGCAGTATCGGGCAAGGTGAGATAGCACCCAACACTGCTGCCAGCTACTATCCAAGTTCCTCACAAATTAATAGAAGCCAAATTTCAAGGGTAGAGTATTCGATATATTCGCCAAAAGGGGAGGATGCAGTAGCTGAAGGCACGGCCGTGGTCAATAGTGTAAGCGGTGGCGTGCTGAATGTGACCTTTACAGCTCGTGGCGTGTATGAGATGTCTTTGAGTTGTTATAATAAATTCAATGAATTTTTGGGAACTTTCTCGTATGAGCCATTAGTGACATTATAATATTGTTTAACTGTAAAATTTATAATGAAAATGAGAACTTATAGATTGCTGCTGATAATGGCGGTGGCATGTTGCGCAATGGCGTTTGTTTCGTGCGGTGACGATGAACCGTCGGGTGGCGGAGATGACGGCAAAATCACACGCGTGCAAGATGGCGACGGAAAGGCATTCTTGGAGGGCGGAAAGCTCGTTGACGCCAACTTAAAGTACACCCGAGAACTGCGCGACAGCGCCTTCTCACACTACGATTGGACATTCAATTATATGATATGTTATGACAACAAACGTATATCGCAGAAAATAGACGAGTCGGACAATCAACCATACAGATTGTGGCCAACAAACATATATGCAGACAGCACTCTGGTATTGCATACGTTGCAAATGTATAAATATAGGTATGAGATTGAAGGACGAAAGTTGATTGCGACCCTTATTGAATACCCATGGCAAAGTTTTAAAGATACTCCCCGCACATTAAAGGTTGTTGCCATTGACTTGTATTCTAAGGGGAAAACGGGAAGAATTATAATAGACCAAAAATGTGTTTCTGCCATAAAGGGCTTCTCGTTGGCCTCAACCTATGAAAGGATAGTGTTCAGCGGCAAAAAGGTGAAGTGACTATGCTGCCTGCACATATTGTTTAACTGTAAAATTGTATAATGAAAATGAGAACTTATAGATTGTTGCTGATAGCGGTGGTGGCGTGCTGCGCAATGGCGTTTGTTTCGTGTGGCGACGACGACCCGTCAGGAGGTGATGACGGCAAAATCACCCGTGTGCAAGATGGCGACGGAAAGGCGTTTCTTGAGGGCGGCAAGCTCGTTGACGCCAACTTAAAGTACACCCGAGAATTGCGCGACAGTGCTTTTTCGCACTACGATTGGACATTTGAATATGCAATATGCTATGATAGCAAACGCATTTCTCAGAAAATAGACGTGTCTGACAATCAGTCATATACCAGATGGCCAATAAACATTAACGCTGATAACACAATGGTATTATCGCTAATGTCAATGTATGAATATAGGTATGAAATCAGTGGGCGTAAACTGATAGCAACTCTTATTGAATACGAATGGCAAAGCTACATTGATTCACCCCACACATTTAAGGTGGTTGCCATTGACTTATACTCGAAGAAGAAAACTGGTAGGCTGATAGTGGACGTGAAATGCGTTTCTGCCATCAAAGGTTTCTCGTTAGCCTCAACCTATGAAAGAGTGGTTCTCAGTGGCAAAAAGGTGAAGTGACTATGTTGCCTGCACATATTGTTTAACTGTAAAATTTATAATGAAAATGAGAACTTATAGATTGTTGCTGATAGCGGTGGTGGCGTGCTGCGCAATGTCGTTTGTTTCGTGTGGCGACGATGACCCGTCGGGAGGTGATGATGGCAAAATCACCCGTGTGCAGGATGGCGATGGAAAGGCGTTCTTGGAGAGTGGCAAGCTCGTTGACGCCAACTTAAAATACACCAGAGAACTGCGCGACAGCGCATTTGCACACTACGATTGGACATCTGAATACGCAATATGCTATGACAACAAACGCATATCTGGCAAAATTAAAGACACAGAAAACTATACTTTCCCCGACAGCATTGGCTCAGATTTCACCATGAAGTTTAACGGGTGGATTGGAGGTTATAAATATAGTTATGAAATTGAAGGACGAAAGCTGCTTGCCAAAATGATAAGTATGTGGCATTATGATTTTATAGATGTTAACACTCACATCATTAAGGTGGTGGCCATCGACATCAATGGCGATAAAGGAAGGATTATAGTAGATGAGAAACACGATATAGAAGGCTTTTCGGCGGCTTCTTCCTATGTGAGGGTGGCGCTCAGGGGCAAAAAGGTGAAGTGATATGAGAACATTGCTGGGACTAATACTGCTTGTGTCGTGCCAGGCTCACATTGCTGCTGCCGATGCGGCTTCTGCTGCCGACAGCAGCCGTCTGGCCCGTGGCGTGACCCTTGATAATGTGGTGGTGTATGGCAGCCGCAGCAATTTCGGCGTGGCTTCGTCGCAAATGAGCGCTGTGTCGCTTGGCCAGAAGCAAATAATGTCGGTGCCAGTGTTTTTCAGCGAGCCCGATGTGCTGAAGGCCATACAGCGCTTTCCCGGGGTGCAGTCGGGCAGCGACGGCACTGCGGGGCTGTTTGTGCGCGGCGGCGACTACGACCAGAACTATATCACCATCGACGGCTCGGCCATCTACAATGCCGAGCACATGCGCGGGTTTGTGAGCGCCATCAACCCCGACATGGTGCAAAACATCAACTTCTATCGCGGCGCATTCCCGGCCAGGTATGGCTCGCGGTTGTCGAGCGTGGTCGACATAGGCCTTAAGGATGGCGACTTCAACCGCTACTACGGTCTGCTGAGCGTGGGCATATTGTCGAGCCGCATTCAGGCCGAAGGCCCGATATGGAAGGGGCACACCTCGTTTAACGTGGCGGGGCGCGTGTCGTATTTCAGCAAACTGGCCCGGCCCATACTGAAGAAGTTCTACGACAACCCCGACGCCATGCAGCCATATTCCAACATGGAGTACTATGACATTACAGCCAAACTCGTGCACCGCTTCAGCGAGGCCAACCGGCTCTCGGCGGTGGTGTATTATGGCCGTGACGTCGACAACGAGTCGCCCTCCGAGAGCCACAAGGTGAAAGACACCGTTGGCGACCTGGATGTGTTTGACGACGAGCAGAGCCGAACCGAGGAAAACCGCAGCGAAACCACCGAGAGCAACTGGAACAACCTGCTTGCCAGCCTCTACTTCACGTCGTTTGTCACACCGCGGCACCGCCTTAATGTGAACCTCAGCTACAGCCAGTATATGTACAACCTCATCAGCTCGGTGCGCTACCTCAACCGCATCGACGATGTGTATAGGCTGTACTACCTCAACAGCATGAGCAGCAGCATATCCAACCACTCGGGCGTGCAGGATTTGGCCATCACGGCCGACGCCGTGCTCAACGCAGGCCGGCGGCATGTGGTGCGCTATGGCGCCAAGTTGTCGAAGCAGTGGCTGAAGCCCACCACCCACGTGGTGAAGGAAAACTTCGAGCAGCAATTCAAGGGCGGTTTGAACTGGGATGTGGATCTTCCCGGCCCTGTCAGCGACCACTACATCACGCAGCACAGCAGCCTCGACTACGAGAGCGGCACCAGCATGTGGGTCAACGGCCTTTCGGCCTATGCCGAAGACGACTACACCATAGCACGCTGGCTGAAGCTGAACTACGGCCTCAGGCTAAGCTCATATTTCGTTGACCAAAAGACCTATCTCGCGCTTGAGCCGCGCGCCTCGGTGCGCTTCAAGCTGGCCGAGCCGCTGGCCCTGAAGCTGTCGTATGCCAGAATGTCGCAAGGCATTCACCGCCTCACCACCAACAGCCTGGTGATGCCTAGCGACATCTGGGTGCCGGTTACCAAAGATGTGCCGCTCATGACCAGCAATATCTACGGAGCCGGGCTCAACTACAGCTGGCACGGCTTCGACGTGGCCGTTGAGGGCTACTACAAGACGCTCGACAATGTGCTCGAATACCGCGACGGCGCCACCTATTTCGTGGCCAACCGCAACTGGCGCGACATTGTGGCCATTGGCGGCGGCCGCAGCTATGGCGTGGAACTGCTGGTGGAGCGCAAGGTGGAAGCCACCACAGGGTGGGTGAGCTACACCTGGTCGAAGTCGCTGCGCTCGTTCAACCGCCCCGGTGAGGAGCTGAACGGCGGGCGCGACTTCTATGCCTCGGCCGACCACCGCAACAATGTGTCGGTTAACCTCAGCCACAGCTTCAGGCTGTCGCACCGGCTTAGCCTCGACCTCAGTGCTGCGTGGGCCTATCAGACGGGGCGCCGCGGCTCGGTGCCCTATGTGGTGGTCTACAGCCCGCGCCTTTATGAGAAAATCAACGGCCAGCCGCGCTACATGTATGGCTACTTTATACATGGCATCGGGCCGCACCTGGCGTTTAATGAAGCTCAACTGTTTCGTTACGACTTCAGCGGTGAGGAAGTGCCGGCCAACCCCTATCAAACCTATCGCGACATCAACGACTTCAAACTGCCCGACACCCACCACCTCGACATTAACGCGTCGCTCAAAATCCTGAGCCGCTATGGCGAGAGTTCGATAGGCCTGGGCATCTACAACGTTTACAACCACTACAACGTGAGCAATGTGTATGTGGGCTATCACAATGGCAAAATGGTGCTTAAGGGCGTGTGCCCGTTCCCGTTTATGCCGTCGGTGAGTTTAACGCATAAATTTTAGCTACAGATATCACAATGAAACAAAGAATATTATCGGCCGTGCTGGCAATTGTTGCCCTGATGGCCCTCGGCAGCTGCGAAAAGATTATGGACTTCGACCGCGACACCAAGAGCCGCATCTCAATCAGCGCGCTTGTGGCGCCCGGCCAGAAGTTCAGCGCCTGCATAGCGCGCTCGTTCACCGTGGCCAGCAACCCCACGGTGTCGAGCACCAAAAAGCCGGGCGACGACCTGGATTTCTATGAGAAATACGACACCATGTACCACAATCTGGTGGTGATTAAGGACGCCACGGCGGTGCTCACGGTGAACGGCACCGACACCTACACCCTGCAGTACAACGACAGCACCCCCTACTACTACACCTGCGACTATGTGCCCCGTGTGGGCGATGAGATGGTGCTGAATGTGAGCGCGCCGGGCTTCGACGACGCCTCGGCCTCGACCCGCGTCGAGCGGCCGCAGCAGGTGGAGGTGGTGGGCACGCAGGTGTATTACAGCGAGGCTGGCTACTACCCCGGTGTTTTCCCCTCCGACCAGCAGTGGTTCAATGGCCTCGACTCGGTGATGGAGATAACCCTGCGCATCCACGACCCCGCCGGCGAGCGCAACTACTACCGCCTGCGGGTGCTGGGCGTTGCCGACGACTCCCTTGCGATTATGCCCGGCATCTCTATTCCGGTGTATGTGACCAACGACACCTACACTTCCAGCGACGTGATATTCGCCAACAGCCTGCTAACCAAGCCCTACGGCCAGTGGCCTGCGGGACAGAGCAGCGTGTTCGACGACCATCTGTTCGACGGCAAGGACTACACGTTTAAGGTGCATTCGCGCAAGCAGAAGGGTGAAAACCCCAGGGTGTATGTCGAGTTTGAGACCATAAGCCCCGACTTCTACTACTATTGGCGCTCCTACGAGGTGATACGCATCAATGCCGACGAGTCATACCTCACCCCCACGGCCCTCTACAGCAACGTGAAGGGCGGCTGGGGCGTGATGATGTCGCTCAGCTACGACCGCCACATGGTGAGCTACTGTTGCCCCAATACGCGGCTGTGATTAAACCAATGGGCGCTTGGCGAGTCAAAAGTGCCGACAAAATGGTGGCAAAAATATTCCGTTTCTCCACTGCGTGGGGCAGATTGGGCTTTATTGCTTATTTTTGTCGGCATTTTCATTAGGTGCAACATCATTTTTTTAATCACAGCAATTATGAAAGCATTATTACACAGCCTCACCGCCATTGCGCTTGCCCTCCCTGCCGTGGCCGGCGCCCAGACCGCTGCGGTGAGCATCACTCCAGAGTTTAAGGCTGCGGTGCAGCAATACGACATAGTGCAGAACTACAGCGACGGCATGGCGGCCGTGTGCCGCGGCGGCAACTGGGGCTACATCGACGCCCAGGGCCGCGAGGTGGTGCCGTGCCAGTTTAGCCGCACGTTTGACCTCGACAACGAGCGCGACGACTACGGATTTTTCCGCGACAACGGCTACATACGCAACTATCACGATGGCATGGTGGCCGTGGCCAAGGAGACTTCGGGCGCCAAGACCAACTACGACCGCCAGCTCAAGTGGGGCTTCATGGACCGCACTGGCCGCCTGGTGGTGGACTACATCTACGACAACGTGTATGACTTCAGCGAGGGCCTGGCCTATGTGATGAGCGAGGACTTCACCGGATTCATCGACAAGACGGGCCAGCGCGTGATCAACACCACCGGCAAATATCAGCCCGCCAACGACGGCCAGGGCTGCGCCTTCAGCAGCGGCCGCGCCTGCATGATGCTGGCCAGCGATGACGGCGACGTGAAGTATGGCTTCATCAACCGCCAGGGCAGCGTGGCCATACCCTTTGTGTATGCCGACGCCCACGGATTCAGCGAGGGCGTGGCCGCGGTGGCCGTTGAAGACACCCTGCTGCAGGACAACAGCGAGGCCACCTATCCCTTCCGCTACCAGTTTGTCGACACCACGGGTGCTGTGGTGCTGAATCTGCGCTTCGGCACCAAGCCGGGCGACTTCAGCGACAGCCTTGCGTCGGTCACCGTCGACGGGCTCAGCTACGGCTTCATCAACCACAGCGGCGAGCAGGTGATTGCCTCAAACTATTTCACCGCCGATGTGGACATGACCAAAAACATGATGCCCTTCAGCGAGGGCTACTCGCTGGCAGGCATCGAGCAGCCGCTGCCATCGGCTGCCGACGGCAAAAAGAAGAAAAAGGATGCCGACGCCGATGACGCCGACCAGCAGCCCGCCGTGTCGTCGTTCAAGCTCATTGCCCGCGACGGCACTCTGGGCCAGACGGTGGTGAGCGGCCCCGTGAGCGGCGGCTACGCCCTCTATTGCGATGCCAACGGCAAGTATGGCTTTGTGAAGCCTGACGGATCGGTGGCAATCCCGTGCCGATATGACTACGCCGCCCCGTGCGCCGGCGGCGAGGTGCTGCCCGACTCCTACCACTTCACGCCCGAGGGCGTGGCAGCCGTGCGCTTTGGCGGCAAGTGGGGCTACGTCGACCTTCAGGGTCACGACACCTTTGGCAACTGATAATTGACATACACACATAATAAAAACGGCAGTCCCCTTGAGGCTCTCAGAGGCTTCAAGGGGACTGCTGCGTTAATTCCCTTATTGCATTACCGCTTGCGGTGGGTGAGCAGGTATTGGCCGATTTGCACGGCGTTGAGGGCCGCACCCTTCTTTATTTGGTCGCCCACCACCCAGAAGGCGAGGCCGTAGTCGCTGCTGGTGTCCTCGCGTATGCGGCCCACAAACACGGGGTCGCGCCGCGTGCAGTCGAGCGGCATGGGATATTCGGCGCGGGCCGGATTGTCGACCACCACCACGCCCGGAGCCTTCTCGAGCGCGGCGCGCGCCTCGGCGGGGCTTATGTGGCGCTCGGTCTCGATCCACACTGCTTCGCTGTGGGCGCGCACCACGGGCACGCGCACGCAGGTGGCGCTCACGCGGATGTCGCTGTGCAGAATTTTTCGCGTCTCGTGATACATCTTCATCTCCTCGCGCGTGTAGTCGTTGTCTTGGAACACGTCGATTTGCGGAATCACGTTGTAGGCCAGCTGGTGGGGGAAGTGTTCAACCGTGGGCGACGTCTTGCCCGTGGCTATCTCGCTGAACTGCAGCGCCAGCTCGTCCATGGCAGCCAGGCCTGCGCCGCTTGCCGCCTGATAGGTGGCCACCTGCACATTCTTGATGTGCGAGAGGTTGTCGAGCGGCTTCAGCGCCACCACCATGAGAATGGTGGTGCAGTTGGGGTTGGCAATGATGTGCCTGGGCGCGTTGAGGGCGTCGTCGCCGTTCACCTCGGGCACCACCAGAGGCACATCGGGGTCGAGGCGGAACGCGCTCGAGTTGTCGATCATCGTTGTGCCGAACTTTGTGATGGTGGGCGCAAACTCGCGCGCCGTGTCGGCTCCGGCCGACACAAACGCCACGTCGATGCCCTTGAAATCGTCGTTGTGCTGCAGCAGTTGCACCACATGGTCTACTCCGCGGAATGTGAATATGCGCCCCGCGCTGCGCTTTGAGCCAAACAGCACGAGTTCCGACACAGGAAAGTTCTGCTCGTCGAGCACTCTCATGAACTCCTGTCCAACCGCGCCGCTGGCGCCAACTATTGCTACTTTCATCTGATATGTGTGTATATATAATATATGTTGTTAGTTGAGTGTGTGTGCTACTTGTATTTGCGCTCGGCAATGTCGTGCACGGCGGTGAGTATGCCCCGCTCAGTGTCGTCGAGGGCAATGCCTCGGCGCGCCATCACCCGCTCGGCAATGGGCAGGAAGGCCTTGAGCGGCACGTCTTTGAAGCCGCCGGCGTTGCCGCCCTCCTGAAACGACGCCACAAACGGCCTCGGGAATCCCGACCCGTGGATGTTGACCCCCACGCCCAGCACCGTGGCGGTGTTGAGCATGCTGTTCACCCCCGTCTTGCAGTGGTCGCCCATTATAGGGCCGCAAAACTGCAGTCCAGTGCGCTCAAAGCGCTGCGAGGCATAGTTCCACAGCTTTATCTCGCTGTAGTCGTTCTTCAGGTTGCTGGCCGTGGTGCCGCCGCCTATGTTGCACCATTCGCCCACCACGGCGTCGCCCAAATATCCGTCGTGGGCCTTGTTGCTGTAGCCGGTGAACACGCAGTTTTCCACCTCGCCGCCTATTTTGCACTGCGGGCCCAGGGTGGTGGCGCCATACACCTTGGCGCCGATGCGCACCTTCGACCCCTCGCCGGCGGCAAAGGGGCCGCGCACGCAGGCGCCCTCCATCACCTCCACATTGCGGCCCAGATAGATGCAGCCCGTGCGCGAGTTCAGCGTGGCGCCGTCGGCCGTGGCACCTTCCTCAAGGAATATGCGCGAGGGGTCGCCAATCACGGTGCATGTGGGCGGCAGCTTGGCCGACTTGCGGCCGCTGGTGAGGCGCTCGAAGTCGCTCTCCAGCACCCGGCCGTTGAGCGTGAATATGTCGTAGGGCCGCCTTATGGCCAGCGGAGTCTCGCCGAGCTCCACCACGCGGGCCCAGCGGCGCGCGTCGAAGTCGGCCGCCGTCCCGTTGAAGGCCACCAGTTCGCCTCCGGCCATCAGCGCCTCGCCGCTGCCAAGGGCAAGGGCCTCGGCTGCCACCTGCGGGGTGGGGATGATGTGCCCGGCCACCATCAGGTTGCTCTCGAGCGCGTTGAGCGGGAACTTGGGCTTGAGGTAGGGCACAGTGAGGTGTGAATAGCGTGCGTCGGCCGTGCCCAGCATGTGCCGCCACTTTTCGGCTATGGTGGTGATGCCCACGCGCAGCTCGGCCGCCGGACGTGTGAACGTGAGCGGCAGCAGCGCCTTGCGCACCTCGTTGTCGTCAAAAAAAATGATGTTGCGCATTGTCAGTTTTCAAATCTTTTTTAGTAGTGCCGCCTCGGCGTGCGGGGCAAGCGCATTGCAAAGTTACTTAAAAATCAGTTTTTTTCCTATCTTTGTATAACTAAGATAAGCTGCAAGGGCATTCGGCGCCGCACTCCGGCCAAGGGACGGGGTAGTGGCGTGGCGCTTGCGTGCGCGTACATTAATATTATAATATACTATATAGATACAAAAACAGTCACTGACATGGAATTTATCAAGCAGCCCATCGAGGGCGTGTGGGTGGTGAAGCCAAAACGCTTTGGCGACGCCCGCGGTTATTTTTGTGAAACGTTTAAGCAAAGCGAGTTTGAGCAGCACATAGGCCCCGTGCGGTTCATTCAGGACAACGAGTCGGTGTCGAGCCACGGCGTGCTGCGCGGCCTGCACTTCCAGAAGGGCGAGTTCAGCCAGGCCAAGCTGGTGCGCGTGTCGCGCGGAGCGGTGCTCGACGTGGCCGTCGACCTGCGCGCCGGCAGCCCCACCTATGGCCGCCACGTGGCCGTGGAGCTCACTGCCGACAACGGCCTGCAGCTGTTCATTCCGCGCGGTTTCGCCCACGGCTTTGTGGTGCTGAGCGACACGGCCCAGTTCCAGTATAAGGTGGACAACGTGTATGCCCCGCAAAGCGAGGCCACCCTGCGCTTCGACGACCCTGCCCTGGGCATCGACTGGCGCGTTTCGCCCAGCGAAATGCTCCTGAGCGAGAAAGACACGCGCGGAATCGGGTTAAAAGATATTAAACCATTTAATTTTGGTTAAATCGCTCACTGCGTCGGCCAGGCCTCAGTTGGGGGCTAAATGCCTCTAACTGATAGGTCTAACGCGCGCACGCGCGCGCGTATTAGTTTGCGTGCGCAAAAGAAAAGTTATAAAACATTTGGTAGTTAGCCAATTAGTGTGTAACTTTGCAACGCTTTTGAGCCCGAACGCTCAATCACTTGCGCTAAGCCTTTGGTTTGGCGGAAGTTATGTGTGTAAAGGCTTGGAGCAAAGGAATTGAATTTTATTTGATATTTAATAATTTAACAACAAAGTAAAACAGAACTAAGATGCCTACAATTCAGCAATTAGTAAGAAAAGGCCGTACAACTTTGGAGTATACCAGCAAGTCGCCTGCTCTGGACGCATGTCCTCAGCGCCGCGGCGTGTGCGTGCGTGTTTACACCACCACGCCCAAGAAGCCTAACTCGGCAATGCGCAAAGTTGCACGTGTGAGATTGACAAACGGCAAAGAGGTTAACTCTTACATTCCGGGAGAAGGCCACAACCTGCAGGAGCACTCAATCGTGATGGTGCGCGGCGGACGTGTGAAAGACCTTCCTGGTGTGCGCTACCACATCGTGCGTGGCACACTCGACACCGCCGGCGTGGCTGGCCGCACTCAGCGCCGCTCAAAGTATGGCGCAAAGCGTCCTAAAGCTGGCAAAAAATAATCCAAGCACAATACGGCTGAATTACTAAAAACAACAAAATCAAATTTTTAAACTTAGTTTTTGGTTTTATTGGATTGAATTTTTTCATGGTTGAGTAAATGGTCGAAGCGTCGGCCGTTGAAGAAGAAAAGAAGCAACAACCAAGCGGACTAAAACTATTATCCTTTTTTAAAAGAAATGAGAAAAGCAAAGCCAAAGAAAAGGATCATCCTTCCCGATCCTAAATTCGGTGACGTGCGAGTTTCTAAATTCGTCAACCACCTGATGTATGATGGTAAGAAGAACACCTCATACCGGATTTTCTACACCGCTCTCGAAGTGGTGGGCAACAAAATGGCAAAAGAAGAGAAGACCCCTCTCGAAATCTGGAAGAGCGCCCTTGAGAAGGTGACTCCCCAAGTAGAGGTTAAGTCGCGTCGCGTGGGCGGTGCCACATTCCAGGTGCCTACCGAAATCCGCCCCGACCGCAAAGAGTCTATATCAATGAAAAACCTCATCATCTTCGCCCGCAAGCGCGGCGGCAAGACCATGGCCGAGAAGCTTGCAGCGGAAATCATCGACGCATATAACGAACAGGGTGGCGCATACAAGCGCAAGGAGGACATGCACCGCATGGCCGAGGCTAACCGCGCATTCGCACACTTCAGATTTTAATAGAACATAGGGAAATAAAAAGATGAAGACAGACGAACAACTGAAATTAACGCGTAACATAGGCATCATGGCTCACATCGATGCCGGCAAGACCACCACATCTGAGCGCATCCTCTTCTACACTGGTCTGACCCACAAAATCGGTGAGGTGCACGACGGCGCCGCCACCATGGACTGGATGGAGCAGGAGCAGGAGCGCGGCATCACTATCACATCGGCCGCTACCACAGCATTCTGGAAGTACAACGACAAGAAGTACAAGATCAACCTGATCGACACTCCGGGACACGTTGACTTCACTGTGGAGGTGGAGCGTTCGCTCCGCGTGCTCGACGGTGCAGTGGCCACTTTCTGCGCTGTGGGCGGCGTTGAGCCCCAGAGCGAGACTGTGTGGCGCCAGGCCGACAAGTACAATGTGCCCCGCATCGCCTATGTGAACAAGATGGACCGCTCGGGCGCCAACTTCCTGGAGGTTGCCCGCCAGCTCCACGACATTCTGGGCGCTAATCCCTGTCCCATTCAGCTGCCTATCGGCGCAGAGGAGAGCTTCAAGGGTCTCGTTGACCTGATCACTATGAAGGCCCTCTACTGGCACGATGAGACCATGGGCGCTGAGTATGAGATCGACGACATTCCCGCCGACATGCTTGACGAGTGCCAGTCTTACCGCGACAAGATGCTTGAGAGCATCGCTGAGTTTGACGATGATCTGATGACAAAATATTTCGACGACCCCTCGACCATCACCGTCGACGAGATCAAGCGCGCCCTGCGCGCCGCCACTCTGAAGATGGAGATCGTGCCCATGCTGTGCGGCTCGTCGTTCAAGAACAAAGGCGTGCAGCCCCTGCTCGACGCAGTGTGCGCCTACCTGCCCAGCCCCGAGGACACTCCCGAAATCGTGGGTAAGTCGTACGACGACCCCGACAAGGAGGAGTCGCGCCGTCCTATCTTCGAGGATCCCATGTGCGCCCTCGTGTTCAAGATCGCTACCGACCCCTATGTGGGCCGCCTGGTGTTCTTCCGCGTATACTCTGGCAAGATCGACGCCGGCAGCTACGTGTTCAACTCGCGCTCGGGCAAGAAGGAGCGCATCTCGCGCCTGTTCCAGATGCACAGCAACCGTCAGAACCCGATGGAGAGCATCGGCTGCGGCGACATCGGCGCAGGCGTTGGCTTCAAGGATGTGCGCACCGGCGACACTCTGTGCGACGAGGCACACCCCATCGTGCTCGAGGCTATGGACTTCCCCGATCCTGTGATCGGCGTTGCCGTAGAGCCTAAGACTCAGAAAGACCTCGACCGCCTCGACGTGGGCCTGCAGAAGCTGGCCGAAGAAGACCCCACATTCCAGGTGGAGAGCAACGAGGAGACCGGCCAAACCATTATCCGCGGTATGGGCGAGCTTCACCTCGACATCATCATCGACCGCCTGCGCCGCGAGTTCAAGGTTGAGTGCAACCAGGGCCGTCCGCAAGTTACATACAAAGAGGCCATCACCAAGCCCGTTGAGCTCCGCGAGGTGTTCAAGAAGCAGACCGGTGGCCGCGGTAAGTTTGCCGACATCATCTGCCGCGTAGAGCCCGTTGAGGAAGGCTACGAGGGCAACCTCGAGTTCATCGACGAGGTTAAGGGCGGTGACATCCCCAAGGAGTTCATCCCCTCGATCCAGAAGGGCTTCCAGATGGCAATGAAGAACGGCGTGCTCGCCGGCTATCCCGTGGAGCAGCTCAAGGTTACAGTGCTCGACGGCTCGTTCCACCCCGTTGACTCCGATCAGCTCTCATTCGAGCTGTGCGCACAGCAGGCATTCCGCAAGGCTTGCGAGCAGGCCGGCCCCGTGCTCATGGAGCCCATCATGAAGGTGGAGGTTGTTACCCCCGAGGAGAGCATGGGCGACGTGATCGGCGACCTCAACAAGCGCCGCGGACAGGTAGAGGGCATGGAGACAAGCCGCAGCGGCGCCCGCATCATCAAGGCCACCGCACCGCTTGCCGAGATGTTCGGCTACGTGACCGCACTGCGCACCATCACTTCGGGCCGCGCTACAAGCACAATGTCGTTCTCACACTATGCTGAGGTGAGCAAGTCGATTGCCGAGAAGGTGCTCAGCGAGTGCAAGGGACGCGTAGATTTACTGAAATAATATATTTATATCATAAACAAATATGAGCCAAAAAATCAGAATCAAATTAAAATCTTACGATCACAACTTGGTTGACAAGTCAGCTGAGAAGATTGTCAGAACTGTGAAGGCAACAGGCGCAGTGGTCAGCGGTCCCATACCCCTGCCCACCCACAAGCGCATCTTCACCGTTAACCGTTCGACTTTCGTCAACAAAAAGTCGCGCGAGCAATTCCAGCTTTCATCATTCAAGCGCCTCATCGACATCTACAGCTCCACAAGCAAGACCGTCGACGCGCTGATGAAGCTCGAGCTCCCCAGCGGTGTAGAGGTGGAAATCAAGGTATAGTACACCGCCTCAAGCACAATCCAACACAGTTGACAGAATTAATCAAACAAGTGATTTAAAGAATTATTTAAAACAAAAAGAGAAATGCCAGGATTATTAGGAAAGAAAATCGGAATGACATCCGTTTTCAGTGCCGACGGCAAAAACGTGCCGTGCACTGTTATCGAAGTAGGTCCTTGTGTAGTTACTCAAGTCAAGACTCTTGAAAATGACGGCTACGAGGCACTGCAGCTCGGCTTCCAGGAGAAGACCGAGAAGCACACCACCAAGCCCGAGGCCGGACACTTCAAGAAGGCTGGAGTGAAGCCGCAAAGACACTTGGCCGAGTTCAAGGATTTTGATGGTGAGTACAAGCTGGGTGACGTGATCACCGTGGATTTGTTCAGCGACACCGCATTTGTTGACGTTATCGGCACTTCAAAAGGTAAAGGCTTCCAGGGCGTGGTTAAGCGCCACGGCTTCGGCGGCGTGGGCCAGGCCACTCACGGCCAGGACGACCGCTTCCGCGCACCCGGTTCTATCGGTGCCTGCTCTTACCCCGCTAAGGTGTTCAAGGGCATGCGCATGGCAGGCCAGATGGGCAACGAGCGCGTAACTGTGCAAAACTTACAGATAGTTAAAGTCATGCCTGAGAACAACCTTCTCGTAGTGAAGGGTTCTGTGCCAGGCTGCAAAGGTTCAATCTTATCAATCGTGAAATAATGGAACTCGCAGTATATAATGTAAAAGGTGAAGACACCGGAAAGAAGGTTACTCTCAACGACGAGGTTTTTGCTCTCGCCGAACCCAACGAGCACGCCGTCTATCTGGCTGTTAAGCAGTTTCTGGCCAACCAGCGCCAGGGTACTCACAAAGCTAAAGAGAGAAGTGAAGTTTCAGGCTCAACCAAGAAGCTTGGCCGCCAGAAGGGCGGCGGCGGCGCCCGCCACGGCGACATCAACTCGCCCCTGATGGTTGGTGGCGGCCGCGTGTTCGGTCCCCGTCCCCGCAACTACGGCTTCAAGCTCAACAAGAAGGTGAAGGCTCTTGCCCGCCGCTCTGCACTTACGTTCAAGGCTCAGAACAACCAGATCGTGGTGGTCGAAGACCTTCAGTTTGAGGCTCCGAAAACCAAAGAATTCGTAAACTTTGCTAAGAATCTTAAATTAGCTGACTCTAAGGTCCTTTTGGTTTTAGAAAGTCAAAATAAAAACGTATTTTTGTCGGCTCGCAACGTCGAGAACGCAAAAGTGATCACCGCCCGCGACCTGAACACATACGCTGTGCTCAACAACAAGGCCCTGGTGCTCACCGAAAGCTCAGTTGCAGTGCTTAACCAGTTTTAATTAAAGGAGAGATATTGACAATGGCAAATATTAAGATCACACCTATCGTCACTGAGAAGGCCAACGCCATCAGCGAGAAGACCAACCGTTTTTCGTTCAAGGTATCTCCCGAAGCCAACAAATTCCAGATCAAAGACGCTATCGAAAAGCTCTATGAGGTGAAGGTGGTTTCAGTAAGCACTATGAACTACGACGGCAAGAAGAAGCAGCGCTACACCAAAGCCGGACTGATCCGCGGCAAGCAGGCCGCCTTCAAGAAAGCAGTGGTCACTGTCGCTGAGGGACAAACTATTGATTTTTATAGCAATATTTAATAAACGAAATGGCAGTAAGAAAATTTAAGCCCACAACACCGGGGCAGAGACACAAAGTTATTGGTGTATTTGATAACATCACTGCACGTACACCAGAAAAATCTCTTACAGTCGGCAAGCGCGTCACTGGCGGACGCAACAACGAGGGTCACCGCACCATGCGCTACCTCGGCGGCGGCCACAAGCGCAAATTCCGCTTCATCGACTTCAAGAGAAACAAAGACGGTGTGCCAGCTCGTGTAAAGTCGATCGAGTACGATCCTAACCGTTCGGCCCGCATCGCCCTGCTTTACTACGCAGATGGCTATAAAGCTTACATAATTGCACCCAACGGCCTGCAAGTTGGCTCTACAGTTGAAAGCGGTGAGAACGTGGCCCCCGAAGTGGGAAACGCGCTTCCACTCAGTAACATTCCTGTTGGTACTTTAATTCACAACATCGAATTGCGACCCGGCCAGGGTGCGGCTATCGCACGCAGCGCCGGCACTTTCGCTCAATTGACTTCACGTGAGGGCACCTACGCCATCATCAAACTGCCTTCAGGCGAAACCCGCAAGATCCTCGCAGCATGCAAGGCCACTGTGGGTGTGGTTGGCAACAGCGACCACGCTTTGGAGCAGTCGGGCAAGGCTGGCCGCTCGCGCTGGCTCGGACGCCGTCCGCACAACCGCGGTGTGGTTATGAACCCGGTTGACCACCCCATGGGTGGTGGTGAAGGCCGTCAGTCTGGTGGCCATCCGCGCTCTCGCACCGGCCTTTACGCTAAGGGCTTGAAGACACGTGCACCCAAGAAGTTGTCTTCGAAGTATATAATTGAAAGAAGAAAGAAGTAATTTGATTAAAGATTAAACTATGAGTCGTTCATTAAAAAAAGGCCCTTACATTAGTGTTAAGCTCGAGAAGAAGGTTGACGCCATGAACGAGAGCGGCAAGAAGAACGTGATCAAGACATGGTCGCGCGCCTCGATGATCGCCCCCGAATTCGTGGGCCACACCTTTGCAGTGCACAATGGTAATAAGTTCATTCCCGTCTACGTTACCGAAAACATGGTAGGTCACAAGCTGGGCGAGTTCGCCCCCACACGCACCTTCCGTGGCCACAGCGGCAACAACAAGAAGTAAGGCCTGGGATAAATTCAACTGACACAAAAAGAATTAAAATACAACATGGGAAAAAGAAAAAGAGAAACAGCCAGCAATTATAAGGAGGCACGCCGCGAGCAAAGCTTTGCCAAGCTCAAGAATGTTCCCAGCTCACCGCGCAAAATGCGCCTGGTGGCCGACATGGTGCGCGGCCAGGAGGCTTTCAAGGCCCTCGGACTCCTGCACTTCTCAAATAAGCAAGCTGCCAGCGACATAGAGAAGCTCCTCAAGAGCGCCATCTCTAACTGGGAGCAGAAGAACGGCCGCAAGGCTGAGACCGGAGAACTCTGCATCAAGACAATCCACGTTGACTGCGCGCCTATGCTCAAGCGCCTCCGTCCGGCCCCCCAGGGCCGCGGCTACCGCATCCGCAAGCGCTCCAACCACATCACATTGTTCCTCGATACAATTAAAACTAACGACAAAAAAGACGCATAACAGATATGGGACAGAAAGTAAATCCAATTAGCAATCGTTTAGGCATCATCCGCGGCTGGGACTCAAACTGGTTCGGTGGTGATAATTATGGAGATACTCTGCTCGAGGATAGCAAAATCCGCAAGTATCTCAACGTGCGTCTGGCAAAGTCAAGCGTGTCGCGCATCGTAATTGAGAGAACTCTCAAGATTCTCACAATCACTATCTGCACTTCGCGTCCCGGCCTCATCATCGGCAAGGGCGGCGAAGAGGTTGACAAAATCAAGGGTGAGCTCAAAAACCTCACCAACAAGGACGTTCAGGTGAACATCTACGAGGTGAAGCGCCCCGAACTCGACGCCGAGATCGTGGCCAACAACATCGCCCGCCAGATCGAGGGCAAAATCGCCTACCGCCGCGCCGTGAAGATGGCTGTGGCATCGACCATGCGCCTCGGCGCAGAGGGCATCAAGGTGCTCGTCAGCGGCCGCCTCAACGGCGCCGAGATGGCACGCAGCGAGATGTTCAAGGAAGGCCGCACACCGCTGCACACACTGCGCGCCGACATCGACTACGCACTCGTGCCCGCGCTCACCAAGGTGGGCCTGATCGGCGTCAAGGTTTGGATCTGCCGCGGCGAAGTCTACGGCAAGAAGGACCTGGCTCCCAACTACACCAGCCAGCAGGGCGAGCGTCGCGAAGGCGGCCGCGGCCGCGGTTTCCGCAACAGAAAGAACAACCGCTAATCACATCACGTAGGATTATAACAATTTAAGAGAAAATGTTACAACAACCAAAAAGATTAAGATATAGAAGACCTTCCGACGGTCATCCGCGCCAGTACTCTAAGCGCGGCAACCAGCTCGCCTTCGGCTCGTTCGGCATCAAGGCTCTCGACTCAAAGTGGATCACAGCCCACCAGATCGAGGCCGCCCGTGTGGCTGTGACACGCTACATGCAGCGCGAGGGTAACATCTGGATTCGCATCTTCCCCGACAAGCCCTACACCCGCAAGCCTGCCGATGTGCGTATGGGTAAAGGTAAAGGTGACGTTGCAGGTTATGTGGCTCCTGTGCACCCCGGACGCATCCTCATCGAGGTCGACGGCGTAAGCTTCGACATCGCCAAAGAGGCACTGCGCCTTGCAGCACAGAAGCTCCCCATTCCAGTTAAGTTTGTGGTTCGCCCCGACTATGACCCCTCTCAGAATGTGTAACCTAAGCATTATTTAGACTCGATTATGAAGAAAGCAGAATACAAAGAAATGTCTGACAAGGAGCTGCAGGAGCGCCTTCAGACTGCCGAGAAGGAATATCAGCAGGAGCGCATCCAGCACAGCATCTCCCCTCTCGACAACCCCGCAAAGATTACACTCGACCGCCGCGAGATCGCACGCCTCAAGACTGAGATCCGCGCACGCGAACTTAAAATTAACAAATAATCCCAACAACTGAAATGGAGAAGAGAAACTTAAGAAAAGAGAGAATTGGGGTTGTTTCCAGCAACAAGGGTGACAAGACCATCACTGTGACCATCAAGTGGAAGGAGAAACACCCAATTTACGGTAAGTTTGTCAACAAGACAAAGAAGTACCACGCTCACGACGAGAACAACGAGTGCAACATCGGCGACACCGTGCGCCTGATGGAGACCCGCCCCCTGAGCAAGACCAAGAGATGGAGATTAGTTGAAATCATCGAAAAAGCGAAGTAATTAACAGTTATGATACAGACAGAAAGCAGATTAACAGTTGCCGACAACAGCGGCGCGCGCGAGGTGCTGTGCATCCGCGTGCTCGGTGGCACTGGCCGCCGCTACGCTTCGGTCGGCGACCAAATCGTGGTCACCGTCAAGAACGCTATCCCTTCGAGCGACATGAAGAAGGGCACCGTTTCGCGTGCGGTCGTTGTTAGAACCAAAAAGGAAATCCGCCGCCAGGACGGCTCTTACATCAGGTTTGACGACAACGCTTGCGTGTTGTTGACCAATGCAGGTGAGTTACGCGGCACGCGTATCTTCGGCCCCGTAGCCCGCGAGCTGCGCGCCACCAACATGAAGATCGTGTCGCTTGCACCCGAAGTTCTTTAATCAAAATTACCAAAGGTTATAAAGCAATATGGCTAAATTATCAATAAAGAAAGGCGATACAGTCTACGTGCTCGCCGGCGACGACAAAGGCAAGACAGGCCGCGTGCTCAGCGTGCAGGCCAAGACAGGCCGCGTGGTCGTAGAGGGCATCAACATCGTTACCAAGAGCACCAAGCCCAGCGCGCAGCACCCCCAGGGCGGCTTCGTGAAAATGGAGGCTCCCATTCACATCTCTAACGTCAACCTCGTCGACCCCAAGAGCGGCAAGAACCCCAAGCCCACCCGCGTAGGCTTCAAGAAGGATGAGAATGGCAAGACAATTCGTTACGCTAAAAAATCAAAAGAGGAGATTAAATAATGAGTACAACTCTTAAGAAACAATACGACGAGGTGATCGCGCCTGCTCTGATGAAGCAGTTCAACTACACCTCGACTATGCAGATTCCGCGTCTCACTAAGATCGTCCTCAACGAGGGCCTCGGCGACGCCACACAGGACAAGAAAATCATCGAGACCGCAATCAACGAGCTCACTGCCATCACCGGCCAGAAGGCCGTGCCCACAGTGTCGAAGAAGGATATCTCCAACTTCAAGCTGCGCAAGAAGATGCCCATCGGCGCGCGCGTGACACTGCGCCGCGACCGCATGTATGAGTTCATGGAGCGCTTCATCCGCATCGCACTGCCCCGCATCCGCGACTTCAAGGGCATCAGCGGCAAGCTCGACGGCCGCGGCAACTACACCGTGGGCATCACCGAGCAGATCATCTTCCCCGAAATCAACATCGACTCGGTGACCAAGATGACCGGTATGAACATCACTTTCGTAACCACCGCCCAGACCGACGAGGAGGGCTACGCACTGCTCAAACTCTTCGGCCTGCCTTTCAACAACGCTAAATAATTAAAACAACACAATTAGTTATGGCAAAAGAATCAATGAAAGCGCGCGAGGCTAAGCGCCAGAAGCTGGTGGCAAAGTATGCCGCCAAGCGCGCAGCGCTCAAGGCCGCCGGCGACTACATCGCCCTCCAGGCTCTTCCCCTCAACGCTTCACCCGTGCGTCTGCACAACCGCTGCAAGATGTCTGGCCGCCCCAAGGGCTACATGCGCCAGTTCGGCATCAGCCGCATCGACTTCCGTGAGATGGCCTCTGCAGGCCTCATCCCCGGCGTGAAGAAGGCAAGCTGGTAGACGCGCACACAAGAGCAAAGCAACAATTCATTTTAGTATTAAATATTGTTCGGACACTAAACAAAAAAATCAATCAGCCCGAATCAATTTAAAACAAAAAATCAATGACTGATCCAATTGCAGATTATTTGACCAGATTGAGGAATGCGATCAAGGCACAGCACCGTGTCGTTGAAATCCCTTCTTCAAAACTGAAGAAAGAGATCACCAAGATTCTCTTCGAGCAGGGTTACATCCTTAACTACAAGTTCATCGATGACACCCAGTGCCCCTCAGGCACAATCAAAATCGCGCTCAAGTACGACAACGTCGACAAAGTGAACGCAATCAAGTGCCTTAAGCGAGTATCGCGCCCCGGCCTGCGCCAGTACACTGGCTACAAAGACATGCCCCGCGTGCTCAACGGTTTAGGTATCGCCATCATCTCCACCTCGCGTGGCGTGATGACCAACAAGCAGGCATGCGACCTGAAGGTTGGCGGCGAAGTATTATGTTACGTTTATTAATGATTAAAGGAGGTAAAAGATTATGTCAAGAATAGGAAAATTGCCAATTGAGTTACCTGCCGGCGTAACAGTGGACATCAAGGACAACATAGTGACTGTGAAGGGCCCCAAAGGCGAGCTCAAGCAGGAAGTTAAATCAGATAAGGTTGCAGTTGCCGTAGAAGGCAGCCAGGTGGTGGTGACACGCGCCAACGACGAACGCCCCACCCGCGCGCAGCACGGCCTCTACCGCGCCCTCATCCACAACATGGTGGTGGGCGTGAGCGAAGGCTTCAAGAAGGAGATGGAAATCGTGGGTGTCGGCTACCGCGCCACCAGCAAGGGCCAGGTGCTCGAGCTCGCGCTCGGCTACTCGCACGCCATCTACCTCAAGATGCCCCCCGAAGTAAAGGTCAACGCCGTATCGGAGCGCAACAAGAACCCCCTCATCACCCTGGAGTCGGCCGACAAGCAGCTCCTTGGCCAGATTTGCGCCAAGATCCGCACATTCCGCAAGCCAGAACCTTACAAGGGCAAGGGTATTAAGTTCGTAGGCGAAATCATCCGCCGCAAGTCTGGTAAAACGGCAGCAGCCAAATAACATTCACTAACTATGGTATCAAAGAATCAGAGAAGAAATAAAATCAAAGCACGCATCCGCGGCAAAATCAGCGGCACTGCCCAGCGCCCGCGCCTGTGCGTGTTCCGCAGCAACAAGCAGATCTATGCTCAGCTAATCGACGACGTTGCTGGCAATACCCTCGTTTCAGCTTCTTCCAAGGGAATCACTGAGGGAACAAAGAGTGAAATCGCTGCCAAGGTGGGCGAGAACGTGGCCAAGAAGGCCCTCGACGCCGGCATCGAGACAGTAGTGTTTGACCGTAACGGTTTCCTTTTCCACGGCCGTGTGAAGTCGCTCGCCGACGGCGCACGCAAGGGTGGTCTTAAATTTTAAAGAATCATGGCAAAGAAGAACAATAGAGTTAAAACAACAAGCGATATTGAATTGAAGGATCGCCTCGTGGCCATCAACCGCACCACAAAGGTGACCAAGGGTGGCCGCACTTTCACCTTCGCTGCCATTGTGGTAGTTGGTGACGGCAACGGCATCATCGGCTACGGCCTGGGCAAGGCCAACGAGGTTACCACCGCAATCGCCAAGGGCGTTGAGATGGCCAAGAAGAACCTCATCAAGGTGCCCGTGCACAAGGGCACAATCCCCCACGAGCAGGTGGCCAAGTTCGGCGGCTCGCGCGTGTTCATGAAGCCCGCCACTCCCGGTACCGGTGTGAAGGCCGGTGGTGCAATGCGCGCCGTGCTCGAGAGCGTGGGCATCACCGACGTGATCTGTAAGTCGAAGGGCTCAAGCAACCCCCACAACCTCGTGAAGGCCACCATCGCGGCCCTCGACGAGATGCGCAGCCCGCTCACAATTGCCCAGTATCGCGGCATTAGCCTCGACAAGGTGTTTAACGGTTAATTTAAAAAATTTGACACACACAAATGGCTAAAATCAAGATAAAGCAAGTGGTGAGCAGAATCAATCGTCCTGCCCGCCAGAAGAGAACCCTCGACGCTCTGGGTCTCCACAAATTAAATCATGAGGTAGTGAAGGAGGCAACTCCCGAAGTCCTTGGTATGGTAAACGTGGTTCGTCATCTTGTAGAAGTAACGAACGCTTAAAATAATAATTTTAAACTGTTATGGATTTAAGTAATTTACAACCAGCATTAGGTTCCAATAAGAAAAAACGTCGCATCGGACGTGGTCCGGGTTCTGGTAAAGGCGGAACTTCTACACGAGGCAGCAAGGGCGCAAAGTCGCGCTCGGGCTACAAGAACAAGGTGGGCTTCGAAGGCGGTCAGATGCCTCTGCAGCGCCGCGTGCCCAAGTTCGGCTTCAAGAACATCAACCGCGTTGAGTACAAGGCCATCAACATCGAGGTGATCGACAACCTGGCCAAGAATGCCAACCTCGACAAGGTGACCGTGGCCGACCTGCGCCAGGCAGGCCTGGTGCGCAAAAACCAGCTTGTGAAGGTGCTCGCTGTGGGCACACTCAGCAAGAAGGTCGACGTGGAGGCCAACGCCTTCTCGAAGAAAGCCGAGGAGGCCATCACGGCCGCCGGTGGTACAATCGCTAAAGTGTAAAGCCTAATGAGACTTATTCAGACATTAAAGAATATCTGGAAGATTGAGGACCTGCGCAAGCGCATCACCATAACATTCCTTTTCATACTCGTGTATCGATTCGGATGCTATGTGGTGCTGCCGGGCATCAATCCCGACGACCTCGACGCGCTGCGCAACTTCACCAACAGTGGACTGATGCAGCTGCTCGACATGTTCTCGGGCGGTGCATTCTCTCAGGCTTCCATCTTCGCCCTGGGCATCATGCCCTACATCACCGCGTCTATCGTGATCCAACTGCTGGGCATGGTCATGCCCCAGTTCCAGAAGATGCAGCGTGAGGGCGAAAGCGGCCGCATGAAGCTCAACCAGTACACGCGCTACCTCACGGTGCTCATCCTGCTGGTTCAGGCTCCCGCCTACCTCGTCAACCTGCAGTATCAGGTTAACTCGGCCGGCGGCAACGCCCACTTCGGCTTCCTGTCGATGCTGTTCCTTACCATAGTGCTCACCGCCGGAGCCATGTTCATCATGTGGCTCGGCGAGAAGATCACCGACAAGGGCATCGGCAACGGCATCTCAATGATCATTCTGGTGGGCATCATCGCCCGCTTCCCCGGCGCGCTCGTTCAGGAGTTCACCGGACGCCTCACCGCCTCGCAGGGCGGTCTGGTGATGTTCCTTATCGAAATCATCATCCTCTTCGCAGTCACCGCAGGTGCAGTGATGCTGGTGCAGGGCACTCGCAAGGTGCCCGTGCAGTATGCCAAGCGCATCGTGGGCAACCGCCAGTATGGCGGCGCCCGCCAGTACATCCCCCTCAAGGTGAACGCCGCCAACGTGATGCCTATCATCTTCGCCCAGGCCCTGATGTTCATCCCCATCACACTGGCCGGATTCGGCGCCAAGCAGGACGCCCCCGGCTTCATCGGCAGCCTCGCCCGCACATTCGGCGACATGAACGGACTGTGGTATAATGTGGTGTACTTCCTCATGATTGTGGCGTTCACCTACTTCTACACAGCCATCACCGTGCGCCCCACCCAGATGGCCGAAGAGATGAAGAAGAACAGCGGCTTCATTCCCGGCATCAAGCCCGGCAAGAAGACCGCCGACTACATCGATTCGATAATGTCGCGCATCACGCTGCCCGGCTCCATATTCCTGGGCATCGTGGCAATCCTCCCGGCATTCGCCCGCTACTTCGGCGTCAACCAGAGCTTCGCCCAGTTCTTCGGCGGCACATCGCTGCTGATCATCGTGGGCGTGGTGCTCGACACCCTGCAGCAGATCGAGACACACCTCACCATGCATCACTACGACGGCCTGATGAAGAGTGGCAAGATCAAAGGACGCACCGGACTTAACGGTTAAAGAACAAACTGACTAAACTACACAAGGAGTATTACAAAAGCTATAATGATTTATCTGAAGACAGATGAAGAAATAGAGCTTCTCCGTGAAGCTGATCTCGTGGTGGCACGCACACTTGGCGAAATGGCCAAGTGGGTGGCACCGGGGATCACTACACGGCGTCTCGATCAAATTGCTGAAGAGTACATCCGCTCGCAGGGCTGCGAGCCCGGCTTCCTCGGCCTCTACGGCTTCCCCGCCACACTGTGCATCTCGGTCAACGAGACGGTGGTGCACGGCATCCCCTCGAACTATGCCCTCGAAGACGGCGACATAGTGTCGATCGACTGCGGCGCGGTGACCAAGGCAGGCTTCAACGGCGACTCATGCTACACCTTCTGCGTGGGCAACGTGAGCGACGACGTGAAGCGACTGCTCAAAACCACCAAGGAGAGCCTCTATGAGGGCATCAAGAAGGCCGTGCCCGGCAACCGCATAGGCGACATAGGCCACACGGTGCAGGACTACTGCGAGAAGCGCGGCTACAGCGTGGTGCGCGAAATGTGCGGCCACGGAGTGGGGCGCAAGCTCCACGAAGACCCCGACGTGCCCAACTACGGACGCCGCGGCACCGGAGCACTCATCAAAGACGGCATGTGCATAGCCATCGAGCCCATGATTAACATGGGCAGCAAGAACATAGTGATAGAGCGCGACGGCTGGACGACCCGCACCAAGGACCGCAAGCCATCGGCACACTTCGAGCACTCGATAGCCATTCACCACGGCAAGCCCGACATCCTGTCATCGTTCAAATACATCCAGGAGGTGCTTGGCGACCGCTTCATTTGAGCCCCGAGGCAATTTAATCAAGAACAAAAACAAAACTCTCAAAACGCAAACACAACCACAGTTTATGTCAAAACAAACCGCAATAGAGCAAGACGGCACAATCATAGAGGCACTGTCCAACGCAATGTTCCGCGTGGAGCTTGAGAACGGCCATCAGATCACCGCACACATCAGCGGCAAGATGCGCATGCACTACATCAAGATCCTGCCCGGCGACAAAGTGAAGGTCGAGATGTCGCCCTACGATTTGTCAAAAGGAAGAATTGCTTTTCGATACAAATAAATCAAAGAACTAAAAGAATATGAAAGTCAGAGCTTCAATCAAAAAACGCACCCCCGAGTGCAAAATCGTGCGCCGCAAGGGTCGTTTATACGTGATAAACAAGAAAAATCCTAAGTTTAAGCAACGTCAAGGATAATTTTTATTAATTTTGCAGAAAAAATTAGATTTTATATATGGCAGTTAGAATTGTCGGAGTAGATTTACCCCAAAACAAACGAGGCGCAATTGCACTCACCTATATCTACGGTATAGGCCGCAGCGCAGCCGCCACCATTCTTTCTAAGGCCGGTGTTGACCTCGACACCAAGGTTAAAGACTGGACCGATGCCGAAGCAGCCAAAGTGCGTGAGGTCATCGGCGATAACTACAAGGTCGAGGGCGACCTGCGTAGCGAAGTGCAAATGAACATCAAGCGCCTCATGGACATCGGTTGCTACCGTGGCATCCGCCACCGCAACGGCCTGCCCGTGCGCGGCCAGAGCACCAAGAACAACGCCCGCACCCGCAAGGGACGCAAGAAAACAGTCGCAAACAAGAAGAAAGCTACTAAATAACGATATTAAAGTATGGCAAAAAAGACAGTCGCAGCTAAGAAGAGAGTTGTTAAGGTTGACGGAATGGGTCAGCTCCACGTACATTCTTCTTTCAACAACATCATTGTGTGCCTCACCAACGGCGAGGGACAGGTTATTTCATGGTCGTCGGCCGGCAAGATGGGTTTCCGCGGTTCTAAAAAGAACACCCCCTATGCCGCCCAGATGGCTGCCGAGGATTGCGCCAAAGTCGCTTACGACCTTGGCCTGCGCAAGGTGAAAGCCTACGTAAAGGGTCCCGGCAACGGCCGTGAGAGCGCAATCCGCACCATCCACGGTGCCGGCATCGCTGTAACCGAGATCATCGACGTCACTCCGCTGCCCCACAACGGATGCCGTCCTCCCAAGAGAAGAAGAGTGTAAGGCCCATGCAGGCCAAGCACAGCTGCACACTGCCGGCCCCCGGCCAGCCGGGAGCCAGGCAAGCGGCAGCAGCTTCATCCTCTTCAAATCAACAACAAAAACGGTTTTTCCACACAACGAAAAAATCATTTTTATTCAAAACACTTTTTCGCGAATCTCTGTCAGTGAATAGATTGCATTTTTCAACAACCTCTCTGCAATCGCGGCTGCACTGAAGCGATTCAGCACACACAACTTTAATTATTAAAAACAAAAGATGGCTAGATATACAGGTCCAAAATCAAAAATTGCCCGCAAACTGGGCGAACCTATCTTCGGTGAAGACAAAGTTCTTGCTAAGAAGAACTACGCACCGGGCCAGCACGGCGCCAACAAGAGACGCAAACTCTCAGAGTACGGCACTCAGCTTCGCGAAAAACAAAAGGCTAAGTACACCTACGGCGTGCTCGAGCGCCAGTTCCGCAACCTCTTCAAGAAGGCTTCTTCTATCAAGGGTGTGAAGGGCGAAGTGCTCCTGCAGCTCCTCGAGAAGCGCCTCGACAACGTGGTTTACCGCCTGGGCATTGCGCCCACACGCGCAGCCGCACGCCAGCTCGTGCTGCACCGCCACATCACCGTCAACGGCAAAGTGGTCAACATTCCCTCTTACTCAGTTACTCCCGGCGAGCTCGTGGCAGTTCGCGAGAAGTCGAAGTCGCTCGAAGTGATCCAAGACTCGCTCGCAGGCTTCAACCACAGCAAGTATCCATGGATTGAGTGGGACGAGAGCCTCAAGGGCGGCAAGATGATAAACCTGCCCCAGCGTGATGAGATTCCTGAAAACATCAAGGAACAGTTAATCGTCGAGTTATATTCTAAACAGTAAATTTAACGTCCATGGCTATTTTAGCATTTCAGAAACCAGATAAAGTTTTAATGTTGGAGTCCGATAACACCTTCGGCAAGTTCGAGTTCCGTCCACTGGAACCCGGCTACGGTGTCACAATCGGCAACGCTCTGCGACGCATCCTCCTGTCGTCTCTCGAGGGCTATGCGATTTGCAATATCCGCATCGACGGTGTGAAGCACGAGTTTGCCACCATTCCAGGCGTTAAGGAAGACGTGACCAACGTCATCCTCAACCTCAAAAAGGTGCGTCTGAAGCGTGTGACCGACGAAACCGAATCTGAAAAGGCTTCTATCAAGGTTTCGGGCCAGGATGTGTTTAAGGCTGGCGACATCAGCAAGGCGCTCAGCGGATTCGAAGTGCTCAACCCCGAGCTCGAGATCTGCCACCTTGACCCCGATGCCAGCTTCCAGCTGGATATCACCATCAACAAGGGACGCGGCTATGTGCCCGCAGATGAGAACCGCAGCGAGAACGACCCCATCGACGTGATCGCCATCGACTCCATCTACACTCCCATTGTGAATGTGAAGTATGCAGTTGAAAACTACCGCGTAGAACAAAAGACTGACTACGAGAAACTTGTTCTTGAAATTACCACCGACGGCTCTATACTTCCAAAGGACGCCCTTAAAGACGCCGCCAGAATCCTCATCCAGCACTTCGCACTGTTCAGCGACGACAAAATCGCCGTTGACGAGAGCGAGGGCAAGGGCAACGAGGAGTTTGACGAAGAAGTGCTCCACATGCGCCAGCAGCTCAAGACCAAACTCGTGGACATGGACCTCTCGGTCCGCGCCCTCAACTGCCTCAAGTCGGCAGAAGTCGAGACTCTTGGCGACCTCGTAAAGTTCAACAAGACCGACCTGCTCAAGTTCCGCAACTTCGGCAAAAAGTCGCTCTCAGAGCTTGAGGAGCTCCTCACCAGTCTTGGACTGCACTTTGGCATGGATATTTCAAAGTATAAACTAGATAAAGAGTAATTAAACGATGAGACATAATAAAAAATTCAACCACTTAAGCCGCAAGAAGGCACACCGCGACGCTCTCTTGTCAAATATGACCACATCGCTGATTCTCCACAAGAGAATCTTCACCACACTGGCCAAGGCTAAGGCTCTGCGCGTGTATGCCGAGCCGCTTATCAACCGCGCCAAGAAGGACGACACCGCATCGCGCCGCCTCGTGTTCAGCCACCTGCAGAGCAAAGAGGCCGTGACCGAGCTCTTCCAGAACATCTCTAAGAAGATCGCCGACCGTCCCGGTGGCTACACCCGCATCCTCAAGCTTGGCAACCGCCTCGGCGACAACGCCAAGACTTGCTTCATCGAACTGGTTGACTACAACGAGGCTATGCTCGCTGCCAAGGAAGAGGGCAAGAAGAAGACTACCCGCCGCAGCCGCCGCTCAGGCGCCAAGAAGGCCGAGGCAGCAGCTCCCGCAGCAGCCGAGGCTCCCGCAGCCGAAGAGGCTAAGGCAGAGTAAGCCACTCCCCAAAACTAAAAACAACAGCCGTGCCCCCTTGCAGAGAGAGGAGGCATTTCACTGATAGCCAAATGCGGCACCGCACAAATCCACAGTGCGGTGCCGCTTTGCTTTCTGCCGTTTAAAGTTTAAGGTTTACAGTTGAAAGATTACGGTTGAAAGCTGCTGGCTCAATGCGGCAATTTGCGCATAAAGACGATTATCGACATAAAGACGGATTATCGACAAAAAGACATAAAGACACATAGTGGCACGATTGGGAATTTCGACAAAAAAGACATAAAGACAAATTTTTGACAAAAAGACATAAAGACAATAATCAAAATAAAGACATTGGAGATTTAAAGGCTTAAAAATAACGTGAGTTCGATGAAAATAATCAAAAGAGGGTCAGCTGATTATCGAAAACCC
>CAVKDU010000033.1:0-32212 GCA_963655175.1 Wujia chipingensis | reverse complement strand
TCTGAAATCTTCCACACTTTACATCATATCTTCCCCACTAAATTTCTACTGCGCCATATTAGTGACTACACATATTATTGATGATATTACGTTATGTCCCTAAAATGGCTCTGGTTCTACATTCTTCGAGCGCACCGTGCCAGTTCCCATTTTAGCAACCAATTCATTATGCAACAAAGAAAGTATATCAATCTCAGGTGGTAATATATCTATGCCACCTATTCGCTCTGCCAAGTCAATATATTTAAAACCTTGCCATCCTTTGGCTCGTTTTAAAGAATCTGAGGTGGTCTGATCAGACGTGCCAACCCCACAACACATGTAACCATCTTTTTCCAAATGATTGACCAAGCCAAGCAAACCAACAGATGTTCCTTCGCCGTCAATGAAATCAGAATAAATGCCAACCTTGTTGTCTACAATGTGTTCATCAACGAAACGTTTTATAATTGGATAAAAAGCGTCTATTAGAGCTTCACATCTTTTCTGAGGTAAAGATGGGCTATTTCCCAGCAGCAAGTTTACTCCAATGTTTAGTAGGTATTGGTTCTCTCCGATCTTGACAACAATACTTTCATAGGTTTCTTCAAGATTCTTTCCTATAATGGCATTTATTTCCGAACAGAAACCTTGAGTATCGTGACATGAATCATATGAGAGCACGTTATGGAGGCCACCTATGAGGACATTACAGACCAAAATCAAAGTACTATCGCCTGCAACCAACCGTAAATCGTCTAAGCCAATATAATCTTTGAGACGCTCATCACCCTCTACAAAAGACCCTGCCGACTCCAAAACCTCCGTTGATTCCGAAGCCTCAGTCGCACCACAAGAGAGCATTCTTTTTAATATTTGCAACAGCTTCATATCGTTTTTTAATTTATTGAAAGAATTCGGTTAGGACTTCGGCAAAGACGTCGTTGGGCGACACGCGATTGAAGAGGTTCATGCACGATTGCAGTTTCAGCACGTCGATGTGGCTTCCCATTATGTCGGCAATGTCTTCGCCCTTATGCTGCAGGAGTGCCCGGCAGCATTCGCGCAGGCGCTCGCCGAGCAGGGGGTGGGCAATGTAGGCATGCGCCTCGCCTTCTCCGTCGAGCCCGTAGAATTTAGAGTTTTCGCTGCGGCCGAGACCTTTCTGCTGCGGGAAGATGTACCATATCCAGTGGCTCGATTTGCGCCCCGCCTTCAGCTCGCCAAGGGCTTTAGCGTAGTCGGAGTCTTGCGCGTCAACGAATCGCTGCAGGTTGTAGCTCTGCTGCAGTGATTGCGGCCAGCCGATTACGTTCCAGAACGAAGCGGGCAGGCACACGTTTTCCAATTCGGCACAGTCCTTAAACATCGGGGCGACTTCCGACGGAGTCTTTCCGGCTATTCCACACCCTATTGGGGTCACCAGAAAAGTCTTCTCGGTGTGCTGCTTTGCGTAGGCCACAAACTTTGCCACGTCTCTCATCAGCGCCTCGTTGCCGCTCATCGAGTCGATGGCGTAGGCCTTGCCCTGCGGCCCGTGGCCCTGCCCCCACACGGCCCCGAACTTTTCAAGAGCCACTTTGGCGGCGCCGCCTGCATGATTGCCGAGTGAGTTGCTGCCAAAGACAAACACTTCGCGGGGAGCAAGACGGGTGATTTTCTTGGGGGTGACACGCGTGGCGGTGTTGTTGCTTGACTTTTCCAGCTTGGCGAGGTCTTCGGCCTCCACCTCCGCGAGCATCTTCTTCCATTCCTCAAGGAATTCACCCATGCTATACTTCAGGCCGCTAAGTTCTGAGCGCTTAAACACACCCGACGCCACCACGTAGTCCGCAACTTTCTTGCGCACGGCTGCCGCAGTCTTGCATGTCTTTGCCACCTCCTTAGGATCCATGGTGAAGGAGATTGACCTGCCAGTCTTCTTGCCGTTGACTACTTCAAACTTGATTGCCTCAATTTTAATCTTTTTGCTCATCATAATACTTGTCTTTGGTTGTTTACAATGCAAAGTTATAGCTTAATTTATAGATAAACGACAGATGAGGGCTTTATTGTATGAACACCTCACTATGTTGTATGAAAGCAAAAAATCTCCCTCACTACAATAATCACTTTTTTGGGGAGCTATGCCCATAATTGGCACACCCCATGCCGTCCTTTGCTGTGTCAACAATATTTTATAACACTTAATTTCAAAAGATTATGGCACTTTGGAGAATTTCAGTAAAGTACAGCAGCAATTCCGTTTGCATCGACAAGCGGCAGCGCCTTGAAAAAGGCATGTTTGTGGAAACAAGCACTCCGTCGGCAACGCCGCCTATCAATCTGCCGCGCGAGCAGCCCATGCTGGCCCAATTGTTTATGAGCAAATATGGCATCGGAGTGGATCCCCACCGCATGAACCTATCGAATTTCAATTGCGAAAAGATTGGCTGACACTGAATAATGTTCACTGAAGGCCTTGCTCCCTCCTTTCCGCGAGGGCGCAAGGCCTTTTGCTTTTCATTCATAGCTGCCTTTGTGGGCTTACGAGCCGGCCTTGATGTAGGAGCAATACTTGGCAAGCAGATTGGCCACCGACAGCTCGCCTTTCTTGAAGCGCTCGGCATCTAATGCAAGAAGCCGCTCACGCACTGGAGTTTTACCCTTGTACATTGCCGTCAGATAGCAGACGCCATTGTCCTGCTCCACATTGATATCCGAGAACAGCTCGGTGATGTCGTCCGGGTTGTATATAATGGAGTAGCTTGGGCGCTTGGCACCGGGGACGTCCTCACGCAGGATGTTTTTCGCCACAAGGTCTTGAATGTCGCGAATAGCTGTGTCCTTTGAGCATTTGCCGAGCGAGGCCCACGTCTTTGATGTGATTTTTGCCTCGTAACCGTCAAGAAACAAGTTGAGAATGTCGGTTTGCCTCTGGTTTAACGACACCGATGAAGCATTCTGCCAAAACAGGCTCTTATTCAGTATGGTGCTGACCACATTCTCGGCATCGTCAAGAGCCGTCGACAACGTCTTGGCATACCACAATATCCATTCTGTGATGTCGCCGCTGCCATGCTGCGTCTGCTCCAGGATGTCGTAGTAATGGTTCTTGTCCTTGTTGATCTGCGAAGAAATGTTGTAGAAGCGGAACTCACTGCGGTCGGCACGGGCCAGCAGCATATCCGAAAGGATGCGCGCCAGCCGTCCGTTGCCGTCCTCAAACGGGTGGATGCTCACAAACCACAAGTGGGCTATGGCCGAGCGGATAACAGAGTTTGTGTCTTCGGCCCTGTTAAACCAGTCGATGAATCTTGCCATCTCTCCTTCCACCCTATCGGGAGCAGGAGCTATGTAGTGCACTTTTTCGCGGCCAAACATGCCTGATACAATCTGCTCCTCATTGGTGCGGTATTTCCCGACTTCTATCTGTGCGCCCTCGCTGAATCCCATGGGAAAGAACGCTGCCTGCCAAGCGCATAGCTTTTCTTTGGTCAGGGGCTTGTCGTAGTTGCCCACAGCATCGAGCATTACCGCGACAACCGAATCCACATAATGCGACGGAGCCGAAAGCCTGGCATTTTCAATGCCAAGTTTTCGGGCTATCGACGAGCGCACTTCATCCACATTCAGGCTGACGCCCTCTATTTCTGAAGAATACACCACATCATACGTCAGGTTTTCGGCCATTGCTTTCAGCTTGCTGTCAAAGCCGAGCGAAGCAAGCCTGCCATACAGCAAACCTTGCTTGCGGCCAACCTTTTCGATGATTGCCGTTAGTGCTGACGCATCCCATTTGAATGCCGTCCAATTGTCTCTTTCGTGTATATACATAACGCTTCAACCGATTTATGCGGCATTGGCCGCTTAATAACGTCGCATATTATGCGACAAAAATAGCGTTTTTTTGTCGCATCCACAAGTGGGCGGCCATGTGATTGCCATTGCAAAATGGCAGGAGGGAGGCGGCGCGGGGCGATTTTTTCGGGGATGGGTGGGGATGGATTGCGCGATTTGCACTATATTTACAAAAAAAACGGATATGGCTATGCAAAAGATTCGCTCTTGCGCCGAACTCATCGACTACATAGGCCAAATCGGCATTCTGCCGCTGCTGCCTGCGGCCGGGCTGCCTGAATGGTCGGCCGACAGCGTCACCGACGACGACTGCCACTACACGCAGCTGCCCGACGGCGGCTGGGAATGGCCGCTGTGGGAGTGGAAGGGCGCAATAATTCAGGACTCGGGCTGCGCCTACGGCAAACTGGTGGGCGGCAAGGCGGCTTTTGTGAGCCGCGAGTGGTGGCCCGACCTGTGCAACCACCGCCGCCACGCCATGCCGCTTGAAGAGGGCTCGGTGGAGGAGATGATATTGCTCACCCTGCGCGAGCACGGCAGCCTCATCACCCGCGACCTGCGCCGCGCGTGCGGATTCACGGGGCCGAAGATGCGCAGCCGCTTCGACGCCTACGTGACGCGCCTTGAAATGGGCTGCCGCGTGGTGACGGAGGACTTTGTGTATCCGCGCGACCGCCACGGCAGGGAGTATGGCTGGGGGTGGTCGCTGCTCACCACGCCCGAGAGCCTGCTGGGGCACGACGCGTGCCGCCCGCAGCGCACGCCTGAGGAGTCGCGGCAGCGGCTGCTGGCACTGCTGCGCCGCATTCTGCCGGGGCTGAGCGACAAGACGTATAACTCCATATTAAAATAAATCACACTCTGACCAATGAAATATTTTATGATAGCCGGCGAGGCGTCGGGCGACATTCACGGCTCGCAGCTGATTAGCTCAATCAAGGAACACGACCCCGAGGCCGAATTCCGGTTTCTGGGCGGCGACATGATGGCAGGCGCCGCCGGGTGCCGGCCCATGATTCACTACCGCGACATGGCCTTCATGGGCTTCATCGAGGTGATTAAGCACCTTGGCAGCATCATGGGATTCATGAGGCGGGCGCAGGAGGGCATCGAGGCGTTCAAGCCCGACGCGCTGATACTCATCGACTACCCGTCGTTCAACCTGAAGATGGCGCGCTTTGCCCACCAGCGCGGCCTGCCGGTGTTCTACTTCATTTCGCCCAAGGTGTGGGCTTGGAAGGAGTGGCGCGTGAAGCAGATTAAGGAATATGTGGACCGCGTGTACTCGATTTTGCCGTTTGAAACCGAGTTTTTCGCTCGCCACGGCTATGAGGTGCAGTATGTGGGCAATCCCACTGTGAAGGAGATTGCCCAGGCGCGCACGACATTTGGCACGCCCGCCGAGTTTGCCGGGTGCAACGGCCTTGACCCCCACAAGCCCATCATCGCCATTGTGCCGGGGTCGAGGGTGAAGGAGGTGCGCGACAACCTGCCGTCGATGCTCGCCGCCTGCGCGCGCCATCCCGAATATCAGGCCGTGATAGCCGGCGCTCCGAGCCTCGACGCGGCGCTGTATGCCAGCGTGATGGGCCAAAGCAGCGTGCCGGTGGTGCACGGCCAGTCATTTGAACTGGTGGCTCACGCCCGCGCCGCACTGGTCACATCGGGCACAGCCACGCTCGAAACCGCCATTCTGGGCACGCCGCAAGTGGCATGCTACCGCATGAACGGCAGCAAGCTGGTGTACCGCTTCTACTCCCACCTGATTCACGGCAAATATGTGACGCTGCCCAACCTGATTGCCGACGAGCCGGTGATTCCCGAACTGCTGCTGCACATGTGCAACGCCGACACCATCGACAGCCACCTGGCACCGCTGCTGGCCGACAGCCCTCAGCGCCGCCGCATGCTCGACGGATATGCCCGCATGGCCAGGCGTCTGGGCACAGCCGACTGCACCGACAACACCGCCCAGGGCATAATAAGCCGCCTGAAGGAGGGCAAAGCATAGCGCCACCATGACCGACCACAAGCTGCACCCTATGCCGCTGTGCGCCGAGCCGCCGCGGCAGTTCACCTACCCGTTTCACTACACACCTCACCCGCTGTGCCTCGAGGCGGCAGCGCAGGTGAGGCGCTACCTTGACTCCCGCGCCGACTGGGCCGCCGAACTGGCCGAAGGCAAGATGCTGGGGGTGCTGGTGGTGCGCGACGGCGGGGGCTCCACGGGGTTTCTGGCGGCATTCTCGGGCAATCTTGCGGGCAGCAACGTGCACAGCTACTTTGTGCCGCCCGTCTACGACCTGCTGCAGCCCAACGGCGAGTTTCGCCAAGGCGAGGAAGCCATTTCGGGCATCAACCGCAAAATAAGCCAACTGGAGCAAAGCGCCACTCTTGCGCAGCTGCGGGCCGAAGCAGGCAGAGCAAGGGCCGAGGCCGAAAGCCGCACTGCCGAGTTCAAGGCCATGATGACCGAGGCCCGCCAGCGCCGCAACGCGCTGCGCAGCGCAGGCGGCCTCGACGAGGCCACCGCACAGCGGCTGGTGGCCGAAAGCCAGTGGCAAAAGGCCGAGCTGAAGCGCATCAGGCGCCAGGGCGAGGCGCAGTGTGCCAAGGCCGAAGCCGCGCTGCAAGAGTTCATGAGCCGCATCGGCGAGCTGAAATCGAAGCGCAAGGCCATGAGCGAAGCTCTGCAAAGGCGCATATTCAGCCTGTTTGTGGTGCGCAACGCCTTGGGGCAAACCAGCGACCTGAATGCCATATTCGCAGCCTCAACGGGAGGCATACCGCCTGCCGGCGCCGGCGAGTGCGCCGCGCCCAAACTGCTCAACTACGCCTACATCCACGGCATGCAGCCGCTGTGCATGGCCGAATTCTGGTGGGGCAAGTCGCCCGCGGCCACCATCCGCCGCCACGGCCACTTCTACCCCGCCTGCCACAGCAAGTGCAAGCCCATTTTGGGATTTATGCTGCAGGGGCTCAGCGTTGAGCCCAACCCGCTCGCCGCCGAGCCTGACGACGACCAGAAGCGGCTGCAGGTGGTGTATGACGACGAGTGGCTGGTGGTGGTCAACAAGCCTGCCGGAGTGCTGAGCGTGCCGGGCAAGCTGCACGGCCACTCGGTGCAAGGCGCACTGAGGGCCATGCTGCCCAATGCCAGCGGTCCGCTGGTGGTGCACAGGCTCGACATGGCCACCAGCGGCCTGCTGATGGCGGCAAAAAGCAAGGAGGTGCACAAGGCGCTGCAGGAGCAGTTTGCCTCCCGACGCGTGGCTAAGACCTATGTGGCCGTGGTGAGCGGCACGGTGGAGGCCGACAGCGGATATGTGAGGCTGCCGCTGCGCCCCGACCCCGACGACCGCCCGCGGCAAGTGGTGGACGGCGAACACGGCAAACCGGCCGTCACAGCCTGGCGCGTGACCCGTCGCAACGCCGACGGCACGGTGAGGCTCGAACTGCACCCACTCACCGGCCGCACCCACCAGCTGCGCGTGCACTGCGCCCACCACTTGGGGCTGAACGCGCCCATTGTGGGCGACACGCTGTATGGCGGCCGCGCGGCCCCGCGCCTCATGCTGCACGCCCAAAGCATCACCTTCACCCACCCCGTCACCGGCCGCCGCGTCACCCTCACCGTCCCCACCCCATTCTAAGAAAACAGTCAAATTTTGAACAGAAAAACATATAAAACATGTTTTACTGTTCAATTTTTTACTATTTTTGCAGTATGAACAATGTATTAGCCCAAATAGGCAACACGCCCGTTAACAGTTCCATACTGGAATCTATGTACCCAAACCTAAGTGGCACGAACCAAAAGGTGAGGTGGCTTGAGCGGAATGGTGAGATAATACGCCTCAAGAGGGGGCTATATGTAGGCAACCCCGCCCGCACACACAAGCCGCTATCCACCGAATTGATTGCCAACCACATATATGCGCCGTCATACGTATCCATGATGTCGGCGCTGCGGTATTATGGCCTTATACCCGAAATGGTGTTCACCACCCAGTCGATGACACTGAAGCACTCAAGGGACTTCGACACCCCTATCGGAAAATTTGAATACAAGCACATTGCAAGGGAGGCCTTCCACATTGGCATAACTCAAATCACCGGAAACGGATATGCGTTTCTCATAGCGACCCCTGAAAAGGCCATTTGCGACATTGTGGCAAACTCCACCAACGTCAACCTCAGGTATATGAAAGATGCCGAGCGCTATCTTGCTGAAGACATTCGCTTTGACATGGACGAGTTTTCACACCTTGACGCAGAAATTTTTAAAGCATGCGCCTCAGTTGGGAAAAAGGCAGAATCAATACGCACAATAATAAAACTCTTACAGAAATGAGCAACGAACTCTACTCCGAAATGCTCTCGGCATTCGACCTAACCACTGAGCAGAAAAAGCGTAACGCCACTTTTGAAGTGAATCAGCAAATAATATTAGCGGGGCTGTACAATGGAGGATTCTTTAATGTGGCTGCCTTTTATGGCGGCACATGGCTAAGGATTTTTCACGGACTGGGCCGCTTTAGCGAGGATTTGGATTTCTCTCTTCTGGCTCCAAACCCGGAATTCGACTTCTCAAAATACTTTCAACCTATAATTGACGAATTTGCCCTTGTCGGCCGCAGGGTTGAGATAAAGAAGAAAGAAAAGCAAAATTTTGGGCGCGTGGAGTCGGCATTTCTAAAAGACAACACCGAAGTCTATGACCTGAGCTTCCAGACCAACAAATCAATAAAGATAAAAATTGAAGTCGACACACAGCCCCCGCTCAAGTTCCGCACAGAGCAAAAGTTGCTTTTGCAGCCACATTCGTTTATGACCCGGTGCTTTGTGCCTTCCGACTTGTTTGCTGGAAAAATGCACGCCTTGGTGTATCGCGCGTGGAAAAACAGAGTCAAGGGCCGAGACTGGTACGATTTTGAGTGGTACGTCAGGCATGGCATAAAGCTTGGTTTTGAACATCTCAAAGAGAGGGCCAAACAATTTAATGGCGAAGACATCTCTCCGGATGAATTCATCCAAAAGTTGAAACACAGACTGGCCTCGGCCAACATCAACCAAGTGAAAGAAGACGTCATGCCATTTGTAAGAAACCACGAAGAGCTAAAAATTTGGTCGAATGACTACTTTGTGCAACTGGCCGACATGATCAAGTTTGAATAGCAAGGGGGGTGGCAACCAAAATCAGGGATACTCCCGTTGGACGCGGCATGCCGCGCCCCCCACAGATAAATCACGTCAAATCAGATGTTTATACAACAATACACCATATTAGTTGGATAAAATGAAACAGGGCCGGATTTCCTTGCGGAAGTCCGGCCCTGAGTCGTTTTTACTGGTTAGATGGCTATGTAGCCATTTGGGGATTATTTCACTGTGATGCGGCGAACCACATTGGTGCCGTCGGCGGCTGCGATCTTAACCACATACACGCCTGCGGCCCAGTTGCCACGCTCAATGCTCACGTTGCCGTTGAGGCCTGCCTTAGAGTAGACTGCCGCGCCGGCTGTGTTGAACACGCTCACGGTGTAGTCGGTGAGCGATGTGGCTATGTTGAGCACGCTTGTGACGGGAACAGGATAGATGGCCACGTCGGTGGTTACGCCTACCTGGTCGACGCCAGTGCCGCGCTCCACTCTGATGGGCAGGCGCACAAACTGCGTCTTGCCGGCCTCGGTGGCGCTCAGCAGCACACTTGTCTCAGCGCCCTCGGTCTTGCCGGTGAGCGTGAGCATGCCGTTGTCGTCGATTGCTGCCTCGATGTCGGTTGAGTCGATGCCGTCGGGGAATGCGTATGTCACTGTGGCGCCGTTGCCCTCAAGGGTGAACAGGCCGGCCAGCTGCACATTCTTGCTGCCCACAGGCACAGTCACCTGATCGGCCACGGTGATGTCGCGCTCGCCGTTCAGGTCGTCGATACAGAAGTAGGTGGGCGTAGTCAGGCCCATGTCGTTCTCCTTGGTGCCATCGAAGCTGAAGGTGAGTGTCTTCACCTTGCCCAGCGGACGCAGGTCAACCCACTGCCAAGTGTCGAGCAGGTAGTGGTCGGCGCTGTTGGCCGAGCGGTAGTCGCCCAGATAGAAGTCAACCGAACCGGTGGCCTGAGTGGTGCCGTTGTAGCCCTTGATGGTCACCTTGAAGTAGTCGTTCTTCTTGAACGGCTTGGCAAAGCCGTCGCCATTGAGCATCGAAGAGAGTGCATAAGCATTGTTGGTGATGTAGAAACCGTTAATGCTGTCGCCGTCGGCGCTGTTGGTGACGCGCAGGTCGGAGTTGCTCAGCGGGTAGTACACACCATAGTTGCTCGAGTTGTGGCCGCCACCGGTAGACGAACGGAACTGGTGGGTGAGCGAGGTGAACTCGGTGCTGGTCTCATTCGACAGACCGAAGCCGCCCCACCATGTGGCGGTGTGGTTCTGGACTGCCAGCAGATAAGAACCGGTGTACCAGTAGCTCATAGTGCCGCTGACGCTGTTGCCGGTGTTCTCGCCGTTCCAGTAGGTCTCGCTTTCGAGGGTCTTCTCCTCGAATGTGCCGGGCACTGCCTTGCCAATCACACTGACCTGTGCGCTGGCGTCGCTGGTGTTGCCCCAAGCGTCGGTCACGGTCACCTTGTAGATGCCCAGGCTGCTGGCAGTCATGCTGATGCTGCTGGCGGTGCCCAGGTCGGCGTCGTAGAGGCTGGTCCACTTGTAGGTGTAGGGAGCCACACCGCGCGAAGCGTTGATGCTGGGAGCAAGGGTGAACTGCTCGCCCTGGTTCACAGTGACGTCGCTAAGCAGAGCGATAAGGTCGAGCGGCTCGCCGCTGAAGTTATCAATCTGGAAGAGGCTGTCGCTTGCAGTGAGCTTGAGGGTTGCAATCAGGCCCTTGTCGCGCAGGTTCATAAACATCCACTTGCCGCCTGTAGAGGGCAGGGTGAATGTGGTGTCGGCCGTGGCGGCTGCCACAGTCGAAGTAGACTTCAGGAAGAATCCATTGAGCACGAGACCCTTCTCCGAGTTGGTGATGGTGATCTCGCCGGTTGCGCCGGCTGCCACCTGAGCCACCTTGCTGCCGTCGACCACGGCATCGTCCACGGTCACCACCTCAAAGCCCTTGAAGGCTGCGGTGCCGTCGGTGAAGCCGGTGTCGGTGGTGGTCACATTCTCGAATGTAGACACCTCGGTGGGATCGGTGGTGGTGGTGAACACATCGCTCACGAGCACACCGCTCTTCTCGCCCTTAACGTTGTAGAGCACCGAGTAGGCCTTGTAGTCGGTTGACTTCTCAAGGCCGCTGAGTGAGATCTCGGTCTCAACGCCGCGGCGCACCTCCACAATGTTGTTGCCGTTCTCAACGTCCTCGCTTGTGGGGGCGGCCTCGCCGGCCTTCTTCACAAGCACTGCGGCCATGCCGCTTGCCGTGGTCTTGACAACCATTGTGGCCGATGTGTTGGCTATGCCGGCAAACTGCGGATAGCCCTCGGCGTAGGCCGGAATCGGGAACTGGTCGCTGAACTCATATGCGCCCACTGTGGGGGCTGCGGCGCGGGTGGCGCCGGTGATGTCGGTGGTGACATAGCTCAGAGGCTCGGCAATGTTGAGGTTGTCAGCGCTCTCGGGCATCAGCTCGACGTCGCTCACAAATGTCTTGGAGGCATCTATGCTGGTGGTGTCGCCGCTGGCCTCAGCCCAGTCTTCACGGCCCGAGATGGCACCTGCCACATAGGCGATGCTGGTGCCTGCGGTGTGCATCACGTTGTGCTTGAATTCGGTGTCGGCAATGTAGGCAGCCTTGTTGGCGCGCCACACATAGCCGTTGCCCTCGTTCTGGAACAGGTTGTTGACGAATGTGCCCTTCACTGCATCGCCAAGCATCACTGCGGCCGACGAAGAGCCGCCACCCACGATGCACACGGTGTTGTAGGCCACATTCACGTTGCTGGATGCCGACGAGAAGCGGATGGCATAGCTTGCGCTGGTGCTTTCGGGAGCCAAGCGGATTGCGTTGTTGGCAATCACGCTGGGCTGAGCCTCGTCAGAGAGCAGGCTGCGCACATATATTGCGGTGCAGTAGTTCTTGGTGGCGAGGTTGAATGTGTTGCCCTCAATCAGGTTGCGGCCTGTGGATGTGATGTCGATAGCGTTATAGTCGCTCTTAGCAGTCACATTGTTTTCAAACACGTTGCCCTTGATGGTGACATTGTCGGCATCCATCAGATAGATGCCCTTGGCACCCTGGTTGCGGAACACGTTGTTGGTGATCACATCGCCAGTCTCATAGGGGTTGGTGATCCACATTGCGCCTATCGAAAGGGCGTTGTAGGCACCATCGAGCACGTTGTTGTCGATGGTGATGTAGTGGTTCACCTGTTGCGGGCTGTTGGTGCCCACATACACTTCAAAGAGGTCAACGTTGGCACTGTACGACTCCGTTTCGGGGGCGAGCAGCTTAGAGTTGCGCAAAGTGAAGTGGGTGCTGCCGTTTTGCAGACGCATAACCGAAGGATAGTTGGTGTCGGTGGTGCTCACGGTGACGCCCTCAACGGTGACGTAGGGAGTGCCATACACGGTGAACACGCCGTACTCCTTGGCCAGCTTGTCGTCGCTGTAGCCCGGCTCGTTGTATTTGTTGTCATAAATCACCACATCCTGGTATTTGCCCGACTGCGAGCGCAGGGTGATGGTGTTGGTGGCCGAAGCGCCCTTGATGTCCTTGATGGTGACAACCTCGTTGTAGCTGCCGTTCTCAAGGTTGAGCACCACGGGGCCGTCGATGCCCTTGGCCATGGCCGTGACAGCGGCCTTGATGGTCGGGAAGTCGGCCTTGCGCGAAGCGCCCACGGTGAATATGCCGTGCATGCCGCTCACCACAGTGGTCTTAGCCACTTTGGCTGCACTGAGGTCGGTGGTGTTGCCCGAGATGGTGATGCCCTGCAGAGCGGCCTTGATGGTGTTCTGCTGGAGGGCCGAAGAGGCTATGTCGTACACCACCCACAGCTTGTATGTGCCGGGGAGGGTGATGCCGTAGTCGAGTGCTATTTCATTGTCGGCGCTGCTCACGGGCTTGAGCTCGGCCAGCACCTTGTCGGCAGTGAACACGCTCACGGTGTCGGTGGCCACAACGCGCACGGCGGCCACATCGGCCAGCTGCATAGCGTCGACCTTGAGTTTGAGCGAGCTGACGTTGAGGTTGCCCTTGTCGCCGCCCACATTCACGTCGATGCGCTGCATCACCTCGGTGGCGCCTGCCATGGTGCGGGCTGCGCACACGGGAGTCACGGCCACTGAGTCGATGCTGAGCGACTGCAATTCATATTCGCTCACCTCGATGGCCCAGCCGTCGCCCTGATAGTAAGAGCCGGCCGACACATTGAATGTGAGTTTGCCGTCTTCGCTGAGCGAACGCAGGTCGGTGCCCACGCCAGCCTTGGTGTTGCTCCACTTCACATCGGGAGTGGTCTTGTTCTCGCCGCCGAACGACAGGTTAAAGTTGTCGTTGGCGCCCACGCTCCAGTCTTTGATGACCATGCGGATCACCTTGCCAGGATCGCGGGGAACGAATGTCACGGTACCCTTAAGGCCCTTAGAGGTCTTGTCGGTGGCGCCGCCATCGTCATAGAACATGAGGCCCTCGGGGCCTACAGTCACCTCGTGGCCTGTGCCAGCCTCCATGAGGTAGATGTTCTTAGTTACGCGCTCACCGGCAGGGTCGCCGTTGGTCACAGCCATCTCGCTGCCGCTCAGAGTGATTGCGGTGAGCGCAGCGTCGATGTTCTGGCCGGCCGACACGCCCTCGAGCATGTCGTAGGCCACGATGAAGTTGTTGTCGCCCTCAACGAGGGTTACAGGAGTCGTCAGAGCCACGTCGAGGCTATGCTTCGATGCGTCGGGCACGGCCACGCCAAGCGTGTCGGTCGACTCAGGATTGTAGAGCATCACCTTGGCCACCTTGTCCTGGCAGCCCTTGAGGTTGAGGGTGATTTTAGAAAGTTCCTTAGCGTTGAGGTCGCCCTTGGTGGCGATGTTGAAGCCAATGATGGCCAGATTGTGGCCGGCGGGACTGGTGGGGATCACCGATGTCGAGGCCTGGGTCACGATCACGCTGTCGACAGCCATGGGCTGCGACTTGTATTCGCGCACGGCAGCCTTCCAGCCGCCGCTGTAGCTGCTCACGCCGTTGGCGTTGAACACTACGGTCATCACGCCGTTGGGGTCGGTGGAGCGCAGTTTGCCCTCGGGACCCTCGTCCTTCTTGGCTTTGGTGCATTCCCAAAGCAGATTGGCGGCCTTGGCCTCCGAGCCGCTGTAGATGCGGAAGTAAGGCTCAGTGCTGCCCGAGTAGTAGGGATAAGAAATTGAGAACTTGCTGAACTCAATCTCAATCTTGTGGTCGGCTGTGCCGGGAGTGAACACCACCGTCTGGTCGCCTGCGGTGCTGGCATAGCCTGACTCGCCGTAGATGCTGTTGGGGGTGCTCTTGTAGGTCCATTCGCCGAATACGGTCTTGCGGGTGGTGCCGATGGTCGACATCACCACATTCTCTATTTTACGCTCGCCTGTGGGGTTACCCTCGGCCACAGCCTCATCGCTGCCCGAGAGGGTCACGCTCTTCACAGTGGCGTCGATGGTGCCGCCGCTCTGGGCGTTGTCCTTCACGTCGTAGGCCAGCCAGAAGTAGTTGTCGCCTTCGGTGAGGGTCACATCGGCTGTGAAGGGCACCACGAAGTCGTCGGCGCTCACAGTGGCTGTGCCCACCTTCTTGGCGGTGCTGAAATCAGCGCTCTTGCCAGTGAAGAACACGCTTGCACCAGCCACGTTGGCAGTGGTGCCAGCGGTGGTGAAGGCAATCTTCTGCGCACGCAGAGCCGGCTCGGTGTTGGCCGTGGTGAGCTTGAGGCGCATGATGGGCTGGTCGGTGTCGCCGGCAGCCACAGTGGTTGTGGTGGGCTGGTCGGCGGTGACGCCGCTCAGCGTCATGGCCTGCGGTGTGAACTGCGACACAGTGGCCTCAAAGCCCTTCTTAAAGCCGGTGCCGGTGGAGCTTGTGAGGGTCACAGTGAGTGCGCCGTCGGCAGCCATCGAGCGAATCATGCCCGATTTCTCCATAAGATAGGTAACGGCCAGGCTGTCGGGATTGGCGCTTGAGCCGTAGTAAACCTTGAGGATGTCGTTTTTACCAATCGAAGAGGTGTTGAAGAGGTCGATCATCGAGAAGTCGATCATCACCTTCTTGCCTGCGGTGGCGGGCTTGAAAGTGACCTGACCCGAGAAGTTTTGCGAGATGGTGCCGTCGGGGCCGCCATCGTCGTAGAACGAGAACGGTTCGTCGCCCACCGTGTAGGTGGCGGGAGTGGTGCTCATAAGCACCATGGGAGCAACCTTGCTCACGGCGGTTTCGCCCTTCACAAGGCCGGTGTAGCCAGCGGGATATGCCTTAGTGACAAAGCCAGTGATGTCGAGGCTCACCTCGCTGTTGAAGGGAGCCGACTCAAGCACATCGCCCACAATTGAGTAGACATTCTCGCCGGTGCCAATCTTGCCGTTGAGCGCCATTGTGTAGGTGCCGTTACCGGCATCGGTCACAGTGGCGTCGACAGCGTTGTCGGCGCGCATCAGGCGCAGCTTGGTGGCGTCGACCACGCCGCCGTTCTTGGGCAGGCTGAAACTGATTGACGTCAGCGTGTCGGGGTGCATGATGCCTTCAGTGACAACGTTGAGCGCGCCCAAAGTCACGCCCTTCTTGCCGGCATAAACCGAGGCAGGCACGCCGGTGTAGGTGGTGGAGGCGCCGGTAAGCTTCATGTCGCTCACCGTAACCTGGCGCACCTTGGCTACCCAGCCTTCGCAGGTTTTGGCATACTTGTACTGGAAGCAAACCGACAGAGCACCGCTGGCGTCGGTCGAGGTGTATTCCAGATTGGAATACTTGCCGTCGAGCGAAGCAAGCAGGTTCTCGTTGGTCGGGAAATCCTTTGAGCCTGTCACACCACCCGCGGTTGTGGGATAGTTGAAGGTGTTGTCGGCATCAAATTCACCTGCGTAGACATTGACGTAGCCCGGCCAGCTTGAGCCGTCGTTCTGCACGTCGATGCTCTCAAACACGATCTGTATTGCCTTGCCCGCATCGGCGGGTTTGAACACCACAGTCGCCATCGAGTTGTTGCTGCTCGATGAGGTGATTTTTCCAGTACCCTTCATGTCGTAGAATGTGAGCTCGTCGCTCACGGTCACGGTCTGCTTGCCAAACTGCGGCATGTTGAGGGTGTTCTCGGCCTGCGCGAAGGCGGGCAAAGCGCACCACAGCAGCATGAGCAGCATAGCGCGGCAAAACGTGGCCAACTTGTTTCTAAACATAGTTAGTGGAAGTTTTGGAAGTTAAACAAAATTGTTAATTAATCACTTGGTTTCGTTGTTGTTTCAAATTCAAATAGTTGCGTAATCCCCCGAGGGCGGCGGCGCGCACAGCGGCATTGAGCTGCAATTCTGTTTTGCTTCCGGCGGTGAGTAGCAAGGGTGGTTTTCAAGGCGGATGCGGTAACGCAAGGTGGCGGCAAATGCAGGCACAGAGACCCGTTGGACGGCCCGATGCCCTGCCAAATGCAAGTGTCGCCCCATTCCTGCCTCTAATCCCGGAAACAGCAATTGGCTTGCTCACTGCGCGTGTGCCGTTTGGCCACACACCGTGGTTTTCACTGTGCGCATCTCTGCAAGCGGTGGCAGGTGTTCTGACTCGGCACCTCCACTGCGCCAGCCTTCCCAGCCGCAATGATTGCGGCCAGTGGCAACTCGTCCCGATGCTGCCTGGAAAAATGGGCAGGCATAGGCGTTGCGGCGCAGCTTCTCAGGCGTCTCACAGCAGCGGGTACTGTTGCCGGATTGCACGGCATTCCCAATTAATCGCAGCGCGAGCCACCATGCAAGAGAAATTTGCACAATGCAAAGTTAATGCTTTTTTAATCAATTAACAATATGGCACTTAATTTTCGTTTTTTTACTTCGGCAAATTCACAATGGCCGCAATGTGCCTATGCCAATTTGCTCAGCATCGAAGCCACCTTTTCCTTTTCCCCGCTGCCTTTGGTCGATAGCCTCAACAAGGGCAGGCCATATGATGCGAGTATGTGATTCTTCATTAAGTCGCGCTGATGCTGGTCGGTCGCTTCGCTGTGATATGAGTAGCCGTCGGTTTCGATGGCGAGCACGGGCAGTTTGCTCACCTTATTTATAATCAGGAAGTCGATGTGGGTGTTGTAGTTGGAGGCGTACTTCAATTCATCTTCACTCATCATCGACGTGTTCTTCACCACCTGCCGCAGCGGAACGTGGCACAGCACCTTAAGCACATTAAACCGTGCGGCCGATGCGATGACATCGGTGAGCATGGCGTATGTCAGGTTTTCGGAGGCATACTCCGAAATCTGCGGATTTGCCGCGATAAATGCCATGCGTTGCTCGGTGTATTGCTCATACAGGTAGTCGAATATCGAGGCCAACTTGCTTTCGGTCACCGAGCAGTTGTTGTAGGCGATGTAGTTGAGCAAATCCATAATGTTGCCGTTCTTTTCCTGGTCGTTGCCTGTCATCACCAGGCAGAATTTCTTTTTCGCTCTCGACACGGCCACATTCAGCAGGTTGGCGTCGTCGGCAAAGTCCGAGATTTGGTTGTCGACCACGCTCATTATTATGGCATCCTCTTCACGCCCCTGGTATTTGTGCACGGTGCCAGCCTGCACAGCCGCTATCTGCCGATTGAACGCATCCACCTGATTGTTGTATGGAGTGACTATGCCTATGCTGCCATACCCTTTCATTGACGGCAGCACTTCAGTCTTGACCACGTCTATTTCCCGCTGGTTAAAGTGGTCGACGGCGTGGTTGCCCTTGACTGTTCTCACGGCTTCCAGCACATTTTCCTCGCCTCGGTCTTCAGTCATTATCAGCAGGCTTCCGCCATAAAATTTCTGATTGCAAAAGTTGATGATGCGCGGATGGCAGCGGTAATGCTCGCGCAGCTGCGTCATGGGCGCATCCGTCACCACTGCCAGCACCGACTGCAAGAAACTGTTGCCGGCACAGTCGTAGCCCTCAGGCATTTCATACTGCTCACTAAGGGCATTGAGCCTCACCCTGTCGTCGTCGGTAACCACATTGGGGAGCTGGAGCGTGTCGCCCACAACCACTGCATTATAGGCGCAAGTCAATGCCAAGAATCCCGTGTCGACCGACACTTGCGACGCCTCATCGATGATTACATAGTCGTATGGGCTGTCGGTCATCAGGCATGACCGGGCCGAAAATGTGGTGCTGAGCACCACGGGATATTGCCTCATCAGTTCGCTGGCATGCCATCTCATATCTTTTGCGTCGGTAAAAACCGTGCGCTTCATTTTTGCGTAACGCCCGTGCAATGCTGCCTTGAGCAGCAGCATCGACAATTCGGTCAATGTAGCAGTGAGCCCGTCTGCGTCATATGAGCCCAAACTTTTATCCGCCGAACTAATCTGCCGGTTGATTTCTTCAATGCGATTCAGGTAGTACAGCGTTTGAAGTTCTTTGACAAGCGGGGTGATGTTGTCCTTGTCAAGCGAGCTTTCGATGTGCAGCCTGTGCCTGCACACCCACTTCATCCACCACAGCCTTATTTTCTCGGCCCACTTCGAGAGCCAGTTGGTTTGCTCTGGCTTTTCACCGTTGCCCCTTGCCTGACATTCCAGCCACATCGATATTATGCGCTTAGAGTCAATGCGGCTCTGCGCTTTCATATTTTCGTCCAAGCCGTTGTCCAGGCAAAAGTGCTTCCACTCCAGCGCCAAGGCTTGGCGCTCTTGCTGCAGCTCAGCGCGTTGGCGCTGCAGCGCATGCACATTGTCGATTTGCTGCAATGTGGCGCGCAGCCTTTGTCTTAGGTTCGAAACGTCGGAAGCCGGCAATCCCCATTCGCCCAGTTCCGACGGGGGCAATGGCTGGTTGGCAATGAACGTCTCTTTGTTGGCTTTGCTTCCAAGCGGTGCCACAATAAACCCCATGCCATACATCTCCAGTTTTTCCTGCACATTGGCCGTTGCCGAATTGTTGTTCGACACCACCAGCACCGTCTTCCCTTGGCACACGATATTGGCAATTATGTTCAGGATGGTTTGAGTTTTTCCAGTTCCAGGAGGCCCTTGTATCACACTCATTTGACGCTCAAACGCTGCGGCAACTGCCGTTTTCTGGCTTGCATTGCATCCGAATGGGTAGATCAACTCTGGCAGATTCATGCTTTTTGACCTGTGCTTGGCTGGATTAAGGTAGCACGCCGCGGCAGAATCAGTGTCGACAAAATCCAATTGCCCATACATGTCCGACAGCATGCCGTCGCTGTCCTCACTCTTGCCAAGGGGATTGATTGCTGCAACGCTTTTAAGGTATGCAAATGTGCCGCTGCACGCTTCCTCATCGAGGCAAGAGTTGGCAATGGTCACGCGGCTGCCCTCCACGTCTTGCACATAGCCATTGGCATACACAAGCCGCCAATAGCAATTAAAGCCATAGGCAAACCGCCAGATATCCTTAACGTTTCTTTGCAATGAATGGCCAATAAACACCTTACAATGCGATGGGTCGACCCATTGCGGATTGCTTAGCCATTTCACCTTAGCATAACCATAGTTATAGACCTTGGCACTGTTCTTAAACCGCACACGATAGCCATTTGCGCCGTTCCTTTCGATTGAATCTATTTGCAGAGTTCTGGGCTTGCCATCGAGCAATATGTAGTGATGCGATAGGTCCATGCGGTGCTTGTCACGTGTGATTATTGATTGATTTTGCTGTCGCTGGCAGAATCTTCTTGGGCGGCGGGGGCTTTGTAGGGGGGAGGGGTGGGACGCGGTGCGGGCTGGGAGGCGGGCTGCTGCGGCTGGTGGAGCACGTATTCCTTATAGTAGGAGAATATGAGCGTGGTGAGCGGCAAGGCTATTATGAGGCCTATGAAGCCCAGCACGTAGCCCCAAATCGATAGCGAGAGGAATATGATGGCGGGGCGCAGGCCCATTTGCTGACGCATGATGTGGGGGGTTAGCACCATGTCTTGTATCAGCTGGCACAGGCAGTAGGCTCCGAACGTCCAGCCCAGCATGCTCCAGAAGCTGCCGCCGGTGGCTACGGCCTCGACCAGGCACAGGAAGGCAGCCACGGGCATGCTGATGAGCTGCAGGTAGGGAACCATGTTGAGCACGCCTATCAGCAGACCGAACGCTATGGCCATGGGCAGACCTATGATTGAGAACTCGATGGCAAATATCACGCCCACACACAGCGACACCAGCGCCTGGCCGCGGAAGTAGCGGTTCATGGTCACCTCCACGTCGCGCAGCACCTTGAGCGATATTTTGCGGTACTGGCGCGGAATGGCGCCTTTGAAACCGCGGCTGATTTTGTCGTAGTCGATGAGCACGAAAAACATGTAGAGCAGCGCAATGAGCCACGACACCACGTTGATAATCACGCTCATGGTGCCGCCCACCACAGTCCACGTGCCGGTGAGCAGCTTGTTGGCCAGCTTCTCCCACTGGTCGTGCGAGAGCATGCCCGACAGCTTCTGCGGGTCGAAACTGCGGTGCAGGAAGTCGCGCACGGCGGGCGGCAGGTGGGGCACCTGGAACTGCGCCTTGGCATAGGCCGTGAGGGTGTCGGTCATCTCGCTCACCTCGTTGGCCATGTAGGGAATGAGCAGCCACAGCACCGCGGCTATCACGCCGAAGGCTATTATCACAGTGACCACGGCGGGCACGGCGCGGCTTTTGCAGTGCAGCAGCCGCTGCATGCGCTCCACCATTGGGTTGAGCATGTAGGCCAGCACGCAGCCCACCAAAAAGGGCAGCAGCACCGGGCTGAGGTAGTTCACCACATAGATGGCGCCGAAAATGCATACCACGGCTATCACCATTCTCGTCACGCGGTCGAAGTCATACCGCTTGCGTGTGTCCACATTGTTGTTCATAATGCTCTATGCTGTTATTTCTAAATTTCGTTCATAACCAATCTGCGCCGCCGCTGTTTCCACGCTCGCGGCTCAGCCGCCACACGCGGCACGCAAATGTAGCGATAAATCGGCCCGCAGCCAACAATCGCCCCGATATTTTCACCAAATTTGCGCCTACTGAAAACGGGAGGGTTTTAACCACACCGCTATATTACTATAACACAGGCTGTTATAGCAATAAGTTAAAATTCGTTTCGCACCATTCCGCGATTATCGGGGGCGGATTTTGTGGCTTTATTCAGGGGAGCAATATGCTGCCTTCCTCACTGGTGGCAAACTGCGCCCACACGGGTGCGGCCTGGTAGCTGGGCGATGACGACAGCGGCACAAACAGGCGGCAGCGCGAGGCGTCGACGCCGTTGAACACCGTTGGCTCCACCTCAGGCGGAGCCACCACCTGGCAGTGGATCTCGGCAAGGGCGGCGCAGCCGTCGAAGGCGGCCTTGCCTATATGCTCCACGCTCGACGGGATGGTGATGCTCTTGAGCCACGAGCAACCCTTGAACGCCTCGGTGGCTATAGCCGTGACGGTGCATGTGAGTTTGCTCGCACTCACCTTCTGGCGTATGGCCACGCGGCCTTCGGCAGCAGCGGGTTTGCCTGTGGCGGGGCCGAGGGCGGTGGCGGTGGAATCGGTGTCAATTGAGTAGGTGATGCCGTCGATGTCGACCTGCGACGGGCCCGAGCACGACGCTGTGGCGGCCACCAGCGCGGCGGCCGCAATCAGGGCGGCAGCGCCGCTCCTGAGTATTGAAAATGCTGTATTGATATTCATGCTATGCTGTTACTTTTCGTTAGTCCCTCGCCGTCCACGGCTGGCAAAAGGGTGCTTAAAGTTACTGACTTTTCCCAAATTAGCAACCATGACGGCCAGAAAATAAGACAAAAAGCCGTATATTTGCATAGGCGGCAGTGGCCCGTGCCATGCCGCACACTACCAGAAATAATAACTTTTATACAACAACTACTTATAATGAAATTATTAAAGACCCTTGCGCTGGCCGCCATGCTGGGATGCAGCATCGCCGCCGGCGCGCAGACTCAGGCCACGGCCACTCCCAAGCATGAATTCCGCGGCGCATGGCTGCACATCATCGGCCAAAGCCAGTTTGCAAAAATGACTCCGGCCGAAACCCGCGCCTACCTCACCAAACAGCTCGACGAACTTAAGCAGACGGGCGTGAACGCCATAATATGGCAGGTGCGCCCGCAGGCCGACGCCGCCTATGTGAGCCAGCTTGAGCCGTGGAGCCGCTGGATCAGCGGCAAGGCCGGCGTGGCCCCCAGCCCCGTGTGGGACCCGCTGCAATTCATGATTGACGAGAGCCACAAGCGCGGCATGGAGCTGCACGCGTGGATCAACCCCTACCGCGTGACCTCGGGCAAGGACGACGTGCCCGCCAAGGGACACGTTTATTACCAGCACCCTAAGTGGTTTCTGAAATACGCCGACGGCAAAATCTACTTCGACCCCGCGCTGCCCGAGAGCCGCGACTTCATCTGCAAGGTGGTGAAGGACATGATGACGCGCTACGACGTCGACGCCATTCACATGGACGACTACTTCTACCCCTACCCCGTGACCGGCAAGGAGTTTCCCGACACGGCGTCGTGGAAGAAGTATGGCGCCGGATGGACCAGCAAGGGCGACTGGCGCCGCCACAATGTGGACATGCTCATCGACCAGCTGCACGAAGTGATGCAAAGCACCAAGCCGTGGGTGCGCCTGGGCATCAGCCCCTTCGGCATTTGGCGCAACAAGACGAGCGACGTGAACGGAAGCGACACCCGCGGCCTGCAATGCTACGACGCACTGTATGCCGACTGCCCCGCCTGGACGCGCGCCGGATGGGTCGACTACATGGTGCCGCAGCTCTACTGGGAACTTGAGCACAAGGCCGCCAGCGACTCGGTGCTGATCAACTGGTGGAACACGCAGGCCAACGGCCGGCACATGTATTACGGCTACGCCGTGCGCAACTGCATGGACCACGCCGACACGCAGAACCCCGCCATTGCCTCGCAGCTTGAGCGCAAGGTGGACATGAGCCGCGAGCTGCCCAACGTGCACGGCATAGTGTGGTGGCCCGGATACGACGTGGCTCGCAACTACAAGGGCGTGAAGGACTCGCTTGCGAACAAGCTGATGACAGCCAAGGCCATTGTGCCGGCCTACACGTGGCTCGACAGCATTGCCCCGGCAGAAGTGACCGCCCTCACCGCCAAGCGCGCCGGCAAGAACGTGCGCCTCAGCTGGAAGGCTCCCGCCACCTCCGACCCCATGCAGCAGGCACACTTCTTTGTGGTCTACCGCTTCAAGGCCGGCGAGGCCGTTGACCTCGGCAACGCCAAGGCCATAGTCGACATCACCAACGCCACCACCTACACCGCCGCCAACGCTCCGCGCGGCCGCTACACCTATGTGGTGACAGTGCTCGACCGCTGCAATAACGAGAGCGCCCACGGCACACAAGTGGAAGTTAAATAATGGCACAGCTATGACACTGAAGCACTTAACGCTGGCCGCCATGGCCGCCGTGATGGCCCTGACCGCTGCCGCTGCCCAGCCGCTGCCCAAGCGCGAATTTCGCGGCGCGTGGATTCCAACCGTGGGCGACCGCTACTACGCCACCCACACCACCGAGCAAAACAAGGCCTACCTGCTGGGCATGCTCGACAGCATCAAGGCCACGGGCTGCAACGTGGTGATTTTCCACTGCCGCCCGCAGGCCGACGCCTTCTACCCCTCACGGCTGGAGCCGTGGAGCATATGGATAAGCGGCAAGCCAGGCGTAGGCCCCGACCCAGCCTGGGACCCCATGGAGTTTATGGTGGAAGAGAGCCACAAGCGCGGCATGGAACTGCACGCATGGATCAACCCCTACCGCGTGGGCTACCCCAAGCAGATAGCCGACAGCAGCCTGTGCCGCCAGCACCCCGAGTGGTTTCTGGAGTATGCGGGCCAGACCTACTTCGATCCCGCCTATCCCGAGTGCCGCGACCACATAAACGGTGTGGTGCGCGACATCGTGGCCCGATATGACGTCGACGCCATTCACATGGACGACTTCTTCTACCCCTACCCCAAGGACGGGCTGGAGTTTCCCGACACGGCATCATACAACTGCTATGGCATAGGCTGGGAGCGCGGCGACTGGCGCCGCCACAATGTGGACCTGCTGATTGAGGGCATGCACCGCACCATTGTGGGCGAGAAGCCGTGGGTGCGCCTGGGCATCAGCCCATTCGGCATTTGGCGCAACAAGAGCACCGACGCCAACGGCAGCGACACCCACGGGCTGCAGTGCTACGACGCCCTGTATGCCGACTGCCCCAAGTGGACCGGCATGGGATGGGTCGACTATCTGGTGCCGCAGCTCTACTGGCAGCTCGAGCACAAGGCCGCCAGCGACTCGGTGCTGTTCAGCTGGTGGAACTCGCACGCCAACGGCCGCCACATGGTGTATGGCCTGGCCATTCGCAACACCATGGACTATGCCGCGCTCGACGGCTCGCACTCGCCCACACAGCTGGCGCAGAAGATGCGCATGATGCGCAGCCTCGACCACGTGCAGGGCGTGGTGTGGTGGCCATGCTACGACATCAGCGGCAACTACAAGGGCTTTGCCGACTCGCTCATCACCCGCGAGCAGCGCAACGTGGCCCTGCCGCCCGCCTACGGGTGGATCGACGGCGGCAAAGCGCCGTCGGCGCCCACCGCGCTGCATGCGACGCGGGGCGCCGACGGCAAGGTGCTGCAGTGGAAGGCCCCCAAAGCCGGCGACCCCATGCAGCAGGCACGGTTCTATGTGATTTACCGCTTTGGAGGCAAGGAGACAGTTGACCTCAACCGCTCCGACGCCGTGGTGGGCATAACGGGCGAAACCTCGTTTGCCATTCCCAAGCAGAAGGGCGTGAAGGGCAAGCACCGCTTTGTGGTGACCACCCTCAACCGCTGCAACACCGAGAGCGCCACAGGCGCGTCAGTCGATGTGAAGCTGTAGCCTGCCAGGCGGAAAAAAGAACAAAAGCGCGCCGCCCATGAGAGTGTGGGCAGCGCGCTTTTTTGTTCATTCATTTTTTAACCCAAATCGGTCATTAGAACGATCTTTTTTTGAGGTTAGCCTTGTAACTACTTGATTATTTGTCTTTTACAAATAGTGCTTTCTAATGACCGCCATTAGAAAAGTGACCTTACAAATAACTCATTGTCAATTTGTTACAAATTTAACCACGGATTATACCTTTTCTATTGACCGATTTGGGTTTAATCGTAGAACTTTTAATTACTCTTTAAGCGCACATTTTGATTCGTTCTGTGTCAGCCTATGCACGATGCAGGTGCAGGTGCAGCTGGATCGGGCTTGGCAGGCTCGGGCTGTGCCACGGTGTCGGGCTCGGCCACGGTGTCGCGCATTGCCACCAGGAATTCAGGCGCCGGGGCGGGCTGGGCCGGTTCGGGCTGGGCCACAGTGTCGGGCTCGGCCACGGTGTCGGTCATCGACAGGAGGAAGTCGGCGGGCAACTCGGCCTTTTTCGAGGTGTCGACCGCCGAAGTGTCGGTCACTATAGAGTCGCTGGCGGCGCACTTGCCGCTGTTGGAACTGTTGCCTGCGTTGATTGTGGCTGCGCCAAGCGCGCCCATTACCATAGCTGCGATAACGATTCTCTGGATCTTGATTGTCTTGTTCATAATAGTCTAAATTTTAATGTTAGTAACTGAAGTTGTTGATTGTTTTGTGTGAGGCATGCGGAAAACTTTTTTCACAACACCAATTGCCCGTTATCGAGCAGATTTCCGTATGACCTTTAACTTTGTGAATAATTAAACCATTTAATCTAAATTCCCTTTGAAGTTACAGTTGGCGGATTTACGAGCTCCGTTGCTTTCAACTTCACACAATAAATGCAACCATTGCGTATTTACTGCACGGGGCGCAGTGATTTTAACGTTTGTTTTCAACCATCGCCCACCCCATAAAGCCCAGCGCGCCCCCTGGCCGAGGTCAGGGGGCGCGCTGCTAATGCTTTGCCTAAAGGGCTGTTAAGGTCTGCTACTTTTCAGCCTTGTCGTCTTCATACCAAGTGCTATACATCAAATAGTTTTTGGATATCTTTACATTTATCTCCTTGGCCTGGGCTGGGTCGACCATTTTCTTGAACTTGGCGGGCGAACCGGCCCACAGCTCGTGGGCGCCCACCTTGGTGCCGCCCAGCACCACACTGCCGGCTGCAATTATGGCGCCCTCGCCTATCTCGGCGTTGTCCAGAATCACACTGCCCATGCCTATGAGGGCCATGTCGTGGATTTTGGCGCCGTGGATGGTCACATTGTGGCCCACCGACACGTCGTTGCCAATCTCGATGGTAGACTTCTGATACAGCGTGTGCAGCACCGAGCCGTCCTGAATATTGGTGCGGTTGCCAATGGTGATGGTGTTCACGTCGCCGCGCAGCACCGTGCCAAACCAAATGCTGCACTCGTTGCCCATGGTCACATCGCCGATTATGGCGGCATTGTCGGCAAGGAAGCAACCCTCGCCCATTTTAGGGGTAAATCCCCTCACAGATCTTATTATTGCCATTTTTTGCTATAAAGTTTAATGTTGTAAGTTTAGAGTTGGATTGGGGCGCACTTGGCGTCGAGCCACTGCTGCTCGTCGGCGTTGAGCATGGGGCGCAGGCGCTCGGCCACCATGCGGTGGTAGGCGTTGATTTGCTCCACTTCTTCGGCGGTGAGCATGCTCATGTCGATGAGGCGCACGTCGTAGGGGAACAGGGTGAGGGTCTCAAACTGCAGGTAGTCGCCGAAGTCCTCGGTCTTTTCGCCCTCCACGGTGAGCAGCAGGCACTCGGTGCGTATGCCATACTGGCCGGCCTTGTAGAGGCCCGGCTCGTTGCTGGTGATCATGCCAGGCTTTAGCGCGGTGGGGTTAATCTCCATGCGTATGCTCTGCGGTCCCTCGTGGCAACCCAGAAAGTGGCCCACGCCGTGGCCGGTGCCGTGCCAGTAGGTCATGCCCTCTTGCCACAGCGGCATGCGGGCCAGCACGTCGAGCTGCACGCCGGTGGTGCCCACGGGAAATTTGGCGCGGGCCAGCGCCAAGTGGCCCTTGAGCACCAGGGTGAAGTCGTGGCACTCCTGCGCCGTGGGCTCGCCCAGGGTGATGGTGCGGGTGATGTCGGTGGTGCCGTCGAGATACTGGCCGCCGGTGTCGATGAGCAGCAGTCCGCTGGGCTGCAGGCGCGACGCGCTCTCGGCCGTGGCCTGATAGTGGACTATGGCGCCATGCTCCTTGTAGCCGGCTATCATGCCAAAGCTGTCGCCGCGATACACGTCATACTTTGCGCGCTCGCTTTGCAGGCGGCGGTCCACATCGAGCTCGGTCACAGCCTCGCCGGCTGCCACGCTGCTCTCGAGCCACATCATCATGCGCGTCAGCGCCGCGCCGTCGCGCTCCATGGCGCGGCGCGTGCCGGCTATCTGCACATCGTTTTTAATGGCCTTCAGCGCCACTATGGGCGAGGCGGCATACACCTTGCCGCACATTATGGCCTGGGCCAGCGAGTCGCTCACGCGGTCGGGGTCGATGAGCACCACCTCACTCTCGGCGCGCTTCTCAAGGAAGCGCTCCACATCGTCGTAGGGGCGCACGCGCACGTCATAAGCCTTGAGGTGGGCGCGCACTTCGGGAGTGAGCTTGCAGTCGTCGATGAAGAGCACGCGCTCGCGCTGCGACACATAGGCGAAGGCTATCACCACCGGGGTGTAGGCCACATCGGTGCCGCGCAGGTTAAAGAGCCACGCAATCTCGTCGAGCGAGGCCACAAAGGTGCTGGTGGCCCCGGCCTGCTCCACTGCCTGCATGGTGCGGCTGATTTTGCTGTCAACCGTCTCGCCAGTCAGGTCTTCGCTGTGCACACAGGCCTCGGCGCGCGGCCGCTCGGGACGGTCGGGCCAGATTTCGTCGGCGGGATAGAAGTTGGTGGCAAGCATAAAGCCGTTTTCGGCGCAGAAGTTTTCGAGGCGGTTGGCCGCCATCACCGAAAACAGGCGTCCGTCGACGGCCACAATGCTGTCTTCGTCGAGTTCCGACGCCAGCCACTCGGTGATGGTGGCCTCGCCGGCAATGTTCTCCTTATGCATTTCAATTCCGCTGTCCTCGAGCTGCTCGGCAGCCTGCAGAAAATAGCGCGAATCGGTCCACAGCCCGGCCTTGTCGAGCGTGACCACGGCGGTGCCGTTGCTGCCGGTGAAGCCGGTGAGCCAGTCGCGGAACTTCCAGTGGGGGCTCACATATTCGCTCTGGTGAGGGTCGGTGCCGGGCACAATCACGGCATCCACGTTTTTTGCACGCATGGCCATGCGCATGGCCTCGAGGTGCGGTAGTGTTTGTTTGCTCATATTTTCAAGTGTATAGTTTTTTTGTTGTAGCGCTACAAAGATAACGCTTTGCCCACGCAATTCAAAGCCCGCCGCGCGCTATTTGGAGCGGGAATAGTGATAGGTGGTGACCGAAGTGCCCGCGCCGGCGTTCTGCCGCTCGCTGCTCACAAGGCCAAGGCCGTTGAAGCTGTACACCACGCTGATCACGCACTGGCCATTGATGCCGGGGGCCTGCCCCACACGCACCGTGCCAGGCAGGCTTGAGCTGCCTCGGCCCAGCAGGCCGGCATAGCACAGGCCCATCAGGTGGTCGTCGAGGGCAAGGCGCATGGGCAGGCCCGGCAGGCCGAAGGCGTTGGCGGCCGCACGGTTGCTGTAGGCGCAGGTGATGGCCACGCTGCCGTCGTTGGCCATGCAACTTTCGAGCTGGCCTTCGGGGCTGTAGGTGAATGTGGTCACCACATCGTCGGTATACTTGCCCAGGGGCGACTGCGTCCACGTGCTGGCCTTGACCGACACCAGGCGCGAGCTGTCGTCGTAGGCAAAGGCGTAATCGACGCGCCTCAGCTCGGTGAGGGTGAAGGTGGAATACACCTTCGACTCGGCCGCGGTCACATAGCCGCGGGCGTTGGTGGCGGTCACATTAATGGCATGCATGGTGGCGTCGATGCTGCTGCCACTGCCGCTGTATTCGGCCTTCACCTGGCTTGCGCCAAAGGTCTCGGCCATCGAGGCCTGCGTGCGGCGGTCGGCCGTCTTGCTAAGCTTGGCAAGGCTGCCGCCCACATCGTAGGAAAAGGCCCATGTGCAGTCGCCAAACAACTGCTCGCTGACCGACGTCAGCCGCGGTGCGCCCTGAGGCGCGGGTTCATCGCTGCCGCAAGCGGCCAAGCTCACAGCCGCAAGCAGCGTAAATGCCATTTTGGCAACAATGTTCAATAATCTCATTTTCAGTCTAAATTTTATGTTAATAAATCAGTTTCAGTGTCGACGCGGCACATTGTCGCGCGCCAGTCCTCAACTTTCCTGCATCAATCATAATTGTATGCTGTTTGCCACTCCGTTTTTCAATTGTTGTTGGAATTGCCTTTTACTATCTCCCAATGTCCATTTTTCTTAGCACCAACCCTACGTATAGCGCCATGCTTTTGCAGCCAGTCAAGTTCTCGTTGCATTGTCTTTCTGCTCAAACCCAAACGCTCCGCCAATGCCTTAGTGTTTAATGGGACATTTAATGAGACATTTTCATTTTCCACAGCAGATTTCCCACTTATTATTTCAAGTATAACTCTTTGTCTTTCAGATAGTTTGTCTTCAATATTTACTGCAACATTTAATGGGACATTTACTGCGACATTTGTCTCGCCAGCCGCCCTGCTATCTTCCACAAATTCTGCCCTCAAAATGGCTTTCAGTATAAAGGCGTCGGTATGAAACGAAGGGATGGTTGCGCCACGGCTTTCCAGTTCGTTGCAGATACGGTCAATGCTCTTGCAGTCGAAAGTCTGGTCTTCCTTTCTGCTGATAATCTCGTCTATCGTCATAGTCATTCTGTTATACAAACATCTTGTCGAGGCACGCCGCCTTTATTTGCTTCAACTTCTCCAGACGCTGGGTCTGAAGCTCGATTTTGCGGTCGAGAGCGGTGAAATAATTGGCAATCTTTTGCTGCTCCTCAATTTGAGGTACAAGAAATTTCATTTCCTTAAATTCATCAAAACTGATGGATCTCCCGTCACGAATACCATACGTAATCAATTCAAGGCTTTTTATAAATCGACTTGATGTCAAAACACATTTCCAATAAAGGTCAAAGTTCGCTTCCTTAGCTTTAAATTTCATTATTGTGTAAGCAGGAGAACAGATACCCTCTATGGACGAATGTGCAAAACCTCCTTGAAAAGAACGCAGATGTATAACGAATTGGCCGGGTAAGATATGCTTATACGTTACCTCGTTAGATTTATCATGAAAAATGTTATATCCAATAGAATCTCTTGTAACCATTCCCTTGTCTTGTGTTGCCGACAGAACAGGTAATTTAGGAAAATTCCTTTCGTTTGTTGTTTGGAATATCTGAGCAGCCTTGGTCTCTTTCCACTCCCCCTCGAATCCCTTGAATCTTATATTCGGCGTGTTCATTATCAGCCCTCCTTGTTCTCTGCTTGTTGTAAATAAAAGAGTTGTTTTTGCCGTTCTATCTCGTCACGAAGTTGCTCTTTTGTAGGCAAATAAGTAAGATACTTTGAGGCGAACAGATGCTCATTGTCATGCAAAACAGAGTAGCGTGCTATATCATCATCCGTATCGGCACATAATATAATGCCCAACGTAGGATTGTCTCCTTCTGTTCGCTTCAGTTCATCATACATACGAACATACATGTCCATCTGCCCAACGTCTTGGTGAGTAACTTTTTGGCTTTTGAGGTCAATCAAAACGAAGCATTTCAATATATAATTATAGAACACCAAATCTATATAATAATCCTCTTTTTCTGTATGGATGTGTTGCTGGCGAGCCACAAAAGCAAAACCTTTTCCCATTTCAAGCAAAAAATGCTCCATATTAGTAATGATGCTACGCTCTAAATCCGATTCTGTGAAATCTGCATTCGGAGCAAAGCCGAGAAATTCTGCAACCACAGGGCTCTTTATGAAATCAAACTGGTCATCTTGCAGTGATTTTGTGTTTTGCAGCATCTCTTGCTCCACCAATTCTTTACGCTGCGATTGCAACAATCGGTAATAATATTGCGAGGATATATTACGCTGCAATGTGCGAACGCTCCAGGTTTGCTGTTCCGCTTCTTGTGTATACCAATTTCTTGCCTTTGCATCGGAAACTTGCAACAACGTGCGATAATGTGTCCAGCTAAGCATTATGGGGGATTTTCCACTCACTGCGTGGAAAATCTCCTTATAACAATGATAGAAGGAAACATAACTATATAAATTACTTTTTGTAAAGCCCCTGCCATAAAGTTGCGTAAGGTCTTTTGACAGTTTTTGAATTAGTTGGGCGCCATAAGTCGCTCTCGCTTCTCCGTGCAATTTCTCTTCTGAAATGCGCCGGCCAATATTCCAATTACGCCTAACAAGCAAAACATTTACCGACTGGTATGCTCGGCTACGTGCATCTTCTATAATACGTTGTGTATCATTCAAAAGATGTAGATACGTATCTTTTGAGATTTCCAGATTTGCTGTCGTGCTACCTTTTTTATTTTTTATTTCCATCCCTTATCTTTTCATTAACCCCTCGAAGCCCTTAAATCTTATATTCGGCGTGTTCATTCCTTGTTCTCCGTCCACGCAGTACGCAGACGGAGCCTGGTTGACAACCCGCCCTGCCTCGCCCGCAAAAGCGCACTTGGATTCTTCGATATGAATGTCGTTATTCTCAATCATTCTTTAATCGTGTCGGCTTACAGTCTGTCACGCAGCCGTCGCTCATTGCAAATCGAGCGCAGAGCGCCGAAACGAGCCCGCTCGATTTCGGCCTTTGTCGAGATGCAGCCTATTTTCTACAAAAATAGCAAAAAATCGGCTGATGCTGCAAGTCTTTAGATTTTTTTGGGGCATTGGCGGTGGCAAACACTTGCAAAAGCCAAATAATCAAACTAACTTTGCAGCGCTGATTGCGCACTGAAGGCAATCGGCACGAGGCTGCTCGGATGGTGGAATCGGTAGACACGAGGGACTTAAAATCCCTTGGCCATTGCGGCTGTGTGGGTTCAAGTCCCACTCCGAGTACTAACAGAGAAGGCTGATAATTCGATTGAATTATCAGCCTTCTCTCGTTTTATTCGACAAACGCTGTCAGTTTTGGGGCTACGCCCATCGGACGCGGCATGCCGAGCGTACTGAAAAAGTAATATTGTTGTGCATTTGTTGCAATGTGGTATTAGCAATGACATTATCCCTTTAGGGATAAGATATGTGTAGGCAGGTATGCAGTGCGGACGTAGCGGTAGCGCAG
>CAVKDU010000032.1:0-32975 GCA_963655175.1 Wujia chipingensis | reverse complement strand
GTCAGGTTACGATTCGGCGAAAATGAGATTTTTTCGAGGGAGGTGATTTTTTATGTTGTAGAGCATGTTTTCGGCGAAATGTGGGTGTTTTTGGGCTTGATGGGCATAATGGGCGTTTCACGAGGGAGAGATGTGGCATAGAGGGCGCTTTTTTTGAAAAAAATGGTGCGGGCCCCGCGATTGGGGTCCGCACCTTTATATACAACACATTAATATATATGCTATGTGGTTAGTGCAGGTCGAGCAGCGAGCGCATCTTGTCGAGCGCTGCGCTCAGGCCGTCGACGTTGCGACCGCCTGCCTGGGCAAAGTGAGGCTGGCCGCCGCCACCGCCCTGGATGAGCTTGGCTGCATCGCGCACGATTTTGCCGGCATTGAGGCCGTCTTTCACCAGGTCTTCGCTAATAAGAACGGTGAGCATGGGTTTGCCGTTGTCCTGAGTGGCTGCAAGGAACACGGTGTTGTCGGTCGCGTCGGCCTTGATGGCAAACGCCACGCCCTTGACCACGTCGGCAAGCATGGGGCCATAGAGTTTGGCCACGCGCACGTTGCCTACGACCTCGGCATTTTTCAGCACTTCTTCCTTCACATCGTGGATGCGGGCCTTGACGAAGTTCTCGACCTGTTTGCGTAGGGCTGCGTTTTCGTCGATGGAGCGCTTAACGGCCACCATAGCGTCGGGGGCGTTGTTGAACAAGTGCTTGATGGCGTCGAGCACGTCTTCGAGCTTATTGAGCGCATTCTCCATCTCCTCGCCAGTGATGGCCTCAATACGGCGGATGCCTGCGGCAATCGAACTCTCGGACACAATCTTGATCATGCCAATGTTGCCCGTGTTGGGTACATGGGTGCCGCCGCAAAGCTCAACCGAGTCGCCATACTTGACCACGCGCACCGAGTCGCCATACTTCTCGCCGAAGAGAGCCATGGCTCCCATGGCCTTTGCCTCGGCAATGGGCATGTTGCGATGCTCTTCGAGCGGAATGGCGCGGCGCACCATGGCGTTGGCCACGTGCTCAACCTCGCGCAGCTGCTCGGGGGTCACCTTCTGGAAGTGAGAGAAGTCGAAGCGCAGCATTTTGGCGTCGACATAAGAGCCTTTTTGCTCAACGTGTGTGCCGAGCACCTGACGCAGGGCCGCGTGAAGCAAGTGGGTGGCGGTGTGGTTGCACGAGATGGCCATGCGCGCCTTGACGTCGATCACGGCGTGGCACGGTTCGGTGGGGTCGGCCGGCAGCTGCTTGGCGATGTGCACGGGCAGATTGTTTTCGCGCTTAGTGTCGATGATGTCGATTTTATCGTCGCCGCAAACGAGCACGCCGCGGTCGCCAACCTGGCCGCCCATTTCGGCGTAGAACGGAGTGCGCGACAGCACTATCTGATAGTATGTGCCCGACTTCTGCTTGATTTTGCGGTAGCGCAGAATCTCGGTGTCGCACTCGTAGAGGTCGTAGCCCACAAACTCGGTGGTGCCCTCGTGCAGCGCCACCCAGTCGCCGGTCTCAACGGCGGCGGCATTGCGGGCGCGCTCCTTTTGCTTGGCCATCTCGGCATCGAACTGCTCGATGTTGGCCGTCATGCCGTTTTCCTTGAGGATGAGTTCGGTGAGGTCGAGCGGGAAGCCGTAGGTGTCGTAGAGCACGAAGGCCTCTTTGCCATCGATTTCGGTCTTGCCCTGAGCCTTGGCCTGGGCCACGATGTTGTCGATGAGCTTGATGCCCGTGGCCAGAGTGCGGAGGAATGCGTCCTCCTCCTGCTTGGTGACGTGCTTTATGAGGTCGGCCTGAGCCTTGATTTCGGGATAGGCGTCGCCCATCGACTCGATGAGGGTGTCGATGAGCTTATACATGAACGCCTCTTTGAGGCCGAGGAACGTGTAGCCGTAGCGCACGGCACGGCGCAGGATGCGGCGAATCACATATCCGGCCTTGGCGTTGCTGGGCAGCTGGCCGTCGGCCACCGAGAAGGCGATGGTGCGCACGTGGTCGGCGATGACGCGCATGGCCACATCCACATTATTGTCGACGCCATACTGCTTGCCGGCGATTTCGCCAATCTTCTTGATGAGCGGCTGGAACACGTCGGTGTCGTAGTTGGAGCGCTTGCCCTGCATGACCATGCACAGGCGCTCAAAGCCCATGCCGGTGTCGATGACGCGGGCGGGCAGCGGCTCGAGCGAGCCGTCGGCCTTGCGGTTGTATTGCATGAACACGAGGTTCCAGATTTCAATCACCAGCGGGTTGTCCTTGTTCACCAGCTGGCTGCCGGGCACCTTGGCCTTCTCCTCGTCGGGGCGCAGGTCGATGTGGATTTCCGAGCATGGGCCGCACGGGCCCGTGTCGCCCATTTCCCAGAAGTTGTCGTGGCGGTTGCCGTTGAGGATGTGGTCCTTTGGCATGTGTGCCTCCCAATAGCCGGCAGCCTCATCGTCGCGGCCAAGGCCCTCGGGGGCGTAGCCCTCAAACACGGTGACATACAGGTTCTTCGGATCAATTTTCATCACATCGGTGAGGAATTCCCATGCAAAGTCGATGGCCTCGTGCTTGAAGTAGTCGCCAAACGACCAGTTGCCGAGCATCTCGAACATGGTGTGATGATAGGTGTCGTGACCCACCTCTTCGAGGTCGTTGTGCTTTCCGCTCACGCGGAGGCACTTCTGCGAGTCGGCGCAGCGGCGCCATTTAGGAGTCTTATTTCCCAGAATTATGTCCTTAAACTGGTTCATGCCCGCATTGGTGAACATCAATGTGGGGTCGTCTTTGATAACCATAGGGGCAGAGGGCACAATGTGGTGGCCCTTGCTCTCATAGAAACGCTTGAATGAGTCGCGTATTTCTTTAGCTGTCAGCATATTTATAAGTAAGAATTTAATTTTTCCAAAACAATGTGTTGCGCAAGTCGGCGCAAATGGCTATCTTTACGCAAAATATCCTACAAAGGTACTTTTTTTGAGTTATTTATGCAAAGTGGGCGCATTAAAAAAGCACAACGCACCCCAGTGCGGCTGCGGGCGCCAATAATATATAGGAAGCTGATGGACAATCTTGACAAGATGTATTACCGCATAGGCGATGTGGCCGAGGTGCTCGACATTCCCGCGTCGACACTGCGCTTTTGGGAGAAGGAATTCACCATAATCAAGCCCAAGCGCAACGCCAAAAACGTGAGGCTGTATACGCCCAAAGACATTGAGACCATAAGGATGATATACTTTCTGGTGAAGGACAAGGGGCTTAAGCTGAACGCGGCCCAGGCCGAGATAAGGCGCAACCGCGACGGCGTGAGCAAGCGGTTTGAGGCCATCGAGAAGCTGCGCCACGTGAAAAACGAGTTGCTGGCGCTGCAGTCGGCCCTTAGCCAGATAAAGGCATAAAGCCATGCCCGTGCCCTGCCCCACCGCAAAAAAGCAAAAAAGTCAAAGCCCGACGCGCTATGCAAAAACTGCAAGCGCGGCGGGCCTTGTGTTGAGTGTGGGCACGGTGCCGCTTAGAAGGGCAGATCGTCGCTTGGGCTGGCTGCTGCAGGGGCCGCGAACGGATCGGCAGCGGGAGCGGCTGCAGGAGCGGCCTGGGGTGCGGCAGCAGGCTGCTGGGGCGCAGCGGTGGCGCCTTCGGGCAGCACCTCGGCCTTCCGGCCATTGATGTTGGTAAACCAGCGGCCATTGTACTCATGGCTGTCGATGTCAAAACTAAGGTTAACCGTCTGACCCTCCTCTAAGGGGTACTGATTGGCGCGGTCGCCAAAAAAGCTGAAAAATATCTTTTTGGGATATGCCTCCTGAGTTTCGAGCACATATTCCTGCTTGCTCCATGGGTTGCCACTCTTCGAAGTGCCGCTCTGCACGGGCAGCTTCTTGATGATTTTTCCTGTTACTTCCATTTGATGCTATTTGAAAATTATTAATCCGAAGTTATAACCGCGTGGCGCTGGGCCACGTTTTGCAAAGGTAGTAAAATGATTTCAAATGCGGCACCGCCGAGCCATCTTTTTTTTCACGGCAAAATTGCGGGGAGGCGTTGACATTTTTTCGATAACCGCCGCGCGAAACGTCAATTTTGGCAAAAGTGTGGCTCAATTTGGATTGTTTGCACTGAAAAGCGTACCTTTGCAGCACCGACATTAATGCACATACACATATATATAATTAAATGACAGAAAACAGCGAATTAGTAAGAAGCATAGTAGAAGGAATCAGAGAGCGCAAGGGTAAGGACATTGCCTGCGTGGACATGAGTGGCATGGAGTATGCCACCACACAGGGATTTGTGATATGCACCGGCACCAGCACAATGCACGTCGACGCCATTGCCGACAGCATACGCGAAACGGTGGAGAAGCAGCTGGGCGAACGCCCGTATAACTACGACGGCTATGGCAACTCGGAGTGGATTGTGATTGACTATGGCACGGTTTATGCACATATATTCCTGCCGGAGTGCCGCGAGCGCTACAAGCTGGAAGAGCTGTGGAACGACGCCACCATCGAGCGGCTGCCCGATGAGGACTGACACGGCCGGCCCATTTGCCGGCACTGAAAGAAAAAAGCGATTTTGTTTAATAACACACATTGAAATAATAAAGAATGAGTTCACTAAAAAAGGACAATAACGGCTCGCGCCGTCCGCGGTTCAACATCTTGTGGATGTACCTCATCATTGCCATTGCGCTATTTGGCATGTGGGGCCTGTGGGGCGGCAACGGAGCAAGCGGCGAAGAGAAGCCATGGACTGAGTTCCAGAAAGTGGCCGAAGCCGGCGGACTGAAAAGCATAGTGGTGTATAAAAACACCGGCGAGGCCGACGCCATGCTCACCGACGCCTACGCCAAGAAACTTAACAGCGGCAAGAGCGGAGCCCAGCGCATCAGCGCCATCAGCACCCAGGTGCCCACCAACGACGCCTTCGACAAGGCCGTTGAAAAGTGGCAGGCCAGCGGAGTGTTTCGCGGCCAGGTGGAATACCGCAAAGCCAGCGACTACTCAACGCTGCTGTGGTCGTTCGGCCCCATAATTCTGCTCATCGCGTTCTGGTACTTCTTTATGCGCATGGGCAGCGGTGGCGGCGGCGGAGTGTTCAGCGTGGGCAAGTCGAAGGCCCGCCTGTTTGACCGCGACAACAGCAACAAGGTGACCTTTGCCGACGTGGCCGGCCTGGCCGAGGCCAAGCAAGAGGTGGCCGAAATCGTCGACTTCCTCAAAAATCCACAGCACTACACCAACCTGGGCGGCAAGATTCCCAAGGGCGCACTGCTTGTGGGCCCTCCGGGCACGGGCAAGACGCTGCTGGCCAAGGCCGTGGCAGGCGAGGCCAATGTGCCGTTTTTCTCGATGAGCGGCTCGGACTTCGTCGAGATGTTTGTGGGCGTGGGCGCATCGCGCGTGCGCGACCTCTTTAACCAAGCCAAGGAGAAGGCACCGTGCATTGTGTTTATCGACGAGATCGACGCCGTGGGCCGCGCCCGCGGACGCAACGCCAACATGGGCTCGAACGACGAGCGCGAAAACACGCTCAACCAGCTGCTCACCGAGATGGACGGATTCGGATCGAACTCGGGCGTGATAGTGCTGGCAGCCACCAACCGCGCCGACATACTCGACAAGGCACTGCTGCGCGCCGGCCGCTTCGACCGCCAGATATATGTGGATCTGCCCGAGCTTAACGACCGCAAAGAGATATTCAACGTGCACCTGCGCAAGGTGAAGATGGACGGCAGCGTCGACATCGACCTGCTGGCGCGCCAGACGCCCGGCTTCTCGGGCGCTGACATTGCCAATGTGTGCAACGAGGCCGCGCTGATTGCCGCACGCCGCAAAAAGAAGGCTGTGCAGCGGCAAGACTTTATGGACGCAGTAGACCGCATAGTGGGCGGACTCGAGAAGCGCTCGAAGGTGATGACCGAGGAAGAGCGCAAGTCGATAGCCATCCACGAGGCCGGACACGCCACCGTAAGCTGGCACCTGCAGTATGCCGACCCAATCATAAAGGTGACCATCGTGCCCCGCGGCAAGGCTCTGGGCGCCGCATGGTATCTGCCCGAAGAGCGGCAGATTGTGCCCAAGCAGGCGCTGCTCGACCAGATTTGCTCGCTGCTGGCCGGACGCGTGGCCGAGGAAATGTTCCTTGGCATCACCGACACCGGCGCGCTCAACGATCTTGAGCGTGCCACAAAAATCGCCTACGCCATGGTCACTTACTACGGCATGAGCAACAAGCTGCCCAATCTGTCGTATTACGACTCCACGGGCCAGTCCTACGGCTTCACAAAGCCCTACAGCGACGACAACGCCAAGACCATCGATGCCGAGGTGCAGCGCATCATCGACAGCCAGTATGAGCGCGCACGCCACATTCTGGAGCAGCACGCCAACGGCCACCACGATCTGGCCGACCTGCTGCTGAAGCGCGAGGTGATATACACCGAAGACGCCGAGCGCATATTCGGCAAACGCCCATGGATGTCGCGCAACGACGAGATTATGCGACTCAACGAGCAGGCCGACGACGCAAAGAAAAAAGCCGCCGAGGATAGCAACGCTGCCACAACCAGCAATGCTGCCGCAAATAGTGACAACGCCTCGGAGAGCGACGCATCTTCGGCCAGCGGCGAGGCGCAGAAGGCTGAAGACAGCGAAGGCGGCAAGCCCGACGAGTCGCAGCCCACTCCCCCACCCTTCGACAAGCAATAGCGGCACCCGCAACATAACGCACACAAAGCCCCGACATCCCCAATTCAGATGCCGGGGCTTTTTTGCTATCACAATAAACGACAATAGAGACAATAGGAGACAATTTTTTGACAAAGAGACGCGCTAAATGCGCGACAAAGGCAGTATGGACGTGGCATGACGTGCGCACTGAAAAAGTCGCAATATCGGCGAGTTGGTGGGCGGTGAATGCGCTTTGAGGTGTGCCGAAGGCACACTGCACTCGATAGCCCCCGACTTTCGAACGAGCGAAGCGAGCGAGTTGTCGGGGGTAAGCGTCACACCCACACAGCGCGTGCCAAAGGTACGCTCCACATCGCTTTGGGTGGAGCTCGACGTGGCGGTGGTCGCATTACGCTGAAATGCCGGGGGGGGACAGCGGCGTTATCCCTTTAGGGATAAGATATGTGTAGGCTGGTATGCAGTGCGGACGTAGCAGTAGCGCAGTCCGCGCGAAATGCCTGCTATGCTGTCGCCCCTCCAAAGGCATTCCATAGGAATGCAACAACAGGCGGATAATGCACCAATCAACGTGCGGTGTGGCGGTAGTCGCATTCCTTTGGAATGCACTGGCTGAGGAGGCCGCTGAGCAGGCATTTCGCGGCGGCTGCGCCTCCGCTGCATACCTGCCTACACATATTCAATCCCTAACGGGATTGCATCGCTTCGTAGCGCTGGAAATAGCCGTTTTCTGCCATTTACTGTAGGGACGTGGCATGCCACGTCCAACGGAATCACTGATATTCAGTGTGTTATGATACTATAGCAGAGTTAATATCAGCATAGAGAAGAATTAGCGGATTTACAAGAAGAAAAAATATGTCTTTATGTCTTTTTTATCGAAAATCGAATTCTACGCGCCATGTGTGTTTTTTGTCGAAAGGGCGGGAACACAAAGTGGTTTAAACGACTGATTTACAGTAGTTATCGTCGGACGTGGCATGCCACGTCCCTACAGTTTGGCGCAGTTTACAATCCGGATAATGCCATTCTGAATGTGCATTGCGGTTAGCCTTTGTCTTCTTTTGTCTCTATTGTCGTTGAAAGGTTGCCGCTTATGGGCGGTTACTCGGTGGATTTGGTGAGGAGGAGGGTGAGGCCGGTGCGGGAGCAGAAGTCGCTCAGGAGGGCGAGCTCGGCGGTGGCCACGATGTTGTCGCTGTCGATGATGTCGGTCATCAGTTTGGCCACGGTGATTTTCTGGCTGGGGGTCATCTCGGCTATCATTTTCACGGCGTAGTCGTATTTCAGGCTACGTCCAAGCTCGAATATGTTGTCGTCGATGCCCAGCTGATAGTTGATGAAGTTGAGCCGCACAAGCTCCTCGTAGGCCACCACGCTGTCGGCGTTGACCATCTCAATTAGCGCGCTCACTATGGCGGCTTTCTGCTCGACTGTAAACTTGTCTGTCATTGCTGTTGGTTTTGATTTGTAAAGATACGCATTTTTGGGACAATAAAAAAGGTTCGGGGTGGCTATCAACAGTCACCCCGAACCGGGAATAATAATATGTTAAGAAACTGCTTTAGTTCAAAACAGGGATCATAGCACTGCTAAGTGTGGCACGATTTATTTAACCACCTTAACTGTGTTGTTGCCAAACTGGAGCATGTAAACGCCCTTGGCAAGGTCTTGAGCGTCGAGGATGTTGGTGCCCTCGCTCAGGACTGCAGTCTTCACGAGCTTGCCAGCCACGTTGTAGACGTTGAGCTCGCCAGCGTTCTCAGCACCCTTCACGTTAACGTAGAGGTTGCCGTTGGCTGCATAAGCCTGAACACCGCTAACTGTAACCTCGTCAACGCCGCTCTGGTCGTTCTGACGAACGATGTAGGTGAGATGTGCGCCGGGGAAGCCGAAGCTGAGATCGGCACGGCGGCCGCCCTTCTGACCTGCAGGATAAGCGTCGGCCTTAACAGTGGCAGTAACAACGCCCTCGTTGTCACCCTCGCCGTCGGCATAAGAAATGTGCAGCCAGTCGGGCACATCGCTGCCGTCAACCAGAGTTGTGTTCCAGTCCTCAGAGTTCTTGTAAGAGTAGATTTCTACGCTCTTCGAGCCACCAGCTGCGGGGAAGTTAACCTCGCCAGTCTCGTTGCTGTAGTTGTAGGTGATGAAGGGATGCTCAACGCCAAGCAGGATTGACATACCATTGTACATGTCGGTACCACCCTTGAAGAAGTTGTGCAGACCAATGATTTTCGAAGGAACTGAACCCGTAGCATATCCAAGGAATGCCACCTCGCCGTGACCTTCGTTAGTCTTGTCGTCGGTTATATAGAAAGTGATGTCGGTAACGTTGGGATCGTTGTAACCAGTGATGCAAACGAGGATAGGAGAATCAATCTCGGGAGTGATTTCCATAGGGATGCCCTCAATTTCAGTTGTCAGAGGGAACTCGATGACTGAATTTTGAGCAGTGCTTGCATCGATTGTTGCAGTACCCGATGCGATGATGTTGTCCTCGAGCTTTGCAACGTCTTCAGTACCATAGACAACAGCAGTTGAGTCGATATACGGCTCAAGTTTGTCAAGTTTGTAAACTTTGGCTGTGAGTGTTACGGTTGCGCCAGATTTAACCTTGCAGAGACCTATACGGCCATACACCTTATTGAGCACATAGGGGTGTTCAGGCTTCTCGAATGCAGCGCCAACCAAGTTGATGCCAGACTCGTTGCGGCCAAACCAGCGGCCAGTAGTGCCACCATCCGCATCCTTTGCACCAGTGTAAGAGCCCCAAGAGTACTGAGACTCAGCAGTTGCACATGCGTTGTGAGAAGCTGCGAGCAGAGGGCTTGAAAGAGATGACAAAGCGCCATCGGGGCCTGTTGTGGGAGCGGCCAGGAAATAGCCACGGTACTGAGACTGGAGGGTATTGCCCGACCAGCGGTAGCCATAGATGCTATATTGGCTCTTGACTTCACCGATAGCGGCTGTAAGTTCAGGCACAGAGTCCATTTCACCATTGATTTGGCTTATGCTGATGTTCTTTGCAGTTGACGAGAACCATGTATAGCCTCTGTTAGAGCGGTCATACAGCTGAACAGCCCAATTGTATGTCGGTTCAGCCGAAGCAGCGGTTGTGTTGATGAAAGTAGTCTCTAAAAACGGAGCCGTCTGCCACAGGGGGAAGTAGTAACCCTGACCCGACTTGTTCATCGGATACCAGAAAACACCTGCAGGGCGAAGGTAAGAAGCCACCACATTGGCAGCAGCCTTAGAAACTTTGCCACTTGCCAAAGCCTTCCAGTCTTCGGCAGTTGCCATTTGAGCAACCTTTTCAGCGACAGGCTGATTGAGGACATCTTGAACAGGGGCAGAGAATTGAACTGTCTGCTTAGCCTGCTCACTTACTCGCTGCTGTGCGCTTGCTCCTGCTACAGAGAGCAAAGCCACTGAGAAAAGTAAACTTTTGTTCATAATTTCGTTGTTTAAAAAGAAAATATAATATAAATCTTTATATGGATAAGCTAAACCGCTTTGGTAAAAAAAATCATCGGGCAATAAGAGCAGTGCCGTTTACTGCCCGATGGATTAAAGATCTTATCAGAGCGACACGGTGAAACTGTCGGCGCTGTTGTTGGCACTGGTCACCGTGATGGTGGTGGGCGAAAGGGCCGAAGTTGACGAGAACACAAACTTGTCGGCAGCCACCGTCTCGGCAAACTCCTTGATTGCGGGGAACAGGGTGCACAGCGCCTGAGTGTTCTCGATGCTCGATACAGTGAGGTCGGTATAGGTCAGCGTCCCATCACTTCCCACCACGGGAGTGAACTGAAGGAATGGCCTTGAAGTGGCGTAATTAGTGCCCATCTTTCGCCTTACAGCTATCTCTATGCCATATTGCTTAAGAGGATATTTCGTGGAGTTCAAGTAAATAAACCTAACAGACTGCAAAGAGAACGATTTATTGCTGCCTATCTGCTCTTTAAGCTTATTGTACAATTCAAGATACTTGCCAGTGCAATTGTTTGCAGTAACAGTCCAAGAAAGCGAGTTGTGCACAAACACACCCACGAGCGGACCTGCCGATATTGTTGACTTGCCGTCTTCAGAGCAGAGCAAAGAGCCGTCGTCTTGACGGACAAAGCGCTGGATGCTGCTGTTGCCATCCACTTTAAGCGGGCTGAGGAATGCCAGGCCGTCGTGCGACACAATGCAGTTGGCCTGCTCAGTGGTGACAATAGAATCAGTGCCCTCGGGGAAGTAGCTGATGATGCCGTCCGAGCCACCGCTAATCACATAGCGCTTGCCATCGGCCATTGTAAGATATATGCGGGGGATTTTGGGGCTGAACAGATTGCCTTTTAATTCCTGCACCTCGTTAAGGAAGGCTTCGTCTTCCACATCCGAAGCCACACGAGTCATAATCATCTTAAGACCATGCTTTTTGCCTTCAAGATACAGAGTGTCGCCAGAATACTTCATCAGGTCAAACTCATAGTCACCCTCATGACCGCGGCCTCCCTCGTTGGTGCCGGTCGAGCCGATGTCGGCCGGGTCGGCAAAGATGTGGAACACCTTGTTGAAGGTGTTGAGCGAAAGCACTGGGCCGTTGTCGGTGATTACCTCCCACAGTGAATTGTCGGTGCCATATGTGTTGTTTTCCACACCTGTCTGCGACTCGCCAATCCACTTGTTGTAGCCGCTGATTTGCACTGTGCCGTTTTTGCTGAAAGTGAACAGGTAGTCGTAGCCCTCCTCACTCTCGTTGGCAAAATACTGGAGTTCCCATTTGCCGCCCTTGTCGGTGAGGATGTCGGTGTAGTCCTTCTTTACCTGCTCGAGGCGCTCGCTGGCGCTTTGGTCAAAAATGTCGTCCTCGTCGTTTTTGAAGCAAGAGGAGAGCGACACGCTGAGCGCAAGCAGCATAGCCAATGATATGTTGAATTTCATTTTCATCTTAAGCATTCATTATATTGATTATTTCACTTCGTCGATTTCTTTGCGCAGAGCCTTTGGATCAACATTCTTCATGCGTTCCTGCACTTCGGCGCGCACAGCGTCGAGGTCAACGCCAAACGTGTCGCGCAGCCAGTTGCGCAGGATCGACACCTTCTGGTTGATGGCGGCCACGCCGTCGATGCCGTCGTTGTCTTCCACATCATAAACCTTGATACGGTTGCCCTCGGCATCCCTGTCCATCTTATAGAACTTCTGCACTGTGCCGGTTGAATCCTCTTCAGTGAACACGTCGCGCTCGTTGCAGTAGTTCTGCGAGCGCTCAGGGTTGTTGTCGGGATAATAGTAGTAGCAGTAATACGTGGCTTGCTGCGCGCCCTCAACCTTGTTTGACGCCCAACCGCGGCCAGCCAATTCAAGCAGGCGTGCCCACTCGGCATCGGTCATGGTGATGTAGTTGGCCACTGTCTCGGCTACGTCTTCACGGAATGCCGAGCTTGCATAGGGGGTGGTGAAGCCCAGCGAGGCCACCACGCCGGCGTTGCGGTCCTGCCAGTTCTGGGCATCATACTTACCAATGCTGATGGTGTTGAACTCGGTGGGATAGCTCTTGGCCTGGTGCAGGATGTGGGTGAACTCGTGGTGCATGGTCTGCAGATACTGGTTGTTGAGCGCAGCCACATCGCTGGCATCAAGGTAGTTGACCTTGAAAAGCGAGATTTTCACACCACCCTCGGCCAGACCAACGGTTTCGTTGTGGCTCTGGGGGTTGATGGCAGCCGAGCCGACGAAGGCAAGGATGCGCGGGCAATACTGCTTGAGGAACTCGGGGCTAACCACCTTGGCATACACATCGAACCACAGATACTTGGCCAGCACAGCCAGATCTTCGCTTTGGCTGAGGGTGGCGGGCACCAGGTTGTAGTTCATGTTGGTGCTGATATCCTTGAGCTTATACTGCACCTCCACATTGTAGGGGGTGAGGAAGTTCTGCTCGAGCCACTTGTCGAACTTATAGGTCACCTGAGTGGTGTCGGCAGTGGTGTCGGGGTCCGGGAAAATGGTGGGTGTGAAGTCGTCGTCGCTGCACGAGGCCAGCGGCAGCAGGGCCGAGGCGGCAAACAGCAGCGGGGCGATGTATTTTGTTTTTATTGTCTTCTTCATCTGAATAATCTGCAATTAAATATTACTTATTGAAGAGTGAAACCAACTGGAACTTCATGCTGACCTTGTTGGGGTCGCTCTTAACGGGAGTTTTGGGAGCCTCGTAACGCGGGTTGGGCGTGAAGCCAGTAGAAAGTACCTCGGTAGGAATCTGAATTGCGTAGCGTGAGTCGAGCGACTCCAGAGTCTTGTTGCCCTGAGTGCCGATGTTGTGAGTGATCGACAGGCCCATGCGCTTGATGTCGAACCAGCGCATGCCGTTGTGTACATTCTGGATGCGGCGGTAGTGGAGCACGCATTGCAGATAGGGCTCGATTTCGGCAGAAACCTGATATTTCTCGCTGGGACAAACCTCATCAACGTGAATGTCCTTGATGATGCCATAACCAGGGTCGTTTTCACGATCGTAGAAGCGCTCTATGAGCTGACGAGTTAGCGGCTTCATCGCCGAAGAGCCCTTGTCGGTGTTGTCCTGACGGGCATCGTCCCAAATCTTGAGATCCTCAAAACAGCCCTCAATGTCACCCATAAAGAGCTTGGCCTCGGCACGGCAGAGGATGGTCTCCTCGGCTGTGAACTCGGCACGCACATTGTGGGTGTAGCCTATGCCCGAAACCTTGTCGGTGTACTCAAATTGCTCGCCTGCATTGCCGGCGAAGTATGCGCCATATTCCGAACCACCGCTTGAGCCAAGCACGTTGCGGAAGCAAGAGTTCATGGCAAATGTCTCCTTGGTGGTTGAATTGGTAAATATATTGTCCTTCCAACTGGGGCCGGGGCCTTGGATGGTGGCACGCTTAGCGTCGCGGTTGCATGTGTAGCGGTAGTTGCTGCTGAGGCGGCGGGGCCACTGCGAGTAGGTGGCAAAGAGCAGGAAGTTGTTGGGACGCGCAATACGGGTGTTGTAGAGCGAGATGTCCTTGATGTAGTAGAAGCTGGTCTGCGACCAGATGTTGCTCATGAGCTTCGCGGGATCCTGACCTGCAAAAGCCGAGTCGGCGTAGGCCACCACCTGAGGATAGTCGCGCTTGAACAGGAAGAAGCGAGCCGCAAAGGCATAGGCAGCCTGCTTGTTGAAGTGATACTTGGGCACCTCGTAGATGCCGTCGTTGATGAGGGGCAGACCTGCCTTGAGGTCGCGCTCGATGCTGTCGTAGTCCTGCTTCACGGTGCCGCGCTCATACTTCACGTCGAGTTTGGTCTCGGGCTTGGTGATGTAGGGGATACCCAGATCCTTTTGGCTGAGTTCATCGCCGCGGTAGGGCATACAGAATATGTTGGTGAGCACGAAGTGGTGGTAGGCGCGGCTCACCAGAGCCTCGCCGCGCACTGCGCGCAGCTTGGCGGCGTCGTCGGTGCTCAGGCCACCCTGGGCCTCGATGCGGTCGGCGGCCTCAAGCACAGCATTGCACGATGCAATGGCGGCGTAACAGCCGTTCCACTGAGCCGAGGGAGAGTTGGCGTCGGTCGACGACTTCACGTCTTCCCAGGCAAAGAGTTCGTTGTCCATCACGTCGTAGGGGGCCAGATTGTAGCGCACGCCATCTTCCGACGGAGAGTTGTTGTCAATCACATTGTCGCTTGAAAGCTCGCACACCGTGGAGTAGTCGTACTGGTCGTAGCCGTCGACCATCAGCTCGCGGAGCTGCTCCACGTCTTGAAGCTCGACGCGGGTGTCAGGAGCCTTGTCGAGGAAGTCGTTGCACGAAGTCATCGACGTGAGCGCCACAGCGGCAGTTAATGCTATATATTTAAATTTCATTGTTTCTTAAACCGTTTAGAAAAATACAGTGTGAGTGTTGATTAAAGTCCGAATCTAAGAGTGAAGGTGAACTGCTTCGGGTTAGGCGAAGCCACACCGCCACTATTGAAGAACTCAGGATCCTGTCCGTTGAGCTTCTTGTCGGCATAGAGCAGGCAGAGGTTGGTGGTAGCCACCTTGACCGATGCGCTGGTGAGTTTGAGCGCATGGAGGATTACGGCAGGGATGTCGTAGGTGACCGACACCTCTTTGAGGCGGATGAAGTCGCCCTTGGCCACGCGGGCAGTACTGTAGTTATATGCGCTGTAGGCGCGAGAGAGCTGACGGTCGGCGTAGTACTGACGGCGCGATGCGATCACGGGCACGTCGGTGTAAGCCTCGTCGCCAGGCATCACCCAGCGGTTTTTGAACTCCTTAGGCATTGCAGCGAGGTCGCTGTAGGCGGCTGCGAATGTCGGGGTGAGGCGCACCTTGTTGCCAAAGGCATAGGTGAGGAACACGTTGAGGTGGAAGCCACGCCAAGTGACGTTGTTGCCGAAGCCGCCGGTGTAGGGAGCGTCAACCGGGCCCTCATACTTGAGGTAGCCGGTGTTTTCCCAATCCTGGAAGTTGATGTCGGTGGTCACAACCTCGCCTGTGGGGCTGAGGAACTGCGGAATACCATGGCTGTTGAGGCCGACGAAGGGGATTGAGAAGATGGCGCGCTGAGGATAGCCTTCCTTGGCGAAACCAGAGCTTTGCACGAGGTTCATCACCGTGGAGCGCGATTGCAGCTTGGTGATGGTGTTCTTTGCATACGAGAATGTGAAGTCGGTGGTCCAAGTCACGCCGTTGCGGTCGTGAGAGTCGTTGGTGATGTTGCGCGACGAGATGGTGAACTCAACGCCGTGGGCAGCCATTTCGGCAACGTTGCCAAACTTGGTAGAGAAGCCGCCGACACCAGAGTTATACATACGGCCGATAAGGTCGAAGTTGTTACGCTTGTACCAGTCGAACACGAGGTTCAGACGGTTGCCGAAGAAACCGAGGTCAACACCGAGGTCGAGCTCGTGCTTCTTCTCATAGGTAAGGTCGCTGTTGGCCAGGGCCGAGATGGCGAGGCCAAGCTCCTGAGCATCGCTCTCCTGTCGCCAGGGGCGGCTGGGATAGTAGAGGGCCTCTGCGTTGGCGTAGCTCGACGGGCCGCTCTCGGCAGTAAGCGAGTAGCTGGCGCGCAGCTTGGCGTAGCTGAGATATTTGTTGCCGCTCCACTTCTTGAACCAAGGCTCCTCGTAGATGTTCCAGCCGGCCGACACGTTCCATGTGGGCAGCCAGCGGCTCTGATGGGTCTTACCCATCTTGTTGGAACCCTCGTAGCGGAGAGTACCCACCAGCATATAGCGGCCCATGAAGCTGTAGGTGCCTGTGCCGAAGTATGCGAGGTTGCGGGTGTTGCCAAACTGATCGCTGAAGTAAGAGCCGTTCTCCTCCTGCATCTGCTTGAAGAGCTCGTGGCGGGTGAAGGGCAGACGGCCGTTGTTGTAGACGATGCCCCAGCCCTGGAATGCCTCCTGGTGGCGCTGCACCTTGCTGGCCTCCATACCGCCGAGCACGTTGATGGTGTGCTTGCCGCCGAGCACTGTGTTGTATTGCGCAGTGCCGCGGAAGTCATACTGAGCCACAGAATACTGTGTGTAGTAGAGGATACCGCCCTTAGGCAGCACCGAGATAGGCAGCGAGTTGGCGTCGTCGGGGTCGGTGTAGAGGTAGCTGTTGCTTGAGCGGATCAAGGCGTCCTCGGGATCGATACCGGCGCGGTAGGCAAGAGCCTGGTTGCTGTTGTCCTTCACATAGTGGTTTTGGTCGCTGCTGCTGTAGCGGTAAGAACCAAGGAGGTTGATGTCAAGACCCTTGATGGGGGTGATGTTGAGTTCGCCCTGGAACTTGAGGTCTTGCACATTGATGTCGATGTAGTTTTCCTGCAACTCATCGAAGATGTTGAAGTTGCTGTAGTTGCGCTTGTAAGTGGTGTTGGGATCAAGCGTGCGCGAAGTGTTCATTGCGTAGCTGAAGGGGTTGATGTCGAACGAGCGCTTAACCTCGCCGTTAACGGCATCGACGTCTTGGCTAAGAGTGCCAGGAGCCTTCTGCTTGCGGTAGCTGTCGCTGGTGAGGATTTTCACCTTGATTTTGTCGGTGAGGCGGTATTGGGCGTTGGCGTTGAACGTGTAGCGCTCAACGCGGCTCGACTTGTACCAGCCCGGATCGTTCATAAGCGACATAGAAGTGTAGAAGTTGCCACGGTCGGTACCACCCGAGATGCTCACGGCATGGTTCTGCATGATGTTGTTGTTGAACAGCAGGTCGAACCAGTTGGTGTTGCGGAACTCGGCCTCGCGCAGATAGGCGTTTTTGGCCGCGGTGGTGTTGGGCATGCCGAAGCTGCCGTTCTCGTAGCTGTTGATGAGGCCATACATGTGGCCGTAGACACCAGTGTTGGAAGCCTTGGCCAGCGACGAGAACTCGAGCCAGCCTTTTTGCTCCATTTCCTTATATATACCCATCTGCTCCTGCGAGTTGCAGATGTTGTATTCGTTGTAGCTGGGCTTCAGGCGATAGGTGAACTCGCCAGTGTAGTTGATGGAAGTGTGACCTGCCTTACCGCTCTTGGTGGTAACCACAATCACACCGGCCATGGCCTTGGCACCATATATAGATGTGGCCGAGCCGTCCTTAAGCACCTGGAAGCTCTCGATGTCGTCGGCATTGAGGCCGGCGATGGCCGAAGAAATCAGTGTGACGGCATCGCCCGACGAGAGGTCGTCGGCGCTGACATCGACTGCATCTTCGAGCACCACACCATCGACCACCCACAAGGGCTTAGATGTACCATAGATAGAAGTGGCGCCGCGCACGCGGATCTTGGGGGCGGTACCGAAAGTACCGGTCACGTTCTGCACCTGCACACCGGCCACCTTGCCTTCGAGGCCGCGGCTGATGTCGGCCACACCCGAGAGCTTGGCCTTGTCGGCGTCGACCTTGGCGGTGGCGCCGGTGAAGAGGCGGCGGTCGATTTTCTGCATACCTGTTGCAACGACCTCAACCTCGCCGAGTGTTGTTGACTTAGAGCTGAGCACGACCTTCATAGCGGTGCCTGGCGTAACTGCCACCACCTTGGTGCCGTGACCAACGTAGGAAACCTCAAGATGCGACTTTGCAGATGGCACATTGAGTGTGAATTTGCCGTCAATGTCTGTGGTGGTTCCGATAGAGGGTTTCTCTTTAACCTTTACCGATGCTCCAATCACAGGTTCATTGTCGTCAGATGAAATCACGACACCCGTCACGCTTACCTGGGCAAACGAGCAGAGTGACACAAGTGATATCACCATGAGCAAAAGTAACTTTTTTAGACTCATAAGCACTGATAATTTTTATTTATTTGTTCTTTAACATATTATATATTAATGCCTTAGTGCAAGAATTAACATTGGTTGTGGCTACCGCCCTACCCCGGCTTCACGTTTATAAGCCCGGGCATAATGAAATAGTAACATTACAGTACACTCTATGCAGTTTCTTAACATTAACCTAAAACAATACGCAAAGAAAAACAAAATTTCTCATTAAAACTAATTTTCTTAGTTAAAAGTGAAGATTTTCAAGAAAATAGTTATGATTTTTATTAAAAAACCTACTATCGATTTTAAGTTTTGCAGATGGCAAAATGGGGCAAAAATAGAAAAATGGCAGCATTGGGCGGAATAATGATATGTTTTACAACATATTTTTGGCAATTATTTGCATAATTAGTGTTACTGAAATGTCATTTTGAGCATTTCAATCAGTAACGCCACCAATGAGGCAGTTGAGAGCAGATTTCGGAGGAAAAATTGCGACGGCTGCAACTTACAATCTGTAAGCAGTGCTTTGGCACAGCGGCTGCGACGGCTCGCCGACAACGCCGCTACAGAGCGGAATTTCCGAGCCACTGGGCACGATCGGGAGAAATATGCGATTCTCGCGGGGTTAAAAGTGGGCTTATTGGGCATTAATAGGCTTATTGGGCGAGGGTTATGGGCAATGGAGTCGGCACAAATTTCGGCTTCAGAAAATCGTCGGAGTGGATTTTTGATTTTGACATTGCGAGTTTGTTCACTATCTTTGTAGATACATTATATAATATGTATCGGGTATGGAAGTAGTTTACGAAGACAACCACATAATAATAGTGAACAAGGCGGCAGGCGAAATAGTGCAGGCCGACAAGACTGGCGACGAGCCGCTGGTGGAGACACTGAAGCGGTGGATAAAGGAGAAATACCACAAGCCCGGCAACGTGTTTTGCGGAGTGACCCACCGCATCGACCGCCCGACGTGCGGTCTGGTGGTGTTTGCGCGCACAAGCAAGGGGCTGAGCCGCATGAACGAGCTGTTTCGCAACGGCAAGGTACACAAGACCTACTGGGCCATAGTGAAGCGCCGTCCGCCCAAGGACGAGGACACACTGGTGCACTACCTCACCTGCACCGAGCGCAACAACAAGACGTATGCCTCGCTCACGCCGCGGCCAGGCGCGCAAAAGGCCATACTCAGCTACCGCGTGATTGCCAGCAGCGACAACTACCACCTGTTGGAGGTGGACCTAAAGACGGGACGCAAGCACCAGATACGCGTGCAACTGTCGAGCATAGGCTGCCCCATTAAGGGCGACCTGAAGTATGGCGCGCCGCGCAGCAACCCCGACGGCGGCATTTGCCTGCAGTCGCACCGCATCCGATTCATCCACCCGGTGTCGCTCAAAGAGATCGACGTGACCGCCCCGGTGCCCGACGACAACCTGTGGCAGGCGCTGGCGCAGACAGCGGCCGAAAATAGCGGGGCAAATGTTTCGGAATGACGCAAAAGTTGAGTAAATTTGTAGACACAGACGACAATATAACGGATAACAACAATAACTAAAACACTGAAATTTACGAACTATGGCAACAACACCTGAGTTTAAGTACGCGCCCATGTTCCAGCTGGGCAAGGACAACACAGAGTATTACCTGCTCACCAAAGAGGGTGTGAGCACCGCCGAATTTGAGGGCAAGACCATCCTCAAAGTGCAGAAAGAGGCTCTCACCAAGCTCTCGCAGCAGGCATTCCACGACGTGGAATTCATGCTGCGCCGCGAGCACAACCTGCAAGTGGCCAAAATCCTCAAGGACCCCGAGGCTTCGGAAAACGACAAATATGTGGCCCTGCAATTTCTGCGCAACGCCGAGACTGCAGTGAAGGGCATCCTGCCCTTCTGCCAGGACACCGGCACAGCCATCATCCACGGCGAGAAGGGACAGCGCGTGTGGACCGACTTTGAAGACGAGGAGGCTCTGAGCCGCGGTGTGTACAACACCTTCACGCAAGACAATCTGCGCTATTCGCAGAACGCCCCGCTCAACATGTATGACGAGGTGAACACCCGCTGCAACCTGCCCGCGCAAATCGACATTGAAGCCACCGAAGGCGACGAATACCGCTTTGTGATGGTGGCCAAGGGCGGCGGCTCGGCCAACAAGACATACTTCTACCCCATGACCAAGGCCACCATCCAAAACGAAGGCACACTGCTGCCCTTCCTGGTGGAGAAGATGAAGACTCTGGGCACAGCAGCCTGCCCGCCCTACCACATTGCATTTGTGATAGGCGGCACCAGCGCAGAAAAGAACCTGCTGACGGTGAAGCTTGCCTCAATAAAATATTACGACAACCTGCCCACCACAGGCGACGAGACCGGCCGCGCATTCCGCGACATCGACCTTGAAAACAAGCTGCTCGAAGAGGCCCACAAGATTGGCCTCGGCGCACAGTTTGGCGGCAAATATCTGGCCCACGACATTCGCGTGGTGCGTCTGCCGCGCCACGGCGCAAGCTGCCCCATAGGCATGGGCGTGAGCTGCTCGGCCGACCGCAACATCAAGGCAAAGATCAACAAAGACGGCATCTGGATTGAGAAGCTCGACACCAACCCGTCGGAGCTGATTCCCGAGGAGTTCCGCCGTCCGGGCGAGGGCACCAAGGGCATCGAAATCGACCTTGACAAGGGCATCGACGCTGTGCGCAAAGAGCTCACCAAGTATCCCGTGAGCACACGCGTGAGCCTGAAGGGCACCATTATTGTGGCGCGCGACATTGCACACGCCAAGCTCAAGGCCCGCCTCGACGCCGGCGAAGACCTGCCCGCATACTTCAAGGATCACCCCATCTTGTATGCCGGCCCGGCCAAGACTCCCGAGGGTTATCCCTGCGGCAGCATGGGCCCGACCACTGCCAACCGCATGGACCCCTACGTTGACGAGTTCCAAGACCACGGCGGCAGCCTGGTGATGATTGCCAAGGGCAACCGCACACAGGTGGTGACCGACGCCTGCAAGAAGCACGGCGGCTTCTATCTGGGCACCATTGGCGGCGTGGCCGCAGTGCTGTCGCAGAGCAGCATCAAGAGCATCGAGTGCGTTGAGTATCCCGAGCTGGGCATGGAGGCCATCTGGAAGATCACCGTTGAAGACTTCCCTGCATTCATTCTGGTTGACGACAAGGGCAACGACTTCTTCAAGCAGCTGAAGCCCTGGACTCCCTGCAGCGCCTGCAAGAAGTAAAGCGGCACCGACTGCATAAAGCATAAGCGCCCGGCACCAACCTCACGAGTTGGCTGCCGGGCGTTTTTTTGCCCATATTTTAGCCATTTCAGGTAGGAAAACATGCTAAAAAGCATTTTTTCTGCATTTTTTTGGCCCGCAGGCCTTGACAATTCAGAAATTATGCTTACCTTTGCAGTGCAAATCGCGGGATGGAGCAGTGGTAGCTCGTTGGGCTCATAACCCAAAGGTCGTCAGTTCGAGTCTGGCTCCCGCCACTAAGGGAAAGGTTAGATGATACAATTCATCTGACCTTTATTTTTTCACTCTAAATATTGGCAACACTCACATATTGTGTATATCCACGGAAATCATTAATTTTGGGCATCACTTAGGAAAAAGATGAAAAAGATAGCCGTAGTATTCGAAGGAGACATCTACAACCGGTTTGGTGGGACAAATTCCATCCAAAACCGCATTGAGCATCTGCGCCAGTGCGCCGACTACGGCATCGACCCATATATGATTCAGGTGTATGACGGCAAGGTGATGAGGCTGCTGCGCAAAAGCGGCGGCACCCCATCGCGCCCCGCACGCGCCCGCCTTGGCAGCGTGGAGTGCGGCATGCGGTGGTTCAAGCGGTCGTGGACCGACGCCGTGGTGCACCGCTGGCTGGGACAGGAGCCGCCCATGCTGTTGCGCTTCACCGGCCGCGTGGCGCACGAGCTTGAGGGCTACGACCTGGTGAGCGCGCACGACCGCATCGGCGGCCTGGCCGCGATGCGCGCCTCGCAGCTCTACGGCATGCCATTCTACATGACATGGCACGGCTACAGCATACACACCGACCCGTTTCGCGACGCGGTGGTGATGGAGCAGACGCGGCGCCTGCTGCTTGCCGCCACCGACAACTTCTTTGTGAGCAAGTCGCTGGCCGAGGTGGCGCAGGAGATTGCCCCGGGGTCGAGCGGCAGAGTGCTGTTCAACGGAGTGTCGCACCGGTTTCACCGCTACAGCGACCAGAGCCGCGCCGAGCTGCGCCGCAAGTTGGGCGTGGAGGGATGCAAGGTGGTGGCCTTTGTGGCCCGCTTCGACCCGATAAAGAACGCCGAGAGCCTGCCCGACATCTACAGCCGCATAGCAAGCCAGTATGGCGGCAAGGTGGCCTTCTGGGCCATTGGCGACGGCTGCACCAAGGCCAGCGTGGAGCGGCAAATGACGGTGCCGTGCCGCTTTTGGGGCTATCAGGAGCCCGAGCTGATTCCCGACTTCATGAACTGCATCGACGTGCTGGTGCTGCCCAGCAGGCGCGAGGGGCTGCCGCTGGTGTCGCTCGAGGCCATAAAGTGCGGCGCGGGAGTGGTGGCGTCGAGCGGAGTGGGCGCCTCGGAATACATCGGGCGCGACAACGTGTTTGACATCGCCGCCCCCGACTTCACCGAGCGCATAAGCCGCCGCGCCGTGGCCATGCTCAACGGCGAAGTGCCGGCACAAACGCTCGACAAAGAGATGACCTGGGCCGAAACGGCACAGCTCGAAAACGCCATCTACGCCAGCCGCCTTGCCCGCTGAGGCAAAAAACACAGCGCCACAGGCACGCAATTAGCATTAATTTCGCTACCTTTGAACAAGCCTTTGCCCTCGCGGCACGGGCCGCAATCACACACATCAACGACCAAACACTGTAGTCACATGCCACAATATGCTGAAATACTGCTGCCGCTGCCCATTCAGGGCAGCTACACCTACCACCTGAACGACGAGTTGCAGACCACACTGAAAGTGGGATGCCGGGTGCTGGTGCCCTTCGGACGCAAAAAAATATACACCGGCATCGTGGAGATGACGCACGACAACGCCCCCGAGGGCTACGCCGTGAAAGACGTGATCTGCGCCCTCGACCCCTACCCCATATTGCGCAACCCGCAACTCAAGTTCTGGCACTGGATAGCCGACTACTACCTGTGCTCGGTGGGCGACGTGTACAAGGCCGCAGTGCCGACGGGGCTGAAGGTGGAGAGCGAGACGTTTATCAGCGTCAACCCCGACTATGAGGAGAAGACGCCCGGCGAACTGAGCGACCGCGCCAAGGCGGTGCTCGACTTCACCGCGCAGCGCGGACGCGTGCAGATAACCGACCTGACGCGCGCCACAGGGTTTAAAAACGTGGAAGGCCTCGTGAGCAAGATGCTCGAAATGGGCGCCATTCACGTGTCGGAGAAAGTGATTGACAGCTACCGGCCAAAGACCGAGACCTGCGTGCGCCTCACCGCCGACCGCAACGACGACGAGGCGCTGCACAGCATGTTCGACCAAGTGAGGCGCGCCAAAAAGCAGGAGTCGCTGCTGCTGGCCTACCTCGACCTTAGCGGCTGGATGCAGAAGAGCAAGCCGCTGAAAGAGGTCACCAAAGAGCAGCTGCTGAAGCGGGCCGACGCCACGCAGCCAGTGCTGGCCGCGGCACGGCAAAGGGGGCTGTTTGAGGTGTACAAGCGCGAAATCAACCGCTTTGCCGACCTCGGCACAGCCCTTGCGCAGCCGCCCGAGCTCACAGCCGAGCAGCAGCAGGCCTACACCGAGCTGCACCAGCAGCTGCGCGACCACAGCATAGTGCTGCTGCACGGCGTCACCTCGAGCGGCAAGACGTCGATATACATGCACCTGATCGACGACGCCCTGCGCCAAGGCAAGCAGGCCCTGTATCTCGTGCCCGAGATTGCGCTCACCACCCAACTCACAAGGCGGCTGCGGCGCGTGTTTGGCGACCGCCTGCTCATATACCACAGCAAATTCAGCGACAACGAGCGCGTGGACATTTGGAAGCGGCTGCTGGGCAGCCACGACCCTTGCGTGGTGATAGGCGTGCGCTCGGCAGTGTTTCTGCCCTACAGCAACCTGGGCCTGGTGGTGGTGGACGAGGAGCACGACTCAAGCTACAAGCAGCAAGACCCAGCACCGCGCTACAACGGGCGCGACGCGGCGCTGGTGCTGGCCATGATGCACGGCGCCAAGACGGTGCTCGGTTCGGCCACACCGGCCATCAGCGTGTATTACCACGCCCAGAACGGCCGCTACGGACTGGTGACGCTGAAGAAGCGATACGAAGGCATCGAAATGCCCGAAGTAAGAGTAATCGACACCAAGCTGGCGCGCAAAAAGAAGGAGATGAAGGGCATATTCACCGACGAACTGACGCGCGAGTGCCGCCATGCCATTGAGCGCGGCGAGCAGGTGATACTGTTCCAAAACCGGCGCGGCTACTCGCCCATGGTCACCTGCCGCACCTGCGGATGGATTCCGCGCTGCGTGAACTGCGACGTGTCGCTCACCTACCACAAGCACCTGCACACGCTCACGTGCCACTACTGCGGCCACACCATGACGCTGCCCACCGTGTGCCCGGCGTGCGGCGGCACCGAGATTGAGGTGATAGGCTACGGCACCGAGCGCATCGAAGACGAGATTGACAAGGCATTTCCAGGCGAGAAGATATCGCGCATGGACCTCGACACCACGCGCAACAAAAACAGCTACGACCGCATAATCGACGAGTTTTCAGAGCATAAGACCAACATACTGGTGGGTACGCAGATGGTGACCAAGGGGCTCGACTTCGACGGGGTGAGCATAGTGGGCATACTCAACGCCGACACCATGATCAGCTTTCCCGACTTCAGGTCGAGCGAGCGGGCCTTCGACATGATGGAGCAGGTGGCCGGGCGCGCCGGACGCGCCCACAAGCGCGGCGAGGTGATAGTGCAGACCTCGCAGCCCGACGACCCCGTGATAGGCTTCGTGAAGGCGCACGACTACGAGGGCTTCTATGCCTACGAGCTGGAAGAGCGCAAGCGGTTTGGCTATCCGCCATTCACCAAGATAATAAATGTGTATCTGAAGCACCGCCAAAGCGATGTGATTGGCGAGATGGCCGTGCGCTACAGCAACATGCTGCGCCAGGTGTTCGGCGCTCGCGTGCTGGGGCCCGAAGCGCCCATGGTGGCTCGAATCCAAAACATGTATATCCGCCAAATAGTGATTAAGATTGAGACCGGCGTGTCGATGGCGAAGGTGAAGCAGGCACTGCGCAGCATCTACGAGCAGATGCTGGCCGCCGACAGCCGCATGCGCTCGGTGTATCTGTATTACGACGTCGACCCCGTGTAACGCCCTATCCCATTAGAAGTCGAGCAGACGCTCGTGGGCACGCGCCCAAGCCACGCGGTGGCGCTCAAAGTGCCACCACTCGCGCCGGTAGGTCATGAATCCGGCAGCGGTCATGGCGCGGCGCAGCAGGCGTCGGTTGGCCACAGCCTCGGCGCTGAGCCGCCCGCTTGCCACAAGGGCGTCCTCGGCATCGATGTGGGCAAGCGGGCCGAAGGTGTCGAAGTCGGTGCCCATGTCCAGGGGTACGCCGTGGCGCGTGAGGCTCAAGTCAAGGGCCACGCCATAGTTGTGCGGGCCGCCCTTGAAGGGCCGCGCCACATAGCGCTCGCCCGTGGTGCCCGCCACACACCGCCACATGGCACGCTGCACACTCAGCGGCCGCGCGGCATCGAAAATCACAATTCCCAGATCAGGATCCTCAGTCTGAAGGCTGCGCAGCGCCGCGGCCAGCGAGTGCGCCGTGGCCCGCGTGGCATAGGCCTTGCAGTAGTCGCCATACATGTTGCGCCGCGCAAAATTGTGCCTTGTGGCATAGCGCAAGTCGAGCGTTATGGCCGGGCTGATTTGCGACAGGTCGACGAGGCCAGCCGCAAGCATCGAGTCTTCGATGGCCGAGCGCTGCTGCGGCACGGTGTCGGCCTTGACGGGTGCCGATGCGGAATGGCTGGCCGACTGACCGCCTCCTGAGACCGAAGAGCCGCCTCCTGAGCAGGCGGCAGCCCCCAGCGCAAGGCCAAGGACTGCCGCCAATACCGTTATTTTAGTGCCTTGGAGCATCAGTCAAACACACCCTCCATCACATCACTTTCCTGAGGTTCGGCCGCCTCTTCCGACGAGTGGCCACCTCCTTCTCCAGAGCCATAGCCGTAACCGCCCACGCCGCCGCAGGGGTTGAAGTCGGCTGGGAAGTCAAACTTGGTGCTTTGGCTGTAGGGCAGCGACGGGTCGTCGTAGATGCTCTTCATATACAGGCCATAGATGGGCAGTGCCATCTCGGCACCCTGGCCGTAGGCCATCGACGCGAAGTGGATGAATCGCTCCTCGCCGCCTACCCACACGCCCGTCACCAGTTCGGGCGTGAAGCCCATAAACCAGCCGTCGGCGTTGAAGTTGGTGGTGCCCGTCTTGCCGCCCATCTGGGCATCAATGTGGTAGGCATAGCGCAGACGCGCGCCAGTGCCGGCGTCGACCACATTGAGCAGCATCGACAGTATCTTGTAGTAGGCCTCCTCGCTCATCACCTCGGTTTGCTGCGGAGTGAACTCGGCCAGCACATTGCCGCTGTTGTCGCAAATGCGGGTCACAAACATAGGCTGGGCGCGCATGCCCTTGTTGGCAAAAGCCGAGTAGGCGCTCACCATCTCCTTCACAGACACATCGCACGGGCCGAGGCACAGGGCCGGCACGGTGTCGAGCTTGTTGGTGATGCCGAAGTTGTGCAGCATGTTCACCAGGTTGGCGGGCTTGAGGGCGTCGATCAGGCGGGCCGAGATCCAGTTGTTGGAGTAAGTGAGGGCCCAGCGGAGGTCAACCATTTGGCCAATGCGGCCATGGCCGGCGTTGCGCGGCGCCCAGCCGTTGATCACCGGCTGCGTGTTGAGCAGGCGGTCGCACGGCGTGTAGCCGTTTTCCATTGCCAGGGTGTAGAGGAATGGCTTCACCGTAGAGCCGATTTGGCGGCGTCCCGTCGACACCATATCGTATTTGAAGAAGCGGAAGTCGGGGCCTCCCACATAGGCCTTGATGTAGCCCGTCTGGGGGTCCATCGACATCACGCCGCAGCGCAGATAGCTCTTGGTGTAGAGCAGCGAGTCGAGGGGCGTCATCACGCGGTCAACCTCGCCGTTGTAGGTGAACAGGCGCATCTCGGTGGGGGTGTTGAAGTTGCTCATTATCTCGTTGTCGCTCATGCCCGAGGCCTTGAGGGCGCGGTAGCGGTCGGTCTGGCGAATGGCAGCCTTTATCAGCGCCTGCTTCTGCTTGGCCGTGAGCTCTTGCGGGTCCGACGAGTAGGGATTGCGAGTGCCGCCGCGCTCGCGCAGGAAGTTGGGCTGCAGCGTGCCGCCCATGTGCTGGCGCACGGCATCCTCAAGGTGCTTCTGCATGCGCGAGTCGATGGTGGTGTAGATTTTGAGGCCGTCGGAGTACACGTCGTAGGGCGAGCCGTCGGCCTTGTGATTTTTGTTGCACCAGCCATACAGGGGGTTGTTGACCCACTCCACCGAGTCGTCGTAGAAGGCCTGGCGGTTCCAGTCGGGATAGTCCTCGATGCGCGGCTCCTTGGCCATCATCATGCGGCGCAGCTCCTCGCGGAAGTATGGCGCCATGCCGTCGTTTTTATTCACCTTGTGGTAGTGCAGCTCCACGGGCGTGGCCTGCAGCGAGGCGCAGTCGGCGTCGCTCAGGCATCCGGCCTTGCGCATCTGGTCGAGCACCACATTGCGGCGCTGGCGCGCTCGCTCGGGATAGCGCAGGGGGTTGTAGTACGACGGGTTTTTGCACATGCCCACCAGCATGGCCGACTCCTGCACATTAAGGTCGCGCGGGTCTTTGCCGAAGTATACGTATGAGGCCGTCTTGATTCCAACCGCGTTGTTGAGAAAGTCAAACTGGTTGAAATACATCTTTATTATTTCGTCCTTGGTGTAGTAGCGCTCAATCTTCATTGCTATCACCCACTCGATGGGCTTTTGCAGCGCGCGCTGGAATATGTTGGAGCTCTTGGGGGTGTAGAGCTGCTTGGCCAGCTGCTGGGTGATGGTGGAGCCGCCGCCCGCACTGGCCTTGCCCATGATGATGCGCTTCACCACCGATCGCATTATGGCGCGCACGTCGATGCCCGAGTGGCTCATGAAGCGCACGTCCTCGGTGGATATGAGCGCGTCGCTCAGATGCTTCGACATCTGGTCGAAGTCCACATACACGCGGTTGCCCTTGCTCTTGTAGATGCGTCCCATCTCCTGCCCGTCGCTGGAATAGAGCGTGGAGGCATACTTGTCGGTGGGGTTCTTGAGCTCGGCAATGGGCGGCATGTAGCCGATGACGCCGTTGTAGATGAGCACAAACAATATTACCAGCAGAGCAATGAATATGCCGAAGCCCTGCCACATGCGCCGCACGATGCGTGCGTTGCGGCTGTCGCGCGAAGACTGGCTTGCTGCTGAAGCGCCGTTGTTGTTCATTTCCAAAATATGCTTATTATGGTTGTTTTGGTTCGTTTTCACGTCAACTATGCGCCAAAAGACGCCTAAAATAAAACACAAAGGTAGCAATTTTATGCGCAAAATGCCACAATTTTTCCGATAAACAGCAGTGCAGCATTTTTTTTGCCGCGGGCGCGCAAAGTTATGGGCTATTTTGCTTAACTTTGTTACCGTTATGGACAGGCAACCAAGGCAACACTGCACGGCCGCGCATGCGGCTTGCGAGCAGCGGTCGCACAGCGACCAGCTGCCACGCAGGGGCCATTGTTTTTCCATTGCAGCCAGCCGCCGCCAGCCGCCAGCCAATCAACGATGCTGAGGTTGGCCTTTTTTGTGCCCAGCCGGCACGCGGCAGCCGGGCACCCACGCGATAAACAAAGGAACAATATCACACATATCTTAGTTTTATGGAAAATAAAAGTTTAGTCTCTATCTCCGACTTGTCGAAAGACGAGATTCTGCGCCTTTTGAGCCAAGCCGAGCGCTTCGAAAAGAACCCCAACCAGAAGATTCTGGACGGCAAAGTTGTGGCGACGCTGTTTTTCGAGCCCTCAACCCGCACGCGCCTGAGTTTTGAAACAGCAGTCAACCGCCTGGGCGGACGCGTGATAGGCTTCTCCGACGCCAAGACCAGCAGCCAGTCGAAAGGCGAAACACTGAAAGACACCATTATGATGGTGAGCAACTATGCCGACCTGATAGTGATGCGCCACTATCTGGAGGGTGCGGCGCGATATGCCAGCGAGGTGGCTCCCGTGCCCGTGATCAACGCCGGCGACGGCGCCAACCAGCACCCGTCGCAGACGATGCTCGACCTCTACTCCATCTACAAGACGCAGGGCACCCTTGAGGGCCTGACCATTACCATGGTGGGCGACCTGAAGTATGGCCGCACGGTGCACTCGCTGCTCGAGGCCATGCAATACTGGAAGCCGAAGTTCAACTTCATTGCCTGCAAAGAGCTGCAGATGCCCGAGCAGTACAAGCGCTTCTGCGACGAGCACGGCATTGAATACCACGAGTCGACCGAGTTCTCGCAAGACGTGATTAACGAGACCGACATCCTGTATATGACCCGCGTGCAGCAGGAGCGCTTCACCGACCTGATGGAATATGAGCGCGTGAAGAGCCTCTACAACCTGCACAACAGCATGCTCGACAACAGCAAGCCAAACCTGCGCGTGCTGCACCCGCTGCCGCGCATCACCGAAATCAGCCAGGACGTGGACGACAACCCCAAGGCATACTTCTTTCAGCAGGCCAAAAACGGCCTCTATGCGCGCCAGGCCATAATTTGCCGCTCGCTGGGCATTGAGTGCTGAGCGGCACCACTATAGAGAGAAAACGGAGTAAACTAAAAAAGACACAACACATATTGATTTATCACAATCATGACTGACAATAATAAGAAAGAACTGGCTGTGGCCGCGCTGAAAAACGGCACAGTAATCGACCACATACCGTCGGAGTCGCTGTTCAGCGTAGTGAACCTGCTGGGCATACAAAAGCTCACAAGCAGCGTGACCATAGGATTCAACCTCGACAGCAAGCTGATGGGCAAGAAGGGCATCATCAAGATAGCCGACGTGGAGCTGCCCGAGGCCACGCTCAACCGCATCGCCCTCATCGCACCCAAGGCGGTGATAAATGTGATTAAGGACTATGAGGTGGTGGACAAGCACACCGTGGAACTGCCCGACGAGCTGGTGGACATAGTGAAGTGCAACAACCCCAAGTGCATCACCAACAACGAGCCGATGCACACCCACTTCCGCGTGATCGACCGCGCCAACGTGGTGCTGCAGTGCCGCTACTGCGAGTGCACCGTGCCCCATGACGAAATCACCATAAAGTAGCACACTCGCTGCGCAAGCAAAATAAAACGGCAGTCCCGCCCCCCACTTTGCTGGGAACGGGACTGCCGCTTTCTTTTTTGCCGCCCTACTGGCTATTTTAGATGCGCTGCAACTGGCTGGGCTGCGGATTGGCGGCGACTATCTTGCCCGATGGGTCGATGAGAAACGACTTGCAGCTGTCGCCGCCGTCGAGGCGCCACTGCTCTTCGAGGCGGTCGCGCTCATCGCCGCTGCCAAAGTGGAACACGCTTGACGGCTGCAGACCGTCGAGGCGGCTGGCCATGGCGCACACACCGCCGCTGCGGTCGAGGTTGACCGACAGGTGCCTGATGCGGCCCTGGGCGGCCTTGCAAAGGCGGTCGTAGCGCATGTTGCTGATTCGCGACTCGGGGTTGGCCGTCGACCAGAATGTGATTAACACATATTCCCCCTTTAAAGCCCCGGTCGAGAGCGAGGCGTAGCGGTTGCTTAAACTTGTGTTGGGTGCCTGATAGCCGACACGGCTGTCGGCAGGCGTTGTGCTGTAGGCTGATGTGAGTAGCAGGAAAAATGCAATTGTCACGATTGTGACCAGTGATTTCCTCATGTGAAATTTATTTAAGTTACACTTGAAGGCCGTGTCACGAATTCAAAGTTTGCCCCTCACGCTCTCTCACAGGGCGGAGGCAAGCGGCCTTTGCCGATTTTCGGCTGGGCTGAGGGCGATTGTAGTGTGGCCTCAGCCAACGCGCGCCGCGGCTCAATGCACTTGCCGGCGCGGCTTAAACTGGGTGCAAAGTTAGCGCAAAAATCTTTTGCAGCCAAATGCGGCAAGTGCAACAAAATATAAAATCTTGAAATTTCAAGCGTTACACACGGAGCCTTTTCAAGCAATATTTAATTCAGCCAAGAAATTAACTTAACGTGTTAACACTGCGACCAGCAAACGGTTTCAGGCATGCCCGACGCACACCATCGGTCCGTAAAATTTAAGATTTGGCCAATGGCGGGCAAATGTTAAAATCAGCGGTAAAAAAAGATTGAAAAAAATTTACTCTAAGCCCCGATTTTGGGCGAAAAATGGCTAAATTTGTTATTTAATTAGTTATTTATAGCAGACATTCATGGCGCAGCTGATGCCGCCACATATATATTACATCGAAACGAATATGGAACCTACAGTTGAAAACGAACTTATCCTCATCAACATATCGGGCCACGACAAGCCCGGCGTAACATCGAGCCTCACTGCCATTCTCGGCAAATATGGGGCCACAATCATGGACATTGGCCAGGCCGACATTCACCACACGCTGTCGCTGGGCATAATGTTTATGACAACGAGCGACAAAAGCGGAGAAATCATGAAGGAGCTGTTTTTCAAAGCTTCGGAAATGAATGTGGAAATCCGCTACACCCCCATCACCGACGCCGACTATGCGCTGTGGGTGAAAAACCAGGGGCGCAACCGCTACATAATCACCATTCTGGGCCGCACCATCACCGCCGAGCAAATATCGGCCGTGACGGGCGTGGTGGCCGCGCAGAAGCTCAACATCGACGCTATTCGCCGCCTCACGGGCCGCATTCCGCTCGACGCAGCCGCTCAGCAAGAGCGCAAGTCGTGCATCGAGTTCTCGGTGCGCGGCAACATACAGAACCAGGCCGCCATGCAAAGCGAATTCATGCGCCTGAGCAACGAGCTGGGCTTCGACATTTCGCTGCAGGAGGACAACATGTATCGCCGCTGCCGCCGCCTGATTTGCTTCGACATGGACAGCACGCTGATTGAGACCGAGGTGATCGACGAACTGGCCATGCGCGCCGGTGTGGGCGACAAGGTAAAGGCCATCACAGCGCGCGCCATGCGCGGCGAAATCGACTTCAAGGAGAGCTTCACCGAGCGCGTGGCGCTGCTGAAAGGGCTCGACGAAAGTGTGATGAAGGACATTGCCGAGCATCTGCCCATCACCGAGGGTGTGGACCGCATGATGTCGGTGCTGAAGCGCACGGGCTACAAAATTGCCATTCTGTCGGGCGGATTCACCTATTTCGGCAACTATCTGAAGGCTAAATACGGCATCGACTATGTGTATGCCAACGAGCTTGAGATAAAGGACGGCCGCCTCACGGGCCGCTATGTGGGCGAGGTGGTCGACGGCAAGCGCAAGGCCGAACTGCTGCGCCTGCTGGCGCAGGTGGAAAATGTGAACATCGCGCAGACCATAGCCGTGGGCGACGGCGCCAACGACCTGCCCATGCTGCAGACGGCCGGCCTCGGCATCGCATTCCACGCCAAGCCCAAGGTGAAGGCCACGGCCCGCCAAAGCATCTCCACCATCGGCATCGACGGCGTGCTATACTTCCTTGGCTTCAAAGACTCGTTTATGGAAGACGCCAAGCCCCAAAGCGACGACGCCAAGGACTGAGGGCGCCGACAAAGTGGCAATCCTGGCGTATTAGCGAGTGGTGAATGCTCCCGATAGCCCCCAGCAAAACGGCAATCCCGGCAGGGATTGGATATGTGTAGGCAGGTATGCAGTGGAGGCGCAGCCGACGCGAAATGCCTGTTAAGCAGCCTTCACTGCCACGCATTCCGCTTTCTATGTTAAAATCCAAATATTTTGACCATTATTTTTGAATTAA
>CAVKDU010000031.1:0-33017 GCA_963655175.1 Wujia chipingensis | reverse complement strand
CATTGAATATCAGTGATTTAATGGTGAATGTTAAAATTTTCTTGGGACAGCCGTGTGGCATGCCACGTCCCTACAGTTTGGCGCATTCTCCTACCAATCCCTAACGTGGGATAATGGCATTGCTATCTATCTGTCTGAGAATGAATGTGTAACACGAATCAATTCGCCCTTACACCAAAATTAGCGAGGGTGAAAGCCAAAAAATCCAACAGCGATGTAGCCCCATACGCCACCCACAAAAAACCGGCAAGCGCAAACATAAAAACGACAGACGCCAATCCCACGTGGGGCTGGCGCCTGTATACATTATTATATATGTGCGCGCGCCCGCGCGCATAATGCGGTCGTTAAGAGTCGATGGTGGCGTAGGTGGCGTTGTCCTCAATAAACTTGCGGCGCAGAGCCACATCCTCGCCCATCAGCATCGAGAACACGCGGTCGGCCTCGGCAGCGTCGCTAATATTGACGCGCTTCAGCATGCGGCCCTCGGGATCCATGGTGGTCTCCCACAGCTGCTCGGGGTTCATCTCACCCAAACCTTTGAATCGCTGCACCTTCACATTCTTTTCCTCGCCATTGGCATACTTGTCGATGAACTGGCGCACCTGCATGTCGGTCCAGCAGTATTCCTGCGTCTGGCCCTTGATGGCGCGGTAGAGCGGCGGCGTGGCAATGTAGAGGTAGCCGTTTTCAATCACCGGACGCATGCGGCGGAAGAAGAACGTCATGAGCAGAGTGTCGATGTGCGCGCCATCGACATCGGCATCGGTCATGATGATGATGCGGTGGTAGCGCAGCTTGCTCAGGTTGGCCTCCTTGGGGTCGTCTTCGGTGCCGATGGTCACGCCCAGAGCGCGGAATATGTTCACCACCGATTCGCTTTCAAACACCTTGTGGTCCATGGCCTTCTCCACATTGAGAATTTTGCCTCGCAGAGGCAATATGGCCTGGAACTCGCGGTTGCGGCCCTGCTTGGCCGATCCGCCTGCCGAGTCACCCTCCACCAGGAAGAGCTCGCTCTTTGCCGGGTCCTTGCACGAGCAGTCGGCCAGCTTGCCTGGCAGACCGCCGCCGCCCAGCGGACTCTTGCGCTGCACCTTGAGGCGTGCCGTCTGTGCAGCGTGGCGTGCCTGTGCGGCAAGAATTATCTTGTTCACAATGGTCTTGGCCTCGGTGGGGTGTTCCTCCAGATAGTTGCCCAGAGCCTCGCGCACGGCAGTCTCCACGGCGCCTATGGCCTCGGTGTTGCCCAGCTTGGTCTTGGTCTGGCCCTCAAACTGAGGCTCAAGCACCTTTACCGACACCACCGCCGTCAGGCCCTCGCGGAAGTCGTCCTTGGTGATGTCCACCTTCACCTTGTCGAGCATCTTGTTGTCGTCGGCATACTTCTTGAGCGTTGCGCCCAGGCCGCGGCGGAAGCCCGTGAGGTGCGTACCGCCCTCCACGGTGTTGATGTTGTTCACAAAGGAGTATATGTTTTCGTTAAACGAGGTGTTGTAGGTCATTGCCACCTCCACGGGTATGCCGCCCTTGTTGCTGCTGATGTGAATCACATCTTTGATGAGTGGCTCTTTCGATGTGTCGATGTAGCGCACAAACTCGTCGAGGCCCGTCTTCGAGAAGAACACCTCTTTGCGGGGCTCGCCCTTGTCGTCCTTGTCGCGCAGGTCGGTGAGGCTCAGACGCACACCGGCGTTCAGATAGGCCAGGTCGCGCAGGCGGTTGGCCAGCAGCGCGTATTCATATGTCGTGACATCGAATATCGACGCGTCGGGGTGGAAGGTGATGGTGGTGCCGTGCTCGTCGGTGTCGCCTATCACCTGCACTTCGCAGGTGGGCTTGCCGTAGGCATACTCTTGCATATACACCTTGCCGCCGCGGCGCACCTCGGCGCGCATATAGTCGCTGAGCGCGTTCACACACGACACGCCCACTCCATGCAGACCGCCCGACACCTTGTAGGATCCTTTGTCAAACTTGCCGCCTGCGTGCAGCACTGTCAGCACCACCTCAAGGGCAGATTTGTGCAGTTTCTCGTGCATGTCCACCGGAATGCCGCGGCCGTTGTCCTTTACGGTTATCGAGTTGTCCTCGCCTATGGTGACTTCTATGTCGTTGCAGAATCCTGCCAGCGCCTCGTCGATGGAGTTGTCCACCACTTCACTCACCAAATGGTGCAGACCTTTGACGTGGGTGTCGCCAATATACATGGCCGGACGCTTGCGCACGGCCTCCAGGCCCTCAAGCACTTGAATGTTGTTCGCTGAGTACTTTTTCTCTTCTTGTTGTTCTATTAAATCTTCTGCCATAAAACTGACTTTTTCATACCGTGAAAAACCGCCCTCGTCACGCCCTGCGGGGCCTCCTGCGCCGGTTTTTTCCTACCACGGGCTAATAACGTACAAAAATACGAAATTTCTTTCAAAAACAGAAATCCACGCCCCTAAAAAAAACACCAATTTTTCCCCACACACCACCTATGCTTCGGGGCGGGGTTGCACGGGCCGGGCAAAAGCGTTAACTTTGTGTGGCCGCATGCGCGCGGGCGTGTGCGGCCGCTTTTCTTTTCATAATACTATATCTTAATAAATGAAATTTACAATGAGGAAATCACTGCTACTGGCCGCGCTGCTGCTCACCGCGGTGGGCGCCGCCGCCGGAATCCGCGACGACATCAAGGCCGACGCACGGCTCAGCGCCAACAACTATTATGCCTATCCCGACAAGAATTTGCCCAAGCTCACACCCGCTCCGGCTGGCTACGAGCCTTTCTACATGAATCACTATGGCCGCCACGGCAGCCGCTGGCTCATAAGCAAGAGCCAGTATGGCTTCCCCATAAGCCAGCTCGAGAAGGCCGCAAGCCAGGGCAAGCTCACCAAGCGCGGGCAGCAGGTGCTCGACACGCTGCGCATGGTGCGCAAGGCTTCGCACCTGCGTCTGGGTGAGCTCAGCGACGTCGGCGCCGAGCAGCACCAGGGTATTGCCGCGCGCATGATGCGCAACTTCCCCGAGGTGTTTGCGGGCGACGCCCCAGTCGACGCCAAGTCGACCGTGATAATCCGCTGCATTCTGTCGATGCAAAACGAAACCGACATGCTCAAGGCCCTCAATCCGCGCTTGCGCATCACCACCGACGCCAGCGAGCACGACATGTATTATATGAACTACACCGACACTGTGATCCCAGCCCTGCGCGACGCCGCCATGCCGCAGGTAGAGAAGTTTGGCGACAAGCACCTCGACCCCTCGCACATGCTTAAGGTGCTCTTCACCGACCAGAAGTGGGCCCGCGACAGCATTGACGGACGCAAGCTGCTGACACGCCTCTTCGACGTGGCCGGCAACATGCAGAGCCACCACCAGTTTGAGGGCGTGAACTTCTACGACCTGTTCTCGGCCGACGACCGCTACAACGTGTGGGCCTACAACAATGCCCGCTGGTATGTGCTCTCGGGCGAGACTCCGCTCACCCGCTGCCGCGTGGACTACAACCAGGCCAACCTGCTGCGCGACTTCATAAAGGCTGGCGACCGCGGCATAGCCCTTGGCCGCAACAGCGCCACCCTGCGCTTTGGCCACGAGAGCGTGCTGCTGCCGCTGGCCTGCCTCATGGGCATCAACGGCGCCGACTACCGCACCACCGACCTTGAGACGCTGGCCGACCACTGGCAGAGCAACAAGATATTCCCCATGGCGTGCAACATTCAAATGGTGTATTACCGCAAGAAGGGCAGCGACGACGTGCTGGTGAAGGTGCTGCTCAACGAGCACGAGGCCACTCTGCCCGTGAAGACCGATGTGGCTCCCTACTACCACTGGAGCGATGTGCGCGCCTACTTCGAAAGCAAGCTGGCCCAGCAGCCCAAGCCCTAACACGTTAAAGTATAGAGATATGGCTAAACTAATGCAACGCATTGCCATGGCGGCCATAGGTGCCGCCGTGGCGCTGGCTGCCGCTGCCGCCACCCCGCGCCAGGAGATTGCGGCGGTGCCCGGCCGCGCCGGCAGCAACCACTTCGCCTACCCCTATCCGGCGCTGGAGCTGCCGCGCCTGTCGGCCGCGCCCAAGGGCTACGAGCCCTTCTACATCGACCACTACGGCCGCCACGGCAGCCGCTGGCTCACGAGCAAGAAGAGCTATAACCGCCCCGTGGCCCAACTCGAGCTGGCAGCGCGCCATGGTGCGCTCACCCCTGTGGGCCGCGCCTTGCTCGACACGCTGCGCATGGTGGCCGAGGCCGCCCGCGGGCGCATAGGCGACCTCACCGACGTCGGCGCCGAGCAGCACCAGGGCATTGCCGAGCGTATGGTGCGCAACTTTCCCGAGGTGTTTGCGGGCGACGCGCGCATCGACGCGCGCTCGACCACGGTGATTCGCTGCATTCTGTCGATGCAAAACGAAACCATGACCCTGCGCGGCCTTAATCCGCGCCTGCGCGTCACCACCGATGCCAGCCTGCACGACATGCACTATCTGGGCTGGGGCCACGGCGAGGACACCTGCGCCAACGCCTTGCACAAGCGCATGCGCCGCCTCGCCGACAGCGTGGAGCGCGCCATGCTGCATCCCGGCCGCTTTGCCGCTTCGCTGATAGCTGACGGGCAGCTGCTGCGCGACAGCATCGACCAGTTGAGGCTGATGGCCGACGTGTTCGACGTGGCCGGCTCGCTGCAGGGCCACAAGGCCTACCGAGGCATCGACCTCTACAAGGTGTTCACCGCCGACGAAATCTACGACCTGTGGCGCAACAAAAACATCTACTGGTATGTGCAGTGGGCCAACGCTCCGCAGACGGGCAACCGCATGCCCTACATCGAGCGCGAGCTGCTGACCGACATGCTCTCCAGCGCCGACAGTGCCCTGGCCACCGGCGGCCGCGGGGCCTCGCTGCGTTTCGGCCACGAGACCTGCCTGCTGCCGCTGGCCTGCCTCATGGAGCTCGACAGCGTGAACTACTCTTGCCGCGACCTGAGCACCCTGGCCGACCACTGGCAGAACTACAACATCTTCCCAAAGGGATGCAACATTCAAATGGTGTTTTACCGCCGCACCGGCGCGCAGCCACCCTACAAGGCAAGCGATGTGCTGGTGAAGGTGCTGCTCAACGAGCACGAGGCCACACTGCCCGTGAAGGCGGTGAGCGGCCCCTACTACCGCTGGAGCGATGTGCGCGACTGCTATAGGCAAAAGCTGTCAAAGCGCATCGACTGGAGCGACTGACGAGCACCTGCAAGACGATTACCATAGGCTAGGGGCGCACTCTCCACACTTGTGAGTGCGCCCCTAGTTTGCGTTTTGCCTATGCGAGCTCACAAATTTCATCAAAAAAACTGGCTGAAAAATTTCGCTGCAATCGTTTTTAACGATAGTAAATGGCTAAATTATTATGTAATTCCACTCGCAAACCGTGATTTTGTATCGGTCGCTTTGAAAATAGGCGCTTTATTATTAATTTTGCCTATAGCAAAGGCGACATTCAATCGCTATTCTCATTTACCGCTATCGAAACAAACCATTACAAACGTTATGCTTTGGCCTTGTAATGGCAGTAATTTCGCAAGCGTAAAAGGGAATCAATATATAAAAGCGATTGAACTATGACAGATGTAAAGACTTTATGGATTTTGATTGTCGGGCTCACCGTGGTGGGCTTAATGCTGCGTGAGATTTACATTTTTGGACACAAACACGGCAACATGAAGGCGATCGAATACGACGACGAGTCCGCTCTCTTCGTCGACGACGATGCCATCGAAGGCGATGACTAAGCCGCTGTGAAGCCGCACCTTTGCGTCTGCAAGCTGTCCCGATGAATTGCGGGGCAGGGCAGTGATAAAAAACTGCAACAAAAAAGTAAAGCTACAGCAAGCATTATGGAACTACGGCAACTGCGTTATTTCTTGAAAACGGCCGAGCTACTCAATTTTTCTGAGGCAGCTCGGTCGCTTTGTGTAACACAAAGCACCCTGTCACAGCAAATCAAGCAACTCGAAAACGAATTTGGCGTGCAGCTGTTCGACCGCAACAGCCACGAGGTGCGCCTCACCGAAAGCGGTCAGGAGCTGCTGCCTTTTGCGGCCAAGACCCTCTCGGCCAGCGAGGCGTGCAGCCAGCACATGCTCGACTTGAAAAACATTGTGGCCGGTACGCTGAAGATAGGCGTCACCTACTCGTTCAGCCCCATGCTCAGCGAGACTCTGCTCACATTCATCAAGCAGTATCCCAGCATAAAGCTGCGCATATTCTACAACCCCATGGAGGAGTTGCTGCTGATGCTTGAAAAGCGTGAAATCGACTTTGTGCTGGCATTCAAGCCTGCGCGCCACCACCCGCACATCGAGTCGCACGTGCTGTTTGAAAACCACCTGTCGGTGATTGTGGCCAAAAACCACCCGCTTGCCGCACGCGACAAAATATCGCTCACCGAGTTGCAAAACTACGACCTGGTGCTGCCCAGCCGCGGCCTGCAGGCTCGCAACGCGTTCGAGAAAATGATTCAGGGCAAGGAACTCGACTTTAAGACCAACATCGAGCTCAACGAGGTGAACATATTGCTCAAGGTGATTCGCGAGGGGCGGCTTGCCACCATACTCAGCGAGGCCACCATTATGGGCGAGAATGGCGTGGCGGCTGTGCACCTCGATGTGCCCAGCGAGGAGAACACCATGGAGGGCTGCATACACGTGCTGAAAGACAGCTACATTAAAAACTCGGCGCGCGAATTCATGCGCATGCTGTGCGACAGCGACTCGATTCGCATGCGCGCCTATGAGTGGATCGATTGAGAAATACTATATATTTGCGATTTAACCATAAAGCAAGCGGGTGGATGCCACAATATTAATAATGTGCATCCACCCGTTTTTTTGTCATTCATGACGGCTGTGCGCCACGGTGCGGTCACCAGGAGCCTCCGGCTCCGCCGCCGCCGAAGCTGCCGCCGCCGAAGCCTCCGAATCCGCCGCTGCCGCTACTGCCCGACGACCACGACGAGCCGCCGCCACCGTAGGGGCCGCCGTAGAATGTGGGGCCTATGGTGTAGCCGCCATTGCCTCCGCGGCCGCCTCGGCCTCCGCCCGACTTGCGGCTAAACGCCAGCACGCCGCACACAATCAGAATCAGCAGAAACACGCCTATGCCTATCCAGAAGTCGGCTTCGCCGAAGTTGTCTTGCGCCTCCTCAAACGAATACTCGCCGGCGGCCACTGGCATGATTATGCGCAGCGCGTCCCAAATGCCTGCCGAGTAGTCGCCCGCCTTAAACTGCGGAATCATTTGCCGGGTCACAATCTCGTGGCAGGCTGCGTCGGGCAGCGCGCCCTCAAGGCCGTAGCCGGTGGCAATGAACACCTCGCCCGTGCCCGACCCGTCGGCCGGCTTGGGCTTTACAAGAATCACGAGCCCGTTGTTGTATTCCTTGTGCCCCACGCCCCACGTTTCGCCTATTTGCTGTGCCATCTCGGCCTTGTCCATGCCGCCAAGGTCGGCCATGGTCACCACCACTATGTGGTTGCTCGTGCGCCGGGCAAAAGCCTCAAGGGTGTCTTCCATCGCGGCCGCGTCGGCAATGATGTCGGCGTAGTCGTTCACCAGCCTCGGCGGGTTGGGCTTTTCGGGCACCTGCGCCGCGGCGGGCATGGCGGCGCAGATGATTAGCGCCACGGCAGCCATCCACAGCCCGAGCCTTGCTTTAATTGTCGTCGCTGTTGTCGTCATAAGTGATTTGGTTGCTCAGTTCATTGTTGTCCACCTCATCGGGCGGGAAATACTGCTTCAGACTGCTGCCAATCTCGGCCACCACGCGGCACAGCCCGTCGGCGGTGCGGCCTTGGGCCAGATATGACGCAAGGGTGTCCTTCTCGCTGTTCCAGAAGCCGCTGGGCACGGCGTCGTTGATGCCGCAGTCGCCAATTATGGCAAAGCGGCGCGACTCGTAGGCCACCAGCACCAGCACGGCGTTGCGCCGCAGGGTGCGGTACAGCCCCAGGCGGTTAAACACCCGCTCGGCGGCCTTCACGGGGTCGGCCTTGCAGCGGCGCGTCACATGCACGCAAATTTCGCCCGAGGTGTCGCGCTCGGCGGCCTCGATGGCCTGCTCGATGCGGCGCTGCTCGTCGGCGTTGAGAAAATCGGTGAGTGCCATATGCGTGTGCGGTTGCCGTTAGTCGAAACTCACGGTGGGAGCCTTGTCGGCGCCGTCCTGAGCCTCGAAATATGCCTTGCTTTCAAATCCGAACGCCCCTGCCAGCATGCTTGCCGGGAAGCGCTTTATGGCCACGTTGTAGTCCTGCGCCACAGTGTTAAACTTGTTGCGCTCAACCGCTATGCGGTTTTCGGTGCCCTCAAGCTGTGCCTGCAGGGTCTGGAAATTGGTGTTGGCCTTGAGGTCGGGGTAAGCCTCGTGCACCGCCAGCAGGCGCGACAGCGCGTTGTCCAGTTGGCCCTGAGCCTGCTGGAACTGCTTTAGCGAGGCCTCGTCGAGTTTCGATGGGTCGATGTGTATTTGGGTGGCCTTGGTGCGGGCCTCGGTCACGTCTTGCAGAGTTTGCTTCTCGTGCTTGGCATAGCCTTTCACCGTGGCCACCAGATTGGGCACCAGGTCGGCGCGGCGCTGATACACATTTTCCACTTGCGCCCATTGCGCTTCCACTGCCTGCTGCTTGGTCACCAGGCCGTTGTAGGTGCTCATCACCCATCCTGCCACAGCAAGCACCACCAGCACCACAGCGCCAATGGCCATAAGGCATCCTTTACTTTTCATAGCTCAAAATCTGTTTGTTTTCTTGTGAATAATAAGTTGTTAATTTTTTAATGTGTGCCACACTCGTTGTGGCTGCACACGCTTGTGTGCCTTGCACATGTGTGAGTATGCTGCAACAATTGTGCCAGCCCACCGGGCGGTGTGATTCTATTCAATTCCCAAAATTAGGCACAAAAAGCCTGATATGCAATTTTTAACAAATTATAAATGTGAAAAATCGTTACAATCTCCTCTGTGTGGCGGCAAAAGATACATAAGTTAACCAAAATCGACAAAATCACCAATTTTTGCGCAGTTTAGAACACCATGGTCTAACTTTGCACCCAGCTACAAGCGTAAAAACATATATATAATTTTTCCATTTTTACTCCGAATATGAAGAAGACAACATTGATAGCAGCTGCCGCAATGTGCGGCCTTGCGGCCCAGGCAGGCGGCATTCTCACCAACACCAACCAGAGCGCGGCCTTCCTGCGCATGGTGGCGCGCGGCGCCTCGCAGGAAATCGACGCCGTGTATTCCAATCCCGCCGGCACGGCATTCATGCCCGAAGGCTGGCAACTGTCGGCCACCATTCAGAGCGTGTATCAAACGCGCAACATTGAGTCGACTTTCGCCCTCTATCCCGAAGGCACACGCACCTACGAGGGCAAGGCTTCAGTGCCCGTGCTGCCGTCGGTGTATGCCGCCTATAAGAAAGGTGCGTGGGGCATCAACGGTTTCTTCGGCATCGTGGGCGGAGGCGGCAAGGCCTCGTTCGACGACGGCCTGCCCATGTTCGACTCCAAGGTGATGGCCGGCCTCTATGCGCAGAGCCACGGCACCATCACCCCCGACAAGTACGACATCAACTCGGCCGTGTCGGGCCGCCAATACATCTATGGCGCGCAGCTCGGTGCCAGCTACCGCATCAATAAGCACCTGGGCGTATTTGCCGGCGGACGCATGGCATACTTCTCGGGCAACTACAGCGGCTATGTCGAGGCCCGCCTGAAGTCGGCCGACCAGACTCTGATCAACCTTGAGCTCGACTGCGACCAGAGCGGATGGGGCATCACCCCGATTCTGGGCATCAACTACAATGTGGCCGGCCTCACGCTGGCTGCGAAATATGAGTTCAAGACCAGCCTCAACATTGCCAACAAGACTGAGAAAAACAGCGACCCCGAAGGCGCGCTGGCCGACTTCAAGGACGGCGTGAACACTCCCAGCGACATCCCGTCGATGCTGAGCGTGGCAGTGGGCTACAAATTCACTCCGCGCCTGCGCGCCACGCTGGAATATCACTTCTACGACGACAAGCACGCCGGCATGGCGCACGTCGACGGCGGCACCGAGGGCAAGGAGAAGGCCCTGACCCACGGCACAAGCGAGTTTCTGGCCGGTGCCGAGTTTGACATCAACAAACTGATCACCGTCAGCGCCGGTGCGCAGCGCACCGACTACGGCCTGAGCGACGGCTTCCAGACCAACACCGCCTTCTCGTGCGACAGCTGGAGCGTTGGCCTGGGCGCAGCCCTGAACCTCAGCAGCAAGGTGAAACTCAACGTGGGCTACTTCTGGACCATGTATGACGACTACACCAAAAACGTGGCGGCTTCGGCCACTGGCGGCTACAACGGCACCACCATGGCTGGCAAGGACGTGTATTCGCGCACCAACAAGGTGTTTGGTGTGGGCGTTGACTACAAGTTCTAAAGCGTCGACATTACATCATATCATATATTGACAAGTAATTAAGACAATACTTTTCGTTCACTCACACATCAATTAGGATCAACACACACAATTGCACAGGGCCGGCGTTCCGCGAGGATCACCGGCCCTGTTGCTTTCGCAGTAGTGCAATATTAATTGCGTTGCTTAAATATTTGGCTTATCGCATATAGCGGGCAAATTGACACATGCCTCACAGCCTGATTGTCATCACCGTCGATGTGGGTCAGTTCCCCAAAATTCTCAAGCGAGCAGCGAATGGCTTCAGAAAGGTGCTTTTCCCGCATAAACAGCCACAGACTCTTCATGCCTCCTTGGGTGCCCGATTTCACTTCAATGGGCGTGACTTTGAGATTGAGTATGTCAACGTAGTCGATTTCTGCCGTGCTCTTGCCGGTCTTTTCCCAATAAAACATTTTTTGGCGTTGCACAGATGGCTTGTTGCGCATTATTTCAAGCCCGGCCACCATTTCAGCCAGCCCGCCCTTGTTCACCAGCTCTTGTGGCTCTCCAGTCATTATCAGGTCAATCAGTTGCTGAGACAAGTAGCCGTCCAAGTTGAGCACTGCCAGCAGCAGCCCCGGGTCTAAAAACAGCATTTTCATGCATTTGTCATTGGCCTCGGCGTCAAGGGGAATGCCATTGCCCGAAGTCGCCATCACAGGTGTTACTATGCCTGCAAGTGTGAGCAGCCTTATTGCCTCTCTTATTTGTGAACTCCTGTAGTCTGCCGACATTTGTTTGAATGTGAGTTTCTGTCCCGCTTGGTGGCAAATGCCCCTCATGGTCACGCGCAGCAGGTCGGGGTTGGCCCGCCGTTTGTATTTGCTGAAATCATCCTCATAGGTCAGCACGATGTCTTCTTGAATTTGTCGGCAGTTTATGAAGTTTTTGTCCTTTGTCCATACCAGGACGGCTTCGGGCATGCCGCCCACCAGCAGATAGATTCTGAACAATTCTGTCAGACGGTTGTGAAACGCCTCATCGAGCGGGTGTTTGCAGTCGGCTTGGTCGCGCATTGCAATAAGGCCGTCTTCATGATTGGCGTAAAGAAACTCATCAAATGTCATGGGATACATGAATAGCGAGTGTATTCGTCCCACACCGAATGTGGGCAGCTGCTCCAGCGTGAACTCAAGAAGGGAGCCTGCTGCCACCACATGCAGCCCGGGGTAGTCTTCCTTGAAGAATCGCAGAGCCATAATTGCCTCGGGGCATTCTTGTATTTCATCGAAGAACAGGAGTGTTGCGCCCTCCTTGATGGGCACGTTTATATAGTTGGCTATTTTTTGACATATTAAATGCACATCTATGTCGCCTTGGAAAAAAGTTTTCACTGACTTTTGACGCTCAAAGTTGATTTCCGCGAAATGTGTGAAGCTCTTTGCCAAATGTCGTATTGCAGATGTTTTTCCCACCTGTCTTGCGCCCCTAATCAATAGAGGTTTGCGTATGGAACTGTCTTTCCATTCAAGCAGGTCGGTGTCGATATTTCTCTTGATGTATGTGCCCATGTTTGTAATGCGTTGATTGTCTTGTCCAAAGGTAACAAAAGTGCTCAAATCCGACAAATAATTGGGTCTAAAAGTGCTCAAATCCGAGTAATAATTTGGTCGAAAGTGCTCAAATCCGAGTAATAATTCGGCTGAGGCGCGTTGTGGGGCGCTTGGTCTGTGCCGTAAATGCCGGGTGGGTGGCACAATTTGGCGGCGGATGCGCTGGTTTGCAAATTATTGTAGTAATTTTGTGGAGACATATTTAATTGACGAAAAAATCAACAAAAACAGGCAATATAATGAAACAGATGATTACCTTGGCCCTGTGCCTGCTGTGCGCGCTGCGCATGGCGGCCGTTCCGGCCGATCCGACACCCGTTACGGTGACGCAGCCCGACGGCTCGCAGCTGACCATCGCGCTGCATGGCGATGAGTTCTACCACTTTACCACCACATCCGACGGCTACACGGTGATGTGCACCCAGGCAGGCGGCTACACCTATGCCGCGCTCGACGGCTCGGGCCGCCTCATGGCCACAGCCACTATGGCCCACAACCCCGGTCAGCGCACCGCTGCCGAATTAACTATGCTTGGCAAGACGGGTAAATTTCTGACATCGGCCTCCGCCGTGGCCGATTCGCGCGCCCGCGTGCAGGGCAGCCGTCGCATCAAGCCCATCGACTACAACGCGTTCCGCGGATTGGTGGTTCTTGTCAACTTCAAGAACAAGAAGTTTAAGCGCAGCGATGCGGCCGATTTCTACAACAAAATGCTCAACCAGCCCAACTACAAGGGCTACGTCAACGAAGACGGCACCGAAAACCCCTACGGCAAATACACGGGCAGCGTGCGCGACTACTACTACGACAACTCAATGGGCAAGTTTGCCCCCCACTTCGATGTGGTTGGCCCCGTGGAGGTGGATTACGACAGCACCGACATGCACGGTTCAGGCGCCGATGCGCGCAGCATTCTGGCCGAGGCTGTGGGCAAACTCGGCTCAAAGGTCAACCTTGCCAACTACGACACCGACGGTGACGGCGTGGTCGACATGGTATACTTCATAGTGGCTGGCCACGGCGCCAACGTGAGCGGCAACGACGGCAACCTGCTGTGGCCGCACAAGTGGCAGTTTGTGAACCAGCGCCAGGGCAACATGTGGCTTGGCATGTATGCCTGCTCCACAGAAATGCAAGGCTCGCAAAAGACTGAGATTCTCGACGGCATCGGCACCATTTGCCACGAGTTCAGCCATGTGCTGGGCCTGCCCGACCTGTATGACACCAACTATGAGGTCGACGGCCAGAGCAACCACCCCGGGCCGTGGGATGTGATGGCCAGCGGCAGCTACCTTAACCGCAGCCGCACTCCGTGCGGCTACTCGGCATGGGAGCGCTACACGCTCGGATTCATGAACCCCAAGCGCATCGATGCTGACACCACCTACACGCTCAATCCTCTGAACACCGACAATGAGGCCTACATACTGCCTTCGCTCGACAGCCGCGAGTTCTTCATGCTCGAAAACCGCCAGCGTCACGAGTGGGACGCCTATCTGCCGTGGCACGGAATGATTGTGGCGCGTGTCGACAGCACCGAGGAGTGGGGCAACCGCGTTAACACCGACCCCAGCCATAACCACTACGAGTTGCTGCGGGCCGGCAACAGCTACCGCCTCACGCTGACCGACGACCCGTATCCTGGCACTTTAGGTGTGAGAACCATCACCAATTTCACCACACCCAGCCTGCGCCAGTGGTGCGGGGCATATAACCCGCGTGCAATCACCGATATTGTCGAATATGACGGTGTGATCTCATTCAACGTAAAGCGCACTTCCGATCTGGTTGAACGAGTGGAAACGTTTGAGCAGATGCCGGTGGGCGCCACAGGCTCCGGAGTGAAGGGCGTATTCACTGACTTCGACTTCACCCGCTGCAGTGTGGCCGCGCCCGACAGCGCCATGTGCCGAGGCAAGCATGCCGTGAAGATGGCCGTGCCGTCGGCTCTGGCGTTTTCCACACCTAAGGACGCCAACGCCTACCTGGTGACGGCCTATGTGTTCAATCCATCGTCGACCCCAGCCAAATTCATGCTTGAATACATGGCTGAGGGCGACAGTGTGTGGACGCGTGATGCCAACTCCATTGAAGTTGGAGCCAAAACCGATGGGCAGCTGCGTTGGGCCTTAAGCCAGCAGGGCCAAATGAAACTGCGCATAATGCAAGTGGCCGGCAGCCAGAAGGCAGACACGTATCTCGACGACCTCGCTGTGTATGGCACCGTGCCGACCGGCATCGAGACCATAGCCGCCACCGCCGCACACAGCGGCCTTGCCGCGTCGGCCAGTGGCCTTAATGTGCTGGTGACCGGTGCAGCTGCCGGCTGCCGTGTCACCTTGTATGCCATAAGCGGCGCAGTGGTGGCCACAGCCACTGCCGACGACGGCGGCCGCGCCACACTGCCTGCTCCGGCACGCGGCTTCTATGTGGTGGCCAGCCAGGGCCATGCCGCCAAAGTGCGCCTGTAATTCACAGGCGGTGCGGCCAAAATGCGGCCAAAATGCACGCGCGGCGGCAATTAATGACCGTGCGGAGCAATGTATATGACAAAAAAAGCGTAACTTTGCAGCCGCTATAAGTGCGCGCCACTTGTGGCGGAATAGCGGTTAGCCCCCGTAGTTCAACGGATAGAACGTGGGTTTCCTAAACCTAAGATCAGAGTTCGATTCTCTGCGGGGGTACATTTTTTATAAGATAATCAACCAGCGCAAAGCAATAAAGAGTAACGGAACACATGCGTAAAGTGAGTGCAGGCATAGTGGCCTACCGCCTTAACGAGGGCGGACACATCGAGGTGTTGCTCGGCCATCCGGGCGGCCCCGTGTGGGCGCACCGCGACCGCGGCTGCTGGTCGATTCCCAAGGGAGAGTTCGACCCCCTTGAGGAGACGCCGCTCGACGCCGCCCGCCGCGAGTTTGCCGAGGAGACGGGCTACAGCGTCAATGGCAAGTTCATTGAGCTTGGTTCTGCCCGGCTCAAAAGCGGCAAAGAGGTGTATGCCTTTGGGCTGGAATGTGGCGATCTTGACGCGAGTCAAGCCCACAGCAACATGTTTGAAATGGAGTGGCCGCCCCACTCTGGCCAGCATGTCAGTTTCCCAGAGCTCGACAGAATAGGCTGGTTTGGCTTGGCCGAGGCGCGGATTAAGATTCTGCCCGGTCAGCAGCAGTTCATCAGCGAGCTCAAGGCTCGTCTTGAGGCCGCCGCCGACGGCGGCGAGGCCTGAAGCGCCGCGGCCACGTGCCAATGCGGGTGCTACATAGCTACACATATATATTTTAATGTAATAACGCATAATCAAAAAAATCACACATTTTTAAGACATGAACGAGATTCTCGACAGCATAGCCAACTGGCTCGTGGCGGCAAGCGACTTCGTTTGCGGCTATCCGGAGTTTTTTCTGCTCATAGGCGGCGGACTGTTTTTATTCATCTACTCGGGTGCCGTGTCGATCAGGCGTCTGCCTTGGTCGCTGCGCGCCCTGCGTCAGAAGCAGGCCAAGCAGAGCGGTAAGGAGACGGGCCAGATAAGCTCGCTCCAGGCACTGCTCAGCGCCATCGCGGCCACCGTGGGCATGGGCAACATAGCCGGCGTGGCCATCGCCCTCACCGTGGGCGGCCCGGGTGTGATATTCTGGATGTGGGTGAGTGCCATTGTGGGCATGTCCACCAAGTTTTTCGAGGGCACGCTGGCCATTCTCTACAAAGGCCGCGATGCCAACGGCGAGCCACAGGGCGGCCCCATGTATATGATCACGCAGGGCCTTGGCCCCAAGTGGAAGCCCATGGCCTACGCCTTTGCCATATTCGGCCTTGTGGGCACGCTGTGCTTTATGCAGGCCAACCAGCTGGTGGAGTCGGTGACCACCGTGTTCACCTCACCGGCCGGCATCGAAAACACCGTGGGCCTGCGCTTTTTCATGGGCGTGGTGATAGTGCTCATCGTTGGTTCGGTGATTTTGGGCGGCATCAGCCGCATTGCTAAGCTGGCCACGCGCATCGTGCCGCTTATGGTGGCGCTCTACATGCTGCTGGTGGTGGTGATAATGGTGCTCAACTACGACAAGCTGCCCGCCATCTTCGCTTCGATATTCCGTGAGGCCTTCAGCATGAAGGCGGGCTTCGGTGCCTTTGCCTTTGTGGCGCTCACTGGCGCGCGCCGTGCCGCCTACGTCAACGAGGCCGGCATCGGCACAGCCTCGATGATGCACGGCGCCTCGCGCAACACCGACCCCATCAAGGAGGGCCTGATTGCCATGATAGCCCCGCTCATCGACTCGGGCGTGGTGTGCACCCTCACCGCAATCCCCATCCTCATTGCCGGCAATTACGCCGGACTGGGCGGCGACGTGAAAGGCCTTTACGTGGCGCTTGGCTCATTCGGCCAGTTGCTGCCCGGAGTGGGGCAGTATCTGCTCATGGCCATCGTGTTCTTCTTCGCGTTTTCCACCATGTTCTCCTACAGCTACTATGGCCAGAAGTGCTCCAACTTCCTTTTCGGCCCGAAATACGTGAAGTATTACAACTATTACTATCTGGTGATGATAATCGTGGCAGCAGTGATACCGCTGAAGACGCTGGTGAGCGTCATGGACCTTTCGTTTGCCCTGATGGCCCTCTGCACCATGACCACCCTGATAGCCCTAAGCCCCAAAGTAAAAGCCCTGATGGCCGACTACTTCAAGAAATAAAGAGCCCACACACCACAATGCATACAGCCGCGGCCGCCAAGAGCAGCCGCGGCTTTTCGCTTCTCTAAAGTGGCGATGGCGGTTAACGACAATAGAGACAATTGAAGACAATTTTCTGAGGGGGAATAGCTACAAGATTTCAGCCGTTGTGGTGTCGGTGTAAGTATGCAGGAGGAAAACAGCGACGAAAGCAGTGGTGACGAGGCATGCCGAGCTACTGAAAAAGTGACAATCCATTTAGGGATTGGATATGTGTAGGCAGGTATGCAGCGGAGGCCTTGGCCGCCGCGAAATGCCTGCTCAGTTGCCAGCCAGCCTTGGCATTCCATTAGGAATGCGACCACCGCACCCCAGCGGCGTAATGATGAACGCCTTGTCGCTTTTGGTGACGGATTGGGGATGATTTTGCGATTTTACGGCAATTTTTGGTGATTTATTGTAAGTATATTTTGTGTTTTGCGAAACAATTATTATATTTGCAATGAAAAGAATTGTAACTCATAACAAAGATAATTAAATTAAAAAGTAAATTTTCTCATACTCTAAAAATGATTGCGGAGGCCGTTTTGTGAAAAACGGCCTCCGTTGCGTATCGCGCGTTGGGTGTGCGCAGTCAGATGGTGGGGTGGGGCGGCATGGCTATCTCGTCGAGCCACGCTCCGTCGCGGTAGTGGCACAGGTCCACGTAGGCGTCGATGCCTGGAATTATGCCCGACTGCGAAAACTGCCACACGGTGTAGCTGCCGTTCCAACTGATTTCGGGCTCTTGGTCGTTGTATCGGCCTATGTACAGCGGATAGCTGTTGAACGACGGGGCCAGCCAGCGGTTGTAGAACGCCATGGTGCTGTAGATCATGGGTTGCACTCCGTAGTGTTCTTTAACGAGGCGGGCAAACGCGGCGACGCTGTCCACCAGTTGGTTGCGGCTCCAATTGCCGCGATGCTCCACGTCGATCATCGGTATCAGGTCTTGGCTGCTGAGCGCGGCCAGGTTGGTGAAGTTGCGAAACTGCGCGCTCACGCTCGACGTGGTGGTGAAGTAGTGGTAGCTGCCCACCAGCAGGCCGTGGCGGCGCGCCATGGTCACGTTGTAGCCGTAGTGTGGCGAACTGTAGGTGGCGCCCTCGGTGGCCTTGATATACACAAAGCGTATCGACTTGTCGGCGGTGACCTTGCCCCAGTCGATGTCGCCCTGATGGCTCGAGATGTCGATGCCGTCGTAGGACGCGGTGGTGTCGCGCGGGGCAATGTGCGTGGCCACGGCACTGGCAGGCTGGTTGCGGCGGCCGCACGATGCGGTAGCCGTCACTGCCACTGCCAGCGCTGCCAGCGCTGCGCAGTGCAGTAGGGGGGTGTGCCTGCTGTGGTGGTTCATTGTCCTATTCCAGTGGTTGGGGTGTGCCTGGCCTTGCCGAGACGCGGTGCCGTCAGCGCTTGCGTGTGGGCATATACAGGTCGTCGTCGTTGTCGGCCGAACTTTGGTTTCTTTTCTTCGAGTTGTTGCTCTGGCTTTGCGCCGCTTTCAACGCGGCTTGCTGCTGCTGGGCGCGGCGCTGCAGCTCGGCTTGGTGCTTCTGCTCCTTTTCGCGCTGCTTGCGTTCCTTCTCTTTGCGCTTGGCTTCCTCTTTTGCCTTTTTCTTAGCCTCCTTTTGTGCGCGTTCCCAGGCTTCGCGTTCAAGTTTCGCCTTCTTTTCCAGCTCCTTCTGCTTTTCGCGCTCCTTCTTTTCCAGTTCCTTCTTCTGCTTTTCGGTGAGCGGCACTGGCTGCTGTGCGGCCTGCACCTTGCGCTGTTTGGGCTCGGGCACCCGTGTGGGCGGAGCCACGCTGCGCCGGCGACCGGCGGGAATGCCCTTCTTCATGAGTATGTCTTTCAGACCGCAGCCGGTGTTGAAGCGGCACAGGTCCACGTAGGCATCGATGCCCTGAATGCGGCCGCGCTCGCTAAACTGCCACAATATCCACTTGGCGCCGTGGGTGAGCTGCGGGCGGCTCTTGGAGTAGCGCGCTATAAACAGCGGATAGTCGGCAAACACGGGGGCCAGATAGGAGTTGAAAAACGAGCTGCTGGTGTATATCATCGGGCGGCAGCCGTAGTACTGCTCCAGCAGGTCGGCAAACAGCTTCACGCTGTCGCGCAGCTGCTGGTTGGTCCACCCGCGGCGGTACTCCACGTCGAGCAGCGGCACCAGATCTTGTTCCTCCTTTTTGACCACGCTAATGAAGTTCTCAAACTGGCTGCGTATCGACGAGCCGGTGCGCAAAAAGTGGTAGCTGCCCACGCGCACGCCATAGCGGCGTGCGTTTTCTATGTTTTGGCGGTAGTGCCGCGATGTGAATGTGGCGCCCTCGGTGGCCTTGACATACACAAACTTTATGTTCTTGTCGGCGGCGGTGGTGCTCCAGTCGATGTCTTTCTGATAGCTCGACACGTCGATGCCGTCGTACACCAGAGTCTGGTCGTTGCGGTACAGCTGGTCGTCATCAATGTCGATTTGCTTGGGCGCAGCCGTGGCGACGGCTGCAATAGCAGCCACTGCCGCAAGCGCTGCGAGCCTCACCTTATGTAGTAACGAAGTTTTCAAAACCCAATCGAAAATATATGCTGTAAAAGCCATGGCGTGCGCGCTGATGCGCCGTCAAGGCACTCAATCACACAAAGATAATAATTAATTCGCAAAAATGTGTGGGCGGGGTGCATTTGTTGGCACTTTTTAGCATTTAGGCGCAGCCTGCCTCATGCACAAAAAAGCGGCCGGACAAGGTTAGGCAATCCGACCGCAAATAACCAACAAACTTAATAATTAAATTTATGATACGTCAATCAAAGGCTAATCAGCTGTAGTTAATTACTTACTGCAAATATACACTTAATTTTTTGGTGCGCGCAACATGCAATCGACAAATCAGCATTTTTTGCCGACTAAATGGGCCAGTGGCGCATGCACCACAGCAGTGCGGGCCGTCCGGCATACGATAGGACTATGCCCACCTTGTTCTTCAGCCGCACGCGGCGGTTGGCCAGGCAGCCTCGCCGCAGCTGCTTTATCACCTGCCAGCACCGGTCGGCCAGCGGCTTGTATTCGGGCCGCTCCACGGGGGCTATGCGCAGCATGTTGAAGTGCGCGCTCAGGCGCCGGCTCTGCACGGCGGCCACATATTGCGGAGCTTCGGCCTGCACCTGCCGCAGCAGACGGTCGAGAATGTCGAGCACGTCGGTGCGCCGTGGCGTGAAGTGCCCAGTGATGCTGGTCTCGCGCTGTGTGTAGCAGTAGGTGCAGGCGTCGGTGTGCGTCACCTTGCTCACCTGCCGCAGCAGCGGGTAGACGATGGCCAGGTCTTCATACAGCAGTCCCTTGGGAAACCGCAGCCGCTCAAAAAGCCGTCTTTTCAGCAGCCGCCCGCAGGCCGAGCACGACAGCGTGCGCTGATACAGCACGTCGGCTATGGCCTCGCTTTGCGTGAAGTTCAGCGGGTGGGCCGCGGTGCCAGCCGTTATGCTGCTGCCGTCGTCGCCTTCGGCCACGCGCGCCTGTTTGCCCTCCACCACGTCGGCCCCTGTGGCCAGCATCAGCGTGAGCATTGTGGCAATGGCGTGCGGCGGCAGAAAGTCGTCGCTGTCGACAAAGGTCACAATCGGGCCGGTGGCGGCGTCGAGTCCGGCGTTGCGCGCGTCCGAGAGGCCTCCGTTGGCCTTGTGAATCACCCTTATCCTGCGGTCGGTGGCGGCAATGGCATCGCACAGCTCGCCTGTGCCGTCGGTGCTGCCGTCGTCCACCATTATCACCTCAAGGTTGACGCGGTCTTGACGGGCGATGCTGTCGATGCACCGCCGCAGGTAGGGCTTCACGTTGTAGCACGGCACTATCACCGAAATCAGCGAGCCGGTGTGCAGATGGTCGGGGTCGGTAGGTGAAATCATTCCATTTTGGTTTTAGTGCAAAGATACGCCTTTTTGCCGTGATAGCCGCTTTCAAGTGGCCGAATGCGGCTTTTTTGATTGCCGCTGGGCTTGCAGGTGACTGGCGGTTTTGCTATCTTTGGCGTGGTTGAGCGGCGGCTGGGTGGCTGCCGCGCCATTAAAATTAAGGAGGACTATGTTATGAAAAACTTAGTGGTGATTACCGGCGCCGGCATCAGCGCCGAGAGCGGACTGTCGACGTTTCGCGATGCTGGCGGCCTGTGGGAGCAGTATCCCGTGATGGAGGTGGCCAGCCACGAGGGCTTTATGCGCAACCCGCCGCTCATTCACAAGTTCTACAACGGCTTGCGCCACAAGCTGCTGAAGGCTGGCCCCAGCGGTGCCCACACCATGATAGCAGGGCTTGAGAAGCAGTATCATGTGAACGTGATTACGCAAAACGTCGACGACCTGCACGAGCGCGCCGGCTCGACCCACGTGCTGCACCTGCATGGCGAGTTGATGAAGGTGCGCTCGATGGCCAACGAGAGCCGCGTCTACACCCTGCCGTGCGCCGACCTCAGCGACAAGGGCCTCGACACCTCGGTCGACACCACCGACCCCTTCGGCGACCACGTGCGCCCGCACATTGTGTTTTTCGGCGAGAGCGTGCCCGAGTTCGACCCCGCAGTGGAAATCGTGCGCAAGGCCGACATCGTGGTGGTGATAGGCACATCGCTGGTGGTGTATCCGGCAGCGGCGCTGCTCAACTATGCCAGCCCCGAGGCAGAGCTATACTACATCGACCCCAATCCGGCAGCTGTGCCCGCACGCGTGCATGTGATAGCCAAAACGGCCACCGCAGGCGTCACCGACTTGCTGCCGATGCTCAAGTAAAACGATTGGAAGTTAGCGGAACAGGCGGCCCACCACCGGCAGGCGCCGCAGCATGGCGCCCATGTGCTCGCGCTTGAACACCACCGCGCAGAACACCAGCAGCAGCACCGTGCGCACCGCCGTGGGTGCCCATCGGCCCGGCACGGGCGTCAGCGTCATGGCGGCAAACAGCACTGCCGCCAGGGCCACATACATGCCTATGTCCTTAAGCGGATAGCTGATGGGGTAGTGGCGCTGGCCCACAAAGTAGCTCAGCACCATGGCCGTGCCGTAGCCCGCAAATCCGGCCCAGGCGCAGGCCATGTAGCCGTAGGTGGGCACAAACAGCACGTTGATGGCAATCAGCACCGCACAGCCTACGCCCGAGAAATACGCGCCCCAAATGGTCTTGTCGATAAGCTTGTACCAGAACGACAGGTTGAAGTATATGCCCATCATAATCTCGGCCGCCATCACTATGGGCACCACCTTGAGGCCGCTCCAGTAGTCGGGGGCTATGATGTGCTTCAGCACGTCGATCCACGCCATCACGGCCAGGAAGGCCAGCAGGGTGAACACTATGAAGTATTTCATGGCCTCGGCATAGGTCTCGCGGTTGTCGCGGTCTTTGGCCTTGCCAAACACAAACGGCTCGTAGGCATAGCGGAAGGCCTGCGTAATCATAGCCATGATCATGGCTATCTTGCTGGCGGCCCCGTATATGCCCAGCTGCTGCGTTTCGCCGCCGCGCTTGTATAGGAACGGAAACATGATTTTGTCGGCCGTCTGGTTGAGGATGCCGGCTATGCCCAGCACCAGTATGGGCCAGCTGTAGCCCAGCATGCGCCGCAGCAGCGGCCAGCTGAAGCTGCCGCGTGCCTCGGCCAGCTCGCGCCAGAAGAAGAATGTGATGACGCCCGTGCACACAAGGTTCAGATAGAAGGCGTAGCCCACGCCCACCGTGGGGTCGTAGATTGCCCCCACCGCGTCGGGGTGCGTCTTGTAGAGGGCCGGCAGCACGAGGTAGAAAAGCAGGTTGAGCGCTATGTTCAGGAATATGAACAGCAGCTTGAGCGCGGCAAACTTGATGGGGCGCTTCTTGTAGCGCAGGTAGGCAAACGGGATTGCCTGAAACGCGTCGAGGGCCACCACTGCGGCCATCACGCCGATGTAGCTGGGATGGTCGGCATAGCCCATGGCCCTGGCCACCCAGGGCAGGAAGCCCAGCACGGCGGCCACAAAGGCAAGCGAGGTGGTGCCCACGGCCACCAGTGTGGTGGTGTACACCGTCTGCGGGTTCTCGCCGGTCTTGTTGGCAAAGCGGAAAAAGGTGGTCTCCATGCCGTAGGTGAGTATCACCAGCAGCAGGGCCGTGTAGGAATACACGTTGGTGATCACGCCATAGCCGCCCGAGGCGGCCGAGAGGCTTGCGGTGTAGAGCGGCACCAGCAGGTAGTTGAGAAAGCGGCCCACTATGCTGCTCATGCCATATATTGCAGTGTCTTTAGCTAACGATTTTAAATTTGCAGCCATTGTCCTTGTTTAGTCTTGAATTTGTGTGAATGCCCCCTCCCAGTGGGGCGGTGCGCGTCAGAACAGCGACATCGTCTTGCCCTGGCGCTGACGCTTCAGGTGGGTGTAGGCCAGGTCGGTGACCTCGCGGCCCCGCGGGGTGCGGTTGATGAACCCCTCCTTTATTAGAAACGGCTCATACACCTCCTCCACAGTGCCGGGGTCTTCGCTCAGCGCGGTGGCTATGGTGGTGATGCCCACAGGGCCGCCGCCAAACTTGTCGATGATGGTGAGCAGAATCTTGTTGTCGATCTCGTCGAGCCCGTATTTGTCAATGTTGAGGGCCTCAAGCGCATAGCGCGCAATGGCGGTGTCGATTTTGCCCGACCCCTTCACCTGCGCGAAGTCGCGCACGCGGCGCAGCAGCGAGTTGGCAATGCGCGGGGTGCCGCGGCTGCGCAGTGCTATTTCGAGCGCCGCCTCGTCGGTGATGGGCACCGACATCAGCCTGGCCGAGCGCTTGATGATGCTCTCGAGCACGTCGTGGCCGTAATATTCCAGGTGGCAGTTGATGCCGAAGCGGGCGCGCAGCGGGCTGGTGAGCAGGCCGCTGCGGGTGGTGGCTCCGATCAGGGTGAACGGCGCCAGCGTGAGCTGCACCGAGCGCGCCCCCGGGCCCTTGTCAATCATTATGTCGATGCGGTAGTCCTCCATGGCCGAGTACAGATACTCCTCCACCACGGGACTCAGGCGGTGAATCTCGTCGATAAACAGCACATCGTTCTCTTCAAGCGATGTGAGAATGCCCGCCAGGTCGCCGGGCTTGTCGAGCACGGGGCCCGACGTCACCTTGAAGCCCACCCCCAGCTCGTTGGCAATGATGTTGCTCAGCGTGGTTTTTCCAAGGCCCGGAGGGCCGTGAAACAGGATATGGTCGAGGGCCTCGCCGCGCATTTTGGCTGCCTGCACAAACACTTGCAGGTTGCCTATTATCTTCTCCTGCCCGGCGAAGTCCTCGAAGCGCACGGGGCGCAGCGCCTTCTCGAAGTCGCTGTCGCCCTTCACGCGCTCGTTGCGTATGTCGAATTCTTCGTCCATCAAAATAAAGTAAGTGGAATGGTTTATTGGGCGTCGGGGTTGGCCGCCTCAATTGGAATCTCGCGGTTGATGCTCTCGTCCAGGGAAATCAGCGTCTCGGTGGCGGTGACGCCCGGAATGTGCTGTATTTTGTCGTTGAGCAGCTCCATGAGGTGCTGGTTGTCGCGCGCATACAGTTTCAGCAGCAGCGTGTAGGGGCCGGTGGTGAAGTGGCACTCCACTATCTCGTCGATTTTCTCGAACTCGGGCACCACGTTGCGATACATCGAGCCGCGCTCCAACTTCACGCCTATGTAGGTGCATGTGGCGAAACCCACCGATTTCGGGTCGACGTGATAGCCCGAGCCTGTGATCACGTGGGTGTCGATCATGCGCTGTATGCGCTGGTGAATGGCCGCGCGCGACACGCCGCACTCCACAGCCACGTCTTTCGACGGTATGCGGGCGTTTTTCATCACTATTTTCAAAATCTTCTTGTCAAGACTGTCAATCTTTTCCATATCCTAAAATCGATGAATGTTTCCTATTGTTGCACTACTTTATGCAAAAGTAGTCACTTTTTTCATAATAAGCGACAAAACGACAAAAAACATGCTGCGCAGCGCACCGATTATTCGCCTTGCGCTTACACAAGCGTGCCTTTTTGCCACCTTGGCTATCCTTTTGCCAGCGGGGCAAACAAAAGTGGCAGGGACCGATGCACGGTCTCTGCCACCATTATGTGTAGTGCTGATTTGTATGCTGTTGCTTAGAACACCACCTTCACGGCCTTGCCGCCCTGGCTCACAATGTAGAAGCCGTGGCCGCTGACGCTGAGCAGAGCCTGTCCGTCGACGGCGTTGACGCTCTGCACGAGCTGTCCGCCTGCGGTGTAGAGGTTCACTGCGCCGTCGGCTGCGCCGGTCACAATTGCGGTGTTGCCGCTCTTGGTCACCTTCAGGCCGTCCTGGCCGCTCACTGCAACGCTGTTAACGCCGCTATACTCATTGGCGTAGTAGATGGTGAAGTCGTCGATATACACCTTTGCCGTTTGGCTGCCGGCGCGCTGGGTTACGCGCAGCATGGCGTCGGCGTTGTCAACCCTTATGTTCCACGACACGGTGGTGCCTTCGCTCTTGCCTGCCACTTCGGCCATGTCGGCGCCGGCCGAGGTCTTCACCGGAGTCCAGGTGTTGCCGTAGTCGGTAGAGTACTCGAATATGAATTTGGCGGTAGTGCTGCTGGGGTTGAACACGTTGAATGTAACCTTGGTCACATCTTTGCCCGTGCGTGTGGTGGTCTCCAGCTTGCTGGGCAGTGTCATGGCCACCGAGTGGGTGCCGTTGCACTTGCCGCTGCCCGGAGCGGTCACTTGGCAGCGGGTGAACGACCAGTTGCAGAAGTTGCCCTTCACGTTCTTCTCCGAGGTGCTTGCGCCCACGGGCATCGACTCGAAGTCTTCAATAATGCTCTTCACATCGTCGGCCTTGAGGGCGTTGAATGTGATCACGCCGTTGCTCTCGGCAATGTCGTTGATCACAAATTCGCCCGAGTTGCCGAGCGGTGTGAAGAAGCCCGGAGTGGTGTTGTTGGTGATGGTGGTCATGCCTGTGGTGCCGGGGAACGGGTCGCTGGCCAGAGCGCCGGTCTTGCTGCTGCCGGCGCGCAGCAGCTCATAGCAGTTGCGGCTGGAGTAGGCGTTCACCATGTTGCTCACCCAATACACGGCGTTGGTCGAGTCCACGCGGGCCACCATCATGCCGTGGCCGGGCAGGTAGGCGTCCCAGCCCTTGAGCTGGCGGTTCTCGAGCAGGAAGTATTCCTTGGCCTTATTGGTGTTCAGGCGGTAGGCCTCGTTTTGCTGAATGTCGTTGAGCGAGAAGCTGCCCTGGGTCACCACCTTGGGCGTCATAAAGCCGGCTGCATAGCGGTCGTAGGCCGAGTAGGCGCACGGGGTGCGGCCGTAGTTCAGATAGCTGCCGCCCGACATCACGTCCCACTCGCCGGGGTCGTGGCTCTGGCCGTTTTCCGAATAGTCGGTGTCGTAGAGGTCGGGCAGACCCAGCACGTGGGTGAACTCGTGGCAAATGGTGCCGATGCCGTCGAATATGAGGGGCTTCTCGTAATACAGCTCGGTGGAGCAGGCATAGCGTCCCATGGCGTAGCCGCCAATCGACGTGCCGGACATCGTGCTTGCGTGCGGCCACACGTGGCTCGACGAGGCGTTGGTGTTCGAGCCTGTGCCGGCGAATATCACGTAGAACATGTCCACCATGCGGTCGCCGTTGGCGTCATAGCGCGAAAAGTCGATGCTGTAGTTCTGGTAGGCCTTTTGCAGGGCTGCCTTGATTATGGTGCGGGCGTTCTGCGTCTGCTTGGGGTCGTCGACCGAATAGGGCACGCTAATGGGGCCGTACACGTCAAACTGCGGGTCGAACTGGCCCATTGAGTTGTCGTAGAAGTAGTCGCGCACGCTGCCGGTGAATTTGCCGTATGCGTTTGCGGTGCCGTCTTCATTGGTGAAGCCGGTGTAGCCGCGCTGGTTAATCATATTGTTGTAGAACGTGCTCAGGTCGCTGCGGCGGAACTTGCAGTCGTTGAACTCCACCAGCAGAATCAGGCCGCGGAACTTCTTGTAGTCGATGCTGGCCTTCTGCATCACCTCGTTGCGCGAGGCGCGTGCCTTGCGTGCGGTGCTCACCGACGCGCGGTCAATGAGGTTCTTGCCAGTGGCCTGCAACATTGCCGTCTCGGTGGCGGTGCGCTGCTGCGCGTCGCGCGCAATGGTGCTGCTGGCGGCAAGTTTGCCGTCCACCAGCTGGGCATAGGTGTAGTATCCCGCCTGATTCTTCACAATGGTGTATCCGTCGGCGGTGGTGACGAAGTTGTAGTACTCGTCGCCGTTGTTCTTGATTGTGAGCTGCGAGCCGTCGGGCTGTGTCACTGTCACTGGGCGCGGGTCGGCCGGCACTGCCAGTGCCTGGAGCGCGGCCACTGTGGCCAGTGTGAGAGAAAGAAGTAATTTTCTCATGTGGTGTGTATTTATAATAAATGTGTTGTTATTCGCTTGCCGCATGCGCTTCCGCTCTGTGGGGTGGCGCGCGCCGCACGCGCGTTGCTTAAATCACTGATAGTTGACTGGCCGCAATTGGCCACTTTAACATTATTGTGGCAAATATCTGAAAAAAATCACAATTCAGCAAGATTTGTGCGCTTAAAAGCTGTTTCGTTAAGCATTATTGAACTTTGCGGGTCATCAAGGCCTTGACGCAGTGGTGCCGCACGCTATAATTTTTTTGTAAAAAACGGCGGAATGTGTTGCAGATTAAAAAAATAGATTATCTTTGCAGATATAATGGTTCTTAAGGATTGAAGTAACCGACCCCCGATGTAGCCTTTGGGCATTGCGCCCATCACCATTGATGTCAAGAATCTGAAGAAAAACTGGCGTGAAAAAAGCAATCTTCACTCACACAGACCCTTGCCCGTTGGCCTATACAGGCACAAGGCATCATTTTCTCGTTCGTTGGCGGCATGGCGCAGGCAGGCGGCGGTCGTGAATTTCATGACAGGATGCTTCGCGAGAAGTGTCGTATTAAATAGTTAATAATATTTAGGGATTCGTCTCATAAGAGATTAATTATGAAATTGAAGAAGGCCGCTTTGATTGAATAGGTGCGGCCTGGTAAAAGATGTTTTAAGGTTTATAAATTCAAGCGGCTTGTGCGTGAGCATGAGCCGCCTTTGCATTAAGGTGGCAGCATGCGTGTGCGCCGGCCGCAGCGGGCTTGTGTTCCACGGCCGGCGGCCAATGGTTCCACGGTGCGCAGTGGCGGTCTACATGGTTGAGGCACAATGTGGTGTGGCGGCCGCCCGAAGTTATTAACAATTATGCCGACTTATCAACAATTCAGCCATTTTTAACTGAAAACTTGCCGATGGTTCAAACTAAAATCAATTCCTTTGCACCGCGTAAGAAAAAAATTAGAATCGCACGTTTAATATTCGATTTTCATTCTGTGTATATGGGAAAGACAATTGCAATAGCAAACCAAAAGGGCGGAGTGGGCAAGACCACCACCGCAATCAACCTTGCAGCATCGCTCGCTGCCAGCCACAAAAAAGTGCTTCTGCTCGACGCCGATCCGCAGGCCAACGCCACTTCGGGCCTCGGGGTTGACCCGAGAAAGATGTCGTCGTCGATCTACGAGTGCCTCGTCGACGACTATCCGCTGCGTGGCTCGCAGGTGGCCACGTGCGTGAAAAACCTCGACTTGGTGGGTTCGCGCATCGACCTGGTGGGCGCCGAGCTTGAGCTCATCAACAAGCCCGACCGCGAAAACGTGCTGCGCCGCGCCATTGCCGAGGTGAAAGCCGACTACGACTATGTGCTGATCGACTGCAGTCCGTCGCTGGGCCTGATCACCGTGAACGCCCTCACCGCTGCTGACAGCGTGATAATTCCTGTGCAGGCCGAGTATTTCGCCCTTGAGGGCATCAGCAAGCTGCTCAACACCATACGCATCATCAAGTCGAAGCTTAACCCCTCGCTGAAAATCGAGGGCTTCCTGCTCACCATGTATGACGCGCGCCTGCGCCTGGCCAACCAGATATATGAGGAGCTGAAAAGCCACTTTGGCGACATGGTGTTCAACACCGTGATTCCGCGCAACATCCGCCTCAGCGAGGCCCCGAGCCACGGTCTGCCGGCTCTGCTCTACGATCCCGCCAGCCGCGGCGCCACAAGCCACATTCAGCTGGCCAAGGAGCTGATTAGCAAAAACCGCGCTCCGCGCCCAGCCGCCGGCCAGGCTCCAAAATGAATAGCATAGTTTTTTCACTTTATTCAATCACAATCACCAATGACTAAATCACAGCATCGCAATGCACTGGGCCGCGGGCTCGACTCGCTGATCTCGATGGACGACATCCAGACGAGCGGCTCATCGGCCATCAACGAAATACGCATCGACCAAATATCGCCCAACCCCGACCAGCCGCGCACCACGTTCGACGAGACGGCGCTCGAAGAGCTCGCGTCGTCGATTCGCGAGCTGGGCATAATCCAGCCGCTAACGCTGCGCAGCACGGGCGCAAGCAGCTACCAGATAATATCGGGCGAGCGCCGCTACCGCGCCGCCAAACTCGCCGGGCTCGACACCGTGCCCGCCTATGTGCGCACGGCCAACGACAGCGAGCTCACCGAGATGGCCCTGATTGAAAACATACAGCGCGAAGACCTCAATGCAATCGAAATCGCCCTCACATTCCGCAAGCTCATCGACCAGTACAACCTCACGCAAGAGCGCCTGAGTGAGCGCATTGGCAAGAAGCGCGCCACCATTGCCAACTTCCTGCGCCTGCTGCGCCTGCCGGCCGAAGTGCAGCTCGGACTGCGCGACAAGCGGGTGGATATGGGCCACGCGCGCGCCCTGCTGAGCGTCGACAAGGCGTCGCTACAGTTAAAATTATATAACGAGACACTTAAAAAATGTTTATCGGTGCGTCAGGTCGAGCAGCTCGCAAAACACTACCAAGAACTCGAGCAGCAAAAGCAAAATGGCGAAGAGCCGAAGCCTAAACGACTGAATAGCAGCGACTATGACGTGCTGCGTAAGCACCTGTCATCGTCGTTTGGCGTGAAGGTGGGCTTCACTTGCGACCTTAAGGGTAAAGGAAAAATAACATTCCCATTCAAAGACGAAGATGAATTGGAGAGAATTATTACTATCTTTGACAAAATAAAGAGTGACGCAAAGTAGTGTTTGCGCCACACTTGCTTTATTGATGCGCAATTCAGTGAAACAGCGAAACAGCATTAAGAATTTGATGACTGCGGGCATGGCCGTGCTGCTGTGCCTGCTGCTGGCATTGCCTGTACCCGTCATTGCGCAAGAGGTGGTCACGCCGCCCTCGACCCGGGCCACAAAGGAGGCCAAGCCCGCCAAGGCCAAGCGCCACAAACGCACGCCCGTGGTGGTGCCGCAAGACCAAAAGGGGGGTCTCAAGGCCGACTCCGCGGCGCGTCGCGGCACGGTGAAGGTGGTCGACATGGCCGGCGACACCATCCACTTCAGCTCCATCGACTCGCTGGCCGGCGTCGAGGGCGTGGAAATCATAGCTCCGCCCCACCAGGTGCCGCAGGCGGCCGGATTCGGAGCCGTCAAGGCGTTTAACCCCGACCCCACGCGTGCCCTGTGGATGTCGGTGCTGTGCCCCGGCTTGGGGCAAATCTACAACCGCCGCTACTGGAAACTGCCCATTGTGGTGGGCGCGTTTGTGGGCTTGGGCTACGGCATGGCGTGGAACAACCGCATGCTCAGCGACTACACCAAGGCCTACCGCGACGCCACCGACAACGACCCCGACACGCGCAGCTACATGAACTTCTATCCGCCCACCACCAACGAGAGCGACCTCGACATGGAGTGGCTGAAGAAGGCACTGAAGAGCAAAAAGGACTACTACCGCCGTTACCGCGACATCTGCATATTCTCGATGGTGGGAGTGTATCTGCTGAGCATAGTCGACGCCTACGTCGACGCCTCGCTGGCGCACTTCGACGTGTCGCCCGACCTGAGCATGAGGCTCAAGCCGGCCGTCATCGAGCCGGCCACCACATCGCGGCTGCCGTCGGTGGGGCTGCAGTGCGCCATCAACTTCTGATGCCGCCGCAAACAAAGAAAATTATAACTCAGAAACCAATAGGAGAGAATAAGATATGCTAATAAACAAAAAGACGCTGCTGACGATTGCGATGCTGATGACGGCCGCCGCCACCACCCTGGCGCGCCCCGTGCCCAAGCATTCAATCCTCTCAATCAAGGAGACCATCACCGACTCCGCTATTGTGTATCCCGCAAGTTTCGAGACCGACACTCGCGAGATGATGAACAACTGGTATTTGCAAAACTACGCCATTCTCGACAAGGATGTGGAGAATCGCTCGGCAGGCGATGTGAGCGACGCTGAATATGTGCGCCGCCTCAAGGCCATCCCCTCGGTCATCGAGCTGCCTTTCAACCAAATTGTGCGCTCCTACATCGAGCGCTACATTAAGCGCAACCGCACCCTGGTGGAGCAGATGCTTGGCATGAGCCTCTACTACATGCCCATATTCGAGCAGGCGCTTGAAAAGGAAGGCCTGCCGCTCGAACTGAAATATGTGCCCGTGATTGAGTCGGCCCTCAACCCCAACGCCGTGTCGCCCGTGGGCGCCAGCGGCCTGTGGCAGTTTATGATAGGCACCGCCAAGGGCGTGGGGCTGGAGGTGAACTCGCTTGTGGATGAGCGCCGCGACCCCTACCGCTCGTCGGAGAAGGCTGCGGTGTATTTCAAGCAGCTGCACGACATCTATGGCGACTGGTCGCTGGCCATTGCCGCCTACAACTGCGGCCCGGCCAACGTCAACAAGGCCATACGCCGCGCCGGAGTGGAGAGCAACCCCGACTTCTGGACCATCTACAACTATCTGCCGCGCGAAACCCGCGGCTATGTGCCCGCCTTCATCGCGGCCAACTACATAATGACCTATTTCAAGGAGCACAACATCAGCCCCTCGCTGGCCAAGAAGCCCATCGTGGTCGACACCGTGAGTGTGAGCCACCGCATCAACTTTAACCAGATTTCGAAGGTGCTCAACATACCGCTCGAGGAGATTCGTGTGCTCAATCCGCAATACCGCCACGATGTGATTCCGGGCGACGCGCGCCCCTACACGCTGGCGCTGCCCTCGCAGCAAATCTACAGCTTCATCCTCACCGAAGACAGCATTGCCAGCTACCGCCCCGACCTGTATGCGCAGCGCGAGGTGGTGGAGCCGGGCGGCGCAAGCCACAATGTGGATGCCGGGCAGTCGCAGCCCAGCCAGCAGCAACAGACGGTGTACCACAAGGTGCAGCGTGGCGAGAGTCTGGCCGGCATAGCGTTCTACTATGGCGTGTCGACCGACGAGATTCGCGCACTTAACGGCATCAGCGGCACGCGTGTGCATCGCGGCCAGGTGCTGAAAATTGTGAAGAAGAGTGCCGACGACTCCAATCTGCCCGGCGACGCCCTCACCGCCCAGGAGGCTGCCTCGCAGCCCGATGGCGACGCCACTGTGAGCGTTGTTGAGCAGGAAAACGAGTCGGCTGCCGCTTCCAAGCCCGTGCCGGCGCGCACCACCGCGTCGAAGCCCGCCTACAAGGGCTCTTACAGCATCGACGACGAGATTGTGACCTCGTCGAGCAGCCGTCAGGTGCCCCAGCCGCGCCGCCAGCAGGCGCAGGCCCAGCCCCAGGTGCCGCAGTCGAAGTCTAAGGCCGCCGACCGCACCACTGCCCAGACCCCCAAGACCACAAAGGCCCAGAAGGCCAAAGCCGCTGCCGACGATGATGCCGCAGCCGCAGCTCGCTATGGCAAGGGCAAGACCCGCTATGGCAAGGCTGCCGCTTCGGCCGGCAAGTCGCGGGAAACCACCTACAAGACGGCCCGCAGCAGCCGCGATGCCAAGAGCCGTGGCAAGAAATCGCGGAAGCAGGCCGCAGTGCAGCAGCCCGCCTCGCAGGACTACACCATTCAGAAGGGTGACAACCTGATAACCATCGCCAAGAAGACTGGCGTGAGCGTTGATGAGCTGCGCAAGGCCAACAAACTGAAAGGCGACAAAATCGACGCTGGCGACAAGATGACGATCCCCGGCAAGGCCAAGGCTGGCAAGGCCGCTAAGGGCGGCAAGGGTGCCAAGGCATCGTCGACCAAGGCTGCCGACAAGAAGGCATCTGCCAAGAAGTCGGCCAAGGGCGGCAAGAAAAAGCGCCGCTAATTCTGCAAGTATACCCACATAAAGCCCCCACGGCCGCTGCGTGCGCCCGTGGGGCTTGTTTCAGTATGCTCGGCATGAGCATTGTCTAACGGGTGGAAGTCCCGAGTAAGCCCTAAT
>CAVKDU010000030.1:0-35054 GCA_963655175.1 Wujia chipingensis | reverse complement strand
TTCTAATGGCGGTCATTAGAAATAACATGAAGTTTCTTCTAATGACCGATTTGGGGTAAACGAAAGAAACAATTGTCAAGTTTTTTACGTAAAAAACAAGAATTTTTGATTAACTTTGCGCCAGGAAGAAAAAAGAATATGGTTATAGCAACACAGATAAGGGAGAAACTGTCGACCACTCCTGCGGGAGTAGTGCTTACCGCAAGAGACTTTGGCGTAGAAATGCGGCATCAGCCTGCGCTCGCAAAAGCCCTAAGCAGGCTTGTGCAGCAAGGCGAGCTGCACAAGATAGCAAAAGGCAAATACTATATTCCGAAGAAAACGATGTTTGGAGAACTTAAACCATCTGACTCTGAGCTTGTAAAAGACTTTTTAGAACTTAATGGAAGGGTGGTGGGCTACATAACAGGAACTGCGGCCTTTTCATCAATGGGACTCACTACACAGATAAGTTCGTCAGTGCTCATTGGCACTAACAAGTATCGCCGACCGATCATGAGAAATGGTGTTAGGGTGGCTTTTCTGCGGCAGGAAAACCGGATAACCCCAAGCAATATCCCGTTGCTTAGAATACTGGATGCCTTGCGACTTATAAAGAGAATTACCGCCACTTCACCCGACGACTGTGTTGTGGGCATTAGGAAGATTATAGAGGAACTTTCAAAAGAGCAGAAGCAAAAACTGGCCGAACTTTCGTTTGCTTACACACCCTACGTGAGAGCATTGCTCGGAGCTATATTCGAATCTTTAGGACTTGATGCTAAGACTATCAGCCAAACGATGAATGGCTTGACAAACTTCAGACTGCCAATTTCCGACAATGTGTTACCTAACAAAAAAAACTGGAACATAATATGAATTTGCACGAAAACCGGGAATTGTTTTCCGACGCGCTACAAGCTGCTTCCCAACCCATCACCGATGGAGGAATTGGCATTAACAGCATTTTCATTGAGAAGGACTATTGGATATGCCGCTCGTTGTCGTTGATGGCGGCGAACGATCACGACTGCCGTGTCATATTTAAGGGAGGCACAAGCCTTACAAAGGCATACGGCATAGGCAGTAGATTCTCAGAAGACATCGACCTTGCCATATCAGAGGCATGGACCCTAAGCGGCAACCAGTTGAAGATGCTGATAAAGAAAACTGCTAAAAGCATGACTGAAGGACTGCGCGAATTGGATATGCCTGGCTTCACAAGCAAGGGCTCGCATTACCACAAAGCATACTATTCCTACCCGCGAGCTGTGGGCTCATTGCAGGTGGGCGCCATCAAAGCAGGCCAGTTGCTTGTTGAAATCAACTCTTTTGCCAACCCATATCCGTTCCAGAGGTGCAGACTGCAAAGTTTCTTGACTGAATTTTTGCTCAACACTGGCAATGAAAAGCTGGTGGTGGAGTATGGTATGCAGCCTTTCGAAGTGAACGTGCTTGACAGGCGAAGAACTTTAACCGAGAAATTAGTGTCGTTAATTCGTTGTTCTTTGGCCGACAACTATATGCCTGAACTGGCTGCCAAAATACGCCATTTCTACGATTTGCATTTTCTGTTGAACGACGCCGTGACGCGCGAATATCTGGAGAGTGACATTTTTAAGGTAGATTTCAACAATTTGTTTGCCCAGGACCAACAAAGGTTTGACAAGCCAGAAGGATGGCGTGACAAGCACATTGCTGATTCTCCAATTATAAATGATTTGCACACAGTGTGGACTGTGTTGGGCGGGGTGTATGCAAGTGAACTGCCAGACCTTGCCTATAAGCAGATACCGTCGTCTGAAGCCATTGAGCAAAGCATGGCGCAGCTGCTATTGTACTTGACAGCGTGACCCATTGCTGTGCAGCATCAGGTAGGGGTATGAGGTCGGGTGAGGGCGGTGTGGAGGGCTATCAGCAGGGTGGTGAGGGCCTCGGAGGCGGGCATGGCGAGCCAGATGCCGGCGTCGCCCAGCAGCAGCGGCATCAACAGGAACGACGGCACCAGCAGCACCATGCCGCGCAGCAGGGCGAAGACGGTGGCCGGAGCCACGCGCTCCACGCTCTGGTAGCAGCCCACGGCGGCGACGTTGACCACAAAGCACACCAGTCCTGTGGCCCACAGCGGAAAGCCTTCCACGGCAATGCGCGCGGCGTGGGTGTCGAGGCTCAGAAACAGTCCCACCAGGCCGCTCGGCCCCAGCGAGAATGCCGCCGTGGGCAGCAGGCCGCACACCACCGCGGCGGCCAGCGCTGCCCTCACCGCCTGCCTCACGCGCTGGCTGAGTCCGAGGCCGTGGTTGTAGCTGATGATGGGCTGGGCCGACTGCGCCACGGCGTTGCCTATCATGAACACAAATGGGGCGTAGTAGCACGCTATGCCAAAGGCCCCCACGCCGTCGTCGCCCATGTAGTGCATAAACACGCGGTTGCCCATATACATGAACACGGCCAGTGTGGCCTCGCCCAGCAGGGCCGACGAGCCTATGCGGCACTGGTAGCCGATGTTGCGCAGGGCCAGGCGCAGGCTCTTCGCGCTCATCTTAAGGCGGCACAGCCACAGCTGCCGCGCCCCGAAGGCCAGATAGCCCATCGCCATCAGACCGCCCACTATTATGCTTATGGTCGACGCAATTGAGGCTCCCTTCACGCCCATGCCCAAGGGGAAAATGAGCAGCCAGTCGAGCACCACGTTGAGGGCCGACGACAGCACGCTGCACATCATGGCGTAGCGCGGCGAGCCGTCGAGGCGAATCACAAACAGTCCCACGGCTATCCACATGTTGAACACCCACGACGGGGCGAACCACACCAGGTAGTCGAGCACCTGCGGCAGCAGGGTGGGCGACGACCCCAGCAGCCGAGCTGTGGCCGTGGGCATGGCCTCCACTGCCAGAAACGGCAGCAGGGCCATCGCCGAGGCGAATGCCAGCGCCTGGGCCACGTTGATGCGCGCCACCCGCGCCTTGCCGCGTGCCAGATGCACCGAGGCCACCACCGAGCAGCCCGCGCCCACCATAAGGCCCGCGCCGGTGAGCAGCATCAGCAGCGGTATGCATATGTTCACCGCGGCTATGCCCTGGCTGCCCACGCCGTGGCCCACAAATATGCCGTCGATTGCCGTCACGGCCGATATGCTCAGCATCCCCATCAGGGTGGGGAAGAAGTATTTGCAAAACAGTGCGTACACGTTGGTTTTGCTCAGGTCAATTGCGTCACGCTTCATAATGATAAAACAGTATGTGCAAAAAAAGAGGCTGGATAAGTTGACCACCAGTGTAGTATAGTGTCATCTTATCCAGCCTTTATGTAGTTGTTAATAAAGACCCTCCGATGAGAAAAAATTCTTGTTGCTCTCCCTCTCTGTGCCTTATTTTATTTTTCCTTTTCAAACTGCTCGTTCACCTTGCTGGCAATTGCGGCCATCTCGTCGGCCGGCAAGCTGAGCTTTTCCTTAAAGAAGTTCATGTCGCTCTCCTTGTTGATGGGCACAAGGTGGATGTGGGCGTGGGGCACTTCGAGTCCCATCACGGCCACGCCTATGCGCTGGCACGGCAGCACCTGCTTCATGGCCTTGGCTACGCGGTGGGCAAACTGCCACAGTCCGGCATACTCCTCGCTGTCGAGGTCGAAGATGTAGTTCACCTCGTGCTTGGGAATCACGAGCGTGTGGCCCTTGGCCACGGGGCTGATGTCGAGAAACGCATAGTAGTTCTCGTCTTCGGCCACCTTGTAGCTGGGAATTTCGCCAGCCACTATTTTGCTGAAAATTGATGCCATAGTTTAGATGCCTATTTCAACGATTTCAAACTGCATTTTGCCCACAGGAGCCTGCACCTCTACCACATCGCCCACTTTGTGGCCCAGGAGGCCCTTGGCAATGGGAGTGGTGATCGAGATTTTGCCGGCGCGCAGGTTGGCCTCGGTCTCGCTCACTATGGTGTATGTCATTTTAGCGTTGTTCTTCAAATTCTTGATGGTAACCTTGTTGAGCAGCTGCACCTCTTCGGTCTGCAGCTTGCTTTGGTCGATGATGCGTGCGGTGGCAACAAGGTTTTTCAGCTCTGCGATTTTGGCCTCGAGCATGCCCTGGCGCTCCTTTGCGGCGTCGTATTCGGCGTTTTCCGACAGGTCACCCTTTTCGCGAGCCTCGGCTATGGCGCGCACCACATCGGGGCGCTCCACATTTTCAAGGTGTGCGAGTTCCTTCATCTTGGCGTCGTAGCCTTCCTGAGTCATATAGCTTATAGCCATGGTAAAAAATGATGTTTAGTAATTAGTAAAAAACAGAAGAATCTCATCGTTTACTTATGAGATCCCTCGTAGTTGATAATATATTTTATTACGCTGCAAAGATAGCCACTATTTTCGTCTTGGCCAAAATTTAGTGCCTTTTTTACCTTTATTAAGCGTTATATCAGCGGGCTAACGCCGCCACACGCGCCTCACCACCATTAGGCACACGGCCACCGCGGCGGCTGCCACCGCGCCTGCCGCCACGGTGTGGCCGCCGCCCACGGCCCACAGTGCTGCCAGCGCCACCGCCAGGCCCCACACGGCCGCCCAGGCGCATTGGCGCGACAGCCGCAGGCGGTAGCGACCGAAGTACACCACGGACACAATGGCGGTGTAGACCACATACCAGGCGGCAAACGACATGCCCAGCCCGTCGAGCCCCCAGCGCGTGTAGCACACCACGTTCAGCGCCAGCCCCACGGCCGCGCTCAGCGTCTCGGTGGCCAGGAAGGTGCGGCCGTCGCCCTTGGCCAGAATCACAAACGACATGCACCACGACAGCGCCCTGAACACCGTGCCCACCAGGCACCACGACACCATGCCCAGCACGGCCACAAACTCGCCTGAATAGAGCAGCCTCACCACGGGCTCGCGCAGCGCCATCATCAGCGCCACCACGGGCGCCATCACCACCATGCACAGCACCACCTCCTGGCCCACCATGGCGCGCAGGCGCAGGCGGCTGCCGGCCACGCGCGCCAGCCGGGGATAGTATTCCATGCCCAGGGCCGTCAGCACCAGGCCGGTGTATTTGTTCACCAGCGTGTAGCCCGCCTGATACAGGCCCACCTCGCCGGTGCCGCCCGCGTGGTTCAGCCACGAGCTGAAGGCGTAGGAGGCGGCTATCGACACAAAGCTGCCCGCCGTCATGTAGGCGCCCAGCCTCACGAAGCCCAGTCCCATGCGGGCGGCCTCGCCTGCGGGCACGCGGACGGGCGGCCATGTGCGGTCGCGCAGCACCCACGCCGCCGCGGCGCAGCATGCGGCATAGGTTATGATCGAGGGCAGAATGCTGCGCTCGCGCAGCCAGTAGAACAGCGGCACGCTGATGAGCAGGCCGCCCAGTGCGCCCCACAGCGTGACGCTGGCCAGGCGGCGCAGACGCGCGGTGCCCTGCAGCACGGCATACTCGCCGTTGGTGAGCGCCATCAGCAGCACGGCCGCCGCAAGGGCCACAAAGCCCCACAGGTGGCTCTCGTCGCCAAACGAGAGGCGGCTAAGCGCTGGCGCGAGTGCCGCGGTGACCAGAGCTCCGCCCAGGCCGAGCCACACCGACCACCGCCTGACCACGGCTATCACGCGCGCCACGTGGCCGCGGTCGCCGCCGTCGAGGGCCTGCGACACGTCGCGCACGCTGCTCGAGCGCACGCCGAGGTTGGTGGCGGTGTTGAGCATCTCCAGGGCCTGGTTGAACAGTCCGAACAGCCCCATACCCACCGGGCCTATCCACAGCGCCACCAGCTTGGTGCGCACTATGGAGCACAGTATGCCGGCCACCTGCACGCCGCCAAACAGTCCCATTGCCTTAATGGCCATCTTCGATATGCCGCCTTTTGCCATATAGATTGAATTGTGTGTGGGGTGCTACAGGTCGAGAGTGAAGGTGTTGTAGGCCACGCCGCGGCCTCCGAGTCGTGCCTTTTGCTGCACGAGTCCGGCGTTGAGCAGCCGTCCGTGGTCTTCATTCGATATGCCGAAGTCGAGGTAGCGCCGCCCCATGGCGGTGGCGTCGGCCGCCACGCGGGCAAACACGGCCGTGAGGGCGTGCAGCCGGCGGCCCTCGTCGCTCGACGCTATATATTGGCTGTGGGCCGCCGGCCCGTCGGCAAACATCACCGTGCCGGCCACCACCTTGCCGCCAAGGGTGGCTGTGTACAGCTTTATGTGGTCGGGAAACCGGCTGCGCAGCAGCTCAATTTCGGCCAGCGTGTGCACCGGCTTTGCGCCGTGCCGCTGCCCGAGCACGTCGGTCAGCAGCTGCCAGAATTCGGGGTAGGCCGAGTCAGTCTGCTCCACCTTGATGCCGGCCCGCTGCGCCACCTTGAGGCCGCTTTTGTTGCCGCGGTCGTAGGGGATGGGGTTGGCGAGGTCGATGGCGGTGGAAATGTTGCACTCGGCCAGGCGCGCGCCGTGCCGCCACAGGGCGTAGATGTCGTCGTCGGCGGGGTAGCGGTGATAGATGTAGGGTATGGGCTTGTACACCAGGTGGCGCACGCCGCACTCCTTAAGGAAACCGATGGCGGCGGCTGTGATCTCCATCATCACCGTGGCGTCGAAGTGGCGGAAGGGCACTATCCAGCTGCCGTAGGTCAGCCCCTGGTGGCTCAGCACGGTGTCGCCCGCGCGGTTGGCCGGCAGCAGTCCCGCCAGCCGCCCCTGCGGTGTGCGCGCCACCAGCGAGAAGTCGCTGAAGCGGTCGCTGTGGTAGTCCATGTAGCCGCGCTGCAGCAGGAAAGTGGCGTTGCGCGACTGGCGCGCAAACTCATCCCACTCCTGCTGCATGGCGGGCTGGTATAGGCTGATTTCAATCATCGGCTTGTGTGCTTTATTCTACTTGCTGCCCAGCATGTTCAGCAGCTGGCGGCTGTCAACCCGCGTGTATCCGCTGGGCACCTTGGTGTCGATTTTCACACTCTCGTTCCACGTCATGCCGCCGTAGTCGATGTATAGCTCAAACGGCTGCCCCTTAACCTCGGTGGCCGCGCTCACGCTGCCGGCCACGTTGCCGGCCGGGGTAGACGTGTTCACGTCGGCATACTTCACGCTGTAGGTGGCTGTCTTCGAGCCCGAGGGCTTCACATTGGCCGCCGTCATCTGGTTGCTGGCGTCGAAAGTGAAGCTGTAGGTGAAGCCAGCATACTGCTTGCGCGGCTCCATCACCATCGAGCCGTCGACGCGCGTCATCTTCACCTTGCTCACAAGCCGCTTGGCAAACGTGCCTTCGCCAAGCACGAAGGGGCGGCCCAGAAATATGTCTTGCAGCGTGGTCACGTCCACCGGCACGCCATTGGTGAGCAGCGACGCGTTGGCGGCAATGTAGCGCTTGTGCAGTTTGTCAATCACTATCACCGAGTCGCCCATCACCACCAGGCGGCCCACTTCAATGCCCAGCAGCGGCCGCAGCGAAATGTAGATGCTCTTGCCGCGCTCCATGCGCATTTGCATCTTCGACGAGAAACTCTTGGCTCCGCCTATGCCTATGGTGCCGCCGGCGCTCAGAGTGCTCCAGTCGGCTGTGGCCTCGGCTATGGCGTTGAGCCGCTCGGTCACGTTGGGCTCGTTGGCGGCCGGGGTGGGCTGTGTGGCAATGCCCACGGTGTCGATGGCGTTGCGCTGCGATCCGCAGGCCGTGAGTCCCATGCCCATGGTGGCCACAAGGGCCAGTGCAAGTGTCTTTTTTGTCATATGTATGTGTGGTTTTTATTGTTTCGTTGTTGCTTTGGCCTTTGCCTTGCGGGCCGGCTCCACATATTGGCCGCTTTCGGCCTTCTGGCGCAGAGTGGCGCTGGCGTCTTTGCCGGCGGCCTCAAGGGCTTTCTTCCACTGCTCGGCGGCCTCGGTGCGCTTGTCGTTGAACCACAGTATGTCGCCGTAGTGCTCAAGCACGTCGGCGCTGCCCGTGTCGTCGTTGTCGATGGCGCTCTTTATGTAGAAGAGGGCCATCTGGTAGTCGCCCTTCTTGAAGAATATCCAGGCGTAGGTGTCGAGAAAAGTGGTGTTGTCGGGGTTGGCGTTCACCGCCTTGCCGGCCATGCTCTCGGCCTTGTCGAGGGCCGAGTCGCACTCGGCCAGGAAGTAGGCGTAGTTGTTGAGAATGCTCGAGTTGCCGGGAAACGCCTGCAGTGCCTTCTCGTAGGCGGCAAATGCCTTTGCCGTGTCGCCCATCTCAAAATACACGTCGCCCTTGCCGCCAATCAGGTCGCTGCGCAGCTGCGCCTGCGTGGAGTCGACGCGGCTCAGCGCGCGGTCGTAGGTCTGCACCGCCTTGCCATACTGCTTCATCTGGAAGTAGGCCGGAGCTATGTATTTATACAGGTTGATGCTGTCGGGGTTATACTCAAGGGCGCGCTGGGCGGCCTTGATGGCGGCGGGATAGTTCTCGCCCATCATGTTCACTATCATCAGCTTGCGCCAGCCGCGCGCATCGGTGGGGTCGATGTCGAGCATGTAGCCCAGCTGCTCGGCCGCGCCCTTGTAGTCGTTGCGCGCCACCAGATACTCGCTGTAGAGGTCGTGCACCGCGCCCTCGTGGGGGTGCTGGCGCAGCAGCACCTTAAACAGGCGGTCGACCCTGCCCGTGGAGTCGCGGCTTTGCAGCAGCGAGCCCGTGTAGGTGGCCAGCACGCCCACCTTGTCGTCGATGTCGAGGTTGGGGGCGGTGAGGGCCCGGTTCACCTCCTTGTCGTAGTTGGCCGAGTCGCCCATCATGTTGTAGTATTGGGCCTTGGTGAGGTATATCATGCCGTTGTCGGGGTCGTAGCGCTGGGCCAGGTCGATGTAGTGCAGGGCACTGTCGGTCATGCCAAACTGCTGCATCATCTTGCTCATGGCCATGTTGTAGGTGGCGTTGTGCGGAGCCGACGCCAGCAGCGAGCGCGTCTCGGCCAGCGCGCCGGTCGTGTCGTTGAGGGCCGAGTAGGCGGCAATCTTCTTTGCCGACAGCTCCATGCTTTTGCCCTGGTGGCGCTCTATCGAGTCGTAGGTGGCAATGGCCGCGCGGTAGTTGTTCAGGCGCGAGTAGCACTCGGCCAGGCGTATTTGCGCTTCGGCGTCGGTGGGGTTGAGCTGCGTCAGCCGCTTTATCACGCGCAGGGCCTCGTCTTTGCGGCCCATGGCCATGCTGGCGTCGCTGTAGAACGACGCCTCGTAGTAGTCCGTGGGCACAGCGTCCACGTGGGCGCGCATCAGCTCAAGGCCGCGTTCGGCCTTGTCGCGGGTGGGGTTGTCCATCGTCACCAGGCAGTAGCCCAGATAGTAGCCAATGGCCGTGTTGCCCGGGTCGAGGCTGTGGGCATAGTTCACAAGGTCGAAGAATGCCGCGCTGTGGCCCAGCGACTTCTGGTTTTGGGCCTCCACAAACACGTATTCGGCCTTGCGCTGCAGGGCCACAGCCTCGCTGCCGCCCTTTTTGCCGCCGGCCAGCACAGGCACTGCGGCCAGCAGGGCGGCAAATGCCACTATTATGTGTCTTGAAAAATGCTTCATTGCTGTGTTGTTGCTGTGAAAAGTGTGATGAAAGAGTGGGGCAGAGGGGGCGCGTCACTTCACACCCGTGTGCCCGAAGCCGCCTTCGCCGCGCTCGGTGCCGCCCAGCTCGCTGGCGGGCACCCACTGCACCACCTCGTGGCGAGCCACCACCATTTGGCAAATGCGCTCGCCGTTTTCAATGGTCTGCGGCTTGCTGTCGAGGTTCACCATAATCACGCCAATCTCGCCGCGGTAGTCGGCGTCGATGGTGCCCGGAGTGTTGAGCAGCGTCAGTCCGCGCTTCAGCGCCAGTCCGCTGCGCGGCCTCAGCTGGCACTCGTAGCCCTGCGGCAGCTCAATGCTCACGCCCGTTGGAATCAGGCGCCGCTCAAGCGGCTGCAGCGTCACAGGCTCGTCGAGCCACGCGCGCAGGTCCATGCCGGCGCTCTGACTGGTGCCGTAGGCAGGCAGCGCATTGGCGCTGCGGTTCACTATCTTCACTTTTATCTGTTGCATGTCAGTAGTCGTTATATATGTAGCGTTAATATCAACTTACAAAGTTAGCTAAAAGCCCGCTAAGCCGCTGAATTATTTTATTTAATTATTAATAATTCCCCCACCACCACAAATCAAAACGACAATAACAACAAATAACGACAATAGAGACAATGGCCGGCAAGTGCCTGAGTCAATAAAAAATCAGTGGCCACTGCAAAAAAAGATTGTCTCCATTGTCGTCTGTTGTCTCTATTGTCGTTTGAAGTTGTGCGGAAGAGGGACGGCTCTCCATTGTCGTTTTAATCAGGTGCGGAATATGAGCGGCTCTCTATTGTCGTTTGAAGAAAGGCATAAAAGAAGCCGGGGCTGCCCACGTGGGCAACCCCGGCTTGCTTATGCGGGAGCGTGCTGCGGATGCTGGCACGCGTTAGTTATTTGCGGAATGCGGATTAGCGAATCACCTTCACTGTCTCCTTAGCGCCGTTGGCGTAGGCGATGCGCACCAGGTAGAGGCCGTGTGCCATGCCGTTGAGGCTCACGCTGCCGTTGGCAGCCACCTTGGCGTTAGCCACCAGGGCGCCGTTGAGGCTGTAGATGTTCACTGTGGCGTCGGCGGGAACAATCACGTCGGCACCCTTAACCACTGCCTGCTGGCTTGCAACCACTGCGTCAACGCCTGTGTTGGGGTCGGGAATGAATGTCGCGGGAACCACGCCGTAGGCTTCAACGCCTTCAACGGCAAACTTCACTGTTGCGTCCTTGCCGTCGGCAGCCACATACTTGATGCCGCTGTGGTGCAGCGGGTTCTTCTCGTCGAGGGCAACGCTGCCGGGCACCGACTTGTCGTCGCCAATGGTGGCGATGTAGGCCCAATACACGTTCTTGTCGTCGCCCGAGATTTGGGTTACGCCGGTAATCTCGTCGCCCGCACCTTCGAGCAGCACGGGAGAGTCGTCGATAAGGGTTGCGGCTGTGATCTCAACCTCGGCATTGGCTGCGTCGGCAGTTGCGATGTCGGCCAGGGCAATGCGGTACACACCGGGCTTGTACTGGTCGGGCTTAACGCTCTTCTGCAGATAGAAGTAGAGGTAGCCGTGAGTCTCGTCGAGGTAGAAAGTGGTGATTTGGTTGTCGGCCAGAGTCACCTTGAAGTTCTGAGTCTTGCCAGCGCCGCCGTCGGGATAGATGTCGGCGGTGGTGAAGCGGAATATGCCAAGGCCGTTAAACTTCTTGGCCATCCAGTATACGTTCTTGCTGTCTTTAGCAAAGCCTGCGCCAATTGCGCCCCAGCTCAGCTTGTCGCCGTAGTAGGGCAGCCACTGGTTTTGCAGGAAGAAGGGCTGTTCGCCATAGAGGCCCACGGTGTCAGCGCTCATCTCGTGGATACCCACGTTGCGGTCGGCAATGTAGATCTTGTTGTCGCTCGGGATGATGGTCATCGAGAACGGATCCTGGAATGCCTCATAGCCCACGTTGTTGAGCACAGTCACGCGGTAGAAGATGTCGCCGGTGCGGTTCACATAGAACACCTCGCCGTCGCCCATGCCTGCTGTGGGGCTCTGATATTTGAACTCCTTGCCTGCCACGCCCACATAGATGCGGTTTTTGTAGCTGGCCAGGTTGAATGCGTGGTCGCCTGTGGCAAACTTGGTGTCAACAATCTTACCCTGCTCGTCCTTGTAGAGCAGCTTGCCGTCCTTGGTGGCGAAGTAGAGGCCGGTGGGGCAGCCCAGAGTGGCGCCATTGCCCGAGATGGTGTTGTCGGCCACAATGTTCAGATACTGCCATTGGCCGGCAGCCTTGTAGGCGTCAACTGCGTTGGCGGCAACCTTGCACTCCACGTCTTTCTGCTCGGGAGTGAACACGCCGGCTGCCAGCACGGGCACGCTCACGTTGAGCACGCGCAGGCTCTTGATGGTGCTGGGCACAGATCCGGGCTCCATGTAGTTGGTGCTGCCGGGAATCTCCATCGATGCCAGTTTGGGGCAGTTGGCAAAGGCGTCCTTCATCATGTTGGTGGTAGTGGCCGAGAGGGTCACGCTGCTCAGTTCGGCGCAGCCGTTGCACAGGCCCTGGGGCACTTCGTTGCGGCCGTCCTCAATCACGAGCTTGGCCAGCTTAGAGCCGCTGAACAGGTTCGAGCCTACAGTCACACCGTTTTTCAGAGTAAACTCGGTGATGTCGGCGTCCTGGAATGCGTTGTTGCTGAGGTGCTTGAGTGCGCTCAGCTTCACAGTCTTGTAGGGAGAGTATGCAAGTCCGTAGGGGTCTACGGTCTCAATTGCGTCGTCGCTGAGCTCAACGGGCATTGCAGCTGCGTGGTGTGCAACCACCAGCAGGCGCTTGCCGTCGGCTGTGGTCAGCACGCCCTGGTTCACCTTGAATGCGGTGCTGGCGTCGGGCACGCTGATGCCTGCCAGAGTGGTGATGGGAGCGAATGCGCCCTCGCCAATGGTGGTCACCGATGCGGGCAGCGACACGCTTGTAATCTTGGTGCCGGCAAATGCGTTGGTGCCAATGCTCTGCACTGCTGCGGGCACGGTGAGTGCGCCGCTCAGGCCGCTGTTGTTGAACGCGCCGGCCTGGATCGATGTCACAGTGGCGGGCATGTCAATCGACTTCAGGGCCTTGCAGCCGCTGAACGAGTAGTCGGCGATAGTGGTGGTGGCGTTGCCCAGTGTCACGCTCTGCAGAGCCGTGCAGCTGGCAAACGCGCTCGACGGGATCTCGGTCACGCCGTTGGGCAGCACTATCGACTTCAGAGCCTTGCAGCCCTTGAATGCCTGGCCGGCAAGAGCGGTAACCTTGTTGCCCTCGGCAAACTCCACCGTCTCAAGCAGCGGGCAGCCCGAGAACATCTCGCTGATCAGCGTGGTGGCTTCGCCGCCAAAAGTCACTTTCTTCAGCGACTTGGCGCCGCGGAAGGGGTTCTGGTTGCTTTTTACGCTCTCCATATTAAAGTTGCGCTCAATCACGAGCTCCTCAATTGGGGGATACCAGCTTGTGGAGTCGCCGCCAAAGAGGCCGTTGGTCACGCGCAGGGCGGTTGCGTTGCCCTTGATGGTGAGTTTCTTCAGACTCGAGCACTGGCTGAACGTTTCGCTCGTTTGCGGAGTGGTGACGCCGGCCGGGATGAAAGCCTCAGTTATCTTCTTGCAGCCCTTGAACGCGCCGTTGCCAAGCGTGGTGGCCTCTTCGGGCACAGGGTAGTTGGTCAGCTCGGCGCAGTCGATAAACGCGTTGCGGCCAATGTTGACGCAAGTCTTAGGCAGAGTCACCTTGGTCACAGTGGTTGCCTTGAAAGCGTTGGCAGCCACACCCACCACGGTGTAGGTGATGCCTTTTTCCTCAAACGTTTCGGGAATTACAATTTCTCCGGTGTAGACGCCAGTTGCGCTGGTGCTCTTAGCCACCGTCACATTGGTCTTGGGTGTGCCTGTGGTGTAGGCCACATTGTTGTGAACCACGGTTGCCGCGCTGGCCAGAGGCACTGCCAGAAGGCAGGCCAGGCCCAGAGCAAAACCGCGTAAACATGCGAAATAGGTATTTTTCTTCATGTTCATAGTTTTTTATTAAAATGTTATTATAAAAATGGTTTTTAATCCTTGTCTATGCCTTGATAATTGTGCTTGTGCAGCCGAGCGGCCGCCATTGGCCGCCCCGCATTGCATACCACGCTACAAATTTAGCGTTTTTTCCACACCAACCCAACTTTTACCCCCACTTTTTTCACACCCCACAAAAGAATAAGAGCAAGAGTGAAAAGTGCAGTGCAAAAAATTGTCTCTATTGTCGTTATATGCCATCAATCAACCCAAAATGGTTGATTTTTCAAAATCAACTAAAATCGGTTGATAATAGAAAATGACCTATGAAAACAAGAATTGTCTCTATTGTCGTTAGAATAATGGCCGGGTGTGGGGCAAAAAGAATGGACGCGGTACTGTGTGGGGTGTCGCGTCCATGCGTTGGCAATTTTGGTGCCGACAATGTCTTTTTTTTCTTGCCTGCTTAGCTGCGGGTGGCGGTGAACGAGAGGCGCTTGAACGAGATGATGGGCACCACGGCGCCCACCACCATGCAGGCTATCACAAAGGTGCATATCAGTCCGTTGTATATCAGCAGGCTGCTGTAGTGCGAAATCACCGCCTCGTCGTTCGAACTCACGCACAGCACCAGGGCCTGCACGGTGTGGTAGGCGTAGATGCCCGGAATCATGGGCAGCAGCGACGGGAATGCGAACGTCTCGGGCGGGCACTTCACTTTGGGGGCTATGATTATGGCCAGCATGCCTATCACCACGGCGGCCACAAAGCTGCCCAGCACTATGTGCCAGCCAAACACGTTCATCAGCAGGTAGCGCGTGGAGTGGCCCACGGCGGCTATCAGGGCGCAGAATTTGAATGCGTTAAGCGGCGGGTTGCTCACACTCGCAAAGCCTATGGCGGCGAGTGCTGCGAAAAATGCGTCTTGAAGCAGGTTGAATATCAGTGTCATGTTGAAAATGTGTCGTTGTCGTTTTTTTTCAGAAAATGCTCAAATTCATCAGCAGGATGCCGCAGGTGAGCCCCAGCGAGAGGCACACGGTGAGCACCGATGCCATCATAAATCGGCTGAAGGCCGTCAGATAGTGGCCGTCGAGCAGGTCGCTCACCGAGTTGATGTAGTGCACGCCGGGCACCAGATAGAGCACGCTGGTGCCCAGTGCCAGGTCGGGCGTGCCGCCCAGGTGGAATATGTAGGCCGAGGCGCCTATCACCGACGAGATGAACGAGCAGGCTATGAACATGAGGCGCGCGTCGACTCCCGCCGTGAGCAGGGCCACCTTAAGATAGTAGCCCACCCAAGTGGCCAGGGCCACTATGCCCATCGAGGTGAAGTCGCCGCCAAACAGGCGGCAAAACGAGGCGTTGGCTATCGACACCAGCACCATCACCACCCATGTGGGTATGCGCTTCTCCGATGTGATTTGCTTAAACTGCTCGATGGCTCCGTCGAGGTCGGTCTTGCCCTCATACACGTCCCAGCTGAGCTTGCTCAGGTTGGTGTTGGCGGCGAAGCTCAGGGGCACTTTCATTTGCGAGCGCGACTCGTGGTAGGAGTGGCCGTGCTCGGAGTCCCACACGGTGATCACGCAGTGGGTGGCCAGCATCAGCATGTCCACCTTCACGCCGAATTTGTCGGCCATGCGGTTCACGTTTTTGCTTATGCGCGTGCAGTTGGCTCCGCAGCCCAGCAGATAGGTGGCGTAGTCGCCAAAGAATAGGCAGATGCGTTTTAGCGTATCGTGGCTGTGTTCCATTTGATTGCAGTCTAAATTACCTGTGTGATTGTGCTACAATTCACACTCATTATAATTATCTTTGCAAAGTTACGGTTTTTTTCCGACCTGTTAAAACGCTTTTTAAGAAATGAGAATGAATTGGGACTCTTTGATATGCGACACGCGCCTCGGTCTGGAGGACTACGACAGCGAGGGCCGTCGCGGCGGAGTGCGCAGCGAGTTTGAGCGCGACTTCGACCGCTTGGTGTTTTCATCGCCCTTCCGCCGGCTGCAAAACAAGACTCAGGTGTTTCCGCTGCCGGGCAGCATATTTGTGCACAACCGCCTCACCCACAGCCTCGAAGTGTCGTGCGTGGGGCGGTCGCTGGCCAACGAAATCGTGCAGCGCCTGGTGGCGCGCCACGCCGGCTGTGGCGGCCAGCTGATGCGCATGGGCGAGATTGTGGCCGCTGCCTGCCTGGCCCACGACCTCGGCAATCCGCCGTTTGGCCACTCGGGTGAGCGCACCATATGCGCGTTTTTCAGCGAGGGGCCCGGTCTGGAGCTCAGAAGCAGGCTCACGCCCGGGCAGTGGGACGACCTCACGCGCTTTGAGGGCAACGCCAACAGCTTCCGAGCCCTTGTGCACCAGTTCCGGGGGCGCCGCCCCGGCGGCTTTGCCATGACATATTCCACGCTGGCCTCCATCGTTAAGTATCCCTATTCGTCGTCGCAGGCCGGTGACAACGGCAAGTTTGGCTTCTTCACCACCGAGGCCGCCACCTTCGAGCGCATCGCCTCGCGCCTGGGGCTCATCAAGCTCGGCCCGCGGCGCTACTGCCGCCACCCGCTGGTGTATATGGTGGAGGCGGCCGACGACATCTGCTATCAGGTGATGGACATTGAGGACGCGCACAAACTTAAGATCCTGGGCACGGCCGAGACCATCGACCTGCTCACCTCGTTTTTCGGCAGCGACGACCGCCAGCATCAGCGCCGCGTGATGGCGAGTGTGGCCGACCCCAACGAGAAGGTGGCCTACCTGCGCTCGTGCATAGTGGGGCTGCTGGTGAGGGAGTGCGCCGAGGCTTTTATGGCACATGAAGACGAAATAATGGAGGGCCGCTTCGAGGGCTCGCTCATAGGCCACATCAGCCCGCAGGCGGCCGAGGGCTACAGCCGCTGCAGCCGCACGGCCTATTCGCGCATCTACTGCGCCAACTATGTGGTCGACGTCGACCTGGCGGGCAACCGCATCATCAGCCTGCTGCTCAACAAGCTCACCGACGCCGTGCTGCACCCCGAGCGCAACTACTCGCGTCTGCTGCTCAACAAGTTCCCGTCGCAATACGACGTGGCCGCTCCCACGGTGTTCGAGAAGGTGCAGGCAGTGCTCGACCACATCAGCGCCATGACCGACGTGTATGCACTCAACCTCTACCGCCAGCTCGACGGCATAAGTCTGCCCACCGTGTGACGGCGGCGGCAAAAAATAGCGCGGCAAAGGCTTCGCCACCACATCCTCAAGCAAGTGAGGAACACTGGGCAGGCGAAGCCTTTGCTGCGCATAGGCGTGCGTCCGCACCTGTGCGGTGGGGCGCATGCCTCTTGTGGCAGGTCGTGTCTCTTATTTGTTCACCTTCTCGGCCAGCTCGGCGCCGGCTTTGAATTTAGCCACCTTCTTGGCTGCGATTGTCACTTTCTCCTTAGTGCGGGGGTTGATGCCTTCGCGGGCGGGACGCTCGTTCACGCTGAATGTGCCGAAGCCCACCAGAGCCACCTTGTCGCCCTCAACCAGAGCATTGCTTATGGCGTTGATAGTAGCCTCGAGGGCAGCTTTTGCTTCTGCTTTTGTCAGCTTAGCTTCGCTGGCAATAGCGTTGACTAATTCTGTCTTGTTCATAATGATTTGCTTTTTAATTGAATAATAAAAGTTTCTTAGGCGTTAAATATCGCAAATATATAGCTTTGATTTTTTTCGGCAAAGAATATTCCTAAAAAAAATCAATTTTTGCCGCATTTTGCCGCAATACCCGCCGCCAAGTGGCGTTATGCCCCCTTTTTTCACTACTTTTGCACCATGGCTGGCGCCGTGCCGCCGTGTGGGCGGCCACAGTGCCGCGCCGGCCCGCTGAATACAAAAAAAACTACGAAACAAAAGAATTCTCAAAAAAAAACATCAATTCAGAGTTATGACATCTAACCGCGGTTCTTTTTTAAGCAATATGTCTCCGGTCACCAAAAACCTGCTGTGCATCAATGTGCTCGTGTGGCTCGCCACCATGCTGCTGGGCAGCGGCAGCGTGGGCCTTGGCATAGTCGACATTCCCCGCTACTTGGGGCTGCACTTCTGGCAGGGTTCTGACTTCAACCCCGTGCAGATAGTGACCTACATGTTTCTGCACGACAGCTCAAGCCTGCAGGGTGGCATCTCCCATTTGTTTTTCAACATGTTTTCGCTGTGGATGTTTGGCACGCTGCTCGAGCGCGTGCTCGGAGCCAAGCGCTACCTCTTCTACTACCTGCTGTGCGGCGTTGGCGCCGGGCTGGTGCAGGAGCTGTGGTGGCAGCTCACGTGGCGCGACATGCTGGCCGAGGTGCTCTCGTGGCAGGGCATGCTGGGGATTAACGTAGACGACTGGCTGCCAGCATTGCGGCAAAACGGCCAGCTTAACGAGTTTTTCAACTCCATGGTCACCGTGGGTGCCTCGGGTGCTGTGTTTGGCATTCTGCTGGCCTTCGGCATACTGTTTCCCAACCTGCCCATGTACATCATCCCGTTCCCGTTCCCCATCAAGGCCAAGTGGATGGTGCTGGGCTACGGCCTGGTGGAGCTGGCGTTTGGCGTGACCGGCGCTGTGGCCAGTGTGGCCCACTTCGCCCACTTGGGCGGAATGCTGTTTGGATTCATCACAATAATGGTGTGGAAGCGCCGTGGCACGATAGGAGGCGGCAATGGCATTTACTGACGGATTGTTGGCCCGCTTCCGCTCGGGCTCGATGCTCATCAAAATAATATATGTCAACGTGGCGGTGTTTGTGCTGCTGCGCCTGGCGGTGATCATAGCCGCGCTGCTTGGCCTCGACTCGCAGGCCGTGCTGGCCATGGTGCAGGTGCCCTCGCAGGCCGCGGCGGCGCTGCACCGCCCGTGGACGCTGATAGCCTACATGGTGTCGCACTACGGCATGCTGCACCTGCTGTTCAACATGCTGTGGCTCTACTGGCTGGGGCAGATGTTTCTTGACTACTTCACCCCCAAGCAGCTCACGGGGCTGTATGTGCTGGGCGGACTGGGCGGTGCGCTGCTCTATGTGGCCGCTGGCACCCTGCTGCCCGCCATGCGCCTGCAGCAGGGCTCGCTCATTGGCGCCTCGGCAGCCGTGCTGGCCATTGTGGTGGCCGTGGCCGTGGCCGCGCCCAACCGCGCGGTGCGCCTGTTTCTCATAGGCGACGTGCCGCTCAAGTGGGTAGCCGTGGCCACGCTGCTCATCGACCTCCTGAGCATCGACACTGGCAATTTGGGCGGCCACATAGCCCACCTTGGCGGCGTGGCTGTGGGCCTTGCCTACGGCCTTGCCATGCGCGGCGGGCACGACATCACGGCCTGGCTCAATGCCGCCATCGATGCCGTGTGCATCCTGCTAAAGCCCCGCAAGAAGGCCCGCAAGGGCGTGGGCGCCCCGGTGGGCGGACGCAGCTACCGCAAGTCGGCCCCCGCCGAGCCCACCCGGCCGCAGCCTAATCAAGGCCCCACCGAGGCCGAGATCGACGCCGTGCTCGACAAAATCAAGCGCTCGGGCTACAGCGCGCTCACCGATGCCGAGCGCGACACCCTGTTTCGGGCATCGTCGAAACGCAACTGAACCAACCCAACAACACCCCAACGCATTTTGAGCAGAAAAAGCAGTAGAAATAGCAGCCGAAAGGCCCTTAGTGGCATGATGGCCCTCTGGCAGGTGGCCGCATGGACGCTCACCGTGGCGCTGGCCGCGGCCTTGGTGGTGGGCGCCTATGGCGGCTGCATCGACCCTCGCCGCCACTCGGCTCTGTGGTCGCTGGCCACGCTGGCGTTTCCACTGGCGCTGGCCGCGGTGCTGGTGGCCCTCGCCGCATGGGCGCTGCTGCGCCGGTGGGGCAGGGTGGCGGTGCTTGTGGTGGCCTTGGTGGTGTCGTGGCCCATGGTGCGCGTCACCGCCCCCGTCAATCTGGCTTCGCACGGCGATGCCGACTCCACCCGCCGCTTCAAGCTGCTCACCTTCAATGTGATGAACCACGGCACCTACGACGGCACGCAAAAGGAGCGCAACCCCAGCATGGACTACATCCTCAGCCAGGATGCCGACCTCGTGCTGCTGCAAGAGGCTGCCGTGGTCGACAGCAACTTCCTCGACCTGCCGTCGATAAGAATGATGAAGCCCGAGCTGCTGCGCCGCTATCCCTACCGCTCGCGCGGCTACCACGACCAGGTGCTGCTGTCGAAATACCCCTTCAAGGTGGTCGACAACACCACCATAGGCCGCGGCGTGATTGAGCCCGACGAGCAGCCCACGTGCTACCGCTTCTATGCCAAGGTCTACGATGTGCAGATGCCGCACGGGCATCAGCTGAGGCTGGTGAACGTACACCTGCAGTCGATAGGGCTCACCAGCGACGACAAAGACCTCTACATGCGGCTCACGCGCTTCGACGAGGGCATGGGCACGCGCAGCGAGATGCGCGCCGTGAAGCATTCGCTCATCGACAAGCTGAGCTTTGCCTTCCGCCGCCGTGCAGCCGCCGCGTGGAATTTGCGCCGCGTGCTCGACGCCAGCCCGGCCAACGTGATTCTGGCAGGCGACTTCAACGACACCCCCGGCTCGTATGCCTACCGCACCATCCGTGGCGGCGACATGGCCGATGCCTGGGCCGACTGCGCGCTGGGCCCCACCTACACCTTCCACGCCAACCGCCTCTACTTCCACATCGACCAGGTGCTGTATCGCGGCAGCATGAAGGCGGTGAGCGCCAAGCGCGACCGCGCGGGCGACAGCGACCACTATCCAGTGGTGGCCGAATTTGAGTGGACGGCGCCGCCGGGCCGGTGAATCAATTAGCAACTGACTACAACACAATACTCACAGATAAAGTTTTTTATATATGAGAAAGTTATTTTTATCAACCGCCGCCGCATGCTGCCTCGCTCTGGTGGCAAGCGGCGCTAACAAGAAGAACGTGAAGCATCAAAATCCGTTCATGGCGCCATATGCCACGCAGTATGGCATTCCGCCATTCGACAAAATCACCATCGCCGACTATCTGCCCGCACTCAAGGCAGGCATCGAGCAGCACAACGAGGAAATCCGCGCCATAGTGGTGCAGCGCTCGCGCGCCGACTTCGACAACACCGTGCTGGCCCTCGACAACAGCGGCGAACTGTTCAACAAGGTGTCATACGTCTACTACGCCCTGTGCGAGAGCGACAACACGCCCGAAATGCAGAAACTCTCGGAGCAGATTGCCCCCATGCTCACCGCCCACAACGATGAGATTTACATGAACGAGGCTCTGTTCCAGCGCATCAAGGCCGTGCACGACAATGCCCAGAAGCTGGGCCTCACCGATGTGCAGAAGCGCCTCACCGACAAGTATTACAAGCGCTTCGTGCGCAACGGCGCCCTGCTCACCGAGGCCCAGAAGGACACCCTGAAGGACATCAACAAGCGTCAGGCCGCCCTCGAGCTCTCGTTCACCAACAATGTGATGCACGAGATTGCCAACAATGTGATTCTGGTTGACGACAAGGCCCGCCTCAGCGGCCTCTCGCAGCAGACCATCGACGACGCTGCCGCCCTTGCCGCCAAGCGCGGCGAGCAGGGCAAGTGGGCCTTCACCGCCAGCGGCGCCACCCGCCTGGCAGTGCTCACCAGCGCCGACGACCGCGCGCTGCGCCAGCAGATGTATGAAACCTACACCAACACCGCCAGCCGCGGCAACGAGTGGGACAACAGCAAAAACATCAACGAAATCATCCAACTGCGCCAGCAAAAGGCGCGCCTGCTGGGCTTTGAAACGTTTGCCGACTATGCCCTCGACCCCGTGATGGCCAAGACGGTGGGCAACGCCGAGAAGTTGCTCTACCAAATCTTCAACCCCGCAGTGGCCAAGGTGAAGGAAGAGGTGGCCGACATGCAGGCCTATGCCGACGCCCACGGCGGCAACTTCAAGATTGCCCCTTGGGACTATTACTACTATGCCGAGAAGGTGAAGAAGGATAAGTTTAACTTCAGCGAAGACGAGGTGCGCCCCTACTTCGAGCTCAACAGCGTGATTAAGAACGGCGTGTTCTACTGCGCCAACAAGCTCTACGGCCTCACGTTCACCGAGCTGAAGAAGGCCCCGAAATACAATCCCGAGGTCACCGTGTATGACGTGAAGGACGCCAACGGCAAGCATCTGGCCGTGTTCATGACCGACTACTTCCCCCGCGCCACCAAGGCCCAGGGCGCATGGATGAGCGAACTCAACTCGGAGTATAACTACGAGGGCAAGAGCGAGCGCCCCATTGTGTACAATGTGGCCAGCTTCACCCCCGCCACCAAGAGCATGCCGTCGCTGCTCACCATCGACGAGGTGCAGACAGCCTTCCACGAGTTTGGCCACGCCCTGCAGGGCATGCTCACCCAGGCTCCGTTCCGCAGCCTTGCCGGCACCAATGTTGACCGCGACATCGTGGAGATGCACTCGCAAATCAACGAGCACTGGGCTCTGCTGCCCGAGGTGCTGAAGAACTATGCGCGCCATTACAAGACGGGCGAGGTGATTCCGCAGAGCCTGGTCGACAAGGTGATCGAGACTTCGAAATTCAACCAGGGCTTCATGATGACCGAACTCGTGGGCGCTGCACTGCTCGACATTGAGTGGCACAAGCTCAACTGGTGCAAAGACATCAACGTGCGCGGCTTCGAGCGCTCGGTGGCGCGCCGCATAGGCATGCCCGACGAGGTGCAGTTCCGCTATCGCAGCCCCTACTTCAAGCACATCTTCGACAACGACCAGTATAGCTGCGGTTACTACACCTACCTGTGGTCGCAAGTGCTTGAGGCCGACGCCTGGGAGGTGTTCAAGAAGATGGGCCCCATGAATCCCGAGGCCGCCGCACGCTACCGCAAGATCTTCCTTGAGGCTGGCGACACCGAGGATGCCATGACTCAGTTCAAGGCCTTCACCGGCACCGACCCCGACGCCACACCCCTGCTGCGCAACCACGGCCTTGTGGAGTAACACGGCAGTCGCTTAGCAGCACATAAACGCACTGCGGCCCGGCTTGACACGTTTGTCAGGCCGGGCCGCTTGCTCTTTATCGGGTGTGGCGTGCGCCTATCGCTTGAGTTGCTTTGCTTGCTTCAGCTTGCCCAGCAGGCTTGGGGCTGCGTTGAACTCGTTGGGCTGGAATGCCACGCACGGGACGCCGGCAATCGAGCCGTTGATGTCAAACTGCGCCATCACCCTCTTGTCGGCGCTGATGTAGGTGGGCAGGACGCTCACCTTCTCGTTGTAGACGTAACCCTTGGCAGCGAGCCAGTTTTTGATGTAGGGCGAGCGCAGCGACTTCGACTCGTCGGCAATCACCAGCGCGGCCGCATACTTGCCGCCGTCGTCCATAATCAGAATCTGCGGGAAGTCCTTCGAGTTGGTGGTCACTATCAGGCCCAGCATGCCGCCGAAACCGTCGTCGGTGGTGCCGGTGAAGTAGCTCTGCTTCTTGTATTGCTCCACGGCCTCGTTCAGCGTCATGGTGCCGAAGTCGGTGAGCGGTGCGGGGAAGTCAACCGTCTCGGGCGGCACTTGGCCGCTGAGGTCGTTGTAGGCATAGTGAATGCTGGGCATGAACGACGATGTTGCGCCATCGGGCTTGTCCATGGCCACATAGGCCACGCACTTCTCAGCGTAGTTGTAGTATATCATCGAGCCGTCGCTGGCATCCTTCATCGAGGTGTATTTGAATCCGGTGCGGTTCAGGCAGGTGTCAACCTCGGCCGTGCTGGGGCGGTTTTCGAGGGTGTAATACACAGCGGCCTCCTCGAGTTTGCTCTTGGTGGCCACGTCAAACCAGTAGCGCACGCTGGCGTGCTTCGAGCCGCTCTTGGCCTTGAACACATACACGCCGTTGTCGATTTTCGAACTTGCCGAGTCGAGTGTGTTGCCGCAATACTGCTCCATCAGCTCCACCAGCTCCACGGGAGCGTAGTGGCCCAGATAGGGTACTGCCAGTCCGGCCTGCGCTGCGTCGCTCAGGTCGTTGAGGCGGCCCCACGAGAAGGCGTCGTTGCTGGCGCCCGGCAGCATGTAGAATTCGCTGCTGCCCTCTTCCAGGGCCACATGGGCGTTGTCGTTGCTCTGGTTATACACCTTCACGCCGTTTTTCTCGCCCTCGGCTGCATATCCGTCGGCAGCGAGGCGCTCGGTCAGGGCCTTCAGCTCATCTTCGCCGGCATATGTGCCCTTGGCATATCGGTAGGTCTTCGAGTCGGGGTCGAAGCAGTAGGTGAAGCTCACCTGTGCGTTTTTGATGTTTTTCACTGCGCGCAGGTGGATGCTGTCGGTTTTCACCACCTGGAAGCCGCGCGCCGTTTCGCTTGCGCTCACCTCGTCGATGGTCTTGCCGAAGTCGGCTATTGGCAGAGCCCACTCGCTGGGGCTCACCACTGGTTCGTCATTCTTGTCGTTGCACGATGTGGCTGCGGGCAGCATCACTGCGGCCACAGCCAGTGCTGATAGCATTTTGGTCTTTTTCATAAACAAAATTATTATAGTTTTTAATAGTGACACTAAATTTTTTTCGAAATGCAAATATAGCGCATTTCAGTAGGTTGTGGCAACATTGGCGGCAAATGTATAAGTTTTTTTTGCACATTGCCGTTACAAATGGCCTATCTTTGCGTGTTTTTAAGTGAAAGCAATGGACAACGAAGCGATGACATCCACATTCAGCCGCCTGCGCCAGCGCCTGCTGGGCATGGCGCAGCGCATCACGGGCAACAGCGATGACGCTGCCGATGCCGTGCAGGATGCGTTCACCCGGCTGTGGATGCGCCGTTCGCAGCTGCCGATCGAGGCGGCCGAGGGTACCGCAGTGGTGGCTGTGCGCAATGCCAGCCTCGACTCGGTGCGCCGCCGCCAAAGCCGCCGCAGTGTGCCGCTCGACGATGCCGAGGGCACTGCCGCCAGCGAACCGGCCACGCGGCCCGACGAGCGGGCCGAGGCCTACCGCCAGGTGAGGGCCATAATCGACACCAGGCTCACCGAGTCGCAGCGCCGGGTGCTGGTGATGCGCGACTTCGAGGGCCGCGGTTTCGACGAGATTGCCGAGGCGCTGGGCATAAGCCCCGACAGCGCACGCATGCAGCTTAGCCGCGCCCGCAAGGCGGTGCGCGAGTGCTACAGGCAAAGAAACATTGAATGATTGACATCAAAAAAATATAACGGAGAAATGAACACAACCTACACAACACATACTCAATGCGGCAGCATCATGGTCGATGGCCAGCCGATTACGCGCGACGGCCTGGCCGCGCTCATCGACGCCTACTTTGAGTGCACCGCCACCGATGCCGACGAGCGGCTGCTGCGCCACGCGCTGGCGCAATGTCCCTGGACGGGCAGCGACATCGACGAGGCCCGGGTGACCATGGGCTTTGCCAGTGTGGGCATGGCTCTTGAGCAGCGGGCCCGCAAGGCGCACCACCGCCGCGCCATGTGGCGTGCGGCGGCTGCCGCGGTGGTGGCTGTGGCCGTGGTGGCGGGCGCGCTGGTGCATGTGGGGCTCGGTTCCAAGGCCGACGAGTGCATAGCCTACGTCAATGGCCAGAAGGTGACCAACCAGGAGCAGGTGATGCAAATGGTGCGCGGCAATCTGAGCACGGTGGGCGAGGCGCACTCTGGCATGGACCAGAGCATGATGATGCAGTTGGCCAGTGTGGGCCGCGCCGTGGGTGACTAAGGTTTAAAGATTAAAGATTAAAGTTTAAGGTTGAGGGTTGTGGATTTTTTTTGATGAGAATGAATTTAACTAACACAAACATGTGATTATGAAACGCATTATAACTACAACGGCTATCGTGGTGCTTATGGCTGTGGCGGCACTGGCGCAAAGCGCGTCGCTCAATGTGAGCCAGGCGTTCACCCACTATGGCAAGGCGCGTGGCTGCACCGAAATCATTGTCACGGGCAAGAAGGCCCGCAGCATCGGTCTCGACCGCTACCACAGTCTTGAGACTCCTGCGGCCTATGCCGCCTCCATCGCCGCCATGGTGACCCGCGACGGCGCCACTGCGGCCGACCGCGAAACTGAATACCGCGGCGGTCAGCTGTATTTCGGCTTCTACAAGCTGCGCCGCGCGGGCGGTGCCAACCGCTATGTGTTCTTCCTCAATCAGGCGCTGGCGCGCACTCGCAAGGCCGACCGCGTGACGCTGATCTACATGGAGGGCCCTGCCACCAAGGAGCAGGTGCGCAAACTAATTAGTCAATAACAAAAAAAATCGTATAAAGAATTATGAACAAGACTCTACTTGTGCTTGCCGCTGCGGCTCTGGCGCCGCTGGCTGCAATGGCTGCCCCCTCGACCACCGACACTGTGAAGGTTGTGAAGAATGCGGGCAATGTGATAATCACCGAAGACTCAACGGGCATGAAGCTCACCATCGAGGGCAACGACGGCAACCCGCAATACCGCTATGTGTATCGCAGCGACCGCAACGACGGCGTGCGCGAGCACACCACTCAGGCCGAGGGCGACTTTGCCCTGCGCCTGCCTTTCACCAAGACCGACACCGTGAAGCGCGGCCGCGTGCACTGGGATATGTTTTTTGGCGGCCTGTATGCCGGCTGGGGCCACGCCATGGCCCGTGGCGACAATGCCGCTGGCGACCTCGACCGCGCGCTTGGCCACCAGAGCGAAATAGGCCTGCTCAACCTCATTGGCGTGGAGATGCGCACCCGCTGCGGCTTTGGCATGTCGCTGGGCTACGGCTTTGAAACGCGCCACTACAATCTGCACAACGGCACCTGCTTTGTGAAGGGCGACGACGGCTATCTGCGCATCACCGACAAGGATGAGAGCTGGAACAAGGCCAAGTCGAGCCTCACGGTCACTTCAATGCAGTTCCCGCTGCTGCTGCACCAGCGCATATATCGCCAGCTGAAGGTGATGGCCGGCGGTGTGATGGACCTCAACCTGTGGGCCACGGCCAAAAACAGCTACACGCAGGGCGATGTGGATCACGACGAGACCATTAAGAAGATTCACCAGCGCCGCGTCACCTTCGACGCCATTGCCGGCATCGGCGTGGGCGACTTTGGCGTGTATTTCCGCTACCGCCCGCAAAATGTGCTTAAAGACGGCTGCGGGCCTCAGTTCCGCAACTGGTCGCTGGGCATAATGCTCGCATTCTAACGGGGCGCTAATGCCATAATTTAAATATAAAAACGGAAATCCCCGGTGAGGCTGTCCTCGCCGGGGATTTTTTCTTGGTTTGCCCTTAAAGCCTGAGGCCGTCGAGCATGATTATGTAGGTGTCGATGGCCTCGCGTATTTCGGCCAGCTCGATGTATTCGTCGGCGGTGTGCGAGCGGGCCGAGTCGCCGGGCCCCATCTTCAGTGACGGGAACGGCATCAGCGCCTGGTCGCTCAGCGTGGGCGACCCGAACGGCTCCTTGCCCAGCATCAGGGCGCGCTGCACCAGCGGGTGGCCGGTGTCGATGCCGCTGGGGTTGAGGCGGGTGGAGTGGGGCGTGAGCTCGCACTGCGGCACGGCTTGGCGTATCAGCTCAAGGGTCTGCACGTTGGTATAGGCGTCGGTGGTGCGCACGTCCACCAGCATGGTGCACAGGTCGGGAATCACGTTGTGCTGGTGGCCGGCCTCTATCTTGGTCACCGTAATCTTCACCGGGCCGAGCATGGCCGACTCCTTGGGCAGCCTGAGCGTGCGCAGGGTGTCGATTACCTCCACGGCCTTGTAGATGGCGTTCACGCCCTCGTTGCGCGCGGCGTGGCCCGCCACCCCGCGCACCACTCCGTCGAGCACCATCAGCCCCTTTTCGGCCACGGCGGGCTGCATGCCCGTGGGCTCGCCCACCAGGGCTACGCTGATGGCCGGCAGCATGGGCAGCACGCTCTCGATGCCGCCCTTGCCGCTCACCTCCTCTTCGGCCGAGGCCAGAAAAATCAGGTTGTAGGGCTGCTCGCGCTCGCTGAGCTGGCGGAAGGCCGTGAGCAGGCTCACCACGCTGGCGCCGTCGTCGTTGGTGCCGAGGCCATACATGCGGTCGCCCTCCATAGTGGGGCTGAAGGGCTGGTGCTGCCATCCGTCGGCCACGCGCACGGTGTCGATGTGCGCATTGAGCAGCACGGTGGGCTTCTGCGGGTCGAAGTCGGGGGCAATGCTCCACAGGTTGCAGCCGTGGCGCTTCACGTCGAGTCCAAACCGCCGCATGGCGCGCTCCACCACATCGGCCACACCGGCCTCTTGGTGGCTCAGCGACGGCACTGCCACCATTTCGCGCAGCAGGTCTACGGCGTCGTAATATATCTCGTCAATATCCATAAGTGTCTTGTTCCTTTCTTGTTTAACCGTAATTATTTTTCAAGCAGAATGCCAGTCAGCATCACGCTGGGCATGTTGCCGTCAAGTTCAATGTCGTCCACCATCAGCGCGGCCCCAGGGCCATAGAGCATCAGGTGCCGGTCGGGGTCTCTGTCGCGCATGTTGGCCACTCGGGCCACGCTGTTGAGCCGCGCGCTCAGCTCCACCGTGTTGCCGTTGCGCCCCTTCAGGCTCACCCTCACCACGCCCTGGTCTTGCAGCTCGTGAGTGTCGAGCTTAATCCAGCCTTGGCTGCCGTCAACCATGGTGGCATAGCTGTAGCCCTGCGGCAGGCTGGCCGCCGCGCTGCTGAGCATGTCGGTGGCCGAGAGGTTGCTCACATTGGTTGTGGGGCACGTGTCGCTGGGCACATATTTTTCGGCCATCCGCCCAAGCGCCACGTCGGCCTCGGCCATCGGCTCGGTGGCTTCGCGCCCGTAGATGGTTTCGAGATACACCATGCGGCTGTCGAGCAGCGCCGCCTGGCACTCAGGCATGGTGGCCAGCAGCTGGCTGTAGCTCTGGCGGTTGAGCGGCATGCGCCGGTGGGCCTGCTCTATGGTCCGCTCCACTTGGCGCTGCAGGGTGATGCGGGTCACGTTGGCTATGCTTTGCGGACCGATGGACGTGAGCACCAGCAGCGCGGCAAACGAGGCCGGAATCCACCATATGCGCCGACGGCTAATCAGCAGCCCTATGCACACGGCATACAGCCACACGTTGAGCACCACCAGATACAGGCGGTAGATGGTCACGCCATAGTCGCCAAGCCGCCGGGCCGCGCCCACCGTCATGAGCAGCAGCAGGGGCAGCACCACCGCCGGCAGCCACCGTGCGGCGGCCTTGGCCACGCGGCCGCACTTGCCCGCCACCAGAGTGGGGTAGAGCACCACCTCCACCAGCAGCATCAGCGCCGCCAGCGCCGTCACCAGATAGCTCACCCAGCCGTCGGGCAACTGCCACTGCACCATTATTTTCACGGCGTAGGCATAGAGGGTGAGCAGATACACCCCCGTCACGGGCAGCAGCATAAAGTTCACTATGCCGCGGCCCACGCCAGTCAGCTCCACGGCCACGCCGACGTGCTTCTCCTCGCCGCCGGGCACCAGCTGCAGCATCAGCAGCGGGCTCACCAGCAGGCAGCACACTATTGTGGCGTCGGCATAGATGAGCGAACTCAGGTCGCAGCCAAACAGCACCTCGTAGGCCTTAAACAGCAGGCTCAGCGCCCCTGCCAGAGCCAGCCCTATGACCCACGACACGGCCACCGCCGTGAGCACGCGCAGCGTGAAGTTCCACATGGCCACGTCGTTGCGCTCGCGCCAGAATGGCACCAGCACCACGCTCAGCCCCACGGCCGTGTTGGCCGCTATGGCCGCGCCCGCCTTCATCGCGCTCATGGGGCCAAACGATGTGTAGCAGGCCCCGGCCAGCCACACCGCGTGGGCCAGCAGCATCACGGCAGTGCCCATCAGCCGGTGGCGTCCGTCGCGCTCCTCGGCCCAAAGCCTCAGGCTCACCGACAGCATCAGCGCCGTGGCGGGGTAGTAGGTGGTGAAAAAGCGCATGTCGCTGCTCATGCTGCTGTAGTTGTGGTTGATGACAATGGCGGCCACGGTGAGAATCGCGGCAAAGACCACGCTTTCGGGGAAGCGCCTCAGCGCTCCGCCTATGCGCCGCAGGTCGATGATGCTTGCAATGTTCATGTGTCGGGTCACTAAATAAGTTGTGAGTAGGCTGCAAATTTAGCGATAAATTTGGCTTTCGTCGCACCTCCCGCCCCAAAATGCCAATAAATTTTCCCCGCAGGTTAAAAACCAACCCTCTCCGAATTTAACTCGCATCGGCTATCTTTGTGCATTCTTCGTGTTTATTTGTTTATGCAAAACAAATTTCCCAAAAAAAAATTGCAGCCTTTAGAATAAAGCCGTACTTTTGTAACAACAAATCCCACCACGCCTCTCAACGATGCGTACCACGGTGGGACTTCGCTTTTTATATAGGTATATGAACTACGACAAACAACCGATAAACATAGATGAACAATTAGCCTTGCTCCAAAACAGAGGACTAATGATAGAGGATGTTGCAACAGCCAAATTACAGCTTCGCAATATCAGCTATTTCCGTATAGCTAGTTATCTACGATATATAGAGCAAGACCGACAGCATCATCTTTACAAGTCAGGCAGTACATTCGAGCAAGCCATCAACCTTTATCTCTTTGATAAAGAACTCCGCCAACTTATATTCAAAGCTATCCAAGATATTGAGATTTCTCTCCGAACTAAGATGATTCAAGTGTTCTCAATGGAACACGGGGCATTTTGGTTTATGGATTCATCATTGTTCAAGAATGCAGAGTTTTATGAAGGTTGTCTCGACAATATCAAGAAGGAAGTGTCACGCTCAAACGAGGATTTTATCAAGGAACATGCTCAGAAATACACTTATCCCACTCTGCCTCCAGTATGGAAAACTTTGGAGGTTGTATCCTTTGGTACGCTTTCCAAGTTGTTTTGCTTGTTTAATGACAATCGGTTAAAGAAGCAAGTGGCAAGAGGGTTTGGGCTTCCTCAATACACATATTTGGAAAGTTGGATAAGGTGCATTACCGTCCTTCGCAATTGTTGTGCTCATCATGCGCGTATATGGAACAGGCGTTTTGCACTGAAGCCACAATTGCCAAATCGGCTTCCTCTTCCTTGGGTTTCTCCAAGCCAAAAGCCCATCAAGTTGTACCATCAACTATGCACTTTATTATATCTGGAGCAAACCATCACTCCTTGCATCGACTTGAAAAGTTCGCTGCTCAAACTGTTTGCAGGATACCCAAATGTTGATTTACATGCTATGGGATTTCCGCAAGGTTGGGAAAACGAGCCATTATGGAGTTAAACCGTAAAAGCAAGGCATGGGTTTTGTGCTCACAATTGATGACTTTGCGCAAATGTACTTATTTCCAGATGTTTACATTCTTGTTCCTGTTATTTGTCTTTGATAACGTTAGAATTCCGTGTTAAAATGTGTAAACTTGTTCGGCCTTAATAGAATTGTTGTTAATGAAAAATGCGATTTGCGACACCTCTTGTGGCTAATGCACCGAAAATTAAGTAATTTTGCAGGTATAAAATATCACACTTCATAACTAATTATGATTCAGAAATTCATTGAACTGGTCCCGTCGATGGCCCGCAAATATGGCGGCCGCGAGGCTTTGAGATTTCGCGACTACGCCACTCAGGAGTGGACGTCGATGTCGTGGGTAGAGATGGACAAAGCCATCAGGTGCGAGGCCGTGTCGCTATACAAGGCCGGAGTTGAGGAGCAGGGCCGCGTGTGCATATTCACGCAAAACTGCCCCGAGATTCTGATCACGCACTTTGCCGCGTTCAACAACCGCGCCGTGCCCGTGCCCATCTACGCCACCAGCAGCAAGGATGAGGCCGCCTACATCGTCAACGACGCTGGCGCCACAGTGCTGTTCACCGGCGACCAGAACCAGTATGCCATAGCCCGGCAGCTGCTGGGCCAGTGCCCCACGCTGAAGCACATCGTCACTCTCGACCCCAGCGTGGTGCGCGATGCCGGCGATGCCGACACCATGTCGTGGGCCGAGTTCCTGGCCCAGGGCGACAATCCCACCCAGGCCGAGCTCGACGCCGTTGAGGCGCGCCGCAAGGCCTTCGACCCCGGCGACCTGATGTATCTCATCTACACCTCGGGCACCACCGGCGTGCCCAAGGGCGTGATGCTTACCCACCACAACTTCATGTCGGCCATGGACGGCCACCTCAAGCGCATCCACCTCAACGACGAAACCGACCTTTCGCTCAGTTTCCTGCCCTTCAGCCACGTGTTTGAGCTGGGTTGGACCATGGTGTGCCTGTGTAGCGGCGTGCGCGTTGCCATCAACCTCAACCCCAAGGAAATTCAGAAGGCCGTGCGCGAGGTGCAGCCCACATGCATGTGCAGCGTGCCGCGCTTCTGGGAAAAGGTGTACACGGCCATCAACGACAATGTGTCGAAGGCCAAGCCCGTGGTGAAGATGCTCTTTAAGCGCGCCGTGGCCGTGGGCCGCACGCGCAACGTGAAGTATGTGCGCACGGGCCGCAAGCCGCCGCTGCTGGTCGAGAAGCAATACCAGTATTTCGAGAAGAAGGTGTTCAGCCGCCTGCGCCGCGCCATAGGCGTGGAGCACGGCCGCTTCTTCCCCACAGCCGGCGCCATGCTCAGCGACAACATCACCGAGTTCCTCCACGCCATAGGCATCAACATAGTCATTGGCTACGGCCTCAGCGAGACCAACGCCACCGTCAGCTTCTACCCCTCGGTGGGCTGGGAGCTGGGTACCATTGGCTCCACGCTGCCCGGCGTGATGGTGAAGATAGGCGAGGACAGTGAGATTCTGGTGAAGGGACCCACCGTGATGAAGGGCTATTTCAACAAGCCCGAGGAGACGGCCAAGGCCATCGACGCCGACGGCTGGTTTCACACAGGCGACTGCGGCCACATCACCGACACCGGTCAGCTGGTGATGACCGAGCGCCTCAAAGACCTCTACAAGACCAGCAACGGCAAGTACATTGCCCCGCAAGTGCTCGAAACCTCCCTCGGCCAGGACATCTTCATCGAGCAGGTCACCGTGATTGGCGACGGCCGCAAATATGTGTCGGCGCTCATCGTGCCCAACTTCGACGAACTCAAGGCCTATGCCGCCAAGAAGAAGATTGCATACAAGAGCGTTGAAGACCTGGTGAACAACGCCGACATCCACAAGATGCTCGACGCCCGCATCCAGGGCTATCAGAAAGACATGGCCAGCTATGAGCAGATTAAGCGCTTCGTGCTGCTGCCGCGCCCCTTCACCATGGAGAGCGGCGAGCTCACCAACACGCTTAAAATTCGCCGCGCCGTCATCAACAAGCGCTACGCCAAGCTCATCGACGCCATGTATGCCGCCGACTTCCGCAAGAAGGGCGACAGCCAAGACAGCAACAAATAATTCAATAATTTACTAACCCCATTTAATCATTAAAGACTCGAATGATTACGCAAGAACAGCTAAAAGAGATACAAGAGCGCAAGGATGCGCTGAGGAGGTATCTTTGACGTCGACAACAAGAAAATAGAAGTCGAAGAAGAGGAGCTGCGCACTCATGTGCCCGACTTCTGGCAAGACCAGAAGGCGGCCGAAGCGCAGATGAAGAAAATCAAGATGCTGCACTACTGGATCGACAGCTGCAGCGAGGTGGAGGCCGCCGTCGACGAGGTGGCCATCGGCTTTGACTTTGTCAAGGAGGGCGTGCTCACCGAAGACGAGCTCGACGCGCTCTATGCCGACGCCCTCAAGAAAATCGAGAAGCTGGAGCTGCGCAACATGCTCCGCCGCGACGAGGACAAGATGGACGCCATTCTCAAAATCAACTCCGGCGCCGGCGGCACCGAGAGCCAAGACTGGGCGTCGATGCTCATGCGCATGTATCTGCGCTGGTGCGAGCGCCACGGCTACAAGACGGCCATCGAGCACATGGTCGATGGCGACGAGGCCGGCATCAAGAGCGTCACCATAAGCGTGGAGGGCGCATTTGCCTACGGCTACCTCAAGAGCGAAAACGGCGTGCACCGCCTGGTGCGCGTGTCGCCCTACAACGCCCAGGGCAAGCGCATGACCTCGTTTGCCTCGGTGTTTGTCACCCCGCTCGTCGACGACACCATCGAAATCAACCTCGACCCGGCACGCATCTCGTGGGACACCTTCCGCAGCGGCGGCGCCGGCGGCCAGAATGTGAACAAGGTGGAGAGCGGCGTGCGCGTGCGCTACCAGTATAAAGACCCCTACACCGGCGAGGAAGAGGAGATTCTGGTGGAAAATACCGAGACGCGCGACCAGCCCAAAAACCGCGAGAACGCTCTGCGCAACCTCAAGTCAATTCTCTACAACAAGGAGCTGCAGCACCGCCAGGAGGAGCAGCGCAAGGTGGAAGACTCGAAGAAGAAAATCGAGTGGGGATCGCAGATTCGCAGCTATGTGATGGACGACCGCCGCGTGAAGGACCACCGCACGGGCTACCAGACGAGCGACGTGGGCGGAGTGATGGACGGCGACATCGACGGTTTCATCAAGGCCTACCTCATGGAGTTTGGCAAAGAAGAATAAAACAGATTTTTTCCAGGGCCGGGCGCGCCTCGCAAGGCGGCACCCCGGCTCTGGTTCCTTTTTTAAATGTGACAGCAATATGGAACAAAAGCAGGATTTGCTCATCGTGAAGGTGGGCGGCAAAATTGTGGAAAACCCCGTGGCGCTTAAGCGCCTCATCACCGATGTGGCCGCCATCCGCCAACCCAAGGTGCTGGTGCACGGCGGCGGCGTGATGGCCACCAAAATGGCCGAGCGCCTGGGCATAAAGACCACCATGGTCGAGGGCCGGCGCGTGACCGACAGCGACATGCTCGACGTGGTCACCATGGTGTATGGCGGACTGGTCAACAAGCGCCTCGTGGCACTGCTGCAGTGGCACAAGCAGAACGCCATAGGCCTCACAGGCGCCGACATGAACATAATGCTCAGCGTCAAGCGCCCGGTGCGCACCGTGGACTACGGCTGGGTGGGCGATGTGAAGAAGGCCAACGGCAAGGCACTGGCGCAGCTCATCGGCTCGGGCGTGATGCCCGTGATTGCCCCCCTCACCCACGACGGCATGGGCCACATGCTCAACACCAACGCCGACACCATGGCAGCGGCCACCGCCACCGCCCTGTCGCGCTACTATAGCGTGACGCTGGTCTACTGCTTTGAGAAAGACGGCGTGCTCATGAACCCTGACGATGACGACAGCGTGATACCCGTGCTGCGCATGTCGCAATACGACCAGCTGAAGTCGCTCGGCATCATCAAAGACGGCATGATACCCAAACTCGACAACGCCTTTGCCACCCTCGACAACGGCGTGCGCGAAGTGGTGATAACCAACGCCGCCAACCTCAGCGACCTCACCAAAGGCACCCACATCCAGCTCTAAAAGCGTTTAATTGCCTAAAAATAAGCAGAATCTCCGTAGCGACGCAGCATACCGAGAGCACTGAAAAAGTGGTAATTCAGGCATATTAGTGGGTGGAGAATGCGCCAAATTGTAGGGACGTGGCATGCCACACGGCTGTCCCAAGAAAATTTTAACATTCACCATTAAATCACTGATATTCAATG
>CAVKDU010000029.1:0-37268 GCA_963655175.1 Wujia chipingensis | reverse complement strand
TTATGCGACTTCGTCGCAATTCTCTGCAAACTTAGAGAGGAATGCGACAACAGGCGGATAAGCTGATACACAAATCATTAGGTTGCTGCAGCGTGCAGGGCGGCAGCGGTCGCATTCCTTTGGAATGCACTGGCAGTAGAGGACGCTGAGCAGGCATTTCGCGTCGTCTGCGCCTCCGCTGCATACCTGCCTACACATATCCAATCCCTCTGGGATTGCCACTTTTTCAGTGCGCTCGGCATGCCGCATCCACACTGTAATTCACTACTAAATAAGGTATTATGCGAAATAACTCGCCAAAATTTGGGTGCAAAAAAGCCGCTTGGCGCGCGGATGCGTGTCAAGCGGCTTTGCGGTACCCAGAGTCGGGATCGAACCGACACGGATGTTACTCCACTGGTGTTTGAGACCAGCGCGTCTACCTATTCCGCCATCTGGGCTTTTAATGCGGCGCAAAGTTAAGGCTCTTTTTGCAACTTGGCAAACATTTTGGCCTAAAAATCGACCGCACCGATGCTCTATTTCAAGTGTTCGAAGTAGTAATGCAGCACATCGCCCGCGGCGACGAACGACGACTGGCGGCTGTCGAGCACCAGCTGCTCTTTCTCTTTGAGCATGGCGTCGATCTCGGGATTGTTATAGAAGTGGCTCTTCAGCTTCTCGTTGATGGTCTCAAACATCCAGTACTTCTCTTGCTGGCGGCGCTTCTCGTGGAAGTAGCCGTTTTTCTTCACGAAGTCGAAGTAGCGGTCTATCATGTCCCACACCTTGTCGATGTTCAGGTTGTAGTAGCCCGAGTATGTGAGCACTTCGGGCACGAAGCCGCTGGGCGGCAGCGGGAACAGGTGCAGGGCGTTGCGGAACTGAGCCGCGGCCAGGTTGGCGCGGTCGATGTTGTCGCCGTCGGCCTTATTGATAACGATGCCGTCGGCCATCTCCATGATGCCGCGCTTTATGCCCTGCAGCTCGTCGCCGGTGCCGGCGAGCTGGATGAGCAGGAAGTAGTCGACCATTGAGTGCACGGCCGTCTCGCTCTGGCCCACACCCACGGTCTCGACGAATATGGTGTTGTAGCCGGCAGCCTCGCACAGCATGATGGTTTCACGCGTCTTGCGCGCCACACCGCCAAGCGAGCCTGCCGAGGGTGAAGGGCGGATGAATGCGCGGGGATGCACGGCCAGGCGCTCCATGCGCGTCTTGTCGCCCAGAATCGAGCCGTTGGAGCGCTCGCTGCTGGGGTCGATGGCGAGCACGGCGAGCTTGCCTCCGCGCTCGAGCACGTGCATGCCAAACACGTCGATCGACGTGCTCTTGCCCGCACCCGGCACGCCCGTGATGCCTATGCGGCGCGAATTGCCAGCATAGGGCAGACACTTGGCTATCACCTCCTGGGCTATGGCCTGGTGCTGCGGGGCGAGGCTCTCGATGAGGGTCACGGCCTGGCCCAGCACTGTGGTGTTGCCCTTGAGGATGCCCTCCACATAGTCGTTAACGCTGAGCAGGCGGCGCTTGCGCCGCTTCAGGTAGGGGCTGACCATGGGCGGCTGCACCACGCCTGAGTTAACTTGCAGCCCGGAATACTGACTGTCGTTTTCGGGATGGTGGATGAGTGGATTTTCCTCGGTGTGCTTAATATCGTTGCTCATATTGTGTGTATCGTTATATAATTTATGTCCTCTATTGAAAAAGTGGTGTACGAAATTAGCAATAATAATCGACAAATCAAAACGCCCCTTGCGCCGCCTTGCGGCTATGGTGCCAGCAGCCCCACGGCGCGCACCTCCTGCACGGGGTTGAGCGGGTCGTTGGTGATAAGGCTTATCGGGGCGTTGAGCGCCTTCACGGCCTGGTCGAGTTTGTCGGGGCTGACGGTGACCACTATGTCGGCGCTGCGCCCGGGCTTTATTTTGCCGCCCTTCACGGCCACCGTCACGCCCGGCCACAGGCTGTAGGCGCGGCGCACCAGCAGCGGTTCGCGGCCCGTGTTGGACACAGTGAGCCTGCGCTGCACCGGCCCAGCCTGGCGGCTAACGGTGCCGAAGTCAAGCCTGTCGGCCTCGAGCATGGCCACCGGGGCGCAGGCGCGCTGCTTGGGTGTGAGGCGGCTGAAGTCTTCCTTCACCATGGCCATCACGCTGGCCTCGGCAGTGCCGCCTTCGCCTCCGCCCACCGGAGTGGCGCTGATGCCAAAGGAGTAGGTGCTGAGCCCCCACAGCGGGGCGCTGCCCGAGTCGTAGAACACCGTCACCGTCATGGTGCTGCCCGGAGCCACCACCTGCGGCAGCGCCTGGGGGATGATGCCAGGCGTGACGCCGCTGAAGGCCACGCGAACCGAATCGGTGCTGGTGTTGTAGCCGCTAAGATAGGCCATGCGGGTCTTGCCGCGGGTGATGTCGCCCAGCGGAATGCTGGCGCGGTCGAGGCGCAGCGGGCCCACGGCCACGGGATACTGCTCGCTCACAGTGGCCACGCTGCCTATCACCTTGCCCTTGATCGACACCACCGAGCGGCGCGGCCGGCCCGTGGTGTAGACATACACGTCTTTGCAAAACTCGCCGGGCCGGCCTATGGCCGTGTAGGTGAGCGTGACGGCGGCGGTGTCGCCGGGCATCACCGGGGTGCGCCTGAAGTCGCCCGCCGTGCAGCCGCACGTGGGGCGCACGCGCGTGATCAGCAGGGCCGAGTCGCCGGTGTTGACAAACCGCATCACCCCCGTCACCTTGCCCACGCTCTCGCTGAACGTGCCAAAGTCGTGCACCGTCTCAAGCCACGACACGCGGCCCTGTGCCACGGCAGCGGCGCAGGCGGCCAGGGTGGCCAGCGTCAATAATGTTCTTCTCATGGCCACGGTCACCGTTTAGGAATCACCACCCCCTCAATCACCAGCGTGGTCACACGCTCGCGGCCGTTGGTCTTCACCTTTATGGTCTTGCGGAACGCGCCCGGCCGGCCTATGGGGCTATAAGTGACCTTGATTTTTGCTTTTTTGCCCGGTTTGATGGGCTTGGTGGGGTATTCGGGACGGGTGCAGCCGCACGATGCCGTAGACTCAATCACGATGAGCGGCGCCGTGCCCGTGTTGGTGAACTCGAATGTGTACGACACCGGGCCTTTAGCCTCCTTGATGTAGCCGAAGTCGTGCGACTTGGTGCTGAACGTGGCCTGCGCCACGCCTGCCGCCATTGCCACGCCTGCCGCCAGCACGGCCAGCAGCAGGGCAAAGTGCCTGAAACTTATTCTCTTCATAATCCTAAAAAACTTTTCTCAATACCTTATAATGTAGCTGCCGCGGCGGCCGAGCCGGCATTGCCGTAGCGGCTATTGCAAAATTACAACATTTTGCCCACACGCACCCTCAACATAAGTTAAACGTTGGCCCGTCCGCAACGCCCTCCGCCCCACAGAATTCCACAAACGGTATAACAAAATCCCATCAAACGGTATAATAAAAAGTCCACAAACGGCATAATTTTAATTTTATATTTTTGATTTTCAATGATTTATACATAGTAGCAAAAGCCCTCTTAAAAGCAGCAGCAAGCGGAGTGCGCGGCGAGGCGGCGCGGGGGCAAATCGGGAGATTGGGAGGCGGCATGGCGGGGGTGTGGCAAAAAATTCGTAATTTTGCACCGAGCCTTGGGGGCTGACGCCCCACTGGGCCGACAAGGGAATTTATTGCACTTGCAGTGCGCTAACACAAAAAACTCAATAAAAGCAATGCAAAATCAGTTTTCACGCACACAGCTGCTCATGGGCCGGGCGGCCATCGACGTGCTGGCGGCAAGCCGGGTGGCGGTGTTTGGCGTGGGCGGCGTGGGCGGCTATGTGGTTGAGGCCATTGCCCGCAGCGGTGTGGGCGAGATTGACCTGATTGACGACGACCGCGTGTGCCTGACCAACGTCAACCGCCAGATAATAGCCCTCACCACCACTGTGGGCCGCCACAAGGTGGACGTGGCGCGCGAGCGCGTGCTGCAAATAAATCCGCGCTGCATAGTACACACCTACAAGCAGTTCTACCTGCCGTCGAATGCCGACAACATCGACCTCTCGAAGATGGACTATGTGGTGGACTGCATCGACACCGTGACGGCCAAGCTGGAGCTGATTAAGCGCTGCCACGCGCTGGGGGTGCCCATAATATCGTGCATGGGCGCGGCCAACAAGCTCGACGCCACGGCATTCCGCGTGACCGACATCAACAAGACCAAGATGGACCCGCTGGCCAAGGTGATACGCAAAAAACTGCGCAAGCTGGGCATTGGCCGGCTTAAGTGCGTATACAGCGAAGAAGAGCCGCTGCGGCCCATCGACGACCCCGACATCAGCTGCCGCCTGCACTGCATATGCCCCGACAAGGACATGCGCAAGTGCACCGAGCGGCGCGACATTCCGGCCAGCAACGCCTTTGTGCCCGCCGTGGCCGGCCTCATAGCCGGCGGCGAGGTGGTGAAAGACCTCGTGAACGCCGCCGGACTGATGCGCCTCACCCCCGAGGAGGCGGCATCCAACCCCGCCGCCATTGCCGCCGCCGAGCGCGCCGCCAAGTGGCGCGAGCGCAGCATGGCCGAGCGGCGAGCGCGCCTCGAGGCCGCCAAGCAAAACCAGGCGAAAACTTAAATTATTATAATAGCGCAATTATTAGGGAAAAAATTCCTTATTGTTGTCACTGTATCCAAATAATTCACTAATTTTGCATTGGTTTTCAGTAGATAAAGAGATAAAAGAATATAATAAGTTTATTACAAACACATTAAACACATTTCAAAATGGCAAAGTTTGATAAGTCAGTTTTGGCAAAGTACGGAATCACAGGCACTACTGAGGTTCTCTACAATCCTTCTTACGAGGTGTTGTTCAACGAAGAGACTAAAGCAGGTCTCGAGGGCTACGAGAAAGGTCAGGAGACCGAACTCGGCGCTGTGAACGTGATGACTGGTATCTACACCGGCCGTTCGCCTAAGGACAAGTTCATCGTTGACGATGAGAACTCTCACGACACTGTGTGGTGGACATCGGACGAATACAAGAACGACAACCACCGTGCCTCTAAGGAAGCTTGGGCAGCCGTGAAGGAGATTGCAAAGAAGGAGCTTTCTAACAAGAAACTGTACGTGGTTGATGGCTTCTGCGGCACCCACAAGGACACCCGCATGAAGGTTCGCTTCATCATGGAGGTGGCATGGCAGGCACACTTCGTGACCAACATGTTCATCCGTCCTCAGAACGAGGCTGAATTCGACCAGGAGCCCGACTTCATCGTTTACAACGCATCAAAGGCCAAGGTTGAGAACTACAAGGAGCTGGGTCTGAACTCAGAGACAGCTGTTGTGTTCAATGTGACTTCTAAGGAGCAAGTTATCATCAACACATGGTATGGCGGTGAGATGAAGAAGGGTATGTTCTCTATGATGAACTACTTCCTGCCCCTGAAGGGCATCGCTTCGATGCACTGCTCGGCCAACACAGATATGAACGGCGAGAACACCGCCATCTTCTTCGGTCTGTCGGGTACTGGCAAGACTACTCTGTCGACCGACCCGAAGCGCAAGCTCATCGGCGACGACGAGCACGGATGGGACGACGAAGGCGTGTTCAACTTCGAGGGCGGCTGCTATGCCAAGGTTATCAACCTCGACAAGGAGTCTGAGCCCGACATCTACGGCGCCATCACTCGCGACGCTCTGCTCGAGAACGTCACCGTTGACAAGGACGGCAAGATCGACTTCGCCGACAAGAGCGTGACAGAGAACACTCGCGTTTCTTATCCTATCTACCACATCAAGAACATCCAGCGCCCCTATTCTCAGGGCCCCGCTGCAAAGCAGGTGATCTTCCTGAGCGCCGACGCATTCGGTGTGCTGCCCCCCGTGTCGATCCTGAACGCTGAGCAGACTAAGTACTACTTCCTCTCTGGCTTCACAGCCAAGCTGGCAGGCACTGAGCGCGGCATCACTGAGCCGACTCCCACATTCTCGGCTTGCTTCGGCCAGGCATTCCTTGAGCTGCACCCCACTAAGTATGCCGAGGAACTGGTTAAGAAGATGCAGAAGAGCGGTGCCAAGGCATACCTCGTGAACACTGGCTGGAACGGCACTGGCAAGCGCATCTCGATCCGCGACACCCGCGGCATCATCGACGCCATCCTCGACCACAGCATCGACAAGGCTCCCACAAAGACTATCCCCTACTTCAACTTCGTGGTTCCGACTCAGCTCGAGGGCGTAGATCCCAAGATTCTTGATCCGCGCGACACCTACAAGGACGCTGCCGAGTGGGATGCAAAGGCTAAAGACCTGGCTGCCCGCTTCATCAAGAACTTCGCCAAGTATGAGAACAACGAGGCTGGCAAGGCTCTCGTAGCCGCTGGTCCTCAGCTCTAAGGCAATTAAACTTGAAGCAATAATAAAACAAGTTTAGATATATCCGTTACGGCCGCCGCCTCCAAGCAAAGGAGGCGGCGGCTTTTTTTTGCGCATTTTGCCCAGCCGCGAGCGGGGCTAAATGCGCTTTATTTTTTACCTTTGCACTTGTGGCTTAGCGCCATTTTCACTATTCGCTGAAACGATAAAGAAAACGACATACACAGAAACGAAAAAAATTATGAAGCACATTATCACCGCTATTGCCTGCCTTACGGCAGCCGCGGCCGCAGTGGCCGCCAGCACCCCACACAGTCACGCCGCCATGTCTCAAGACGATGCCGACGCCGTGGCCGACTCAGTACTCGTTGACTCGGCATTTGTAGGCGAGGACAGCGCCGCCGTGGTGCCCGTGGTGGGCTGCTATGAGCTGCACGACACCACCACTTACACGGCTGTGTCGCAAGAAAGCGACGTGACCGACGGCGACACCACTGTGCGCTACCGCGTAGACACCAACTTCAAGCTGGCCGTGGCCGACAGCACCGCCGACGGCTACACGCTGCACCTGCTGGTGCAGAGCTGCAAGGCCGACCCCAGCTGCGCCGACAACTTCAAGGCGCGCCTGCACGAGGCCGGCATCAGCGCCCTCAGGGGCACCAAGGTGGCGGTGGGCACCGACTTTGCAGGCCAGGTGACCGAGATAAAAAACTGGCAGGAAGTGGGCAAGCTGCAGCTGCGGGCCTACGAGCGCATAATCGACTCAACATTTGCCGCCAACCCCGAAATGAGCAAAGTGGTGAAGCGCGACGCCATGAAGGGGCTGTATAGCAAGACTCTGGCCACCGAAGAGGGCGTGCGCGGCACCCTTGCCGCCCTGCAGGTGATGTTTGCCAACCACGGCAGCCAGTTCACCGCCGGCCAGGAGGAGCGCGACACAGTGGCCGCCACCGCCGACAGCCCCGGCTACACGCTGACCCGCTATGCCGACTATGGCGTGATTGACTCCACCGACACCGAGACGGAGTTTGACGACGACTACTTTGTGCTGGGCAACGTGAGCACCGCGGTCGACGGCAAAGACATAGCACCGCTGCTGGCAGGAGCCATAAGCGGCGTCGTGAACACCCAAAAAGGCCTCTCGGCCAAGAAAATCGAAAAGGCGCTGCAAGAGGTGAAGCAAATCGAGGTGGAGAACGACAGCAAGTGCTTCTACTACTACAACGGCTGGCCAAAAATCACCATGCTCACCACTACCACCACCATTGGCCCGCTGAAGCGCATCAAGGCGCAAATGGTGGCGAGCACGGCATTCTCATGGGGCAACCGTTAGCGCAGTTCACATGGCATTATGATAAACCATGAGCTATACCGCTACTCGCTGTGCGTGGCCCTGCCGCTGATGCTGTTTTTCGGGCTTTACTTCATCTTTGCCCCAACGCCCGACCGGGCGATATTCGCCAACTACCAGCGCTCGCGCCGCACCATGGGCGCGGCCCTGCTGCTGCTTGCGGCCAACTACATGGTGCACCTGTTTGTGGGCCTGCGGTTCATCAACGCCAACGCCGCCATATTGATGAACCTCTCCACCTATTTCCTGTGCTACTGGCTGTTTAGCTCGGCTCTGGCCCGGCTGCTCGACAAGACGTCGGTCACCAGCCGGATGACGGCCACCAACATTGCCCTGTGGCTGGTGTTCACTGCTTTGGCCGGCGCCACGCTGGCACTGCCCGCAGGCGGCGTGTGGCAGCTGGCGTGCATGGGGGCGCTGGCCGCGTGGCTGGTGGCCTACGGGCTGAGGCTCACGTGGTGGCTCATAAGGTCGTATCGCAGGGCCGTGCGCCTGTTCGACGACACCCACTCCGACAACATTGGGGCCTACATAAAGTGGCTGTCGGTGTTCACCTACTGGGCGGTGATATTTGGCGTGGGCTGCGGCCTGCTCACGTTTCTGCCCGACCACTACGTGTATGTGTGGATATTGTCGTCGGTGCCGTTCTACATCTACCTGTTTTGCTGCTACCTGAACTACATGCTGTTTTACGAGCAGGTGGAGCACGCCCTGAGCAGCGAACTGGCCGCCGACGACAGCGCCGCCGGGCAGCCACCGGTGCCGCCCGTGGCCGACGACGCCCCGGCCTATTACGCCGACATTGCCTCGAAAATAAGCCAATGGGTGGCCAACGAGGGCTTCACGCAGCCACACCTCACCATAAAGGAGCTGGCCGACGCGCTGCACACCAACCGCACCTACCTCTCGGCCTACATCAACGCCGAGATGAAGGCCACCTACCGCGGCTGGATCACCAGCCTGCGCATCGACTACGCCAAGCGGCAAATGCTGCTGCACCCCGACGTGAAGCTCACCGTGGTGTCGGAGCAGTCGGGATTTCTGTCGCAGAGCCACTTTATAAAGGCATTCAAGGAGCGCGAAGGATGCTCGCCCGCCCGCTGGCGCAAGCGGCAGGGCTGACGCCCCGCCCCCCCTGCATAAACGAAAAAACTGGCTGGACACCTGCGAAGTGTCCAGCCAGTTATTATTTTTGCGTTTCGGCGGCAGCTGTGCGCTGCGGCCGTGCGGTTAGTGCTTCACCACCACCTTCTGCACGGTGGTCGAGCCGTTGTGGCTGATGATGGCCAGGTAGATGCCCGAGCCAAGGCCGCCAACGCTGATCTGCGACTGGCCGCCAGCCTCAAGCACGGTGGCGCCGGTGCTGCTCACGAGGCGCAGGCGGTCGTAGCTGCCGCTCACGTTCAGAGTCTGGTCGGCAGGCACGGGATAGAGCTTGACTGCGCCCGAGGCCACCTCGGCAGCTGTCACGCCGGTCGACGGAGTGAGGTCAACGTTCAGTGTAGTCGTTTCTCCCTTGACCACGGTCACGGTGCGGGTAGCCGTCTTCGACGAGTCGGCATTGGCCACATTCACGGTGTAGGTGCCGGCAGGCAGGTAGGCAAACGAGTAGCGGCCCTCGGCATCGGTTGTGGCAGTGGCGTTGAGCTCGCTCACGGCAACGGTGGCGCCTGTCACGGCCTCGCCGCCATCGGTCACAGCGCCGCTAAGTTTGGCACCGTCGACCTCGGCATACAGCTTGATGTCGGGGATGGCGTCGGTGGTCATGCCCTGGGTGAGGGTGTATTTGCCCGTGAGGGTTGAATACTGCCAGCTGCGGGTGCGGTCGGTGAGCTTTTTGTCGTTGGTACAGTAGCCGCCACCATAGCGCGTCATAATCTTAGCGTCGCGCTTCTCGGTCATAATGCACAGGTTGCCGCCATTGTAGAAGTATGGATTGTCGAATTCAATCACCAGTTCGTGCTCGGTGTTGTCGCCAATCATGGTCACGGTGCCGTCGAACACCTTGGTCAGCGCCAGCGTGTCGACGAAGGTCTTCTTCAGGTTGGGGGCGGTGGTGTTGCCCACCAGCACCTTCACCTTCACATCGCTGATGCCGGTGTTGTATTTGTAGGGCCAGGCAATGCGCTTAATCGAGCAGAGGCCCTTGTTGATTTCCTGGGCGGTGTATACCGTCTGAGCCATGGTCGACTCATACACGAAGCCAATGGGCAGATAGCCATACACGTCTTCGCGCTTGCCTATTTCCACCACATCGTCGCTGCCGGCGGGCTGCACGCTCACCTGCTTCACGGCCGAAGTGTCGTTGAGGGCGTTCTTGTCGCCAGCCAGCACCACTTGCGCCTGCAGGGCGAGGGGGCCTTCGGCGGTGCAGTTGAGGTCGAATGTCACGGTCACGGTCGAGTCGGTGGCCAGCGTAACGCCGGGCTTTGAGTTGAGCAGCACCTGGCTGGTGCCGTCGGCCTTGCGCTGCAGCAGGTTCACGGTGTAGTCTGTCTGCGGCTTGCTGCCGTTGTTGCGCACCACCACCTGCTGCTGGTAGGTCTTGCCCACCACGGGATATTTGGTCACGGTGAGTTCGTCAACGGCCATATCGGCGTCGAAGAACTCCTCCACCTCGGGATCGGCAATGTTGAGTCGCGCGCCCGATGTGGTGCTCTTGCAGCGGAAGGCAAGGCTGTAGTCGCCGGCCTCAGCGGCGGTAAACACCACCGCGCGCGGGCTGAACAGCGTGTTCTTCACCGTCTCCTTCAGCTCCATCTTGCCGTTTTGCGGATTGCCGTCTTTCAGAATCCACACTTCCATTTCGGCGGGCAGGAACGAGAATTCGGCCTTGGCGTCAAACTTGGCGCGGTAGGTCTTGCCCGTGGTCAGCTTGAAGGGGCGCGAAATCAGCCAGTCGTCGGCCTTGTTTTCGTAGGCATACATCTGGGCGGTGTTGCGCTCGTCCTCCACCAGCTGCTTCCACGTTTCGTCGTCGTCGGCAACGTCGATCACGTTCCAGTTTTTGAAGCCAGCGGCGGTGAACTCATACTTCTGCGGCAGATTGTCGGCCTCGCCCACAAACACGGGATCGGTGTACACATCCGAGCCAAACCGCTTGTTCTTGGTCTGCGACGTGATGCGGTAGGTGTAGAAGGCCGGCTTCACATTGGCGGTGTCGGTATAGGTGTTGGCGGCAAGGTCGCTCTCGAGCACGTCCGAGCCGCGGCGAATCTTGTAGGTGAGCGTGGCTGCGTCAAACCAGCCTCCGCTCTCGCCGGCCACGGGGGCTTCCCAAGTGAGCTGCGTCATGCCGTTAACCTTGGTCACCTTAAGGTTCTGGACCTTGCCGGGATAGTCCTCGCCGCGCACGCCGGTTGCCTTGGCTCCAAGGCCGTCACCGGCCTCGTTGTAGGCCACCACCTCATAGTTGGCCTTGGTGGTACTCCACGACGATGTGCTGCCGCCGTGGTTGTCGGTGTAGGTGAGCTGCGCGCCCGGAGTGGTACCGGTGATGGTGTCGATGGCAGTGCCATCGCGGCTCACCACCACCTGGGTGATCGAGCTGAGGGCCTTGCCGCCCTTGGTGAGCGTGGGGTTGGTCCACGCCAGCTTTATGGCGGTGCCGCTGATGGCCGTTGCCGTGAGGCCTTCGGGGGCCGCGGGCACATCGTCGCTCTTCACGGTGAAGGGCACGTAGAGGCCGGTGATTTGCGCATCGTCGTCATAGCCGAGCGTGCTCACCTTTTTGGCCTTGCCGGTGGTCACGTCCACAGTATAGAGATTGCTGCCGCGCTTGTCGGTCTCGGCCCAATAGAGGGTCTCGTCGGTGTGGTCAAACTCCATGCTCTGGTTGTAGGCTGGGGTCACGCCGGTGGCGCCCACCTTGGCGGTGGCGCCAGTGGCCTTGTCGATGGTGTAGAGGTCGCCGGCCAGCGAGATGCCATACAGCTGCCCGCTGTAGGTGGCGGCCAGCGTGAGGAAGCCCTGGCCAAGGTCATACTTTGCCGTATAGGCGCCCGTGGCCACGTCCACCGTGCCCAGCACCGACGCTGTGGCGTCGGCGTTCACGCCCAGCACCCACATGGTCTGGGTGTTGTAGTCAAACGTCATATCGTTGTAGCCCGTGGTCATCTTTGAGTAGTCGGCCACGGTGGTGTAGGTGCCCGTGTTCACATCAAGCTTCACAAAGTTTTTGGGAGTGAGGCTCGAACCGCTGAAGCGGCAGGTGTAGCCATAGTAGGCGCCGTTGGCATAGGCGCCGGCGCACGATTGATAGGTGTTTTTGTACTTGGTGGTCACCGAGCCGCTTGTGAGCGAGATGGTGGCGTAGCCGAAGTTTTCCACCTCCTCGTCATCGTCGTCGAGCTCGGTTGCAATCATCCAGCCATAGCCGCTCTTGGTGGCGGCGGCAGGCTTGGGAGCCTTTTTCTGCTTGGCTTGCTTTGCCACATGCTGCGGCACTGCCGGCAACCCGCCGAGCGTGCGCACTTGTGCCGAAAGCCACGATGCCGACGTCAGCAGCAGGCCTATGGCAAGCGCACTCTTGATTCGTTGTAGGTTCATAATGTTGGTTGATTAATTGTGAGTAAAGAAATAAAGAAAAGACGCTGTGTGCATATTTCAGCTAACGCTTTTGCTATTATTTTGCAAAAATAACGATAATTTATTAAATCACACTATTTTTAGGCATATCTTTTTCAATAGCCCGCCAACCTTAATCTTTCAACCCTCAACTTTAAACCTTAATCTCTAAACTTTAAACCTTAAACCTTATAAAAAAAGTAAATCCTAGACTCAACGTCCAGGATCGCTTAACTAATTAACCTTCTAATACCATTAACATAAACCTTAAACAAATGAATTTCAAAACCATCTCACGACGCCCGTGAATTTCATAACCTTAAAAACTAATACCATGAAAAACCGATGCAAAAGTAGCACAAATATGTTATGCAACATAGTTTTTGGGCAATTTTCTTTCCTAATTTAACTTTGTTTGGCAAAAGAGGAGTGCATTTGTGAAAATGTATTTCGTTTTTAGTCCCCAAAACGGCCTCCTGCTGCCCATAAGCTTGCTGAAGCGGCTATGATTTTGGTAATCTCGGCATTAAGTGCTAACTTTGTGGCGCGCCAAGCACAATGGCGCAAAGCAACAACTAACATTTATATAACAACACATTATAGACATTTCACACAAATCGATGAATTTTGTAGAAGAACTAAAGTGGAGAGGCATGATCAACAACATCATGCCAGGAACTGAGGAGCAACTAAATAAAGAAATGACATCGGCCTACGTGGGCATCGACCCCACCGCCGACTCGCTGCACATTGGCCATCTGGTGAGCATAATGATGCTCAAGCACTTCCAGCGCGCCGGACACCGCCCCATAGCCCTTGTGGGCGGCGCCACAGGCATGATTGGCGACCCCTCGATGAAGTCGCAGGAGCGCGTGCTCATCGACGAAGACACGCTGCGCCACAATCAGGAGTGCATACGCCGCCAGCTGGCTCACTTCCTCGACTTCGACAGCGACGCTCCCAACCACGCCATCCTGGTGAACAACTACGACTGGATGAAGGACTTCTCGTTTCTCAACTTCATTCGCGACGTGGGCAAGCACATCACAGTGAACTATATGATGGCCAAGGACTCGGTGAAAAAGCGCCTGGCCGCCAACGCCGACCACGGCATGTCGTTCACCGAATTCTCCTACCAGCTGCTGCAGGGCTACGACTTCCTGCACCTGTATGAAACCCAGGGATGCCGCCTGCAGATGGGCGGCAGCGACCAGTGGGGCAACATCACCACCGGCACCGAGCTGATTCGCCGCATGGCTGGCGGCGAGGCCTACGCCATCACCTGCCCGCTCATCACCAAGGCCGACGGCGGCAAGTTTGGCAAAACCGAGAGCGGCAACGTGTGGCTCGACCCCAAGCGCACATCACCCTACAAGTTCTACCAGTTCTGGCTCAACGTGAGCGATGCCGACGCTGCGAAATACATCAAAATCTTCACCGACCTGCCCGAGGACGAAATCAACGCCCTCATAGCCGAGCAGGAGAAAGATCCCGGCCTGCGCCCCGTGCAAAAGCGCCTGGCCAAGGAAATCACCACCATGGTGCACTCGGCACAAGACTACGAAACAGCCGTCGAGGCGTCGCAAATCCTGTTCTCCAACAAAGCCAAGGACATTCTGCACAAAATCGACGAAGACACACTGCTGTCGGTGTTTGAGGGCGTGCCCACATTTGAGGTGAGCAAAGACGCGGTGGCAGCCGGCGTGCCGCTCATCAGCCTGCTCACCGAGCATGCAGCCGTGTTTGCCTCCAAAGGCGAGATGCGCAAGCTCACCCAGGGCGGCGGCGTGAGTGTGAACAAGGAGAAGGTGGCCGACCCCAACATGACCATCAACAGCGATTTCCTGCTCAACGGAAAGTATATTCTTGCTCAGCGCGGTAAAAAGAACTATTACCTGCTGATAGTGAAATAAGATTGTAAAAATTTGCAAGTTACGCAAAACGTGCGTAAATTTGCACCGCATTTGAGACGATGAGTCGCATTTGTTAAGATTGTCTTATGGTGTAATGGTAGCACTGCAGTTTTTGGTTCTGCCTGTTCTGGTTCGAATCCGGATAAGACAACCACAACGAGCGCATTCCCGACCAATCGGGATTGCGCTTTTTGTTTTTTATTTCTATAAACGGTTTCTCCCCTCCTTAAAAATTGTCGCCAATTGTCTTCTATTGTCGTTAAAAAAATCGCTGCTTTTCCACGGCGCACTAAAAACGGAGCTTCCCGCCGGATAGCTTGCTATGGGCGGGAAGCTTGATGGTGCGGGCGGGCGGCTTAGAACGACAGCAGCTGCGCGCCTATCTGATAGTACCCCTTGCGGGCCTGGGGGTTAAACAGGGCGTTGGCATACACCGGGAAGTGCCACTTGCCCAGACGCACTTGGCGCGTCACCTTAAGGTTGACGGTGTTCACGCCATAGTGGTCGCCAAAGAAGTTGGTGTGGGTGTTGTCCTCGTTGTTGAGGGCAAAGTTCACGCCCAGTCCGGCGTCGACGGCCCAATCCTTGTTTTGCCACACGCGGTATTCGCCATACACCCATGTGGAGTAGATGTTGTGGTCGTTGGTGAGGCCGCGGTCGCGGCCAAACACCACTGTGGACCACGACAGCGTGAGCGGCACCTTGGGCGACAGGGCTGCGAAGTTGTAGCTCGCCGTCACATCAAGGAATCGACCCGTGGTGTGCGCGTCGTAGTTAAAGAAGTCTTCGTTGTCGTAGGCAGCGCCGGGCGAGAAGTTGAAGATGTCCCACACGGCCAGTGTGAATCCCTGCTGCATGAACGACACGTGGTAGTCAAACTCCTTGTATTTGCCCGAGGTGTTGGTGCCACCCCACAGGCCGGCGTTAAGGTGTCCTTTGGCAAAAGTCACCGATGCGTCGGCCTCAAGCACGAGGCCGTCGCTCACTTCCGATCCGCGCCACAGGTGGTTGTTGTTGAGGGCGGCACTGAAGTGAAGTTGAGCGAATGCCTGCGCTGCCAGCGCCAGGCATCCCAGTAGCAGTAAAGCTCGATGTGTCATAGTCTTTTGTGAAGATTAAATTGTTAGTAAATAGGATGTTTTGCTGTTAAAGTTTTTCTTTTTAAAGTGCGGCTAATTTACGAAAAAAATGCCACTGCGCAATCACAATGGCGTAAAAAAATATGCGGCGAGCCGTGTGCGTTGGCACTGCTCGCCGCATATTATGCGTTTTTTTGAAGAGGGGGCTTACTTGCCGGCCTGCGCGTTGGCGCGCTCAATATATTTGTCCACGTTCACGCCATAGGTCTGCATAAACTGCGGATACTTGTCCTTGATGGTCTGGTAGGCTGCGGCCTCATCGGCATACTTCTTGAGTTCGTGAAGCACAGTGGCCTTCTTCATCAGGAAGAGCGGAGTGTAGTTCACATTGTCACCAGCCAGGCTGATGGCCTTGTCGAAAGCCTTGATGGCATCGTCATACTGCTTGAGGTTTACGTAGCAGTCGCCCAGCAGCGATTGCGAAGCGGGGCCCACGAGGTTGCCCTCGGCGTCGAAGTCGTTAAGATATTTCACAGCCTCCTGATATTTGCCTTTCTGATAGAGCAGGATGGCAGCGTTCAGGTTGGCACGGTTGGCGGGCTTGTTGCTGTAGTCGCTTGCCACCTTCTCATAGTCCTTGAGAGCCAGTGAGTCCTGACCCTGGAACAGCTCCATGTCGGCCTTAGAGATGTCTTCCTTTGCCGCATCGCTCTGAGGAATGTGCCACAGGTAGATGTATGCCAACACTATCACAACCACCGCCACAATGGCGCCGCCTGCATAGTAGATGATTTTTTTGTTGCCTTCTACTTTCTGCTCCCACGACGACAAGGTGTCGTTAACTTCTTCAAGCGAAGTGCGGGCACTTTGATTTTCTTTCTTAGCCATAATATGTTATTAGTAACTAAATATTAATTGTTCTTAAACCTTTTGACTTGCAAAAGTAATGGTAATTTGCTGAATTAAAAAGCAAAATCGCAACTATTTTTCACGGCAGTGCGGGCAATGCGGCAAATGCGCCTGTTTGGCGGGCACGCCCATATAGCAAAAAAGGTCGAAAACCGTGAAGTTTTCAACCTTAATTGTGCCCAGGACCGGACTCGAACCGACACGACCGTGAAGTCACTAGTACCTGAAACTAGCGCGTCTACCAATTCCGCCACCTAGGCATTCAGGATTTGTTTGCGACTGCAAAGGTAATACACTTTCGCAAACCACGCAAGCATTTCGGCGCATTTTTTTGCTTTTTGTTGCAAAATAGGTTGTGCGCGCTACTCGCGGGCGGCGCGGCACGGCTATTTTTTTGCATCTTTTTTGTTCCTTTTGGTTGCAATTGCGGTGGTGGTGTGTTATATTTGCAAACCCCTGCGCGCCATTTGCGCGCAAGGCGGCTAAACCACTTTTCTGAAAAAGACTTATGAAGACAGTTGACATTGAAATAAAAAATCTTGAGTCGCTCGACGATGCGGCCCACAAGTTTATGGCCCAGATGGGCGACTACACCGTGTATGCCTTCTACGGCCAGATGGGTGCGGGCAAAACCACGTTTATCAACTCGCTGTGCCGCGCCCTGGGCGTGGAGAGCGACCCGACCAACTCGCCGTCGTTTGCCATAATAAACGAGTACCGCAGCGACACCACGGCCGAACTCATCTACCACTTCGACTGCTACCGTCTGGAAAACGAGCGCGAGGCCGAAGACCTGGGGGCCGAGGACTACTTCGACAGCGGCTCGCTGTGCCTGATTGAATGGCCCGAGCGCATCGAGGGGCTGCTGCCCGACGACACCGTGCGCATCGACCTCACCGTGAACCCCGACGAGAGCCGCACGCTGCGCATGACTTTCCCCGAAGACTAACCACCCTACTCTCACACACTCCAACATGGCACGCTACATACTGCTGCACGAAACGGCTTCGACCAACACCTACCTCAAGCGCATGGCCGCACTGCTGCCAAGCGGCACGGTGGTCTACACCCACCGCCAGACGGCAGGACGCGGCCAGAAGGGCAACAGTTGGGAGGCCGAGCCGGGCAAGAATCTCACCTTCTCGATGCTGTTGAAGCAGCCGGGGGTGGCCGCCGCAAGGCAGTTCTGCCTGAGCGAGGCGGTGTCGCTGGCCATAGTCGACGCCGTGGAGCCGCGCCTTGCCCCTTCGGGCGGCGAAGTGACGGTGAAGTGGCCCAACGACATCTACTGGTGCGACCGCAAGCTGTGCGGCATATTGCTGGAACTGAGCCTCAAGGGCAGCGGCATCGACTACATGGTGGCCGGCGTGGGGCTCAACGTGAATCAGGAGAGGTTCGTGAGCGACGCACCCAACCCCGTGAGCCTTAAGCAAATCACAGGCTGCGACACCGACCTCGACGCCCTGCTGCGCGACGTGTGCGGCCGCATCGAGCAGCTGTGCGCCCAAGGCCCCGACGCCGTGGAGGCTCTGCACAGGCGCTACCTCGGCAGGCTGTATCGCAACGACGGCAAGCCCCACACCTTTGCGCTGCCAGGCGGCGAGCGCTTCGAGGCCACAATAAGCCGCGTGATGCCCGACGGCATGCTGGTGCTGCGGCACACGGCCACAGGCCAGGAGCACTCCTACGCCTTCAAGGAGGTGAGCCACGTGATCGACAGCCGCATGCTGTGAAGCGGCCTCCCCAGCGCGGAGGTACACATTAATATACTGACAACGAAAAAAAGGATAGCAACATGAAGAAAAACTTGAAAATAGCGGTATACTGCTCGTCGCGCGACGGACTGCCCGAGGAATACGAGGCTGTGGCGCGCGACACCGGCGAGTGGATTGGCCGCAACGGCCACACACTGGTGTATGGCGGCGTAAACGCCGGCCTGATGCACACTGTGGCGCAGGCCACCCACGACGCCGGAGGGCGCGTGGTGGGCGTGATTCCCGAGCGCTTTGCCCACCGCGGCGACGCCGTGGTCGACGAAATGGTGGCCACCCACGACCTGAGCGACCGCAAGATGAAGATGATAGAGATGTCCGACCTGTTTGTGGTGCTGCCCGGCGGCATAGGCACACTCGACGAGTGGCTGAGCACACTGTCGCAAATCATGGTAAACGGCGAGGACGACCGCCGCGGCATAGTTGCTGTGAACATGCACGGACTCTACGACGCCCAGGCGCAAGAGCTTGTGCAGGTGAGCAAATCGATATTCGCCCGCGGCAAGCACATCGACATGACGGCCATGGCCGACAACACCGAGCAACTAATTGAATATTTAACTAAATATCAGGAGAATTATGAAAAGTAAGATTTACACACTCACCGGCGACAAGGGAACCACTTCGCTGGTTGGAGGCAAGCGAGTTAGCAAAGACGACCTGCGCGTTGAGGCCTACGGCACCATCGACGAGGTGAACTCATGGGTTGGCCTGATTGCGCACAACTCAAAACTCGACTACCCCGGCATGCACGCCATGCTGCGAAAAATCCAGAACAAGCTTTTCAACATAGGCTCTTACCTTGCCACCGACCCCGCCGACCCCAAGCACGGCTCCATCAAGTGGATCACCGAGGCCGACATCAAAGAGCTTGAGTCAAAAATCGACGAGATGGACGACGAACTGCCGCCGCTCAAGGGATTCATCCTGCCCGGCGGAAGCCGCCTGTCGTCGCTATGCGGCATAGCCCGCACCGTTACGCGCCGCGCCGAGCGCCGCATCGTGGCACTGTCGAAGCGCGACAAAGTGAGCTCGTCGGTGCTGAAATATGTGAACCGTCTCAGCGACTTCTTCTTCGTTTTTGCAAGATTTAACAACATACATAATCAGTTTGAAGAAAATTATTGGCAGAAAAATTGCGAATAGGAAATATAGTATATACTTTTGCGCAAATTTTTCAAACAGACAATAATAAGTTTCATTCAAAGGAGGAATAAACGATTATGTATTGGACACTTGAGTTAGCAAGCAAGCTTGAAGACGCCCCATGGCCCGCAACCAAAGACGAGCTGATTGACTACGCCCAGCGCAGCGGCGCTCCTATGGAGGTGATAGAAAATCTGCAAGAGATAGAGGACGAGGGCGACACCTACGAGTCGATTGAAGACATCTGGCCCGACTACCCCACCAACGACGAAGACTTCTTCTTCAACGAAGACGAGTATTAGAGCCTGACGGAAACGCAACAAGCAACCCCACATCTCAAAAAAAAGAGATAGCATACAGCGATATGGGAACCAGTTCCCATATCGCTTTTTTTTGGCCTTAAAACAATGCGCCGCAGCCCCGACAAAGCAGTCGACCAATGCTTAAAGTATGCTGAAACTGGGGATTTTGCAAGTTTTTTGCGTTTTAAAACTGGGGATTTTGCAAATGCGCACCTCGGCAGCACGGCAATAGCCACTTTGTTTTAAACCACAAGTTTTATACCTTTGTGTTATGGAGATCGGGAGAGATGAAGCGATAGATATGCGGCTGAGCGGGCAGCAACTCTTGTTGCCTCGCTTTGGCGGGGCAAAGGGCGTTGTGGGCTGGATGGGCATGGTGCAGGCGCAGGACTACAGCCAGTTTCGGTGGGCTGTGGGGATGCGGATGAAAAGGCCAAGTTTGAGTGATGTTAATGACAGCCTCTCTTCGGGCAAGATTGTGCGCCTTCACTTGCTGCGCTGCACAATCCGGACTGTTGCCGCCGAGGATTACGGGTGGATGCTGGAATTGTGCCGCGACAGGAATCTGAGCACCATCAAGTCGTGGCCAAGCTACAACAAGGCCGACTTCTCGGAGCAATACTGCCAGGAAGCCACTGATGCGCTGAAAGGCATACTCAGCGGCAGGTCGCTGACTAAAAAGCGCATCGGTGAGGAGATGTTGAAGCTTGGATTGCCGGGCGATGCGGCCCATATCCACCAAATACTTCTTCGCGGCGAGATAGAGGGACTTTTGGTGTCGGGGGCAGTGCTGGGCAGCGACGCCACATGGGCGCTGGCCGAAAACATGCTCGACAGCTCATTGCTTGGCCCAACGCTTTCGGGCAGCGAGGCTCTGGCGACTCTGGCCCGCAAATACTTCCGCAGCCATTCACCAGCGAGCTTCGAAGACTTCTGCTGGTGGACGGGGCTTTCCGCTGGCAAATGCAGAACGGCTCTCCAACTAATTGCCCCAGAGCTCGATGAGGTGATGGTGATGGGGCAAGAGATGTTTGCCTACAAACCGCTGTCTCAGCAGGCTGCGACAAGGAATACGGCCCATCTGCTGCCGCCATACGACGAGTATCTCATTGGCTACAAGAGCCGCCAGCTGGCGCTGGAAAAGCGGCATGAGCACAGGGCGCACAACCGATTCGGCATATTCCATCCCGTTGTGCTCTACAACGGCCGGGTGGTTGGCAATTGGAAATCCTCATTTGCCCAAAAGGCAAGAGAAATCGAGACCGACATCTTCGCGCAAAAACGGGAAGTGGGCGTTAGGCGGCTGGAAAAAGCCAAAAGCGCCCTGCAAAGCTTCTTTGACTAAGAAAGCTGTGCCAGTGGTTGAAATTGGGGGGCAAATAACGGCATTTGGCGGGGTTGGCGGCAGAATTGAGGGCTGTGATGCGCAAAGTGCAGCCAAATTAGTGTAACTTTGCAAGTTAATAGACACCAAAGTTAGCTTTTTTATATGGAAGACAGCAATTTCATCGACTACGTGAAGATAATGTGCCGCAGCGGACGCGGCGGAGCAGGCTCGGCCCACTTGCACCGGGCCAAATACATGCCCAAGGGCGGGCCCGACGGCGGCGACGGCGGCCGTGGCGGACACATCTATCTTAAGGGCAACCGCAACCTGTGGACGCTGATCCACCTCAAGTATCAGCGCCACGTGTTTGCTACCGACGGCGCTCCCGGCTACGAGAACCAGTGCACTGGCAAAGACGGCCAAGACCGCACCATAGAAGTGCCGTGCGGCACGGCGGTGTATGACGCCGAAACGGGCAAATTCCTGTGCGACGTGACCCGCGACGGCCAGGTGGTGCGCCTGCTTAAGGGCGGACGCGGCGGCCTTGGCAACACCCACTTCAAGTCGGCCACGCGCCAGACTCCGCGCTATGCCCAGCCGGGCGAGAGCGGCGTGGAGAAGTCGGTGATTCTTGAGCTGAAGCTGCTTGCCGACGTGGGCCTTGTGGGCTTCCCCAATGCTGGCAAGTCGACGCTGCTGTCGGTGGTGTCGGCCGCCAAGCCCAAGATTGCCAACTATGCGTTCACCACCCTCGAGCCCAACCTTGGCATCGTGAGCTATCGCGGCCAGCAGTCGTTTGTGATGGCCGACATTCCGGGCATCATCGAGGGCGCGAGCGAGGGCCGCGGACTTGGCTTGCGCTTCCTGCGCCACATCGAGCGCAACGCCGTGCTGCTGTTTATGATCCCCGTCGACAGCGACGACATTAAAAAGGAATACGGCATTCTGTGCCATGAGCTGGCCAACTTCAATCCCGACCTTGTGAACAAGCCGCGCGTGCTGGCCATCACCAAGTGCGACATGCTCGACGACGAACTGCTGGAACAGATGCGCGACGAGCTGCCCGACGATGTGCCCACGGTATACATCTCGTCGGTGGCGCAAAAGGGCATCACCGAGCTCAAAGACCTGCTGTGGCGCACCATCAACGATGAGAACAACCGCATTCCCGAAAGCATGGTGGAGCACGACCTCGACGAGCGCCACCGCGTGCGCGAGGAAGACGACTTCATATTCGCAGCTGAACCCGAGCCCGAAGAGGCTCCCAACGCCGGCGGCAAAATGGTGGTTGACGACGACGACCAGCTGCGCCAGCGCCAGTGGAAGGAGGAATACTGGGACGAGGACTTCGATGACGAAAACGCCGACTTTCAGGTGGTGAGCGACCCCGACGACGCCATCACGGCCAACGACAAGGCCGAAGCCGAAAAAGCCGCGCGCGAGGCTGCGGCTGCCGGCGAGAAAGACGGAGGCGAGCAATGATTCCCATCGAGCCACTGCCATGGGCCTGCGGCAAAGTGGCCGGTGTGGAGGCGTTCAACACCCTGCGCGGCACGGTTGACCCCAATGACCCCTATTCGCAATACAGCCTGTGTGACTACCGCAACGACTCACCCGCGCGGGTGGCAGCCACCCGCGCGGCCCTGTGCCGTCAGCTGTGCATAGGCAACGACCGCCTGGTGTCGCCCGTGCAGACCCACTCGGCCTGCGCCGCGGTGGTCGACGAGGAGCTGCTGAGCCTCACACCGCAGGAGCGCCGCGAGCGGCTCACTGGTGTTGACGCGCTTGTCACGCGCCTCACTGGCGTGTGCATAGGTGTGAACACGGCCGACTGCGTGAACCTTGTGCTCGTCGACCCGCAAGCACGAATCATCGGTGTGGCCCACGGCGGCTGGAAAGGCACCGCGGCGCGCATAGCGGCAGCCACAGTGCGGCAAATGGCCGCACTCGGAGCCGACCCGAGGCGCATACAGGCCACAATGGGCGCCTCGATTTGCCAAGACTGCTTTGAAGTGGGCGACGAGGTGGTGGAGGCGTTTGCCAGTCAGGGCTTCGACACAACCCGAATAATGCGCCGCAATGCCGCCACGGGCAAAGCCCACATAAGCCTGCGCACCGCCACAGCCATCACGCTTACCGAAATCGGAGTGCCAGCCGAGGCAATAGTGAACACACACCGCTGCACCCGCTGCCACCCCGAGCGCTACTTCTCGGCCCGCCGCCTCGGCGTGGACTCAGGCCGCGTGTTCACCGGCATCATCAACTTTATGGGAGTAAACAATTAAAACATGAATGCTATTGTAAAATGTGGCATGGCCGCAATTATGGCTTTGCTTGCCAATGCAGGTGCGCTTGCCCAATCGGTTGACACAGTCGAGAACACCGATTCAAGCGCTTCTGCCAAGACACAAATGGTGAAGCCCAAGTTTCACGGCACTGGCTTCAGATGCTTCATAGGCGACAAATATGAACTGGGTGCTGAGTCGTGGGACTTTTCCCGCAGCACGATTTTTGCGGTTGCTGGCTATCAGGCTAATCCATATTTGTTTGTGGGTGCAGGAGCTGGTTACAGCCGTTGGGATGTGCAGGATTGCGTCAGCGTGCCCCTGTTTGCTGATTTGCGCGTAGAGTTGCATAAGGCCCTTCGCCGGCGCATGTCGCCGTATGCCGAGCTGCAAGTGGGCTACGCCGTGGGCGACATCAAGAGCTTCTACCTGTCGCCGCAATTGGGCTGCCACTTCAATGTGGGCCGCCGCCCAATAGGCATTAGCGTTGCATTGAGCTATGGTGTGCAGTATGCCGACATATGCAATAATATTTTAACTGGAGAAATAACGAAAGAAACCGTAGACGCTTATGGATTGGCCATAGGCATCGACTTCTGAACAGCCGCAACCCTCAACTTTAATCTGTAATCCTTCAACTATAAACCTTATAAAAAAAGTAAATCCTAGACTCAGCGTCCAGGATTGCTTAACTAATTAACCTTCTAATACCATTAACATAAACCTTAAACAATGAATTTCAAAACCGTCATCACGACGCCCGTGAATTTCATACCTTAAAAACTAATACCATGAAAAACCGATGCAAAAGTAGTGCATATATGTTTTATAACATAATAATAGCGCAATATTTTGCCGTATTTTAACTTTTATTTGCTAACTGGAGGCTTTTTACACCGTGCATTAACCGTTGTTTGCAGTCAGTTCTTTGATTTGGGCTAAGACATCGGCCACTTGGCGCATGTTTTTACGGTAGTTGGCTATGCCCAGGGCAAGACCGATGGCGAGGCCGATGCCGCAACTCACCAGAGCCGACACCATGCCGATGGCACCTATCGTCTCGACAACGAACCACGGCAGCCAAACGCACAGGGCCGGAATGCCAAACCAAAACCAACGGACGCTGCGCAGGCGGAAGCGTGTGAGGCTGCCTGCGGCCTCAACCAGCTGCCCGCTCATGAGTTGGGCGGGATTGATGCCCCGCATGGCCCAAACGGTGTAGACGATGGCGGTGAGCATGAATGCCACAGTGTAGGCGCACAGCCACACCGACATGCCTGTGTGCTTGAACACGAGCAGCATGTAGGGGATGGCGAGCGTGGCAAGGGCTACAAGCAGAATCTGGTTGCGGCGCACACCAGCCACCTTGTCGCGCATAGCGCGGCGCATCATGGCCTCGCTCACTATGGTCTCCCTGTCGAGTTTGGCCCGCAGCAAGTCTATCTGGCGGCGCATCTGCTCCAGTTGGTCGTCGTGACTGCAAGCGGCGTTACTGGTCGTTTGCCCGTGTAGTTCATTCATCGTTGTCATCATCGGTCATCGTTTTTAGTTGTTGCCTTATGCGCAGCAGCCGCACCCCCACATTTTTGGCCGTGATGCCTACTATGGCGCCAATTTCGTCGTAACTCATGCTCTCGAGCCACAGCAGCACTATGGCGCGGTCGAAAGGCTTGAGGCGGTGAATGCGGTTGCGCAGCATTCTTATCTGCCTTGATTCGGCGTCGGTGTCCTCAAACAGGTTGATGTTCATGGGCAGCGGCTCGGCTGCATGCCGTGCGGCACGGCGCTGCCATGTGATGCAGGTGTTGAGGCTCACGCGCCATATCCAGGTGCGGGGCGAGCAGTCGCGACGGAACGAGGCAAAGCCTTTCCACAGGTTGATGAGTGTTTCTTGAAACATGTCGTCAACTTGCTGCTGGTCGTTGGAGAACATGAAGCACACTGTGTAGATGGTGCTTTTGTTCTGCTTGATTAATTGCTCAAATTCAGTTTCCGTCGGGTTCATATATTGCTTGTGTATGTGAGCAAACCGATACCGTTTGCCCTCCCTGTGATCTTGTTTCTTGCACATTAGACACCGGCACTGGGCCAAAAACTACATAGCAGCGCTATTTTTTTCGCAAAAATTGGCTAAAGCAGACTCATGGCCAATGCAGCCACTACCGGAATAGTGGCCACCGAAAGCAGCGTGGATATGAATGTGCCCTGCACCATAAGGCTCTCGTCGCGACCGCATTGCAGACAAAACATGGTGCCAAACGACCCCACCGGCATAGCTGCCAGAATCAGGCTGATGGCCGTCACGTCGTAGCCGTAGCCCAAGGGCAGAGTCACGGCCAGCACGGCCAGCGGCATCACCGCGAGGCGGCACAGGGCGGCCATCCACACCCGCGGCGTGCCAGCCACCTTGCGCACGGGCATCTGCGCCAGCGACGAGCCTATGATGACCAGCGCGGCGGGCACCGTGAGGCTGCCGGCCAAAGTCACCGGAATGGAGACTACGGCGGGATAACTGCGCACGCCCAGCGCCACGAGAATCATGGCGGCGTAGGAGCATATCATGGCGGGGCTCACCAGCACGTGCCAGTCGAAGCCCATGCGGCCACCCTTCACCATTTGCATGCCCAGGGTGAAGGCAAACACCGTGAAGGCAAAATTGATGATGCAGGCATAGAATATGGCCTGCGGCCCAAACAGCGACGCCACCACGGGGTAGCCAATGAAGCCCACGTTGCCAAATGTGAGCATAAAGGCGTAGATGCCGCGGTCGTCGCGGTTGCGCGTGAACAGGCGCGACAGCAGCAGGGCCACTGCCGTCATGGCCGCATACGACAGCATTCCGGCCACCATCAGCGGCCCTATGAGCTGGCTGCTGGGCACCTTGTCGCCCATGACCGAGCCCAGAATGAGGCACGGGCTCGAAATCAAAATCACAAACGACGACATCTGCCGGTTGAACTCAGGCCCTATGATGCGCAGCCGGGCGGCGATGAAGCCCAACACCACCAGCGCAAACAGCGCGGCCACTTGTGTGAAAACGTCTTGCATACAGTGTGTCAGTCGAAATTCATTTTTTGCATGTTGCGGCGCATGTCGTTGGCCTCGTCAATGCCCTTCTGGTAGTCGTATTGCCGCGCTATGGGCATCAGCTCGTCGATGCCGCTGTTCACCTCGTCCTTAAGCTTCTTGCCCTGAGCGGCCAGCTGGGCCGAAGGCGCCTGCTGGTAGCGCACATACACGTCTTGCAGCGTGTGATACTTTGAGCGCACGGCGCGCACCTTTTGCTTGACGCTCTGCCGGCTCATGCCGCCACCCTTGCCACCTTGCGCGCCTTGCTGCGTGGAGTCGGTGTCGACCCCGGCCTCGTTCACAAGGCTCTCCACGGGCTTGCCAAACTCATACTGGCCGCGGATTGAGTCGCTGGCCGACGGGGTGAACAGTTGCTTGGGCTCATCGCCGTCGGCCACCTTTTGGTAGGCTTGGCGCGCCAGTCCGGGGTGTCTCAGGGCCATGGCCGCGCACGCCGCCACCACGATTGCCGCAAGGCTCCACAATATAGTTCGATTGCGTTTTTTCTTGTTCATTGCCACTGTTTTAGTTTAGTCATCCCCACTTTTTAAGGCTGAAGGCGGTCACTTGGCCAGTGTCGGGGTCGGTCCACTCCAGAGTCATGCGCCGACTGCCGCTCCACTTCACGCTCAAGCGGCAGTCGGCCGGCAGGCCTGTGACCGCAATGGGCTGGTGGCGCGGGTCGGGGAAGTTGAGGTGCAGCACACCGCCGTCCTCGTCCCAGTTGCCCATCACGTTGGTGGTGGAGTGGTGGTCGCCCACAAGGCACATTTTCACCACCGTTGACTGAAACTCAAAAAACAGGTTGCCGCCATAGTCGGCCTTGGGCTCGCCGCCCACCGTGATGGCCTCAACCTTCCAAGTCCCGAACCACGGGCCAATGTCGCCGTTGTTGTGTGTGCATGCCGCTGCCGCAATTGCCAGCAGCACCGCTATGATTGCCAATGCCTTAGTCTTCATCGATGCGAATGATTTGAATTGTGGCGGACTATACCGCTGTAAGAGATGCTGAGCTGCGCGCCGGCGTTGTTGCCATACAGGCTGCCGCGGTCGAGGGCCAGCTGGGCCGTGAGCCTCAGCCCCGCTACGCGCCGCGGGCTGTAGCTGGCCTCAACCATCACCGAGGTGGCCGAGGCGGGCTGCGTGCGCGGCACAAACGGTGTGCCCCACGAACGCCGGTAGCTGGCCAGGGCGCGATAGTCGAGCTGGGCGCCTATGTGGCCGCTGACACCCACATGGAAGCCGCGTACCAGATTGTCGGTGAACCCCTGGTAGCCGTCGGTGTTGTAGATGGGCGACTTCACAAACGGCGACCCGATTGACATGCCGCGCGACTGGTAGCCGCAGTAGGCGTAGTTGTTGTAGTAGTCATCGCTGCCTGTGGCCTGGCCGTGGGTCAGCAGGCCGCCATCGTAGCCCGGCTCGGTGTAGTCGCTGGGGCGGTAGTGGATGGGGCCGCTCTGGTTGGTGAGGTCGACATACTCCACCACCACGCCACTCACCGGCGCCATGCGGTCGGCATTGCGCCATTCAAGGCCCCACAGGCCGTCGAATCCGTTGAGCTTGCCTATGCCCGAGCCGTCTTCCCACGGCGACTGGTAGTAGCCGCGCAGCAGGTGGCCGTGCGGCAGTTTGCATTCCAGCATCACGTCCCACGAGCCTATGTGGTTGCCCTCAAAGTAGTCGTCGTCGCCCTTGTTGCCGCCGCCTCCGGCACCGGGAATCAGGGCATGGAAAAATGCCTTGGCGTTGCTGTTCATCTTCATTTGCTTTTGCAGCTGTCCGCCCTCATACAGGCTGTAGTCGCCGCCAAACTGGCACGCAGCCTGCATGCCTATGGTGAGCACCACGCGCTCGGTGGGTTTGGTGCGGAAGTATGCGTTTTTGTAGTTGAGCCAGTAGCCGGTGGTGAGCTTGTAGTTATAGTAGTTGTAGTGATGCTTCAGCCAGTCGCCGTCGCCCAGGCGGTAGTAGCCTATTTCGCCGCATATCTGCACCCAGCCGCGGGTGAAGGGAATGTTTTGGAAGTTGACAAATCCAGCGGCCGCGCCCGCGTCTGGGCGGGCGTTGCCGCTCATCACCATGTCGCCGCTCGAGAGGCTGCCGTTGAGCAGCGGCGACCCGTGCTGCTTGGCTCCGACGGTGACAAACACGCCGCGGTATTTTCCCTCGGCATACAGCTGCTGCAGCCACACCCGCGCGGGGTGCTGCGCGTTGGGCACAAACTGGCCGCCGGCCGCATCATAGCGGCTGTAGTCGGCGCTCGAGCTGTAGCCGGCCCACACCTCGCCGCCAAAGCCCCACGACAGCCGCCGGGTGGTGTCGGTGAGCTGCTCAACGGCCACGCTCGCCAGAGCAGAATGGCGCTGGGTGACGGTGCCTCCGCGGCCCGAGGTGATGTAGTAGGGGGCAATTTCGCTGTTGCCCGTGTTGGCGGTGACGGCGGCGCGGTAGGCGATTTCACCCACCGGCTGCTGGGCCGCGGCAGGCGCGGCGCACAGCAGGCACGCGGCCACGGCCTGCAATACTATTTTTCCCATTATGCTAATGTTTTTCATTCTGTGATTGCTTTTTATGGGGGCCAGCCGCGATTACGGCTGTCGGTCGGAATGGTAGGTGTCGATGTGCCGGCTTTTCTTTTGCTCGGCAATCTCGTTTATCTTTATGAATATGCCCGTTTCCTCCACCTCACCAAACTCGTGGTTGACGGCGGTGCCAAACACGTGCATGCGCGGCGACAGACTCATGTAGCTGTTCACCAGCGGCGGAATGTTGTAGCCGTGGTCGCGGATGAAGTGCTTGAGCCGGCGGTAGTCTTCGGCAAAGTCGGTGCCGGTGAAGAAGTGGCTGAACTCGGCCTCGTTGCCACTGGTGTCGAGCGGCTCGATGGGCACCACCAGATGGTCGGGGTCGGGGAAGTGCAGCCGCAAGAACAGCAGCAGCAGGTTGCGGCAATCGCTCGGATAGCTGGGATACATGGTCATCTTGCCAAACAGGTATTGCACCTGCGGGTGAATCACCGTGAGCGCCCCAAGGCCGTCCCACAGGTTGTCGAGGGCAAACAGCCCCTTGGCTCCAGCCTGCGACGACTGGTATTCGGGCCGCACAAACGACCGCCCGAGCTCGATTGTCACGGGCAGGCACTCGGTGATGAACCGCTTGGAGAACCTGAACATGTGGCCTGTGGCAATGCGCGGCGACAGCGTGACGGGGTCGACCTTGACATCGCTGCCCAGAATGTAGCGGTAGGCGCCTATGATTTCGCGCTTGGCAGGATTCCACACAAACAGCTGCTTGCATGGCGGCTCCATCAGGTCAAACTCGTCGATGTCGCAGCTCTTGCCCGTGCCGCCTCCCGATGAGCGGAACGCGATTTCGCGCAGCCGCCCTATCTCGCGCATGGTGTGAGGGGCGCTGTGGGCGTCGGTCACATAAATCTCGTTGTCGGCTTTGTTGGTGTGGCGCAGAAACCGGTCGGGAGTCAGTTCCTGCTCAATGAGCCTCGGGTCGATGGGGTCGATGATTTGTTCCATTGCTGATAGAGTGTATATGAGTGTCGTTCTGTTTGTTCGTTAAAAAATTATAGCGTTCACTTGCCCAGCGCATAGGCCGCGTCGCACAGCCGCCGCGCCTCTTGGGCCGGATGGGCGGTGTCGAGGCTGCTCCACTCTATGGGCTTGCCTATGACTATGCTTAGCGTGGCGCCGCGCATCTTCAGCATTTCGCTGGGCAAATATATCATTTCTATGTTGAATTTCAGCCCTAACCGCTCACGGAATTTCGCCAGGCGATAGAAAAAGCTGGAATTACGGGCATTGAAGTAGATGGGCACCACATCGCGGTGGCTTGCCGCCGCATGGGTCACAAACGACTTGCGCCACGGCAGGTCGTGAATCGAGCCGTCGGGCATCATGCGCGAGCACAGCCCGGCCGGGAATGTGAGCATCTGCCGCTCGCCGCCCCACTCGCGCTCAATCATGCCGGCGCCGGCGCGCGACTGGCGGCCATACTTGTTGACGGGCAGAAACAGGCAGCGCAGCGGCTCCACGGCCATCAGCAGGTCGTTGACCATAAACCGTATGCCGTCGGCCCCAAAGCGGTGGCCCATGACAGAAATCAGCGCAAGGCCGTCGAGGCCGCCCAGCGGGTGGTTGCTGACCAAGGCCAGCCGCTTGCCTTCGGGCAGATGCTCGAGGCCGCTCACATTCAGCTTTATGCCCATGTGGCTCAAGGCCACGTCGGCGGCGGCCACGCCTGTGCGGCTGCCTATGGCGCGCAGCAGCTCGTTGAGCTCGTCTTGGTGAATGGTGCGCTCAACCCAACGCACAGCCAGGCGCGGCAGCCAGCCATACAGGCGCGGCAGCCGCTGCCGCAGCAGCGAGTCGACGTCGATCTGCAGTGTTTTATGTTCTGCACAGTCTTGCATACATACAAAGATAGTGAGTTTGCCCCTAATGAGCAAGCGGGTGGTGCGTATCACAGCATGGCATAGGCGGCAGAATACAGGACATTTGCAGCGGAGGCTGATTGAGGTTGGCTGCATCGTGCAATGAATTAAAATTTAGCGAATGTGGCCGCAATGCAACATAGTTGCACGGTTTATTTATTAATTTTGCAACCGAAAAAAGTAATTCGCACAAGAAATGAAACTATCAGAATTAAAAACAGGAGAAAAAGGCGTTATTGTCAAGGTCCTCGGGCACGGTGGATTTCGCAAGCGCATTGTAGAGATGGGTTTCATAAAGGGCAAAACGGTTGAGGTGCTGCTCAACGCCCCATTGAAGGACCCCGTGAAATACAAGCTGATGGGATATGAGGTGTCGCTGAGGCACGACGAAGCCGAAATGATAGAGATAATCTCGGTTGAAGAGGCCAAGCAGCTCGAAAAGACCGACATCGACGTGACCTCGTCGAAGCTGCTCACCGCCAGCGACGAACCCGAAATCACCGAAAAGCAACTGCACGATGCGGCCATGAAAAAGCGCCGCACCATAAATGTGGCCCTTGTGGGCAACCCCAACTGCGGCAAGACGTCGCTATTCAACTTTGCCTCGGGAGCACACGAGCGTGTGGGCAACTACTCGGGCGTGACCGTCGACGCCAAGGAGGGCCACGCCACATTCGAGGGCTATGAGTTCAACATCGTCGACCTGCCGGGCACTTATTCGCTCAGCGCCTACAGCCCCGAGGAACTGTATGTGCGCCGCCAGATTGTGGACAAGACGCCCGATGTGATCATCAACGTGATAGACTCGAGCAACCTCGAGCGCAACCTGTATCTCACCACACAACTCATCGACATGCACCTGCGCATGGTGTGCGCCCTTAACATGTATGACGAGTTTGAGCAACGCGGTGACCAGCTCGACCGCGACCGCCTGTCGCAGCTGCTGGGCGTGCCCATGGTGCCCACTTCGTTTAAGACGGGCATGGGTCTCGACCTGCTGTTTCACATCGTGATTAACATGTATGAGGGCGTCGACTTCATCGAGGCCGACGGACGCATCAATCCCGAGGTGGCACGCGACATCCGCGAGTGGCACAAGGACTACAGCTCGCCCATGGGCGACCACGAGGAAGACTTTGCCTCGCAAGACGACAAACCGCGCAAAAATGTGTTCCGCCACCTGCACATCAACATGGGCGCGCCTGTGGAGCACGGCATAGCCATGCTGCAACCCATGCTCAAGGCCCACAAGGAGCTGCGCTCGCGCTACTCCACCCGCTACCTGTCGATAAAGCTGCTGGAAAACGACAGCGAAACCGAGAAACTGGTGCGCAGCCTCTCGGACGGCGAGCAGATTCTGGCCACACGCGACCGCGCCGCAGCCGAGATCAAAGACGAGACGCAGGAAGACAGCGAAACGGCTGTAATGGATGCCAAATACGGCTTCATTCACGGCGCGCTCAAGGAGGCCGGCTACATGGAGGGAAACAAGAAGGACACCTACCGCCTGACGCACGTCATCGACAAAATTCTCACCAACCGCATCTTGGGTTTCCCCATATTTTTCCTGCTGCTGTTTGTGATGTTTGAAACCACGTTTGTGCTGGGCCAGTATCCCATGGACTGGATCGACTCGGCAGTGTCGTGGATAGGCGGCCTGGTCGACAGCCACATGCCCGCCGGCCCGCTTAAAGACATGATTTCGGGCGGCATCATCGACGGCGTGGGGGCCGTGATTGTGTTCCTGCCGCAAATCCTCATTCTGTATGCCTTCATATCGTTTATGGAAGACAGCGGCTACATGGCCCGCGCGGCCTTCATCATGGACAAGCTGATGCACAAGATGGGACTGCACGGCAAGTCGTTTATCCCGCTCATCATGGGCTTTGGCTGCAATGTGCCCGCCGTGATGGCCACGCGCACCATCGAGAGCCGCCACAGCCGCCTTGTGACCATGCTCATATTGCCGTTCATGAGCTGCTCGGCGCGCCTGCCCATCTACATAATGATCACCGGCACGTTCTTCGCCCTCAAATACCGCTCAATGGTGATGATATCGCTCTATGTGGTGGGCATTGTGGTGGCTGTGGTCATGAGCCGCATCTTCAGCCGCTATGTGGTGGGCAAGGAAGACACCCCCTTTGTGATGGAGCTGCCGCCATACCGCTTCCCTACCAGCAAGGCCATTGCGCGCCACACGTGGGAAAAGGGCAAGCAGTATCTGAAGAAGATGGGTAGCATAATTCTCACCGCCAGCATCATAGTGTGGGCGCTGGGCTACTTCCCGCACAACAGCCAGCTCACGCCCCAACAGCAGCAGGAGCAGAGCTACATTGGCCGCATTGGCAAGGCCATAGCGCCTGTGTTCACGCCGCAGGGCTTCAGCTGGAAGCTCGACGTGAGTCTGGTGGCAGGCGTGGGTGCCAAGGAGATTGTGGCCTCCACCATGGGCGAGCTCTACAGCGGCGACGAGACGGTGGCCGACGACTCTGCCCCCGACGACGGGCACAAATACGACGCCGTGCGCGCCCAGATGACGGCCGACGGCATCACGCCGCTGGTGGCCTACAGCTATCTGCTGTTTGTGCTGCTCTACTTCCCGTGTCTGGCCACCATTGCCGCCATCAAGAATGAGAGCGGCAGCTGGAAGTGGGCCATATTCACGGCCCTCTACACTACGGCTCTGGCCTGGGTGGTGTCGGCACTGTTCTATCAGGTGGCGCGGCTCATAGCTTAGCTCAACCCGCAATAAACCATACCCAACAGGCTTTGCAGCGACCATGCAAAGCCTGTTTTTTTGTGCTGTTGGCATGGCTTTTGCAGTGATATTGGTGAATTATGTGGTAACTTTGCAAACTGTTATTAAGCATTTGAAAATGACAAAAATCAGAAAATATACTGGCCTTAGCCAGGCCGAGGTGGCCCATAGCCGCGCCAGGCATGGCGTCAACGTGCTCACGCCACCCGTTAAAACCCCATGGTGGATTAAACTGCTCGAGAAGTTCAAAGACCCTCTCATCATTGTGCTGCTGGTGGCCGGAGTGCTGTCGGTGGGCATATCGTTTTATGAGTATTTCGGCCTCGGCGAGGGCGGCTCGGTGTTTTTCGAGCCAGTGGGCATTTTCATAGCCATTTTGCTGGCCACTGGCATGGCGTTTGTCTTTGAGTGGAAGGCCGACCGCGAGTTTGCCGTGCTCAACAAGGTGAACGACGACGAGCCCGTGGAGGTGGTGCGCGACGGCAATGTGAAGCGCGTGCCCAAGCGCGACGTGGTGGTGGGCGACGTGGTGATCCTCAACACTGGCGAGGAGGTGCCCGCCGACGCCGTGCTGCTTGAGTCCACGGCCCTGCAGGTCGACGAGTCGTCGCTCACCGGCGAACCGGTGTGCGCCAAGACCACATTTGAGGCCGATTTCGACAGCGACGCCACATTCCCCTCCAACCATGTGATGCGCGGCACCAAGGTGATGGAGGGCCACGGTGTGTGCCGCGTCACTGCTGTGGGCGACGCCACCGAAAACGGCAAGGTGTATGAGGCGGCGCAAATCGATGACAGCGTGAAGACGCCGCTCAACGAGCAACTCGACGGACTCAGCCGCTTCATCACTTGGGCCAGCTATGCCGTGGCCGCACTGGTGGTGATTGGGCGCGTGTTCTACTACTTTGCGTTCAGCGGCCAGGCCAGCCCGTTTCAGTGGGTCGACTTCCTTGCCTTCTTCCTGCAGACGATAATGATTGCGGTCACGCTCATCGTGGTGGCCGTACCCGAGGGCCTGCCCATGGCGGTGACGCTGAGCCTGGCCTACAGCATGCGCCGCATGCTTAAGACGAGCAACCTCGTGCGCCGCATGCACGCCTGCGAAACGATGGGCGCCACCACGGTGATATGCACCGACAAGACGGGCACCCTCACCCAAAACCAGATGCGGGTGAGCCGCACCAACTTCTATGGCCTTGACGCCAGCCAGCGCCTGGGCAGCGACGACAACATGAGCCGCCACATAGCCGAGGGCATAGCGGTGAACTCCACGGCCCAGCTCGACTTCTCCAACCCCGAGGCGCCGCAGGTGATAGGCAACCCCACCGAGGGTGCGCTGCTGCTATGGCTCAGCAGCAATGGCATCAACTACCACGATGTGAAGGACGCGGCCACCGAGCTTGAGCAAATCCCGTTTAACACCGAGCGCAAATACATGGCCACCATTGTGCGCAGCGCCATCGACGGCCGCCGCGTGCTGTATGTGAAGGGGGCCACCGAAATAATTCATCCGCTGTGCAGCAGCGTGTGCGGCAATGTGGAGCGCAGCGCCACCGACGCGCAGCTGCTGGCCTACCAGCAGCAGGCCATGCGCACGCTGGGCTTCGCCTACCGCGTGCTCGACGAGGGCGAGCAGCCCATTGCCGACAGCCGCATTGTGGCGGGCAACCTCACCTTCATGGGCATTGTGGCCATCAGCGACCCCGTGCGGTCCGAAGTGCCAGCCGCCGTGGCCGAGTGCCGCAATGCCGGCATAGCTGTGAAGATAGTCACTGGCGACACGCCCGGCACGGCCCGCGAGATAGGCCGCCAGATTGGCCTGTGGACGAGCGCCGACACCGATGGACGCAACCTTATCACCGGCCCGGAGTTTGCCGCCCTCACCGACGCGCAGCTCGACGAGCGCGTGGCCGACATCAAAATAATTGCCCGCGCACGCCCCATGGACAAGAAGCGCCTGGTGGAGGCGCTGCAGCGCCAGGGGCAGGTGGTGGCAGTGACGGGCGACGGCACCAACGACGCCCCGGCCCTGAAGGCGGCCCATGTGGGCCTGTCGATGGGCGACGGCACCTCGGTGGCCAAGGAAGCCAGCGACATCACCATCATCGACAACTCATTCTCAAGCATAGGCCGCGCCGTGATGTGGGGCCGCTCGCTATACCAAAACATCCAGCGCTTCATCTTGTTTCAGATGACGGTGAACGTGGCCGCATGCATTGTGGTGCTGGCCGGATCGGTGATGGGCATCGACGCCCCTCTGAACGTGACGCAGATGTTGTGGGTCAACCTTATAATGGACACATTCGCAGCCATGGCGCTGGCCTCGCTGCCGCCCGACCACAATGTGATGCGCCAGCCGCCGCGCGACCGCCGCAAGTTCATCATCAACCGCAGCATGAGCCGCTTCATAGTGGCAGTGGGCGGACTCTTCTCGGTGCTGCTGGTGGCCCTGTTCTGGCTCATTAAGGATATGGACGTGAGCAACATAGGCTCGTCATACTTCATTAGCCTGCTGCACTGTGGCGTCCGCAATTGGCACAGCATCAATCCCTACGAGTCGAGCATATTCTTCACCACATTTGTGATGATGCAGTTCTGGAACATGTTCAACGCCCGCGCCTTTGCCACAGGCCACTCAGCGCTGCGCCTCAAAGGCTGCCAAGGCTTCTTGATGATAGCCCTGCTCATATTCTTCGGCCAGATACTGATAGTGAGCTTCGGCGGCGAGATGTTCAACCTGCAGCCCCTCAAGCCGCTCGACTGGGTGATAATAGTGGTGGGCACATCGCCCGTGCTGCTCATCGGCGAGCTCGCCCGCCTCCTCCCACGCCACCATTAGCGCCTCGTGGCAACTATTGTATTCTGAAAACCCTGCAATCGTTGTTTTGCAGCCTTTCTTGTATTAGCGCCACGATGCGTTTTAGTAACTCACCTTCTACCTTTACGGATTCAAGGATGCCGCACGCGGTTTCAAACTCACCAATCTCGCGGTAAAATTCGGCTTTCAGCACGTTGTCGGCAATCAGGTTGTTAATCAGCCAAATACCGTTTTCGTGGAAAAGTTCCTTGTCGGCGGCATTTATTTCCTTATTGTCGTCGCTTCTGTAATAGTAGTCATTGTATGCGTGGTGAAGCATCAGGCGCACAGTGGATTCTTCATCCCTGTCCACAAAGCCCTCCTCCGACAGTTGGGCGAAAGCCTCTTTCATTTCCGGATAGGTCAGAAGGCCCTGCTCAAACGAATGGTCAAAGCCTTCGGCATACTTTTCTTCTTGTCGGTCTTTAATGTAATACTTTCCGCAGTGAGGACATTTCTGGACATACGAAATCTCTGGCAGCATGGGGGCTATTTGCTTGTTGTCCGACCAAAATTCAGCGCCACAAGTGTTTCCTGAAACGAGCGACATGATTTTCTTCTCCTTGCCGCAGAATGGGCAAACGAGGATTTGGGAGTTGCCTGGTATCATAATAGTGTTTTTAATCGTTTATAGTAGAAACGGCTATGCGGCTACCATTATTGCGTGTTGACCCTTTTTATTTCTCCACATCACCATCATCAACGTCTATAAAGTCAGAGTCATCACCAGTCAAATCCATTTGCTCCAATCTGCTATTAAAATAGATGTTATTACACCACACACATTCAGAAAAACGGCACCAAAAAAGCCAGTTCATAAAAACATCGGCCCATACAACATACAGCGGCGTGCGCAATCGTACGATTGCGGCCCGAAGCGACGATGGGCGGGCTGGAGGCCCAGCAAGACCGTAGCCCAGGGCAAGCGAAGCGACACCCTGGGTTTATGCGCCGACCGCCTGGCGCGCTCTGAAAGAGCAAAAGATTGCCGTTCACTGCACGTGTATCCGCCACACGTGCTGTGGCATTGCCCAAGCTGCCCGAGCAATAATGCTTTTGCCCCTTCAGGACGCAATGTCGCCGTTTGCCCATACCCAGGGCGTTGCCCTGGGCTACGGTCTCATT
>CAVKDU010000028.1:0-37438 GCA_963655175.1 Wujia chipingensis | reverse complement strand
TCCTGTTCCGCATTGCCAATCTTTTCGCCTATCCCCACTGATTTTCTACTGAGCCGTTTTTATACACGTCTTTCCAGCCTTCTTGTTGCCAAGCGTGATAGGTCTTCGTAACCTTGTCGCGGTCTGCTTGCAAGAGCTCTACAAATTTCTTTTCAAATGGCACTCCCATTTGGCGCATATCGAAAAACAGCACTTCTTTTTCACGGTCACGATAGTGGCGCTCCTCGCCATTCTTTGCCACAGTGCGGGCTTTCTTGTTGTTATTTAGAATCCACAATGTTACGCTGATGTCTGTTGAATAGAACAGTTTTCTTGGCAAAATCACAATTGCCTCCACTTTGCCCATTTCAAGTAGTTTGCGGCGTATGGCCAGCTCTGTGCCGTCGGCACTCAATGCGCCGTTCGACAGAATGAATCCGGCCACGCCGTCGGTCGACAGTTTGCTGAGAATGTTCAGTATCCAGGCATAGTTGGCGTTGCTCGTGGGCGGCACCTCAAATCCTGCCCAGCGGGGGTCGGCGGTCAGTTCGTTTTCCGTGCGCCATCCGCTTTGGTTAAACGGTGGGTTGGCCATAATGTAGTCGGCCTTCAGGTCCTTGTGCTGGTCGTTGTGAAACGTGTCGCCAAGGCGAATGTCGGCGTTGATGCCGCGTATGGCAAGGTTCATTCGGGCCAGCTTGTAGGTGGTTTTGGTGTATTCCTGCCCGTAGACCGATATGTTCCGTTGGTTGCCGTGGTGGGCCTTGACAAACTTCATCGACTGCACAAACATGCCGCCCGAGCCGCAGCAGGGGTCATAAATCTTGCCATCATAAGGCTCTATCATCTCGGCAATTAGGTTGACTATGCTCTTGGGCGTATAAAATTCACCCTTGCCCTTGCCCTCGGCAATGGCAAACTTGCCCAGAAAGTACTCATACACGCGTCCTATGATGTCGTTCTCCTCGTCTTTAAGCGTGTCGAGCTTGTTGATTTCATCGAGCAGGGCGGCAAACTTTGAGCGGTCGAGGCCGAGGTTGCTGTAGTAGTTTGATGGCAAAGCCCCGGCAAGCTGCTTGTTCGACTTTTCGATGTTGGCCAGTGCGTCGTCGATAATTTGGAATATGTTGTCTTGTTTGGCGTTTTGCATAATGTATGTCCAGCGGCATTCTGCAGGAACGTAAAACACGTTGTCCTGAGTGTAAAACTCCACCATGTTGGCATAGTCGCTGCCATACTGCTCACAAATTTCCTGATGCTTCTTGCTGAAGTGGTCGCCGGCATATTTCAGAAATATAAGGCTCAGCACCACATGCTTGTATTCCGACGGCTCCACCGAGCCGCGCATCTTGTTGCACGACTCCCACAGAGCCTCCTCCATGCTTTTTGTCTGTTTGGGTTTTGCTGATTTCTTAGCCATGATATTTTATCATTGTATTTAAGCACAAATTTAGTGATAAAATCTTGGTAAATAAAGGTGGTGGGCTACCAAAAACACTTGTTTGCGGGCAAAAAAAGCAAATAATCGTGGGGGCTGTTTCGTGCGGTTTGGTGATTTTTAGTTAGCTTTGTGATGCAAATTATGGTGTTGGACTAAATTAAGAATCATAAACCTCACGCAACGATGAAAAAAAACGATTTTTTTAAGCTGGGCCGCGCCCTTAGGGGCGTGGCCGCCGCTGCCGCTGTGGCGGCTGCGGCATGGGTGCAGGCTGCCAATCCGGTGGCCTCGCCCGGAGCCACTGTGGTGAGCGGCAACGCGCGCTTCACGGTGCTCACGTCGGGCATGGTGCGCATGGAGTGGGACTCGGCCGCGCACTTCACCGACGATGCCTCGCTGCTGGTGGAAAACCGCCAGCTGCCAGTGCCCAAATTCAAGTGCCGCACGGCCGGCAAGTGGCTCACCATCACCACCGACGAGATTGAGCTGCGCTACCGCACGGGAAGCGGCCGCTTTGGCCGCGACAACCTGAGCATTGCCTACACCGCGCCCGGCGGCAAGCGCGCCCGCTGGCGCTGGGGCGACAAGCAGAGCCAGAATCTGAAGGGCACCAGCCGCACGCTGGACACCTACAACGGCTCGTATTCGGCCCGGCACAAGCGCACGCTGCCCATGGAAGACGGTCTGCTGGCGCGCGACGGCTGGACGGTGATCGACGACTCGCGGAATTTGCTGTTTGACAACGACACCACCTGGCGCTGGGTGAAGGCGCGCCCCGACACCGCTGGCGTGCAGGACGCCTACTTCATGGCCTACGGCCACGACTACAAGCGCGCCATTGGCGACTACACCCGCATTGCGGGCAAGGTGCCGCTGCCGCCCAAATACACGTTTGGCTTCTGGTGGTCGCGCTACTGGAACTACAGCGACAACGACCTGCGCACGCTGGTGGGCAACTTCCGCCGCTACGACATCCCCATCGATGTGCTGGTGATTGACATGGACTGGCACGAGACCGACAGCCTCTATCAGAAGCCCGTGCGCAAGGACGAGACGGGCAGCAAGCTGCACTGGACGGGCTGGACTTGGGAGAAGCACTACTTCCCCAGCCCCGAGAACTTCCTGAAGTGGACCGACAAGCAAGACTTGAAGACCACCCTAAACCTGCACCCCGCATCGGGCATCCCGGCCTTTGAGGAGCCCTACGGGCGCTTCTGCAAGGCCATGGGGCTCGACAGCACCACGCGCCAGCGCATTCCCTATGAGGGCAGCAACAAGCGGTTTATGAGCAACCTCTTCGATGTGGTGCTCGACCCCATCAGCCGCATGGGCGTGGACTTCTGGTGGCTCGACTGGCAGCAGTTCCTCTACGACAAGAAGTATCCCACGCTGAGCAACACGTGGTGGATCAACTACGTGTTCTTCTCGCGCATGGAGCGCACAGGCAGTGTGCGTCCGCTGCTGTATCACCGCTGGGGCGGCCTGGGCAACCACCGCTACCAGATAGGCTTCTCGGGCGATGTGGTGGCCTCGTGGCAGTCGCTGGCCTTCCAGCCGTGGTTCACGTCCACGGCCAGCAATGTGCTGTATAGCTATTGGAGCCACGACATTGGCGGCCACTACCTATATGCCGACCACCTTGACCCCGACCTGTATGTGCGCTGGGTGCAGTTTGGCGCGTTCAGCCCCATGCTGCGTGTGCACAGCAACAAAAATTCGCATCTCAACAAAGACCCCTGGGCCTACGACTACGACCACTTCAACGCCCTGCGCGACGCCATCGACCTGCGCTACCGCATGGTGCCCTACATCTACACCATGGCGCGTCGCACCTACGACACCGGCGTGGGCCTGTGCCGACCCATGTATTACGACTATCCCGAGGCTGCCGAGGCCTATGCCGACAGCACCCAGTATATGTTTGGCGACCAGATGCTGGTGTCGGCCATAGGCACTCCGGCCGACAGCGCCGGCCTGTTCACCGCCAGCGTGTGGCTGCCCAAGGGCAACCGCTGGTTTGAGTGGCAAACGGGCACGCTGCTCGACGGCGGCCAGACGCTGAAGCGCAGCTTCAGCCTCAGCGAGTATCCCGTGTATGTGAAGGCCGGCGCGGTGATTCCGCTCTATGGCCGCGAGGTGCGCAACCTGCAGCACGAGGTGAGCGCCTACACCCTTGCCGTGATGCCCGGAGCCAGCGGCGAGGGCACCATATATGAGGACGCCGGCAACGACAAGCAGTATGCCACCCGCTACGCCACCACCCGCGTGACCAACACCGTTGCGGGCCGCACGCAGACGCTGACCATACAGCCCACCCAAGGCAGCTACGACGGCATGCAGCCCACGCGCGACTACACCATTGAGCTGTATGGCGCCGAGATGCCCGAAAGCGTGACGGTGGACGGTGTGCGCTACACCTACTCGGCCCTCGACACCACCGCCCTGCACCGCCAGTGGCGCTACGACGGCGACCGCCTGGCCGTGGTGATACCCATGGGCCGCGTGAGCGCCGCAGCCGCCCACACCGTGACGGTGGCCTACAGCACCACCCGCAGCGCCGACGTGAACACTGGCATCGTGAGCCGCCTGCGCCGCTACGTGAAGGCGTATTGCGACTACAAGGCCTCGCTTAAGCGCCGCACCAAGGGCTGGGACTGGGTGACCGACGAAATTGGCCGCGTGGAGGAGACTGGAAGGCTGCTGGAATACGAGCCGCAGAACTTCTACGACCACATAAGCTATTTCGAGAATCACGTGGACCACTGCCTTGAGCAGTTCACCTTCGAGCCTGAAAAGCCGAAAAAGAAATAAGGCGGCAGCCCCACCACTGAATGAAGCAATCCCCGGTCGGCGCCAATTGGCGCCAGCCGGGGATTGCTGTGCTGTTTTTTGTGTCGCATTCAGCCGTTGAGCCACCACAGGGCGGCGAGCAGGGCTGTGACGAGGGTTATGATGGCCCAGTAGATGCCGCGGCTCTCGCTGCGCTCAAGTGCAAGGCGGGCGTCTTCCCAGTGGGCAAACCGGCCGCTGGCACACTCGCAGGCAAAGCGGCTCAGGCGGCTGTGGCCGCCGTGCCGCGATGCGGCTATGGCCGCCAGCAGCGCATGTCCGTAGGCGGCGATGTCGGCCTTTATGCCGGCGTCGGGCGCTGTGCCGAGGGGCTCGACTGCCACTGTGCCGGCTTCGGCGTCGAGGACAAACGAGGCCGCGTCTATCAGGCCCGAGCGGCGCTCGCAGCGCATCAGCGCCATGGCCTCGATGGCCGGCTGCCCCATTAGCGCAAGAGCGCGGGGCGTTACGGCCCCGCGCTCAATGAGTTCGGTTAAACTTGTGCCGGCCATGCGCGCGCTACTTTTTAAGCTTGGCGCGGTTGGTGTAGAGGTTGTACTCAATCAGGCCGCTGGCCGTGCGCACGTTAATAATGTTTTTGTCGCTGTTTTCAAAGCCGATGTTGGTGGCCTTTGGGCTGCCGGCATACACCACAAAGTTTTTGCCCTCGCTCTTGTTGAAGGCATACACCACGCCGCCGTTGGTGAGGAACACCACATAGGCGCCGTTGGCAATCTTGCTCTTGAGGTCGCTTGAGCGGAACAGCGGCTTGTCTTTGTCGTAGGTCGACGAGCGCAGGGTCACCTCGGTGCCCTCTTTGAGCGATGCCATGGCGTCGGTGTTGTCGCTGGCCCACTTGCTGGCCGAGTTGGCCGGAGCTTCCTGCTCCTTGGCCTCGGCCTCTTCGTCGGCTTGCTCCTTCTCTTGTTTCTCGGCGGCGATTTCGTCTTGCGTCTTTATGTGCAGAATGCCTATCGAGGGCACCTGGCCGTTAATGAAGTTAAACTCCTGCCCGCTGCCGCTCTTGGGCATGCACACTATGTGCTGCTGGCCGTCGTCGAGGGTCTTGTATTCACCGTCGTAGTTCTGCGTCACCACCTGCTTGGTGTCGATGTTGTAGAGGTTGAGCGACACGTGTCCGCTCGATCCGCTGCCCACGGCCATGTAGGCGAAATACACATACCGCTTGCCGTCGATCACGGTGCTCTGGGGCAGTGTGCTGGGGTCGGCCATCAGCTGGCCGGCGTCGAAGGTGATGTTCTGGCCGTCGAGATATGTGGTCTTGGCCAGCTGTATGTCCCAGTTCGAGCCGTTTGGGGTGAGGTCGTAGATTTTGTAGAACGTGTGGCCGCCCTGGCCCGACTGGAAGGTGAGGCCCACAATGTGGTCGGGGTTGCCAGTGTCGCCGCCCGGCACCCTTATGGCATACACCACGGTGGCGCCGTCGCCTCCGAAGTTGTTGTCTTGCAGCGCCTTCACGAAAATGGCGTTGGAGTCTTGAATCGAGTCGGTGGCCACAGCGGTGGTGTCGGCGGTGGCATCGGCTGGCAGCGAGTTGCCGCTGAAGTAGCAGTTGCGCACTGCCACAAGACTTAAAAATGCCACAATCACCACGGCCACAATTATGCTGCGGGCGCGTTTGCGCTCATTGGGCGTGTGGCCGTCGGCCTGGGTGGCGGGCTGCTGCTTGGGGTCGCAGCCGTTGCCCTCCCACTCGTTTTTGGCAGTGTTGCCTGCTGTGGTGGCCTTGCCGCACTTGGGGCAGAACATGGCGGTGGCGGGAATTTGAGCGTGGCAGTGAGGGCATTCAACCATTTCGGGCGCGGCGGGCTTGCTCACAATAGGGGCGCCGCACTTGTTGCAGAAGGCCGAGCCTTCGGGCACCTCGTTGCCGCAGTTTTGACATTTGATGTATTGCATATGCGCTTTAGCTTAGCTGTTTTGATATATTTGTGAATAGATTCTGTTTCGTGCTTATTTGGCGTTGTCTGTCAGGTGGCGGGCATAGATGCGGCAGGCGCATTCCACCATTTTGGCGCACGGGCGCGCCTTGTAGTAGGCTGCGGTGCGCTCGCTGGGCCGCGGAGGCTCCACCGTGCCGGCCCGCAGGCCCAGCAGCTCGGCGCAAATCAGCGAGTCGTTTTCGGCCTTGAATTCGGCTGCAAGCTGCTGCACCAGGGCATAGTTGGCGGTGCGTGCGGGCATGTTGCCCGGATCGGCGGGGCCGTTTTCAAGCCCGGCCAGCAGAGCCATGCCTGTCACTGCCCCGCAGGTGAGCCTCAGCCGGCCCATGCCGCCGCCCATCGAGGCCGCCATGGCGGCGAGGGTGTCGCGGCTCACGCGGCTGGCATACACGTCGGCAAAAGCCAGAGCCACCGCCTGGGCGCAGTTGTAGCCCTGCTTGAAAAGTTGCACGCCGCTGTTGGCGCGCTGCTCAATATCGATGTTGATGCTGTTGTTGTCCATAGTCGTTTGTTATAGCTTCGGCTACAAATATAGCGATTTTAGCGCAATGGGCAAAAAAGGCAGAAGCCTGATAGTGAAAATCAAGGCTTCTGCCAGCAGTTTCCTAACTATATGCGTTGATGCTTATGCGCTGATAGCTGGGAATAGTCGGTTCTGTTTTTTAGTAGTTCTGGGCCAGAATCTGGAAGTATGACTGCGGGTGGTTGCACACGGGGCACACCTGAGGTGCGCTCTTGCCCACCACGATGTGGCCGCAGTTGGCGCACTGCCAAATGCAGTCGCCGTCGCGCGAGAACACCACGCGCTTCTCCACATTGTCGAGCAGCTTGCGGTAGCGCTCCTCGTGAGCCTTTTCGATGGCGGCTACGCCCAGGAACTTCTCGGCAATCTCGTCGAAGCCCTCTTCGCGTGCCTCTTTGGCCATGCGCTCATACATGTCGGTCCACTCAAAGTTTTCGCCCTCGGCGGCTGCCTTCAGGTTGTCGGCAGTGTCCTTGATGGCACCGCCCTCGAGCAGCTTAAACCACATTTTGGCGTGCTCGCGCTCGTTGCGTGCCGTTTCCTCGAAAATGGCTGCTATCTGCTGGTATCCGTCTTTGCGTGCCTTAGATGCAAAGTAGGTGTACTTGTTGGTGGCCTGCGACTCGCCTGCAAATGCCTCGCGTAGGTTGGCTTCTGTTTTTGTTCCCTTGATATCCTTCATAATAGTAAGTATTTGATAGTTATTAGTATTTTTGTGTATTCTGTCGCTTTTTGTCGACACGGCAAATATACGCCAAAATTTTGAATGCGCAAGCAAAAATAATTGTAATAATTACAAATTTGATATTATTTCACGTTTTTCATCAATTAGGGTCAACAAATTTCACGCACACGGGCATGCTCACGGCCACATCGCTGCCGGGCAGGTGGGTCAGCAGGCCCGACGCGGCATTGCGGGCATAGACCTGCACCGCATCGCTGTCGCGGCATGCGGCCATCAGCAGCTGCCCGTCGGGGGTGATGGCCAGACTGCGCGGATGCTTGCCGGTGGGCTGGAATGCCACCGCCTGAGGCAGTCCGCAGGGGGCGATGCGCATAATGGCCACGCCGTCGCACTGCGAGCAGCGCACGCTGGCATACAGCGTCAGCCCGTCGGGCGAGAGCTGAATGTCGCCCCCTGCGCCGCTTTGGGCTATTTTCACCGATTGCAGCAGTTGCAGCCGTCCCGATTCGGGATTGTAGCTAAATGTCATCACCTCGCAGCTGATTTCGGTGAGCACGTGCAGCATGGTGCCGCCGCGGCCAAACACAAAGTGCCTCGGGCCGCTGCCTGCGGCCACTCTCACCGTCTGCTCCTCGCTCAGTGTCAGAGCCCCGCTGGCGTCGCGCCCCATGCGCATCACATACAGGCAGTCACCGCCAAGGTTGGTGGCAATTAGCCGCCGCCCGTCGGGCGTGGGCATGGAAAAGTGCAGGTGGCTTGTGGCCTGGCGCGGCGATGCGCCGTGGTCGTCCCACTGCAGCAGCTGGCGGCACTGGGTGGCCGTGCCGTCGGCGCTGATGCCCATCAGGGCCAGGCTGCCGCTGCCATAGTTGGCCACAGCCAGACTGTCACCGCCCACCAGGGCGATGTGGCACGGACTCCATCCGCACGAGTTCACGCTGCCCAGCACGCGCATTCTGCCCGTGTGGCGGTCGAGCCCTATTGTGGCCACCATCGAGTCGTCGGGGCCGTTTTCGCTCACGGCGTAGATGCGGCTGCGGTCGGGGCTCACGGCCACATACGATGGGTTGAGCACCTGCACCGCCGCCAGCTGGGTGGCCGCGCCATAGGGCCGCTGCAGCCCGTAGGCATACACGCCTTGCGAGCCGCGGCTGGTGTAGGTGCCCACTATCATCAGCAGGCTTTGGGCGGGGTTAGGGGGTTGCTTAGCGTCCATACACAAGTCGGTCGGTGTTCATGCGGTTCATATACTGCTGGATTAGCGACTTCAGCTCCTGCTCCATGCGCTGCTGCGTGGCGCGCGGCATTTTGCCGGCCACATTGTGCAGCAGCAGCGGGTCGTGGCGGTAGTCGTAGGCGGCTTTCACCTGCGAGCCGTCGAACTGGATCATGTAGTCGCCCTTCACATACTGGTAGATGCCGTTGTTGTAGCTCACGGCCCACGTCTGCGCCGCCGGCGTGCTCAGCAGGTCGGACCCGAAGGCCACATATGGCTTGTCGTAGCCCAGCGCGCCCAGCACGGTGGGCATGATGTCGATTTGCTGCGCCACCACGTCGGCGCGCTCGCCCGGGGCTATGCTGCCGTCGGGGGTGTAGAAAATTATGGGGATTGAATACAGGCCCAGGTCGGTCTGGTATTCGGGGTGCTTGTTCTGGTTGGTGTGGTCGGCCACAATCACAAACAGCGTGTTGCGGAACCACGGCTGCCGCTTGGCCGCGTCGAAGAAGCGGCGCAGGGCGTGGTCGGTGTATCGGATGCACTTGAGTATGGGCAGGCCGCCCTGCTCGGGATACTGCGCCGACAGCTCTTGCGGCACCTTGAACGGGTGGTGCGATGAGGCCGTGAACACGGCCGACATAAACGGTTGGCGGAAGGTGTTGAGCTTCGACACCATGAATTGCAGGAAGGGCTCGTCCCATATGGCCCACATGCCGTCGAAGTCCTTGTCGCCGCGGAAGTGCGGGTCGGCGTCAAACTCGGTGCGCCCGTAGTATTCCTTGAATCCAGTGCTGCGCGCAAATGCCTGGAAGCCCATCGAGCCGTTTTGCGCGCCGTGGAAGAAGGCGGTGCGGTAGCCCTTGGCGCCGAGCACCCCGGCAAGGCCCGTGAGGTGGTTCATCGAGGCCGGCGTGAGGAAGAGGGGCTCCACAAACATGGGTATGCTCGACAGCACCGACGGCATGGCGTCGATGCTCTTGCGGCCGTTGGCAAAGCTGTAGCGGAATGTGGCGCTGTGGGCGGCCAGCGAGTCGGTGAAGGGGGTGTAGCCGCGATACCGGCCGCCCTCGAGCTGGCGGTTCATGCTGCCAATGTATTCCTTGCCAAAGCTTTCAATAATTATCACCACCACATTTTTACGGTTGAACTTGGCTCCCGCCGCCGGCTGGTGCAGCGGTGTATAGAGGGTCTCGGCCTCGCGCTCGCTGGCAAAGTAGTGCGGGTCGGTGTAGACGTTTTTGCCAATGGTGCGCAGCACCGAGAATGGCGTGTTGAGCACCAGAGCCGCCTCGATGGGGCGGTCCACATACTGGTTGGCGTTGCTCACCGTCACCGGCCTCACCGCGTGGGCAAAGCCGCCGCGCATTCCGGCCACGCACAGCGCGGCCATCACCACCAGGCTCACGCCGGTGGCCGCCGAGTAGCGCCACCACACCAGCCGGCGCCTGTCGAGGCGGCTGGTGGCCGACAGCGTCCACAGCATGGCAATGAGCGCGATGCCCGCCAGCCACAAATACCAGTGCGTCACCAGTTCGCTGGCAATGATGCCGCCTATGTTGCTCTCGTGGCTGAACTCGCTGAACACCGTACTGGTGGTGCGCCGCGAGGTGAACTGGAAATACACCGTGTCGGCAAGGTTCATAATCACGGCAAGGCCGTTGACCACTACAAACACCCATTTGCACATGCGCTGGTAGGCGGGCCGCTCCTTCAGGTGCAGCGGCAGCAGCATCAGCAGTATGTAGAGGGCGTTGGTATACATTATGGCCGAGGTGTCAAACACCAGGCCGCCGCGCAGCATCTCGGCCAGATGGCCGCCGCTGAGGCCCTCGGCGAAATAGCTGTAGTTCACGGCCAGGAATATGAGGCGCGTTGCGAAATAGGCCACATAGGCCAGCGCGAGGTTGATGGCCACGGCCGCCAATGGGGCCCACTCGCTGCGGCCAAACAGTGTGATGCGTTTGTATATGTTCATTTTTTTCTTCTTGCGTGTCGTTGTAGTCGTTAGTGATTTGTTATCTTGTGGGCAGCAGGCGGTTTTCGTTCATGCGGCTCATGTATTGCTGTATTATGGCCTCAAGGCGCGTCTGCATTTGCCGCTGCAGCTGCGGGTGCTGCCCGGCCACGTTGCGGCGCAGCATGGTGTCGTGCTTGAAGTCATACATAGCCTTCACCCGTGAGCCGTCGAACTGAATCATATAGTCGCCCTTCAGATACTGGTAGATGCCGTTGTTGTAGTTCACGGCCCAAGTCTGCGTCGCCGGCGTGCCCAGCAGGTCGGTGCCGAAGGCCATGATGGGCTTGTCGTAGCCCAGCATGTGCATCAGCGTGGGGGTGATATCGGTTTGCTGCGCTATTTTGGTGGTGTTCATTTCGGGCTTCAGGCTGCCGTCGGGGGTGTAGAATATTATTGGGATTGAATACAGGCCAAGGTCGGTCTTGTATTCGGGACGCTGCGTCTGGTTGGTGTGGTCGGCCACAATCACGAAAATGGTGTTGCGGAACCACGGCTCGTGGCTGGCGCGCTCGAAGAAGCGGCGCAGGGCGTGGTCGGTGTAGCGGATGCACTTGTGAATTTCAAGTCCGCCCTCTTCGGGATATTGCGCTGCCAGGGCCTTGGGCACGCGGTAGGGGTGGTGCGACGACGCGCTGAACACCGTGGTCACAAACGGCTGGTGGAATTTGGCCATCTCGTCGAGCGTGAATTGCAGGAACGGTTCGTCCCAAATGGCCCACTTGCCGTCGAAGTCGTTCATGCCGCCGTATTTGGGCGAGCGGCAATATTCGTTGAGGCCAAAATAATTCTTGTAGCCAATGGAGTGGGCAAACGCGCTGAAGCCCATGGATATGTTGTGCCCGCCGTGGAAAAACGCGCTGTAGTAGCCCTTGGGCGCAAGCATCGACGCTATGCCCTGCACATCGTTGAGCGAGGCCGGCGTGAGGAAGAACGGCTCCACAAACATGGGTATGCCCGACAGAATCGACGGCATGGCGTCCATCGATATGCGGCCGTTGGCATAGCTGTAGCGGAACGTGAGCGAGTGCGGCACCAGCGAGTCGATAAACGGAGTGTAGCTCTTGTAGGGCTGCGGGTTGAGGCTGCCTATGTATTCCTTGCCAAGGCTCTCCATGATGAGGATTACCACGTTTTTCCGGCCCAGCGTGAGCGAGTCGGGCGCCGACGGCTTGACTATGGGCTGGTATTCGCGTTCCATGGCGGCGCGCGACATGTAGTGTGGCGTGACAAACGGCTTTTTGCCGATGCTGCGAATCAGGCTGAACGGCGTGTTGAGCACCACGGAGGCCTCAACGGGGCGGTTCACATACTGGTTGGCGTTGCTCACCGTGATGGGGCGCGTGCCGGCGGTGACGCTGCCGCGGATGCCCACAATGGCCAGCGGGGCCGCCACTACTAGCGCGGCCAGCTGCGACCCGTAGTAGGCCCAGCCGTGGCGGTAGACCTCGATGCGCGGCTTCACGTAGCACAGCCACATGATGGCCGTGAGGGCTATGAACACCAGCAGCAGATACCAGTGGTTGATGAATTCGGTGAAGATGATGCCGGTGATGTTGTCCTCATTGCCAAACTCGGTGAACACTGTCACCGTGGAGCGCCGCCCAGTGTACTGGAAATACACCGAGTCGGCAAGGCTCGAAGCCAGCGCCAGGGCGTTGGTGATCACAAACAGCCACTTCAGCCCCTTGTGGAAGCCGGGCCGCTCCTTCAGGTGCAGCGGCAGCAGCATCAGCATCAGGTATAGTGAGTTGACGTAGAGCAGCCCCGACGTGTCGAACACCAGCGCGCCTTGCAGCTCGTTCCAAAACAGGTTCCACGACATGTAGGGTGCAAAAGTGTTCCAGTTCTCAAGGAAAAACACCACCCTCACGGCCATCCACATCAGGTAGGCCACAGCTATATTTATAACGGCGGCACCAGCATTGCTGTGCAGCACCTTGCCTATCTTGCTCATTACAGAATTTCCCATATCAAAAAACTTTGTTCAAAATTAGTGCAAACCGAGCGCAATGCCAAAAAAAGAGCTTGCTCATTTTTTTTGGGCATTGCGGGCGAATGTTAAAAACCGAGTGTTAAAATACAACTGAAAACATTAGCACTGCCACCATGGGAAAAATGCAATATAAATTAATGAAAATCATATAATAAGCCGATATAGTTAATAAACCAAATTTATTTAGTGTAATTGGCTATGAATAGACGCAAAACAGCCGATTTTAGTTAAAGTGCAATAAAAGTTTGGTTTGAATGTAAACAAAGTTGTAATTTTGCAGCCACAAAAAGTTACAAACTGTAATTGTTTTAGGTTTATAAAATTAAAATCAGAATTAGAATCTGCTTTTTAGTGAAGTAATCTAAACGGGTGTGTGCAGCGACTGGGCGCTCACCTTTGTTTACAGAGTGAATGAAAACGGCCGCCAAGCAATTGCGATTATTGCCAGCTGGCCAGTCAGTGTTTAATTAATAAAGTTACAATCTATGAAGAAGTTAGTTTTTTCATTGCTCGCAGTAGGCACAATGGCCGCCACTGCTCACGCCGACCAGACCATAACGGGCCGCGTGACATATCAGGGCGACAAGTCGCCGCTGATTGGAGCCACAATCCAGCCAGTGGGCGGTGGCCACGGAACTGCCACCGACCTCGACGGTAACTTCACAATTACCGTGGCCGACAACGTGAAATTCATCAATGTGAGCTATGTGGGCCTTAAGACGCAGCAGGTGGCTGTGGGCAAGAGCGTGAGCGTGGAGCTTGCCGATGCCGGCACGCAGCTCGACGAGGTGGTTGTCACCGCCATGGGCGTGAAGCGCGAGCGCAAAGCCCTTGGCTATGCAGCCCAGGACCTTAATGCCGACCAACTGAACACAAGCGGAACCACCAGCCTGGCGAGCGCCATTCAAGGCAAGCTCACAGGCGTCGACATACGCCAGTCGTCGGGTGCGCCCGGCGCCTCGTCGCAAATCGTGATTCGCGGCGCGCGCTCATTCGACGGCAACAACCAGCCCCTTTATGTGGTCGACGGCATGCCCATCAGCACCGAGGGCGACTTTGGCGACACATTTAACTCCAACGGCATCATGGGTGCCGACCACCCCAGCCACAGCCTCGACATCAACCCCGACGACATTGAGTCGATAAACGTGCTTAAAGGCCAGGCCGCCTCGGCACTCTACGGCATCCGCGCCAGCAACGGTGTGGTGGTGATCACCACCAAGCGCGGCAGTTCGCAGAGCAGCCGCCCCGTGATTACCCTGAGCACAAGCATCAGCGCCGAGAGCGCCAGCCGCAAGTTCAGCCGCCAGAGCGTGTATTCGCAGGGCAACGGCTTTGTGGCCAACGCCGACGGCACCGTGACCGGCTACGACCCCACAGCATCGCAAACGTGGGGCCCGAAGATTGCCGACCTGTCGAAGGACACCCGCTATGGCTTTGGCGGCACCAGCACTCCCGCCGGCACCGGCGAGGCGGGCCAGTACTACAACCCCAAGTATGCGCTTGCGGGCCAAAGCGGCTGGCAGACACCGCAGACCTACGACAACGTGGGCGACTACTTCCAGAACGCCTACACCGAAAACACCAGCTTCGGCATCAGCCAGAAGAAGGACAACCTGAGCTACTCGTTTGGCTTGAGCAACACCCACCAGAAGGGCCTCATGCCATCTACCGGCATGACGCGCTGGAGTGCGCGCGGCCTTGTGGACCTGCAAATAAGCAAGGAGTGGAAGACGGGATTCAGCGCCAACTACAGCAGCAACAAGGTGAACGCAGCCCCCGGCGGCAACTCGGGCATAATGAATGTGGTGTATTCGGCCCCGGCCGAGTATAACCTCAAGGGCACCCCGGCATCGGTGCCCGGCAAGCCGCAAGACGTGATCCTGTTCCGCTCGGCCACATTCCGCAACCCCTACTGGTTTGCCGACAACGACGAGTATCTGCGCCACACCAACCGCACCTTTGGCAACGCCTATCTGGAGTATCACCCCACCTGGGCCAACGGCGACAACTACAGCCTCTACTTCCGCGAGCAGGCAGGCATCGACGCCTACACCAGCGACAACGACGATGTGGCCGAGACCTACAACGACGCCTACTCTGGCCGCCGGATTCAGGTCGGATCGGTGGAGAACTACGGCGTGAGCGACAACACGTTCAACAATCTGTTCACCGTAAACTTCAACGCCAACTGGAACGACCGCCTTTGGGACCTGAGCGTGCTGCTTGGCAATGAGGTGAATCACAAAAACGAGCGCTACTGGGACTACATGGGCACCAACCTAAACTACTATGGCTTCCCCACAATGAGCAACACCACCAGCCAAAGCGGCGAGGAGTATAAGGCCAAGAGCCGCACGGTGGGCTTCTTCGGCCAAGCCACCGTGTCGTGGAACAGCGAGCTGTTCCTCACCGTCACCGGCCGCCAGGACTATGTGTCGACCATGCCTCACGGCAACCGCGGCTTCTTCTACCCCTCGGTGTCGCTGGGCTGGGTGTTCACCGAGCTGCCCGCGCTCAAGGGCAACCGCGTGCTAAATTACGGCAAGCTGCGCGCCTCGTGGGCCCAGGTGGGCCAGGCGGGCCAGTACTACAACAATTACTACTACGTGCCCTCGTATGAAGGCGGCTTCTACACCTACACACCCGCAGGCTTCCCCTTGGGCGGCGTTTCGGCTCTGGTGCCATACTACGTGCTCTACGACAAAAACCTGAAGCCGCAGAACACGAGCAATGTGGAGGTGGGCGCCGACCTGAGCCTCTTCAACAACCGCCTGCGCGTGGAGTACACCCTGAGCTACCAGAACATCACCGACCAGATATTCAACGTGCCGGTGTCGGGCTCAAGCGGCTACCAGTATCTGCTCACCAACGCAGGCAAGATGACTACCTGGTCGCACGAGCTTTCGCTCAACGCGGCCATACTGCAAAACAAGGACTACTCGCTTGACTTCGGTGTGAACTTCACCCGCGTGTGGAACTATGTGAATTCGCTCGCCGACGGCGTGGAGTCGATTATGCTGGGCGGCTTTGTGGAGCCGCAGGTGCGCGCCGAGGCCGGCAGCACCTACCCCATAATCTACGGCGCCGCATTCAAGCGCGACGAGCAGGGACGCCTGCTGCTGGCCGACGGCCTACCACAGGCCACCAGCACCAGCCAGAAGCTGGGCAACTGCTCGCCCGACTTCACCATGGGCTTCAATCTGGGCGGACGCTACAAGCGCGTGTCGGTGTCGTCGACTTGGGATCTGAGCGTGGGCGGCAAGATGTATAGCGGCACACTGCTCACCCTCAACTACTTCGGCGCCACCAAGGCATCGCTCCCCTACCACGAGGGCACCATGGTGGTCGATGGCATCGACGAGGCCACCGGCGAGAAAAACACCGTGGAGGTGAGCCGCCAAGACTACTGGCAGGCCTACCACGATGTGACCGAGGCCGGCATCTACGACCGCAGCTACCTGAAGCTGCGCGACCTCACCGTGAACTACGACCTGCCCCGCCTGGGCAAGTTCAACGTGAGCGTGTATGCCTTTGCCCGCAACATACTGGTGTGGTCGAAGCTCCCCGAACTCGATCCCGAGTCGTCGCAGGGCAGCGAGAACATGAGCGGCTACTTCGAGCGCTTCTCGGTGCCGTCGACCAAGAGCATAGGCGCAGGCCTCAAGATTCAGTTCTAACACAGCAAAAACGAAAAATAATCAATCTTAACGCACACTATCAATATGAAATTCAGCAAATATATATCACTTGCACTCGTGGCGCTGCTGGCCACATCGTGCACCGAGGGGTTGATGGACGACATCAACAAAGACAACGGCCACCCCGGGGCTGAGACAGTCGACTCCAAGTTTGCGCTGTCGGGAATCATCACAGGCACTGCCTACAGCACGGTGTCGGGCGCATATGCCTTCTACACTTCGGTCTACACCGAGCAGGAGTTCGGCACCGGCCTGCTGCAAATGGCCCGCGCCGAAGTGCGCAACACCGGCGAAACGGCGTCGAGCACCACATTTGGCAACGAGTGGGACGCCACCTATGCCAATCTGCGCGCCATCAAGGAGGTTGAGGATAAGTGCGCCGAAGGCGGCGTCAACGCCGGCCAGCACGATGTGCTGGGAGTGGCGCAGACCATGAAGGCCCTCAACCTGGGCGTGCTCACCGACCTGCATGGTGATGTGCCCTACTCGCAGGCCCTGGGCGGCCAGAGCAACCTCACCCCCGCCCTCGACTCGCAGGAAGACATCTACAACGCCATATTCAGCCTGCTCGACCAGGCCGTGGCCAACTTCACCGAGGCCAAGAGCGGCCGCGAGAGCCACATCGGCTCGCAAGACATGCTGTATGCCAACGACAACTCGAAGTGGCTGGCTTTCGCCTACGCCCTTAAGGCGCGCTACAAGCTGCACACGCAGCTGCGCAACCCCAATGCCGTGGCCGAGGCCCTTGAGGCTGCCGAGGCCGCAAAGGCGGCCGGATTCGACGGCGCCGAGCTTGACGTGTTTGACGACAGCAACAACAATCCCTGGACGGCTTTCTTCTGGAGCCGTGAATACACCGCCTCGTCGAAGACCGTGGCCGACCTCATGGCTGAGCGCAACGACCCGCGCCGCGCCGTGTATGTGTGCGACTACTTCAACTCCACCGAGGTGGGCACCCCCGGCGACCAGACGCGCGCCAACGAGGCGGAGACGCTTGCCGCCCCGTCGTGGCTCAACAATGGCGGTGCCTCGATTCATCTGCTCAGCAAGTCGGAGCTCTACTTCATTCTTGCCGAGTGCAAGGCGCGCCTCGGGCAGGACGCCAAAGACGACTTTGTGACCGGCGTTGAGGCCTCGTTTGCCGACTATGCCAAAGCCGATGCCGGCCAAACCGAAGGCTTCAGCGCGGCGCAGGGCGCTGCATACGCCCAGACGCTGCCAGTGACCCTCACCGAGATACTCACCCAGAAATATCTGGCCCAGGCGCGCGACGAGCAGGTGGAGACCTACAACGACCTGCGCCGCATCAAGGCCATAGGCGAGGAGCATGTGAAGCTCACCAACCCGCGCAACCAGTCGTCAACCGGCAACGCATGGCCGCTGCGCCTGCCCTACGGCGAGAGCGATGTGCGCTCCAACCCCAACGTGCGCAAGGCGTTTGGCACAGGCAACGACGCTGGCCGCTATGTGTTCACCGAAAACGTGTGGTGGGCAGGCGGCAGCCGATAGCAGTGGCTTAAACTGATTCAATATATTTTTTCACCCGCGGGCGGGGCGCCGATTGGCGTTCCGCCCGCCGTTTTCAGCCACTTGCGGCACGCGCCGATTTCGTGCTGTGGCTAATTATTTGTATCTTTGCAGTCTAAAAATCTGAAAATTAGAAATGGCAGTAGAAATACGAGAAATAAAACCCACCAAGCGGCAGTTGCTGCCGTTTGTGCATTTTCCCATCGACACTCTGTATAAGGACAACCAGTATTATGTGCCGGCCCTGGTGCTCGACGAGGTGAACACCCTCAGACCCGACCGCAATCCCGCATTTGACTTCTGCGAAAGCGTGTACTACATGGCTTATCGCGATGGTAAGCCCGTGGGCCGCATAGCCGGCATCATCAACAGCGTGGTGAACGAGCGCATGGGCCAGAAGGCTGCCCGCTTTGGCTTTGTCGACTTCATCGACGACGCCGAGGTGGTCGACGCCCTGTTTAAGGCCGTCACCGACTGGGCACGTTCGAAGCAAATGACCACGCTCGAGGGCCCGCTCGGCTTCACCGACATGGACCAGGAGGGCATGCTGGTGGAGGGCTTCGACCAGCTGAGCACGCAGGCCACCATCTACAACCACCCCTACTATCCCGAGCACATGCAGCGCATGGGCTTTGAGAAAGACGCCGATTGGGTGGAGTTTAAAATCACCGTGCCCGACGCCATACCCGACAAAATGGCTCGCGTGGCTCAGATAGTGCGCACCCGCTTCGGGCTGAAGACGGTGCATTGCACCAACCGCAAGACTCTGGTGAAGCAGTATGGCGACGACATATTCCACTTGATCAACGAGTGCTACGACGAGCTGTTTGGCTACTCGCCGCTCACCGAGGGCCAGATTAAGCACTACATCGACCTGTATCTGCCATTCCTGCCACTCGACCACTTGTGCCTCATCGTCGACAAGGACGAGAAACTGGTGGGCGTGGGCGTGTCGATTCCGTCGCTGTCGCGCGCGCTCATAAAGTCGCGCGGACGCTATCTGCCCTTTGGCTGGAAGCACCTGCTGAGCGCCATATCGGGCAAGACCGACACCGTAGACCTGATGCTGGTGGCCGTCAAGCCCGAGTATCAGAACAAGGGCGCCAACGCGCTGCTGTTCACCGACCTGATTCCCGCCTTCATCAAGCGCGGCTACAAGTGGGCCGAGAGCAATCCCGAGCTGGAGTCGAACCAAAAGGTGCAGCAGCAGTGGCAGTATTTCGACCTGGTGCAAAACAAGCGGCGGCGCGCCTTTAAAAAGAGCATTTAGCACCGCGATGCCCTGAACCAAGACGCACCGCACAACCTACTAAACTGATAAAAAGGACTGAACTAAAAAACAAAAATACTATGGCAACAGCTATAAATGTCGATGTCAAGGCCACCAAGGTCGCCATCGGCGAAAATGACATAGAGGCACTGGCCGCGCAGGCTGCCAGCGCAGTTGAAAAACTCGAAAACGGCACTGGTGAGGGCAGCGACTTCTTGGGGTGGCTGCATCTGCCCAGCTCCATACAGCCCGCCAAGCTCGACGAAATCGAGACCGTGGCGGCGCATCTGCGCCGCAATTGCGACTACGTGGTGGCAATAGGCATTGGCGGCAGCTATCTGGGCGCTAAGGCCGTGATTGAGGCCCTGAGCGGCAGTTTTGCGGCCTACAGCCGCGATGGCGGCACGCAGGTGCTGTTTGCCGGCAACAACATCGGCGAGGACTACATGCACGACCTCATGGCGCTGCTCCGCGGACGCCGCTTTGGCATTGTGGTGATTTCCAAGTCGGGCACCACCACCGAGCCGGCCATTGCATTCCGCCTGCTCAAAGACATGCTCGAGAGTCAGGTGGGCAAGGCTGAGGCCGCCAAGTTGATTGTGGCTATCACCGACTCGAGCCGCGGCGCATTGCGCCACCTGGCCGACAAGGAGGGCTACAAGACGTTTGTAATTCCCGACAACGTGGGTGGCCGCTACAGCGTACTCACCCCCGTGGGCCTGCTGCCTGTGGCCATAGCCGGATTCGACATCAAGGCTCTGGTGGCTGGCGCCGTGGAGATGGAACAGGCCCCCGACGATGCCGCGCGGTTGTATGCCCAGACGCGCAACGCGCTGTATCGCGCAGGCAAGAAGATTGAGATCCTTGTGAACTTCTGCCCACGTCTGCACTACTTGGCCGAGTGGTGGAAGCAGCTGTATGGCGAGAGCGAGGGCAAGGGCCACAAGGCGCTCTTCCCCGCCGCTGTCGACGACACTACCGACCTCCACTCGATGGGCCAGTGGATTCAAGATGGCGAGCGCACCATATTTGAAACAGTGATCAGCGTGGGCGCGCAGCAGCACACAGTGGTGATTCCCCACGACGATGCCGACCTCGACGGCCTCAACTATCTGGCCGGAAAGCGCATCGACGAGGTGAACAAGATGGCCGAACTCGGCACGCGCATTGCCCACGTCGACGGCGGTGTGCCCAACATAGTGATTTCGATGCCCGAAGTCACCGAGCGCTATCTGGGCCAGCTCATATACTTCTTTGAGAGGGCTTGCGGCATAAGTGGCTATCTGCTGGGCGTGAACCCGTTTGACCAACCTGGCGTGGAGGGCTACAAGCGCAACATGTTTGCCCTGCTCAACAAGCCCGGCTACGAAGCCCAATCTGCAGCAATGAAGGCAAAGTTAAATAATTGAAATTGAATGAATTACAGTAGGGACGCGGCATGCCGCGTCCGACGGGCGTAGCCGTTTTCATTAAAGTTTAAAGTTGAAGGTTTAAAGTTTATGAAGTCCTAACGTGGGATTGTCGTGCATTGCTCGCTAATTGGCAGATTTGCTGCGGGTCGCGGCGGACGTGGCATGCCACGTCCCTACATTAATAGGCTGATTATCAGTATATAATAATACAACAAAACCCCGAGGGCCGTGTGGGCGCTCGGGGTTTTGCTATGCGTTGATGGAGGCCGTTAGCGCTGGAGACGCTTGGCGGTGGTCACGGTGCCGTCGGTGTGGGTGGTGACCACTATGTTGAAGCCGCTCACGGGAGTCAGGCTCTGGCGGCCGGTGGCGTCGATGTAGCGCACCGAGGCTACGCCCGCGGCGGGCTGCTGCACTGCGTCGAGGCCCGTGGGGGTGCCGGCGTCGTAGGTGACGCTGAAGCGGTCTTCGGCCACGTAGTATTTCGACTGGTCGGCCTCGCTCTGGCAGTAGAGGCGCACGATGTAGTTCACCGTCTTGCTGTCGGCGGACTTCAGCGGCTTGTCGATGAAGACGTCGCGCACAGTGAGCTCGTTTTCGCCGATGCTGAACTCGTAGTTGCCTTGCACGTTGGGGTTGGCGTTGCCGTCATACAGGTGCTCGGTGAGCAGTGTCTCGGTGCCGTCGTCGTTGATGCGCCACACGCGGTAGGTGTACTGGCCCATGGCGCTCTCGTCGAATATGCCTTTGGCTGTGAAACCGCAGCCGAAGCCCATCTCCCAGCTGGTGGCGTCGTAGGCGAAGGGGCTGGTCTTCTCGGTGGTGGGGTTCATCACCTTCACGCTCAGCACCGAGGCCTGCTTCTGGTCGGCACCGTAGGTGTTGGTGCCCACTGTGCCGTCGGAGAGCGTGCACTCGGAACTGATCACGGGGTAGTATGTTGCGGTGCCCGAAGTGGCGTCGCGCAGGTCGTCGGTGGCTGTGAGCCGGCCTGCCGCAAGGCCCTCGGCCACGGCCTGGTCGGGACGCTTGCTGCCTGCGCTGCGGGTGAGTATCGAGTATGTGCCGTTAACGGCGCGCTGAAGCTCGCCAAAGGCCGTGCCGTCGCGGTAGAGGGTGTAGCCGCGCACTGCCGACGAGTTGGCGGCCTCCACTGTCATGCGCAGGCCACCCGGCTCAGAGAGCGAGTGGTCGGTGTCGCCGTCAACCTCAGCCTTGGAGTAGGGTGCCATGCCCACGGTGAATTCGGTTTTGGGCACTGTGAGGCGCACCACATTGCTGTGCACCAGCCTCACACCCGCGTCGCCGGCGGCCTTCTCGGGCATGAACTCAAGCACGTAGTCGTAGTGGCCCTTGTGGGCGTTGGCCGCGGTGGAGGCGGTGAAGCGGTCGGTGGCCTTGAGGCCGTTGAAGCTGATGGCTCCGTTGCGAGTGGGCGCGGTCAGGCTGCCCACGCTGTCGGCGGCGGCCACCGACTGGTTCTGCATCTTCAGCGTATAGTTAAAGCGGCACTGGGCGTCAGCATTGGTGATGCTGTCGACCACGAGGGTGGCGATCAGCGTGGAGTCGCCGCCGGCGGCGTCGCTGTCGAAGCGGTAGAGCCGGAACGTGGTGCCCACGGTCATGAAGTCGCCCGATATGTAGGTGTGCTCGTTGTTGTCCACCGTGATGCGGTTGGCGTAGTCGTTGAACTGCTTTTGGGGGTCGTAGGTGCATCGGCTTGTGCCCTCGATGTCGAGTGCGAGTCGCTCGTAGGGGTCGTAGCCGGGAATGAGCACGCTGGCCTGGTTGCTCTCCACGGGATTGAATCCGCTGATGCCGCTGGGGCGTGCGGTGATGATGTAGGTGAGCGTGCGTCCGGTGCTGTATTGCTCCTCGGGATAGGTGTAGGTGTAGCCGTTGAGTGCGGTGGAGTTGAGCGGCTCGCTGTCGATCACGCCGTCAACCACGCGGTAGATGTAGAAGTCCTGCTTCACACGGCTGTCCGACAGCGTGTCGATGTTCGACTCCCAGTTGAGCGTAACGTTGTAGGTGCGGTCGGCCACCTCGCCCTTGCGCTCGGCCTTGGCCGCGAGGCTCACGCTATACACCTGAAAGTAGGGAATGTAGTTGGGGTTGTACCAGCACCAGTCCGCACGTCCGTCCCATGGCACAAAGCGGTAGTCGGGAATATACACCACAAGGTTTGACATGGTTTCGGCCCCCGCGGTGCCGCTGCTGCTTGCCATGGTGGGATAGTGGCCCAGATGCGGCACTGAGCCGCAATCGTGCTTCACCGTGTAGGAGTTACCGGCCTTCAGATTCTGATAGAAGTCGGTCGCGCTGCTCGAATCATAGCCCGTAGCAGGTGAAAACTGCTCAAACATTCGCTCAAAAGGCAGAGACCACTGGGCTCTGCTCGCACCCTTGCCCATCAAGAAGAAGCGGTTGTAGGTGCCGCTCACGTTGTATAGCACTCCGGGGTTGTAGGTGGTGTCGGCGGCGTTGTAGGCCTGGCCGGTGCGCTCGATGCGGAATGCGCTGTAAAGCAGGCGCACCGACTTAATGCAATGGTGTATGTCGGCCAATGCGGCGTTGTCGGGGTAAAGCTTGGCTCCGTCGGAGGCGAACACATCCTTTACCTCCACGAGCAGTGTGGTCTGCTCATCGATTTCTGGCGTTTGGGTGTTGTTCAGCTCAGACCAGTAATTCTGGGTTTTCCATGTGTATTCCACAGTGTTGGCAGCCCAGCGTCCAGTGGCCACATCGCCATCAACGGGCGAAGACTGGTGCTTGCCGGGGATTTTGGGGTCGCCATACACCTTTGCCACCAAGGCATAGATTTGGCGCGGGTCGGTGGCCACATCGGTCAGGCGCGCTGTGTGCGTCTGGCCGGCGTCGTCGGTCCAGTCGTAGGTGAACTGGGCATAGTAGGCCGAGTCGCACTGCATCTTCACCGGGTCGAGTACTGGGGCCGACCCGGCAGATGCCGTTTGGGCACTGGTAGGGAGCGCAATCCCAACCAAGGCCGCAAGATTGAGTAATAACCTTTTCATTGAATTACAGCAAATTTTATAGATATGTTTTTACTTACTATTTTCTGTGGTGTGCATCAGTGCATATTAGCCTGCCAATAATGGCAGAGTTACAAAATTACAACAAATTTCAACAATTAGGTAAAATATTACTCACTATTTTTCAGCCGATTAACAAAATAGTTCGACAGAGCATGCCTATGAGCGAAAAAAACACTGGGCACCAACCGTTGGTTGATGCCCAGCTATGCTTGAGTGAGCCGTATGCGCCCCACCCTATGCTTCTTCTTCGTGCTTTATGCCGCTCTCGGCCACGTGGCGTCGGCGGATTTGCGCCTCCACGCCATCGATCACATTGATAATGAAGTCACCAAGCTTCTCGGCCTCGCAAATGATGTCCATATAGAAGATGCCGGCCTGGTAGGGATATTTCTTTTGGCGGATGTTTTCGATGTTTTCGGTGCGCAGCAGGTTGCGGAAGTTGTTGATTTCGCGCTCCTTGTTGTAGTTGCGCATCAGGTCTTCGTTGGTGGCGTTGTCCATGTCGCACAGCACGGCTATCATGTTGCTCATGGCCTCGCTCACATATTTCAGCATGGTGTCGATGTTGCTGTAGTTTTCGTCGCTGAAGTGTGCGTGAGCCTCCTCTTTGCGCACCAGCGTGCGGGCAATGTTGTTGCAGCTGTCGGCAATGCTTTCAATCTCGCTCACGCAGCTCAGCATGGTGGAAATGCGCAGCTTGGCATCGTAGCTCAGGCGGCCGTCCACCACCTTGTTGAGGTAGTTGGCAATCTCAATTTCCATGCGGTCGCTGATGTCCTCATATTTGCCAATGCGGGTGTAGAGCTTGTTGAACTCCACGGTGCCCGTCTTGGTGTGCACCAGCGTCTTCACCATGCCCAGCATGCGCTCCACGCGCTCGGCATACACCACAATTTCGCGCTGCGCCTGGGTGATGTTGAGCTCCGATGCGCTGAGCAGGCCGGCCGAGATGTATTTCAGCTGGAATTCCTCGTCTTCCTTGCTGTGCGTCTTTATGAAGAAGTTCACGATTCTTACATACGTTTTTGTAAACCAAATCATGATCGAGAGGTTCACGAGGTTGAACACCGTGTGGAACATCGACATGCCAAACGACATGGAGAACTGCAGCCGCGCAATGGTGGCGGCGTCGTGCTGGTTGCTGTTGATGTAGGTGAACAGCTCGGTGGGGTCGCCCTGGTGGAAGAGGTCTTTTGAAATCCACACGATGAGGGTGATGAAGGGGAAGTAGAGCACCAGAGTCCACAGCGTGCCCAGGCAGTTAAACAGCAGGTGGCCCGCCGCGGCCTTCTTTGCCGCCACATTGGCCCCGAGCGATGCCAGAATTGGGGTGATGGTGGTGCCTATGTTGCTGCCCAGCACCATGGCGCAGGCCATGTCGAAGGGTATCCAGCCCTTGGTGGCCATGATCAGCACTATGGCAAATGTGGCTGCCGACGACTGGATGACCATGGTGACCACAATGCCGGCAAGCAGAAACACCAGCACCGACAGGAAGCCCATGGAGGTGTAGCTCTGCAGAAACTCGAATATCTCGGGCGACTTGCTGAGGTCGGGCACGTTGGCGCTGATGGCCTCAAGGCCCATGAAAAGGAATGTGAAGCCTATAAGAAATTCGCCTATCGACTTGTATTGGTTGTTTTTCAAGAACAGCATGGGCACCGCAAACGCCAAAATGGGCAGCAGCATCACCGACATGTTGACCTTGAATCCGAATATCGACACAAGCCACGCCGTGAATGTGGTGCCCACGTTGGCACCCATGATTACGGCCATCGACTGTGCCAGCGACATGAGTCCGGCGTTAACGAAACTCACCACCATCACCGTCGATGCCGACGAGCTTTGGATGAGTGCAGTGATGAGGATGCCTGTGGCAACTCCTGTGAAACGGTTTTTGGTCATTGCCGACAGAATGCCGCGCAGGCGGCTGCCGGCGGCTTTCTGCAAGCCTTCGCTCATGACCTTCATTCCGTAGAGAAAGAGGCCCACAGCGCCCAGCAGGGCTAAGAAATCAACGATTGAGTAATCCATCTACTCGTGGGGGGAATTTAGTTATGTAAAAAATAGTGTGTTATGACTAACAGTCTACAAAATTACAAAAAAATTGATTTCTTGAAAGTCTATCGCCCCTATTTTCACCCCGCTCCCCGCAAGCATGGCGCATTTTTCTGTGCTATTGCCGCTTGCCGCCAGTGCGGCTGTCGGCGTCGCGGATTTCCACGCGGCGAATTTTGCCGCTTATGGTCTTGGGCAGCTCGTGCACAAACTGGATGATGCGCGGATACTTGTAGGGGGCGGTGGCGTGCTTCACGAAGTCCTGTATCTCCCTCACAAGCGCGGGCACGTCTTTGCCGCAGTAGTCGCAGCCATAGGCTATGCCGGCGGTATCACGATATTCCCTGCCGAGCACTATGGTGGCCTTCACCACCATGCCGCGCACGTCGTCGGGCACGCCCGTCACGGCGCACTCCACCACGGCGGGGTGCTTCATGAGCGCGTTTTCCACCTCGAAGGGGCCAATGCGGTAGCCCGACGACTTTATCACGTCGTCTTTGCGGCCCACAAACCAGTAGTAGCCGTCCTCGTCGCGCCAGGCTATGTCGCCCGTGTGGTAGATGCCGTTGCTGAAGTGCTGGCGTGTGAGCTCGGGGTCGCGGTAATACTCCTTGAAGAGGCCCACAGGCTTGTGCTGCCCCACCCTGACCACGATTTCGCCCTGCTCGCCGTCTTCGGCCCAGCGGCCGTCGTTGGTCATCAGGCCAATGTCGTAGCCCGGGTTGGCCTTGCCCATCGACCCCGGCCGCGGCTCCACCCACGGATATGTGCCCACGGTGGCCGTGGTCTCGGTCTGGCCAAAGGCCTCGTGCAGCTTTATGCCAGTGAGCTCGAGCCACTTGTCGAACACGCTGGGGTTGAGGGCCTCGCCGGCGTTGGTGCAGTATTCAAGCGAACTGAGGTCGTAGGCGGCCACGTTTTCGCGAATGAGGAAGCGGTAGACGGTGGGCGGCGCGCAAAACGAGGTGATGCGGTAGCGGTGAATCATTTCAAGCACGTCAACGGGCTTGAACTTCTCGAAGTCGTAGACAAACACGTTGGCCCCCACTATCCACTGGCCGTAGTAGCAGCCCCACACGGCTTTGCCCCAGCCAGTGTCGGCCAGGGTGAAGTGCAGGCTGCCCTCGTGCAGATTGTGCCAGTAGCGGGCCGTGATGATGTGGCCCAGCGGATACAGGAAGTCGTGGGCCACCATTTTGGGCTCGCCGCTGGTGCCGCTGGTGAAATACATGAGCGAGGTGTCGCTGTTGCTGTTGGGGTGGCTGGGGCGCACAAAGGCGGGTGCCTGGGCAATGCCCTTGTTGAAGTCGCTCCACCCCTCGGGCACCTCGGGGCCTATCGACACGAGGCTCTTGAGCGTGGGGCACTGGGGCGCGGCCGCGCTGATGTGGCCCAGCACCTCGGCGTCACCGCAGGCCACAATGGCCTTGATGCCGGCCGACTGGCAGCGATACACTATGTCGGCAGCGGTGAGCAGGTGGGTGGCCGGAATCACCACCGCGCCCAGCTTGTGCAGGGCGGTGATGGCAAACCAAAACTGGTAGCGGCGCTTCATGATGAGCATCACCATGTCGCCGTGGCCTATGCCAAGCTGCTGGAAGTAGGCCGCCGTGCGGTCGCTCTCGCGCTTTATGTCGGCGAATGTGAACTGGCGGTGCTCGCCGCGGTCGTTGACCCACAGTAGGGCCTTCTTTTGCGGCTCGATGCGCGCCCACTCGTCGACCACGTCGTAGGCAAAGTTGAAGTTTTCGGGCACGCGCAGGTGGTAGTTGGCCATGAAGTCGGCATATGATGTGAATTCCGTTTTGTCAAGAAATTTTTCGAGCATGATTCTGATTCCTTTCGTTTTGGTGTGTGTGATTGTAGAATGCTGTGTGCAGAGTTGTGACTCTATTGCGTGATGATGGCCAGGAAGCGGGCCTGCTTGCCGTCGAGGGCGCGCATCAGGTGGGGCAGCCGGGCGTTAAACATCACGCTGTCGCCCGTTTCCAGTGTCAGGGTCTTGTGGCTCAGATACAGCTCCACCCTGCCCTCGACCACGATGTTGAACTCCTGTCCCTGGTGGCTGCACGGTGCTGCGGTGGCATTGTTGGCGGGGTCGATGGTGACCATGAACGGGTGCATTTCGCGTCCGGCGAAGCCCTCGGCCAGCGACTCGTAGCAGTAGGCGCGCTCGCGCTCCACTATCGAGCCGCGGCCGGCGCGCGTCACGTAGTAGCTTTGCATCTTAGGTGACGAGCCAAACAGAATTTCGGGCACCTCAAGGCCAAACTGCTCGGCAAGGTTTTGCACAAAACTGATGGGGATGTCGGTGTGCCCCGACTCATATTTGGCGTAGGTGGCCTCGTCGATGCCGCACGCCTCGGCCACTTGCGCCGTGGTCAGGTCGAGCGAGTCGCGCAGTCCGCGCAACCGGTCGGCCACTTGCTGTATGTTTTCTCTGTCGCTCATATGCTGTGTCTGTAAAAATGTTAATTTGATATATGTTTGTGGGCAAATATATGCAATTTAATATCAAAATGCACACGAAACTGGCTAAATATTTTTAATTTGGCACATTACGGCCCGATGTGAGCAAAACAAATGCACACTGCCTTGCGGCGGTGTGCATAAAAAAGTGTAATAATTTGTTGCTTAGGATGTAGGAGTGTAATTTTTGGTGTAAAAAAGGCGGCGCTGCGCCCCACCCTATTTGCCTTGCTTTGGCAGTACCTCGCGGCGCAGGAAGGCGGTGAGCTCTTGCGCCATGAGCTGGTGCTGGCGCATCGAAGGGTGCCAGCTGGCGCCCCACCCCAGCGAGCCGTCGATCGGGGTCATGTCGAAGCGGTACACGCTTGCGCCCTCGGCCTTGAGCACGCGGGCCACGCTGTCGAGCACGGTGGTGCACTCGTTAAGGGCATCGCCCTTGAGCATGGTGCCGGTGAGCAGCACCAGCTTGGCCTGCGGCTGCACGCTGTGCAGGTGGCGGGCAAACTGCATGTAGGCCTCGCGAAACAGGTTTACGTCGTGGGGCTGCGTCTTCAGGTCGTTGGTTCCCAGATTCACGCAAATCACGTCGGGGCGGTAGCTGGCGAAGTCCCACAGCTGTGTGGAGTCGTAGAGCTGCGTGTAGTCATACCAGCGGCGCATGTTGTCGCGGCTGCCCTCGCGCACGTCGTGGGCGTTGCGATACACGCCTATGCCCGACCGCGCCACCGCAATCCAGTCGGCATTGAGGCTGCGGGCCGTGATGGCGGCGTAGCTGAAGTAGTGGTTCTCGGTGGCGTAGTGGAACTTTTCTTTGCCGCTCTCGGCCTCCACGCCATATCCGCAGGTGATGGAGTTGCCAATGAATTCAAGTTTCAGCCCTGGCTTCTTGGGTGCCGAAAGCAGGCGTGCGCCCTTGTCGAGCAGCAGTCCGTGCATTTCGGGCTTGAAACGCCAGCCCTCGGTGACCAGCGTAACTGAAGCCGTGTGGCTGCCTTTGCCCAGACCGCTGGCCAGAGTCACCAGCGAGTCTTGCAGCGATGGCTGGGCGCCCTTGGCCGGCTTGCGCGACTGCACCTTGCGCGGCTCGCCGCCGTCGACGGCAATCTCGAAGTAGCCGCAGCCTGGATTCACAATCATGGCCAGGCCGCTGCCCTTGAAGTTGACGCTGAAGTGAGTGCCCGGATAGTTGAAGCGGTAGCACTGGGGGTTGGTGGCGTTGATGCGGCCGCAATAGCTTATGCGGCCGTCGCTGGGAGCCACGCGCTTTTGCGCGTGGGCCGCCGCTGTGCCGCCCAGCAGGGCCAGCGCAGCCATGGCAGTAAGTAGTGGTTTGTTTGTCATTGTCAAGAAGTGTTTTGGTTGGTGCAAAATTACATGAAAATAGCGTTGCCATGGCCATGATGCCGCGGAATATTGCTAATTTTGATGCCTACAAACCAATCAATGTTTCAGTTATTATGGCTACACATAGCACAGCAGTGGTGATGGGAGCCTCGTCGGGACTCGGCGCAGCGGTGGCCCGCCTGCTTGCGGCCCGAGGCTGGCGCGTGGGCATAGCAGCCCGCCGCGCCGATGCCCTCGAGCGGATAAAGGAAGAGTTCGCCCCGGGGCAAATCGAGGCCGAGGTGATAGACGTGAACAGCACCGACGCCCCACTCCGCCTCAATGCGCTTATCACCCGCCTTGGCGGCGGCATCGACCTGTATTTCCACTCATCGGGCGTGGGCAAGCAAAACCAGCGGCTCGATGCGGAGGTGGAACTTGCCACGGTAGAGACCAATGTGACGGGATTCACGCGCATGGTGACGGCCGTATTCAACCGCATGGCCTCAAGCGGCCGCCCCGGCCACATAGCCGTGATAAGCTCGGTGGCCGGCACCAAGGGTCTCGGTGCAGCCCCGTCATATTCCGCCTCGAAGGCGTTTGACTCGTGCTACATTCAGGCGCTGGAGCATCTGGCCCGCATGCGTCGGCTGCCAATATCGTTCACCGATGTGCGGCCTGGCTTTGTGGCCACGCCGCTGCTCAACGGCGCGCCCTACCCCATGCTCATGGATTGCGGCCATGCCGCCCGCTGCATAGTGCGCGCGGTGCTTGCCCGCCGCCATGTGGCGGTGGTTGACTGGCGCTGGCGAGTGCTGGTGGCCGTGTGGCGCCGTGTGCCGCGCTGGCTGTGGCGCAGGCTAAGGATTAGCGCGGCTGATTAGGGTCGCCGGCGGCCTGCTTCAGCGTGCGTTCATACACGTCCATTATTTGGCTGGCCATGGTGCTGGCCGCAAACCGCTGGCTGTAGCGGTGGCCGGCCTCGATCATGCGGCTGCGCAGAGCGGAGTCGCCCAGCACGCGGTTGAGCGCGTCGGTCATCTGCTCCACCGAGTCGGGGTCGACATACAGCGTGTCGGGGCCTCCCGCCTCTTCAAGGCACGAGCCGGTGGCGGCCACCACGGGCGTGCCGCTGCACAGGGCTTCGAGAATGGGAATGCCGAAGCCTTCGAAGCGCGACGGATACACAAACGCCTCGGCCATCTGGTAGAGGGCCGGCAGATGCTCGGTGCGGATGTGCGAAATTGAGAATATGCGGTGGCCGAGACCGTGGGCCGCGGCATATTTCAGAATCTCCTTGTAGTAGCGCGTGTGGTGGCCCACAATCACCAGGCGCACGTCCTTGTCGGCAATGTGCTCGAGCGCCTTGACGGCCAGCAGCACATTTTTGCGCTCCTCCACGGTGCCCACGCTCAGAATGTAGCGCTTGGGCAGGCGGTAGCGGTCGGCGGCGGCCTGCCTCATGAAGTCGCTGGCCGGCTGGCGGAAAATTTCGTTGCAGCCCTGATACACCACATCGATTTTCTCCTCGGGCACATGGTAGTAGTGCATGATTTCGCGCTTGGTGCACTCGCTGATGGCCATGATGCGCGTGGCGTCGCGGCAGGCGCGCTTGAACTTGAAGTCGTAGATGGCGCGGTCGATGGGCTTGTAGAACTTGGGAAAACGCTTGAAAATGAGGTCGTGGATGGTGAGCACGCTGGGAATGCCGCTCTTGGCTATGTTGAGCGGCAGCTCGCCGCTGAGGCCGTGAAACAGCTGCACATGGTGGCGCTGGGCCTCGGCCATCATTCCGCTCACCGAGCGCCACCACGCGCCGCCCAGTGGAGCCTTGCGCGGCAGCTTAAGGTGCACGCGCCCGCGGCTGAGCAGGGCGGTGAGCTCGGGGTTCTCCTTAGCCTTGGGGCTGTAGATGTAGTAGTGGTTTTTGGGGTAGAACTCCGAAAGCACGTCGATCACCAGGCGGCTGTAGTTGCCCAGACCCGTGCTGTTGAAAACGGCCCGTTTGCCGTCAAATCCTATAATCATAGCTTAAGTGTCAGTTCGTTAGTAGTTCGTTGTTTTTATTGATGGAGTGGGGCGCTGCCGCCGCCAAAGTTGAAGTAGGTGCCGCGGTCGAGGTTGCGGTAGCCTATGGCCTCGGCTATGTGGCTGGCCTGCACGCGCTCCTCGCCGGCGAGGTCGGCAATGGTGCGCGCCACCTTCAGTATGCGGTCGTAGGCGCGTGCGCTCATGTTCATGCGCTCGATGGCGTCTTTGAGCCGCTCGAGTCCCGCGGCATCAGGTTCGGCAAAGCGGTGAATCATAGATGGTGTCATCTGCGCGTTGCAGTGCGTGCCGGGGCAGTCGGCAAACCGCTTGGCCTGAATGGCCCGGGCGGCCGTCACGCGCTGCCTGATGGCTGCGCTCGGCTCGCCGGGGGCCGTCGACGACAGGTCGCTGAAGCCCACGGGCTGCACCTCCACCTGCAGGTCGATGCGGTCGAGCAGCGGCCCCGAGATTTTGCTCAGATACTGCTGGCGCTGGTGCACCGAGCAGCAGCACTGCTTGGTGGGGTGGCCGTAGTAGCCGCACGGGCAGGGGTTCATCGATGCCACCAGCATAAACGAGGCGGGGTAGTCGGTGGTGTATTTGGCGCGGCTAATGGTGATGTGGCGGTCTTCCAGCGGCTGGCGCATCACCTCGAGCACGCTGCGGTTGAATTCTGGCAGCTCGTCGAGAAACAGCACCCCGTTGTGGGCAAGGCTGATTTCGCCGGGAGTGGGGTAGGAGCCGCCGCCCACAAGGGCCACTGGCGATATGGTGTGGTGGGGCGAGCGGAAGGGGCGCATGGTCATGAGCGTGGTGCCGCCCGGCAGCTTGCCGGCCACCGAGTGGATTTTTGTGGTCTCAAGGGCCTCGCCAAGGCTGAGTGGCGGCAATATCGACGGCAACCGCTTGGCCATCATCGATTTGCCCGAACCGGGGCTGCCCACCAGCAGAATGTTGTGGCCGCCGGCGCAGGCCACCTCGAAGGCGCGCTTCACCACCTCCTGGCCCTTGACCTCTGAGAAGTCAAACGGATACTGGCCTTGAGCGCGGGCAAACTCGGCGCGCGTGTCGACCACCGTGGGCTCGAGCTGCGCCTTGCCGCTCAGGAAGTCGATTACCTGCGTCAGGTTGTCGACGCCATACACGTTGAGTTTGTTGACCACAGCGGCCTCGAGGGCGTTGGCGCGCGGCACTATGAAGCCGTCGAGCTGCATTTCGCGTGCCAGTATGGCCATGGGCAGCGCGCCCTTGATGGGGCGCAGCGAGCCGTCGAGCGACAGTTCGCCCATCATCATGTATCGGTCAAGGCGGTCGGCCGGGATTTTCTCGTCGCCAGCGAGCACCCCGATGGCTATGGGCAGGTCGTAGGCCGAGCCTTCCTTTTTGATGTCGGCCGGCGACATGTTGATTACCACCATTTTGCGCGGGAACTCATATCCGGCTTGCCCTATGGCGCAGCGCACCCGCTCGGCGCTCTCTTTCACGGCGGTGTCGGGAAGGCCCACAATGGTGAATCCCGATCCCCATTCCACCGACACCTCGATGTTTACCAGAATGGCGTCGATGCCATGCACTGCCGCGCTGAAGGTTTTGGTTAGCATATATCTCTACAAATTCAGTGAAAGTCGTTTTTTATGGAGTGGAAGTGTCAAATGCCGAGGCGCTGCCTGGCCGTGCCCAATATGGCTGCCACGGAACTGCCGCGGGCTATCACCCGGCCGGTGGAGTCGGCCAGCACAAAGAGTGGGGTGGAGGTGAGGCACAGCTGCTTAAGGTCGCCGTTCACGGGGCCTTCGGGAGCCCAGTAGTGCTGCCAGCTGGCGCTGTCGCGCACCACCTTGCTGCGCCAGAACGATGAGTCGGGCTCGAGCGACACGTCGGCTATTTGCAGCCTACGGCCGCTGCCGGCTTGCGCGGCGAGCGATTTCAGCTGGCCAACGTAGGCGCTGTGGTCGCTCTCGTTTTCACCGCCCCAAATGCACAGCAGCGTGTAGCTGGCGTCGCTGAAGCGCAACTGACTGTAGGCGTTGGCATTGGCGTTCATCAGCAGCATTGCCGCCAGCTGCTTGCTGCCTTTGCCCACGGCCAGAGTGAGCGCGTCGAAGCTGCCCACCAGGCATTGCGGTCGGGCCTCGGGCTTGATGCTGCTCAGCAGCCGCTGGGCCTTGGCTGGATCGTCGGTGCTGTTGTAGTTCACTATCACCAGCAGGGTAGAGGTAACATCGTCGGGGTGGGCCTTCACATATTTCTCTATGTCGGCGTTCACGGCCTTGGTGTCGCCATCGGTGAGCTGCCGCGCGTGCTTGCTTATGAATTCGCTCCAGCGCTCGTCCTCGTCGGTGCCGCTGGCCTTAATGTGGTAGGTGTCGGTGAGGTCGCCGCTCAGTGTCACCATGTTGCCGTTTTTCACCGCCACGCAGGCCACCAGCCGCGAGTCGGTGTCGTAGATGGCGGCCAGCGTAAGCTCGTCGCAGCTGCCCTGAAACTCAAATTTGCCGTCCTTCAGCGTCACCCATGAGTCGGTGACTCCGCTTGGCGTATAGTAGGCAATGTGCAGGTTTTGCCCGCCTGCATTCTTAAAGTCGCCCTTTATCTTGAATTTGCCGCCGCTGCATGCCGCCATGGCCGTGATCAGAGCCACGAAGGCTGCAAGCAGCAGGGTGTGTGTGATTTTGCTCATAATTAAAAAATGCTCGTTTTGGCAAAAGTAGCAAAAAATGCGCTCATCTTCAAAAAAAGCACAAAATGCCGCTTAAATTTTGCAAAGCTGAAAATTATGCGCTACCTTTGCAGCGCTAAAAAGGCACGGGTAGATTCCAGAGTGGCCAAATGGGGCAGACTGTAAATCTGCTGTCTCTCGACTTCGGTGGTTCGAATCCATCTCTACCCACACAAAAGCTTCAAACTTTTAAGGCTGCGGCAACTGCCGCAGCCTTTTTTATTTTTTGCGCCGCCAATATGCGTCAGAACATCGAGCGGTAGAGGTCGGTCATCTTCTGGTAGAAGTGGCTGTAGTTCAGGTGGCTGTCGAAGTCGGCCTTGGCCTTGGCACCAAGGCGCTCGCGCATCTGTGCGTCGTCGATGAGCCGCTTTATGGCGTCGGCCAGGGCGTAGTGGTCGCCCGGCTTCACAAGCACTCCGTTCTGGCCGCTGGTGATGTATTCGGGCTGGGCGCCGTTGTCGGTGGTGATCACGGGTTTCCCCAGCATCATGTATTCAAGCGCGGCAATGCCCATGGCCTCGGGCACCACCGAGGGCACAATGCCCACGTCGCACTGCTCGAGCAGGGGCAGCACATTGGGCTGGAATCCCATGAATGTGACGTTTCTCACCATTTGGTTGGCCACGATGAAGCCTTTAAGCTTGGCTTCAAACTTGTATTGGCCTTCGCCCAGCACCACCATGCGGTAGGTGCTTTTGTCGAGCTGCGTGAGCGCGCGCAGCAGCGTGTCGATGCCCTTGTCGTGGCTCAGGCGGCCGTGGAACATGAGCAGCGCCTGCTGTGGCTGCACGCCCAGCTGGCTGCGCAGCTGCGTGGCGCAGGGCTCGTGGGTGAGCAGCACGCTTTCGCGTATCACCGCCGCCTTGTCGCGGGCTATTTTCGAGGCTTTGCCCATGTAGTAGTCAAACGCCTTTTGCGATCCGAACACAAACTTGTCGACCTCGCGATACACCTTGCGCGTTATGTAGTTGAGCCGCGGCCGTGTGAGGCCGTGCACCGACATCACTATGCGCACGCGGTCGTTCTCGGAAATGTGTTTGGCCAGCACAGCCGTGAAGGCATCGTGAAAGGTGTGCACGTGCACCACATTGTCGCCGCGCTTGAGCAGGCGGGCAAAGCGCACGGGGCTGTCGAGGTCGGTGAGCCCCTTCAGCGGCAAAATGGATATGGGCACTTCGAGCGTGCGGAAGCGGTTGAGCACCGCCTCGTGCTTGCGGCACACGGCCTCCACATAGAAGTCGTCGTGCTTTAGCCTGGATATCAGGTCGTGAGCATACTGCTCGGGGCCGCCCCAAGTTTTGTTGGACACTATTTGAAACACATTTATCATGGTGCCTATGAGTTTTATTGGTTTGTTACAATTCACGAAATTACAAAAAAAATGCTAAAAACGGGCATCAATCTGGGGCCATAAGGCTGTTTTTTTGCAACAAAGTGCGCCGGTGCGGCATTTTAGTGAAAAGTGGTTGCTTTTCAGGTAATCATGGTAACGGCGTAGGGGAGGGCTTGCGCTAAATTTGCATCATGAAATTAAAGGGTATAATGGCCGCTGTGGCAGCTGTTGGGCTTGCCGGCGGCATCAACGCAAATGCTAACGATATGAATCAAATGGACAAGAAACTGCAAAGCATAGTTGCCGTTGCGGCCCATGAGGCCACCGGCAACCTTGTGGCTCTTGAAGGCGCCGTCGACGAGGCCCTCCAGAGCGGACTCACTGTGAGTGAACTGAAGGAAGAACTGTCGCAACTGTATGCCTACACCGGCTTCCCGCGCAGCCTTAACGCGCTGGGTGTGCTGCAAAAGGTGGTGGCCCAGCGTGGCGACAAAAATCTGCCCGTTGACCTTGGCGAGGAGCCGGCGCGCTTCAAGCCGGGCTATGACGCGCTGAAGCAGGGCACCGAGGTGCAGACGCGCCTCACCGGCGGCAAGCCGTTCACCTACAGCTATTGCGAGGCCACCGACTACTATTTGAAGGCCCACCTGTTTGGCGACATCTTTGCCAGCCCGGTGCTCACCACCGCGCAGCGCGAGCTTGCCACCATAGGCGCGCTGAGTGCGCTCGAGTCCGTGGAGCCGCAGCTGGTGGCCCACGTGAGCGGTTCGCGCAACATGGGCGTCACCGACGACCAGCTGCGCCAGCTGCCGCAGGTGCTTGCCGCCAAGGTGGGCGCCGACGCTGCCTATCGCGCACAGTGTGCGGTGGCCAAGGTGCTGGCCTACAGCACTATGGCCACCGAGTGCAAGGTGCCTGCCGAGCTGCCGTTTGAGGCCGGGCAGCCCAATACCGCATATGCGAAATACTTTATTGGCAACAGCTATCTGGCAAGCCTTGCCAGCGGCGACGGCAAGCTGCCTGTGCATAATGTGACGTTTGAACCCAAGTGCCGCAACAACTGGCACGTGCATCACGGCGGCGGCCAGATTCTGATATGCGTAGCCGGCCGCGGATGGTATCAGGAGTGGGGCAAGCCCGCGCGCGAGTTGCATGTGGGCGATGTGGTCGACATTCCGGCCGACGTGAAGCACTGGCACGGCGCTGCGCGCGACAGCTGGTTTCAGCACATAGCGCTCGAGGTGCCTGGCGAGAATAAGAGCAATGAGTGGCTTGAGCCGGTGACCAACGAAGAATACAACAAGCTGCCGTAGGGGAAACCGCGGCAGCCTGCACACACACTGTTATCATAATTGGAGAATTAAATGGATGGTGACGCCCTGAACCACTGCGGTTTGGGGCGTTACTGCTTTTTCGCCTGCCGCCCTTTGCCCATGGCCATGTAGTGCCGCCGCTGCTCGGGTCGAAGCCGCTCGATGGCATAGCGCAGCGCCGTGCGCGGCATTGCAGACGCGTGGGCGTCGAGAAACGCCTGCAGGGTGGCTTCGCTGCGCTTTCCCACCTCGCGCAGCATCCATCCGGTGGCCTTGTGAATGAGGTCTTCGGAGGCGTTGAGGTATTGCTCGGCCAGCTGCAGCGTGAGGCTGAAATTGCCGTTGCGAATCAGCGTGAGTGTGGCCACAATGGCTATGCGCCGTGCCCACAGCAGCCGGCGGTGGCTCAACGGCTCCAGCAGTGGCAGGGAGGGGTGGTCGAGCTGGTGGCGTCCCAGTATGCCAGGCGCGCTAAGGTCGACCAAATCCCAGTTGTTGATGTGTTCCATATTTCCAATTATTGCTGTCCGGTAAAAGTTTTTTAGGGCAAAAAGATATGGCTGACTCTTCTCA
>CAVKDU010000027.1:0-38084 GCA_963655175.1 Wujia chipingensis | reverse complement strand
CTGCGCTACCGCTACGTCCGCACTGCATACCTGCCTACACATATCTTATCCCTAAAGGGATAATGTCATTGTTAATGCCTCATTGCAACAAATGCCACAACAATATTACTTTTTCAGTGCGCGTGGCATGCCACGTCCCTATTGCCTTTGTTGCTTTTACATGGCAAAAATAATGTGGAAATGCGGCATGGCACGGCCTCTGGGCATAGGCGCGGTGCATGGGGTGCCCGAAGTGGTAGTTTTGTCATGATTTGTAGGCGGGGTGGGGCGGGTTGGCTACATTTTGTCGCTGAGGTGGACAAAATTACAGAAAATCGCCGCCGCGGTGCGCTGGCACAGCATTTGCTAAAGTCTATAGGCGAACGCGGTTCACACCGAGTGGACAGCGTTCAAGAAAAATTGATAAAAAAAGGACTTTAAAATATAGGAGATTAAAATTATGATCACTCGCAGAAACAATCAGACTTGGTTACCCGATGTATTCAATGATTTCTTTGATACCGACTATCTGCCTAAGGCCAACGCCACAGCACCGGCCATCAATGTGATTGAAAAAGATAATGAATATGACGTTGAGGTCGCTGCTCCGGGCATGACCAAAGACGACTTCAAGGTTAGCCTCGATGAGGATGAAAACCTTGTGATAGCCTTCGAGAAGAAAGAGAAGAAGGAAGATAAAGACAAAGAGGCTCACTATCTGCGCCGCGAATTTTCCTACACTCAGTTCCATCAGGCACTTATCCTGCCCGATGATGTTGACAAGGAGAAGATTGAGGCCAGCGTCAACAATGGTGTGCTCAACGTGGTTCTGCCAAAAGTTTCACAGGAGCAGCTCAAGAAGGCCCAAAAGGTCATCGACGTTAAGTGATGCCGCTTGAAAATGGCAACAATGATTCATAAGTGTATATTGGTATAATTGCAACCGCCATGGGAAGCACGATAAAACGCACGAACACAGAGTAGTAGTTTAGATTTAGGTTTATTGTGAAAAAAAACGCATCGGAGCCGGGCAGCAGCCCGACCCCGATGTTTTTTTATGTCTGTGCCTCAAGGCCCGCTACCATGGCGAGCCCACCGAAATGGCGTGGATGCGGCCGGCGGTGTTGCCGTCGAAGTGTATGCCGCCATACACGGCTGCATACACGCCGTCGCTGTCGCGGCGCACGCCCTTGGCGCGGCGCAGCTGCGCAAGTGGCATTCCGGGCTTGAAGTAGGCCGTGCCCACCTTCACACCCACCAGGGTTGACTCGGTGGTGATGTAGGTGATTTTGCCGTCGCTGTCGACCGTTGCGCTCAGCACCTCCTTGCCGGCCAGGGTGAACGAGGCCGCGGTGGTGGTGTCTTGCTCCACGGGGTCGTATTCGCTGGTGATCGCGATGTGGTCATAGAGTCCGTCGACCGCTTTGGACAGCGAGCTGACTTTTGCGCCGAGCATCACGGGTCCAACGCCGTTGGCCGTCATCAGGTGGGCGGGAGCGGTGGTGGCAACCGCGGTGGTGGTGGCCTTGCGGGCACCGGTGCGCTTGGCGGGTCGTTGCGCCGTGGCGGAGAACTGGCCGAGCAGCAATGCGGCAGCTGTCAGCCCGAGGATACGTTTCATCATCATGTGTTCGTTTCTTTTCTTAAAGGGTTATGGTTGTTTACAATAAATTGCTCAAAGATAACCCTTTTCTCGCCCCACACCAAGCCGGAAAGCTCCTCAAGGCGCAAAACTACCGTTTCCGTTAAAGCGATTTAAAGATTACAGTTTAAAGTTGAGAGTTGAAAGTTGAAAGGCTTAAGGGATAGGGCTGCAGTTGGAACTGCTTCCCCTTGTACAGCTGTCTACCGACCCTTTAATCCATAATCTTTAAACTGTAAACCTTAAACTTTAAACTGTAATCTTTAAACCATAAACCTTAAACCTTAACGAAAAATCTTGACCGCCTTGCTGGTGCCGTCGCTGTAGATCACGCGCATCAGGTTGAATCCGCTGAACGGCGTGCTGCTTTCCATGCCCTGCAGGTTGTAGTAGCGGGTGCTGGCCACTTGCTTGCCGGCCAGGTTCTGGTCGAGGCCCGTCGACACATTGTCCACATCAAAGTGTGCGTTCAGGTGGAAGCCCGCGGGTGAGCTATAGGTGGGTTCGCCGCTTGTGCCTGCGGCGTAGTTCATCTGCGACGTGGCCACATATATGTCTTTGCTGCTGGGCAGGGCGTAGTAGTACCACTCATCGCCAATCTTCACAAAGCTGCTGTTGCGTGTGTCGCCTTGCGGAATCTGGCCCACCATGTCGCTCTTCACCTTGCCATACCAGTAGATCACATAGTCCACGTCAAAACTGCTCAGCGCCGTGCTCACCGGAATCACGTCCTTGAAGTGCAGGCCGCACTTGGCCTTCACGCCCTGTTCCACCTCGCGCTCGTCATACAGTTCCCAGCCGGCGCGCAGCGCACTGGCGTTGGGCACAATCCAGCCTTGGCCAATGTCGGTGGCGTCGTTCATGTTGGGCGCGGTGCGCGTTATCATCACCTTTGGCTCGCTGGCCCAGCGTGCCAGTTCGGCCTGGAAGTCGTCGGTGGTGTTGAGCGACACCTCATATCCGTAGCCGCGCCAGGTGGTGTTGCCCGTAATCCAGTCGGTGCTGTAGCCGGCTGCCTGCATGGCTGCCTTGGTGGCATCGTCGAGGCCGGTGAACGTGGCCGCCGTCTTCGACTGGCACGGGTTCACCACATATTCCTGGGCCACGGCTGCCGGCTCATAGGGGCGCAGCATGCCTTCGTAGCCCTCGCCATTGAAAAACGCCTTTTGCACGGCCACCACTTTCTCCCTTGAGGCGCCAGTCTCGTCCGAGAATTTCACTATGCCCGTGGTTTGGTTGTCGATGAAGATGTCGATGTCGTGCGGGTCGCTGAACAGCTGCGTGTCGAGCGTTATCGAGCATCCGCCGAAGAACACCGTGGCCTGGCTTCCGCCCATTGTCATGTTGAGCAGGCCCAGATCCTTGCCAAACGCAAGGCTCTTGCCGTCGCTGGCCAGAGTGGCCATGATGTCGGCGGTCTTGTTGATGTAATATGTGGAGCCGTACGATGACTCATAGGCCGTATACAGCCCATACTTGTCTTGCCCCGACGGGTCGTAGGCCACTTTCTGACCGTTGCCGAAAGTGAATTTCACCGACTCGCCGCTCTGCGTGTAGGTGCCCTTTAGCGGCATGCCGCGGTAGCCAAACATGTTGTCGATGCTCACCGTCTTGTTGTCTTCGTCGATGGTGATGGTCACAGGAATAGAGGTCTGTGTGAATCTGAACGAGCCTTGGTTGGCAATTTTCTGCCATGCAAAGCTACCCGTGATGGTTTTTGCTTGCATCATGCCCAGTGCGGCCAGGGCGATGCACAGAATGGATAAGATCCGCTTCATAACGTTAGTAGAGTTTTTAAATAGTTAATGTTTTGTGTTAGATTAATATTTGTGTCTTCGGCAACCCTGCTGCGCAATGCGGTGGCCTGCGGGCAAGCTGCTTCCGAAACAGTCATAATGTTTTTTACTGTTGTGGATGGTTTGTGGGGTATTCAATCGAGGTCAACGGTTCTGAGTGCTGTGCGTGCGTGTGTTGACTGTCAACCGATACCATACTCTCTTTTCCAGTGGCAAATTTATCACAATAATTCCACACCTCCAAACGGTTTTTCGCCGTGCGGCCAAAAAAATCGCGAAAAAAATCGCCTAAGCCGAGAAATTGTCAGCTCATGCCGAGATTCGTGTAAATGGGCAATCAAGAAAGATGCCCAGAGCATACCTGCCTTTTCCGATAATTGTGCGGCGGCGTGAGCCATATTGCGAAAATTTTGTAACTTTGTGCAGGAAAAGCGCCTGCGGCGGCCATGCGTGCCGTGGCGCGGGCTGCGCCCATGGTTGCGGCGCATTATTGTTTCACTAAAATTAGTTATTTTGGACCCTGACCCTTTATCTTGCATTCTTTCACTGCTGTGTGCCGCCCAGCCCACAGCTCACGCCATTGAGTTTAAAGTGCCTGATGCCAGCTGCATAGCCGCCATTGTGGTGGCCCTGATTGGCCTTGCGCTGTCGGCCTTCAACTCCGGCTCCGAGCTGGCCTACTTCTCGCTGACGCGCGACGATGTAAACTCCATTGCCAACGAATCGAAGCGCCATCAGGTGGCGCGGCTGCTGTCGAATCCCGAAAAACTGCTTGCCTCCATCCTTATAGGCAACAATCTGGTGAACGTGATGATAGTGGTGGTGCTCAACTATGCCATGAACTATATGTTCACGTTCAACAGCCCTGTGGCCAACTTCCTGGTGCAGACGGTGATACTCACATTCCTCATCCTGCTCTTCGGCGAGGTGCTGCCCAAACTCTATGCCAGCAATGCCAACGTGAAGTTTGCCACCTTTGCGGCCACTCCGCTGCAGCTGGCCTGCACGGCGCTCAGCCCCGTGTCGCGCCTTATGGTTAAGAGCACGTTTATCGTCAACAAGGTGGTGACCAAGCGCGCCGACAACATCTCGATGGACGACCTTTCGAAGGCCCTTGAGGCAAGCGATGTGAAAAATGCCGACGAGAAGGACATTCTGGAGGGCATCTTAAAGTTTGGCGACAAGACGGTGGCCGAAATCATGCGTCCGCGTGTCGACGTGGTCGACGTTGACTATGACTCCACATTCGACGAGGTGCTGAAAACCGTTATCGACAACGGCTATTCGCGCATGCCGGTGTATGAGCAGAACCACGACAACATTAAGGGGGTGCTATATGCCAAAGACCTCCTGCCATACATCGACGGCCGCCCCGAGGGCTTCCGCTGGCAGCAGCTGGTGCGCCCAGCCCACTTTGTGCCCGAAACTCGCATGATCGACGACCTGCTGGAAGACTTCCGCACCAAAAAGCGCCACATGGCCATCGTGGTCGACGAGTATGGTTGCACGCAGGGCATAGCCACGCTCGAAGATGTGCTCGAAGAGATAGTGGGCGAAATCGACGACGAATACGACACCGAGGAGAAATTCTATAGCAAGGTGGGCAAAAACACCTACATATTCAACGGCAAGACGCAGCTTGGCGACTTCTTTGAGGTCACGGGCCTCGACGAGCACGAGTTTGCCTCGGCCACCGACGATGCCGAGACTCTTGCAGGACTGCTGCTCAACATCAAGGGCGACTTCCTTGAGGAGAAGGAGACGCTCACCTGGGGCCGCTGCGAGTTTCAGGTGCTCAAGGTGAAGCGCCACCGCATAGCCAAGGTGCGCGTGCAGGTGAAGTCGGCGCCGCAGGCCGACAAAAAGTAATCCCCCCCAGCCCTATGCCCTACAGCCACACATCACGTTATCCGGCCTTCGGCGCCTCGCTGCACTGGTGGCAGCTCACCGAGCAGCCCGCCGAACTTGCGCGGCAGTGCGCCGCCCTTGGCATGCCCGACAACTGCGACGCCCGCGCCATGAGCCGCCAGCGCGAACTGCTGGCCGAGCGCCTGCTGCTGCACCGCATCGCGGGCCGCTATGCCCCGGTGGAACACAATGCCGACCGCGCGCCACGGGTCGAGGGACTCAACGCCCACGTGAGCATAGCTCACAGCCGCGAGTGGCTGTGCATAGCCGTGAGCAGCCGCCCCATTGGCATCGACATCGAGAGCCACGGCCGCCACTTGGCTGCCGTGCGCCAGGGCTTTCTCAACACCGCCGAGCAGCAGTGGATAGGCGAGGCCGACGCGCTGCCGCTGCTGGTGGCGTGGACGGCCAAGGAGGCCATGTTCAAGGCCATCAGCGTGCGCCGGGGGCTGCACTACCGCGACGACTTGCGCCTCGACCCCTTCACGCTGCCCGTCGGGCCCGATCGGCAGCTGGCCCACCGCGGCCACTGCCACGGCGCCGACTTCGCTCTGCTTAGCAGCGTCACCCCGCAGATGGTGCTCACCATAGCCCAGGCCGAAACCGAAACGAAACAACATCAAAAACAGCATATAGACTACAACACATGAACATCATCAAATCCACACTTTGCGCCGCCACGCTGGCGGCCATGGCCACCGCGGTGGCTCCGCAGGCGCAGGCCTGCACCAATCTGCTTGTGGGCAAGAAGGCGAGCGCCGACGGCAGCACCCTCATCACCTACGCGGCCGACTCCCACACCCTGTATGGCGACCTCAGCTACCTGCCGGCCGCCGACCACAAGAAGGGCGAGATGCGCGCCATCCGCGACTGGGACACGGGCATCATGCACGGCTACATCCCCGAGGTGGCGCACACCTACAAGGTGGTGGGCAACATCAACGAGCACCAGCTCACCATTGCCGAAAGCACTTGGGGCGGCCGCCCCGAGCTGGCCGACACCACCAAGGGCGCCATCATGGACTATGGCAGCCTCATCACCGTCACGCTGCAGCGCGCCCGCACGGCCCGCGAGGCCATTGCCGTGATGACCGACCTCGTGGCCCGCTATGGCTACAACAGCGAGGGCGAGTCGTTCTCAATTGGCGACCCCAACGAAATTTGGGTGCTCGACATGATTGGCAAGGGTGGCAAGGAAAAGGGCGCCGTGTGGGTGGCCATGCGCATTCCGGACGACTGCATCTCGGGCCACGCCAACCAGACCCGCATCTTCAAGTTTCCGCTCAACGACAAGGCCAACTGCCTGTATTCCAAAGATGTGATAAGCTTTGCCCGCAAAATGGGTTACTTCAAGGGGCGCGACGCCGACTTTGAGTTCTCGCGCGCCTACTCGCCGGCCGACTTCGGCACGCTGCGCGGCTGCGATGCCCGCGTGTGGAGCTACTTCAACCGCTTCAAGGCCGGCATGGACGCCTATCTGCCCTACATAGCCGGCAAAAAGGGCGCCGAGGTGATGCCCCTCTACGTGAAGCCCGACCGCAAGCTCACCGCCCGCGACCTGCAAAACATGATGCGCGACCACTTCGAGGGCACACCCTTCGACATGACCAAAGACCCCGGCGCCACCAACTGGTGGGGCGTGCCCTACCGCTACCGCCCCATGGAGTTCAAGGTCGACAGTGTCACCTATTGCCAGGAGCGCGCCATTGCCACTCAGCAGACGGGCTTCGTGTTTGTGTCGCAAATGCGCTCGTGGCTGCCCGATGAGGTGGGCGGCCTCATGTGGTTTGGCGTCGACGACGCCAACACTGCCGTGTTTGTGCCCATCTACTGCTCAATCACCGAAGTCCCCGCCAGCTATGCCGTGGGCAAGGGCGACCTCTACAACTTCGACTTCGACGCCGCCTTCTGGGTCAACAATCTGGTGGCCAACCAGGCCTACAACCGCTATTCGCTCATGATTCCCGACATCCGCAAGGTGCAGGGCGCCCTTGAAGACGGTTTCGCCCAGCGCCAGCCCGAGGTCGAGGCCCAGGCCGTGGCCCTGTGCAAAAGCAATCCGCAGCAGGCGGTGGAATATCTCACCAACTATTCGGTCAACACCGCCCAGAATGCCACACACCGCTATCAGCAGCTGGCCAAATACCTGTTTGTGAAATATCTCGATGGCAACGTTAAGCGCGAAAAAGACGGCAAGTTTGAGCGCAACGAGGCCGGCATGCCCGTGCAGCCGCAGTGGCCGGGCTACACCCAGGAGTATTACAACACCGTGGTCAAGGGCTCGGGCGACCGCCTGAAGGTGGTGGAACCCGAAAAGTAAAAATCACCGCGCCCGCGTTAAACCTTGCCGCCCGTGCTTGCGTCTAACCCCCAAAACGAACAAAAAAACGCAAAGAGCAATGAAAATGTTTAGCAAACTCAAATATGCCGCCGTGGCACTGACGCTGGCCGCCGCGCTGCTCGTGCCCGGCCGTGCCCAGGCCATCAACTTCGCCAGCGAGCGGCTCGACTATCAGGTGGTGTATCACTGGGGACTCATTTGGAAGCACGCCGCTAACGCCACGCTCAGCATCAAGCGCAGCGGCACCGGCTACAACGCCATGCTCGTGGGCCGCACACGCTCGTGGGCCGACAAACTCTATCCCGTGCGCGACACGCTGAAGTGCGCCATGAACAGCGACCTCACCCCGCGCACCTATCAGAAGCTCACCCACGAAAAGAGCTACTATGCCCGCGATGTGGTCAACTTCTCGTATAGCAACGGGTCGACCCGCGGCTCGTGCGTGCGCTACCGCGCCGACCGCGCCCCGCAGCGCGTGAGCCTCGTGGCCCGCGGCCGGGCCTACGACATGCTCAGCGTGTTCTACATGCTGCGCAACCTCAACTTCGGCTCAATGGCCGCCGGCAAGACCTACAACACCACCATCTTCTCGGGCAAGGAGAAGGAGAACCTGCGCATACGCTACTGCGGAGTGCAGACCATAAAACTGCGCAACGGCACCCAGCACAAGGCCTACCACGTGACCTTCACCTTCACACAGGACGGTGGCCGCAAGTCGAGCGACGGCATCGACGCCTACCTGTCGATCGACGCCCGCCGCATCCCGCTGATGCTTGTAGGCAAGCTCCCCGTGGGCGAAGTCAAAGTGTACTACGCCGGCGCCTAACCGCCGCCCACCCAACTCACCAAAAGGCCCAGCCGCCCCCGCGGCCGGGCCTTTTTTGCCTAAAAACGGTTGAAACTATATGCCGTGTAATAAATGTTGTCTTTGTGAGATGAAATATTGGATTTATTGCCTATATTTGCAATGTAATTACAAATACGGAGGTTAAAATGGTTTTAGAGATGCGTCTGAGCAATATGTTCTCGTTTCGCGACGAGGCGACTTTGGACTTGCAGGCAGCCAAGATTCAAACGAAGAAGGCAAGGGAGCTTGAGGGAAATCTGTTTTCTGTTGATGGAGAACAGATGCTGAAGACTGTAGCCCTGTTTGGTGCAAATGCTTCGGGCAAGAGCAATGTGATAAAGGCCGTCAGGGCATGCGTCGACATGGTTCGTTCGTCACATAACTACAACGCCGATACCAAATTTGCCATTGCACCATTTAAGTTTGAGAATGGTGCCGACAAGCCAAGTTCATTCTATATCCGTTTTTTGCTGGATAAAGTAGAGTATGAATACTCGTTTTCGTTTATGCACGATGAAATCATTACGGAGACCCTGTATTATTATCCCAATGGCCGCAGGTCGTTGGTGTTCAGCCGTGATGAGAGCCGGGGTGCAGAGAAAAAAGACGTCTATGAGTTTAAGACTGCCATCAGGCGCCCCTTCGATGTGGCCGACAACACATCTAAAAAGACGCTCTACATATCTCGTGCCAGCCAGATGGACCGGGAGATTGCCCAGAAAATATTTCTGTTCTTCTGCAACGACATAGTGCTCGATTATCATGTGGCTAACATGGATTCGCTCGATGCCTTGTTTAAGGCAAGAAAAGAACAGATGCTTGAAGTGCTGCGGACGGCTGACAGCGACATTGTGGATTTTAAGATTCAGAACAATGCCATCACCACCTATCATCGCACCAATCCGTCGGTGCCTTTCGATTTCGAGACGGAGGAGTCGGAGGGAACAAAAACATTGTTCCGCATGATGTTGAGGATGATTGGCATCATCCACGAGGGTAAGTTGCTCCTCGTCGATGAGATTGACAACAGCCTTCACACACAATTGGTGGAGTTTGTGATTGGCATGTTCAACCACAGCGACCATGCACAGCTCATCTACACCTCCCACAACACCCATTTGCTGAACACCAATTTTCAGCGCCGCGACCAGGTGTATTTCGTGAATAAGCGTGATGACGGCAGCAGCGACCTCTATTCCCTGTTCGACTTCAAGGATTTCCGCGACACATTGGATATGGAGAAAGCATATTTGCAAGGGCGCTTCGATGCCATTCCATACATATCTACCTTAACGCTCTAATACTATGGCAAGGACACAAAGAAAATCGAAAGGAAAGACGATGACGCCCAACAACTTCGTCTTTTGTGAGGGCGATACCGAGGTGGCCTATGTAGAAATGTTGCGGGCGCACTATCGCCTGCCCATCCATATCATACCTAAGCGAACATTGCTTAATGTCACACCTGCTTTGGTAAGCAGGTGCAAGGCCAACTATATTGAGACCAATAGCGACAAAACATTCTTGATGTATGACTTGGATGTGCCGTCGGTTCTCGACAGATTGCGCAGGATACATGGGGCAATATTATTGTGCTCTAATCCATGTGTGGAACTATGGTTGCTGCTCCACTATGCAGAGCAGCGGGCCCAGATTTCAAGTGCTGATTGCGTAGGCAAGTTGTCTCGGCACATTAGGCAATACAAAAAAGGCAAACTGTCAGCAGCCGACAAGGATTACTTGATGCAGAATGTTCAAGCAGCTTGCCGGCGAGCGAAACAGCTCACCCCATACGCTAACCCCTCTACTACGGTGTCCGAATTAATAGAGGAACTTGAATCTCTTAAAAATTGACAAACAATGGTTAAGTCGAGTGGCAAGATAGAAAAAATTAGAACTTTCGAATCATCTGCAAATAGTGGATGGCTCAATCACATTGCGTGCTTTGTTAAACGCATGAGTAAAAATAATACCGTGAGGTGGGCATCAAATATCGTTTTTGTACTTATTGCGCTAAGTGTCTACTTTTACCTCCGTAATATCTTTGCTCATACGATTGTCGATTTTCCATTTTGGATATGGGGGATAATTCCAACCATAACAATTGTTGTTTTGTTGCTATTTGTAGGAGTAAGGAAAAAAGCGATTCTTTTTAAGATCTTTTTCGGCTTCTGTATCGGAACAGTTATCACTGGTTTACTGATCATATTGTTTCAAACAACTAATTATTGGTTTGCCGATTCGGCTTTATTCCATGGGAAAGCGTATGTTATTGGCAAGAGACATATAAATGCCAGTGGTCACAGAAGTCTTTTTGGTGGAATGCCAAAGTATGATGTTAACTTAATGTTTTTAGATAACAATGAATATTTTAGATTAGATGATGCTGATGCCTATAAAAAATGTGATCAGGGTGATACCGTAATAGTAACTTGGTGTAAAGGACTTTATGGCATACCTGTCGTCCAAGGGGTTGACAATTGATAGTGGTTTTGAAAGTCGCGGCAGATGGCACTGAAAAAACATTGTTTTTAAGGAGTATAGACACGCTGGAGCTCCGAAATCACTATGCTGATTTGTGCGGGCCGAAGGCCCAATGAGACCATAGCCCAGAGCAGCGCCCTGGGGTGGCAACGCGCGGCGGCATTGCGCCCCGCAGGGGCAAAAGCTTTATCCCTTGGGCACGCCCAAGAAACAAGGCAGTGTGCGGCAAATCTTTTGCTCTTTCAGAACGCTTTTGTGGCTGAATATTTCACCCAGGGCGTTGCCCTGGGCTATGGTCTTGCAGGGCCTCCAGCCCGCCTCGTTGCCCTAAACTATCGGCCGACGGGGATGTCGTAGCCCGTGAGGCGGTAGCTCACGCGGAACGGGGTGGCCTGCTTGCGCGGCTTGGGGCCGGCGTAGTAGTAAAACAGGCGCTGCACGTCGAATGTGGCGATGCTCACCAGCTGCGACTGGCCGCTGCCGAGGCTCACGGGCACCGTCACCTGCCGCTCGTGCAGCATGTCGCCCTGCATGGTGGTGTAGCGCAGCAGCAGGCGCACGGCGCTGATGCGGTGCTGCGTGTGGTTGGTGATGAAAAACGACTCTTTGGCATCGCTGGCCCGCTTGCTGTAGCCGCGCAGGGTCACATCGGTTTGGCTCACGCCGGCTGCGCTGTCGGCCTCGGCGGTGGTGGCCATGCGCTCAAGCGGTGTGCGCGTGTCGCGCAGCTGCGATTGCGTGGTGCGGGTGCGGGCTGCTGCGGTGATTGTGGCGGCTATCGTGGCCGCTATCATTATGCTGGTGATGGGTGACGGGCGGTGCATTGCTGTTTCTACAGATATATTATTTTGTCGGTAACCAGGCTGCTGCCGTTGGCCGCGGGATAGATTTTGCGGAAGCCCTCGGGCAGAGTCTCTTTCTCTTTTTCTGGGGTGATGCTCACCGAGCGGAACAGGCGCGGCAGAAATCGCGCCAAGTTCACGCGCACCTTCACGCGCCACTTGGGCGGGTCGAAGGTGAGCGTCGTGGCGTCGGCGCTGAGCGTGGCCACGCATTCCATGGGATGTAGCAGTGTGGTGCGGTCGCGCTGGGTGTAGAGCCACAGGCGGTATTTGCCGCCCACCGCGCTGGCCTCCACATAGCCTATCACGGTGCCGGGCAGCAGATAGGTGTCGCGGCTCTCGAGCATTATCAGCCGGTAGGCCATCTGCCTGTCGGCGGGGCACTTTTCAATGGCCAGTGTCATTTGCTCGGTGGGGTAGTGCCATATGCCCTCCAGCGGCTGCAGGTCGGTTTCGCTGAGGCGTGTGCGCATCGAGTCTTCATCGATGCCGGGCAGCACCACCGACTTCTCGGGCAGCGTCACGGCTTGGGCCGTGGTTATTGCCAGGGCCGCCGTCAGTGCCGTTATGGTTGCTGTGTGGCTCATGTCGCTGAATGGGGGTTAGTTGGTGGCAAAGCGGTAGGTGAGGCCGAGGCTCAGAATCTCCTTCAGCTGCCAGTAGCGCCAGTCGTCGTCGCGGGCGCGCGACTTGTCGTAGCGCAGGTGCACATAGAGCCGCGTCTGCAGGTGGCGGGTGATGTAGAAGTCGAAGGTGTTTTCAAAGTCGCCTTGCACATACTCATAGTTGGTGAACGCATACAGGCGCGACGTCCAGCCGATGCTGGCGTTGAAGCGCCACACAAATTTGCACTCCAGGTTAGAACCCACATTGTGCTTGGTGTGGTGGCCGGCGTCGATGCCGAATGAGGTGGGCTTGAGGTCGGTGATGTTGCGGCAAATCTTCAGGTTGTACGACGCCGGAGCCACCGACAGCGACACCGAGCGGTCCTTGTTGGGGTCGTTGTAGTTATACGTCATACCAAGGCCTACGTTCACCTCGCCCGGCGACAGAAACGCCGCCGACATGGTGTGGCTGTTGGCCTTGTAGTTGTTGAAAAACTGCGTCTTGAATTGCAGCGTGGCCGAGTAATACCAGTTTTTGATGGCCTTGTAGCCAAACTTGGTGTTCAGCTGAAAGTTGTCCTCGTTGAGGCTGTAGTTGCGCACGGTGTCGCTGTGGGCGGTCATCACGCCCACCTTGTAGCGCATAGTGTTGCTAAACAGTATGTTGGGGTGCAGATTCTGGTTCAGGTTGAACTGCCATTCTATGTCGCCCAGCACGTTCACGTTGTTCTCTCCGCCTTGATACCAGTTGCTGCTCACGTAGGCCTGCGTGAAGTGCAGCGAGCTGGTGAGCGTGTGCAGCCAGTTGCGGCGGCGCAGCTGCCGGCGGTCGATGGGCCGCTCGGGCTTGGCCTCGCTTGGCTTGAAGGGGCTCACCGTGAGTTTGTTGCGCGAGGGGTCGGCCTCCACCACATATTCCTTTGGCGGCTCGGGCAGCGTGGCCGTGTTGTAGCGCACCAGCTGCGGGTGGCTCATCATCACCTCATAGCGCGTGCGCGCGTCGGCCGTGCGGCTTGCCGCCACCGAGTCGAGCCACTGCGAGTGGTCGTCGAGCGGCTCGCAGCGTCTGGGCTGCGCCGCGGGTGCGGCCATGCTGTCGGGTGCAAACTGCTGCAGCTGGTTGAATATTAGCGGCATAAACATTATGCCGGGGCGCAGCCTGATGGTGTCGTAGTTCAGCGTGCGCCAGTCGTCGAGCCTCACTTGCGGCACTTCGGCCTCTTTGGCCGTGGCGGCACTGGGGCGGTGGCCCTTGGCCTCGGCGGCCTGCGGGGCTTGCAGCAGCGCGAGGGCTGCCATTATTGGTATGATGGTTGCAGCTTTCACTTTTAATTTGATGCGTGGTGAACTAATGCTGCAAAGGTAGCCAAATAAGCCGAAAGCGCAAACTTTTTTGGCCCGCGCCAATAAATCGGCTGAATGTGGTGGGCTGATTTGAGTTTTTTTACTACCTTAGCAAATTAATAACGTAAACGCATCAAGCTCTATGTATAAGTATCAGTGCCCTAACTGCAAAAGCGAGTTCACCACGGCCGGACAGCAGCCAAGCGTGCGCTGCCCCTACTGCGGCAACACCTTCCAGACGGCCTACGGCTCGCAGCCCTATGGCCAGCAAGTGCCCCCCGCAGGCCAGGTCAACGACATCTTCACCCCAGGGCGCTCGGGCAAAAGCCGCGGCGTGGCCGGACTGCTGGCCATATTCCTTGGCAGCCTCGGCATCCACTACTTTTATCTGGGTAAGGCCACTCCCGGGCTGGTGTTCCTGCTGGTGTCGGTGGCGTCGTGCGGCTGGGCGGCCGCCATTCCGGCCATCTTGTCGATAATCCAGGGCATCATCATGCTGTCGGGCACGCAGGCCGACTTCGAGACAAAATACGACAACCCTGCGGTGTCGTTCCCGATGTTTTAACCCCGAGGCATTGCATGGCGGCAGGCAAAAGGTGTAACAATGGAGGCTCACGGCACTCGGCGCGGCTGCGGCGCGTGCTGCTGTGGGTGGGCGCTGCGGCAATGGTCGCGGCGTGCGCCCTGCTTTACGTCGAGCGCCACCACATAATCCACCCGCGGGTCACCATCGACCGCACGGTTTACCCCGTGATAGGCATCGATGTGAGCAACCACAATGGTCGCATCGACTTTGGCCGCGTCCGTGCCGACGGCATCAGCTTCGTCATAGCCAAGGCCAGCGAGGGCAAGGGCTACCGCGACCCCTCGTTTGCGCGGCTCGTCAGGGAGGCGCGGCGCTCGGGACTCAAGGTGGGAGCCTACCACTTCTTCCGCAAGAAGGCCGACGGGCGCGAGCAGGCGGCCAACTTTGCCGCGGCGCTGGCCGGGCGCAGGCTCGACCTGCCCATAGTGATCGACGTGGAGGACTGGAGCAACGACCACATGGTGGACGACGCCACCACGCTTGCCCGCCTCCGCACCATGGTGGCGGCGCTCAAGGCACGCGGCTACAAGGTGATGATCTACACCAACGGCGACGGCTACCGCAAGTATGTGCGCGGCACCGAGCTCAACCACGACTACCTGTGGCTGTGCTCCTTCACCTCGCCCGACGCCCTCAAGCACTACCGCCACCACCTGCAGCAGTTCAGCCACTGGGGCACGGTGGACGGCATCGACGGCGAGGTGGACATGAATGTGTTCAACGGCTCGCGCCAGAAGTGGCACAACTGGCTCGGCGAGGCCGGCCCGCGCAAGTAGTGTGGGCCTTATTAAATATGAATTATAACGATAAAAGGATATATGAACAGACTGAAGCATCAACTCATTGTGGCCGTCATCGCTGCGGCTGCCGCCATAGGCGGCTGGAGCCAGGCGCAGGCTGCGGTTTACACCTGGAGCCGCCACAACCTCACGTTTGAGACCCCCGACGGAGGCTGGGTGACCTATAACTCCAACACCCGCTTCGAAATCAGGTGGGACGAGATGGTGATGACCGTGCAGCTGTATGAAAAGCGCGAGGGCGACACCAAAATAATCGAGGACAATCTGCGCCGCAAGGCCGCCGACTTCAATATGTACGACACCAAGGTGGAGAAAATCAAGGTGAGCGGCTTCGACGCCAAGTGCATCAGCGGCACCATGCCCGACGGCTCGCGCGGGCTTATTGCCGACCTTGTGTCAAAAAAGAGCCACATCATTGCTGAAATCACCGTCAACTACCTCATGGGCAACCGCGAGACGGTGGAGGACATGGTGAAGAGCTTTGCCGAAAACAAGAAGCAACAGCCGCATCGCGAGAAGCACAAGCAAAAGGTGCAGAAAAAGAGCGACGCCGACCGCGAGCAGAAGCAGCAGAACGAGCAGCCTCAGCCCGCCGCCAAGCCCAAGGCCGAAAAATACTTCGACGTGTAGCCACACACCCTCTATCACTGATAAATCAAGACTGTTATAAAAATACATTATGACCGACTCATCGAAAAAAGCAATCATCACTCTGGCCGCAATAGTGGTTGTGGCCGCAATAGGCACCCTCATCTACTATGCGGCCAGCGAAAAGAAGGCCGCGCAGGAGCAGCAGAGCCAAATCGAGCAGCTGCAACTGAAAAACGACCAGCTGCAGCTGGCCAGCCAATACCAACTGCTCGACAACCAGTTTAAGAATCTCGAGGGACAGACGCAATACATCAAAAACGACACCGTGCTGGTGAAGTACAATCAGGCCAAGGCGCGTGTCGAGGAACTGCTGAAGGAACTTAACTCCAATAAGGCCACCAGCGCAAAGCGCATCAAGGAGCTGCAAAACGAGATTGTGACCCTGAAGGGCATCATGCGCCACTACGTGAGCATAATCGACTCGCTGGGCAAGGAGAATGCCGGCCTCAAGCTCGAAAACTCGCAAATGCGCAGCCAGAACGAGGCCCTCACCAGCCAGGTGGCCGAGGCCACCGCGCAAAACGACAATCTTAACAAGCGCATGACTCTGGCCGAGAAGCTCAACATCACCGGCCTCAACCTCACGCCGCTCAAGGGCAACGGCAAGACCGAGAAAAAGGTGACCAAGGCGCGCCAGCTGATGGTGAGCTTCACCGTGACGCAAAACAATTCCACACCCGCGGGCATGAAGCAGATGTATGTGCGCATCACCGGCCCCGAGGGCTCGCTGCTGGGCCAGAGCGGCACCTTCAGCTTCGAGGGCGGCCATGTGGCCTACACCGCCCACAAGGCAATTGAATACAGCGGCCAAGAGGTGCCCGTCACACTATACTATAATGTGAACACCACGCTCAACCCCGGCCAATACACCGTTGAGGTGTTCGACGGCCGCTACCGTCTGGGCTCGCGCTCGTTTGTGTTCAGCAAATAAATTAATTTTCAGCGTTCTATCGCACATCCCCTACACAAAGCCGTTGGGACTCTGCTGCCCGGCGGCTTTGCTTTTTCTGTCGTGGTGTTCTGAATGTAATAATATTGTGTTCAATATCGGAACACTGCCGTTGCCGTTTGGCGTAAATGCCTTATATTTGCACTTGTGTGATTTCACACGCGGAATATAAAACAGAGACTACAGTCACTTTTTTCAACACACCACACATATACACGCTATGCGAAAACAAACGCTTATCATAACCGCGGCCCTTGCCGTCATGTGTTTCGGCCAGGCCGGGGCGCAGGTGTCGCTCGACTCGTGCCGCAGCATGGCCCTGCGCAGCAACAAGGAGATGCGCCAGGCCCGCATCAAGGTTGAGGCCGCCGGCCACCAGCGCAAGGAGGCCAAGGCAGCCTATCTGCCCAGCTTCGACTTTGAGGCAAGCTACGTCTACAACCAGAAGCAGCTGTCGCTGGTCGACGAAGACCAGCTGCTGCCCACCAAATCGTTCAACCCCCAGACGGGCACCTACGACTTCAATCTGCTGAAGGACGCCTCGGGCCAGCCCGTGATGGTCAACGGCCACGTGGTGCCCACCACGGTGGCGCTGTTGCCCAAGAGCGCGCTCACCTACAACGTGCACAATGTGTTTGCCGGCGCCATCACGGTGACGCAGCCCATCTACATGGGCGGCAAAATCAAGGCAATGAACGAGATCACCCGCTATGCCGAAGAGCTGGCCCGCATCGCCTGCGACTCTAAGGCGCAAGATGTGGTGCTGAGCGTCGACGAGGCCTACTGGCAGGTGGTGTCGCTCAAAGCCAAGCAGAAGCTGGCCAAGAGCTATGTGGAGCTGGTGGAGTCGTTCGACTCCGACGTGCGCAAGCTCATTGCCGAGGGCGTGGCCACCAAGGCCAGCAAGCTCACGGTGGATGTGCGCCTCAACGAGGCCAACGTGGCGCTCACCAAGGTGGAAAACGGTCTGGCCCTGTCGCGCATGCGTCTGGCCCAGCTGTGCGGCCAGCCCGTGACCAGCAGTTTCACTCTGGCCGATGAAGACCGCGACTCGTGGAACAGCCAGCCCACTCCGGCCGGTGGCGGTATGGCCGACGTGTATGCCCGCCGCCCCGAGGTGCGTTCGCTCGAGCTTGCCGGCAAAATCTACGACCAAAAGGTGCGCGTGGCCCGCAGCCAGATGCTGCCCACCATTGCCGCCGTGGGGGCATACCATGTGATGAACCCCAACAGCTACAACGGCTTTGAAAACAAGTTTGGCTTCGCCTTCAGCGTGGGCGCCATGGTTAAGATTCCGCTGTGGCACTGGGGCGGGCTCAGCAGCAAGGTGAAGGCAGCCGAGTGCGAGGCGCGCCTGAAGCAGGTGGAGCTCGACGACGCCAAGGAGAAGATCGAGCTGCAGGTGCAGCAGGCCACCTACCGCAGCCAGGAGGCGCAGAAGACGCTCGAAATGACGCGGACCAACATGAAGAAGGCCGAGGAAAACCTGCGCGTGGCCCAGTTGGCCTACAAGGAGGGCATGGGCACCACCGACGATGTGCTGACGGCGCAGACGGCCTGGGTGCAGGCCAACAGCGAGCGCATCGACGCCGAAATCGACGTGCAGCTGTGCAACGTGTATCTGTCGAAGGTGCTCGGCACCATGAAGTATTGATTTCCATAACCACATAAAAAAAGACAACAACAATAAGAGACATATGGCAACTGAGCAACAATCTACTGAGGTCCGTAAAAAGGACAAGGCACTGCTTGCGGCAGTGGGAGTGTTCACGCTGGCGATGGTGTGCATCGCCATTTTAGGCATACTGCTTATAAAGCCGCCCAAGGACACCATCCAGGGTCAGGCCGACTGCGACGTGGTGCGCGTGAGCGGCAAGCTGCCCGGCCGCGTGGTGAAATTCTATGTGCATGAGGGCGACTATGTGCACAAGGGCGACACGCTGGTGAGCATCTACAGCAAGACGGTCGACGCCTCGCTCTACAAGGCGCGCTCGATGCAGAGCGCCGCAGCCTCGCAAAGCCAGAAGGTGGACCGCGGCACGCGCGACGAGCTGAAGCGCACGGCTGCCAATGCCGTGCAGCAGGCGCAGGCCGCCGAGGGCATTGCCCGCAAAACGTATGAGCGCATGGAAAATCTGTTTAAGCAGGGCGTGGTCAGCGAGCAGAAGCGCGACGAGGCCAAGGCGGCCTATGAAGCCGCATCGGCAGCGGTGCGCACGGCCAAGTCGCAGCTCGACTTGGCGCAAAACGGCGCCCAGAGCGAGGACAAGAGCGCAAGCCGCAGCCTGGTCGACGCCGCTCGCGGCACAGTGATGGAGGTGGAGTCGCTGCTCGAGGACCAGTACCTCATAGCCCCCTGCGACGGCGAGGTGAGCGAAATCTTCCCCCACGAGGGCGAACTGGTGTCGCTCGGCACCCCCATCATGTCGATTTCGAAGCTGAGCGACATGTGGGTGGCCTTCAACGTGCGCGAGGAGAAGCTTGCCGAGTTGGGTATGGGCAAGGAGGTGAGCGTCACCATTCCCGCCCTCAACAACATGGCCACCAAACTCCGCATCTACTATGTGCACGACATGGGCAGCTATGCCGTGTGGTCGGCCACCAAGGCCTATGGCCAGTACGACAGCAAGACGTTTGAAATCAAGGCGCGCCCGGCCAAGCCCATCAATGGCTTCCGCCCTGGCATGAGCGTGCTGCTCGACGACTGACACCGGCATGCTCAAGCAACAAATCACAGAATCGCTGAGGCGCGGCCTGGTGTCGCTGGTGCGCCGCCCCATGTATTTCATCATGATGGTGGTGGTGCCCCTGCTGTGCACCTACATGCTGCTCGACATGATGAAGAGCGGCTCGCCCACGCGCGTGCCCGTGGCTGTGGTCGACCTCGACAACAGTCCGGTGTCGCGCCGCCTGGTGCGCTCGCTCAGCGCCATGAATGCGGTCGACGTCAAGGCCCACTATGCCAGCTATGCCGCTGCCGAAGACGCCGTGCGCCGCGGCAGCATTCTTGGCTTCTTCTACATTCCGCAGGGACTGTCGGAGCGCGCTCTCAGCGGCCGCCAGCCCACCATCAGCTACTACATCAACTACGCCTACTATCCGCCGGCCTCGTTCCAGTACCGCGGCTTCGAAACCATCACCGTGATGGCCAACGGCTCGGTGGCCAAGAGCGTGATGAGCGGCATAGGCCTGCCGGCGCAGAAGCTTAGCGGCGGCCTTGGCGGCATCTCCACCCAGGTGCACGGCATTGGCAACCCGTGGGCCAACTACGGCTACTATCTTGGTCTCTCGTTCCCGCCGTGCCTGCTGGCGCTGCTGGTGATGCTCGTCACCTGCTTCAGCATAGGCACCGAGCTGAAATACGGCACCTGCCGCGCATGGCTGCGCAGCGCGGGCGGCTCGATGGGCCTTGCCATAGTGGGCAAGCTGCTGCCGCACACGCTCATCTTCACCGCCGTGGGGTGGATGATGCAGCTGATGATGTACCGCATCTACTGGCTGCCGCTCAACTGCCCGCCGTGGCACATGCTGCTGGCCATGCCCCTGCTGGTGATGGCCAACCAGGGCTTTGCGCTGGCCGTGATGTGCGCCGTGCCCAACTTCCGCCTCGGCACCACGGTGTGCAGTCTGTTGGGCATGCTGTCGTTCTCGTTCTGCGGCTTCTCGGTGCCCGCCGAGGCCATGTATGCGTGGGTGCAGCCGCTGGGCTACGTCATGCCCATCCGCTACTACTTCCTGCTCAGCATCGACCAGGCCCTTAACGGCATTCCGCTGTATTACTCGCGCCTCTACTACGCCGCCCTGCTGGCCTACACGCTGCTGCCCGCGGCGCTCGCGTGGCGGCTGCGCCGCGAGTGCGCGCACCCGGTGTATGTGCCCTGACGCGCGCCGCTGCGAAAAGAAAAACGAAAGGTTGACATTATTCAGACATAAATGAAGGATCTCAAGATAATAAGGTGGCTCGCCGACGTGTGCCGTGTGCTGCGGCGCGAGTTTCTGCTCGTGTTTCGCGACCAGGGCGTAATCACGTTTTTTTTGGTGCTGTGCGCCACCTATCCCATCGTGTATTCGCTTATCTACAATCCTGAGGTGGCGCGCGATGTGGCCGTGGTGGTGGTTGACGACTGCCGCCAGCAGGATAGCCGCGAGTTTGTGCGCCAGCTCGACGCCACCCCCGAGGTGAGCGTGGTGGACTATGCCAGCAACATGCAGGACGCGCGCCGCATGATGAACGAGAAGCTGTGCTACGGCATAGTGTACATCCCCCGCGACTACAGCCAGTGTCTGGGCCGCGGCACCACGGCCCACGTGATGATGTATTGCGACATGGGCGTGCTCATGCGCTACAAGCAGATGCTAATGGGCCTCACCGCCGTGCAGAAGCACATCACCATGCAGGGCATAGGCAAGAAGCTGGCCGTGCTCACCTACCAGACGGGCAGCGTGATAGGCAGCCGCCAGGTGCCGCTGGGCAACAAAAGCATGGGCCTGGCCTCGTCGCTGCTGCTGTGCATCTTCATTCTGGTGCTGCAGCAGAGCATGCTGCTGGGCATAGGCATGTTGCACGCCGGCGGCCGCGAGCGCCGCTTGCGCAACGGCGGCACCGACCCCACCGACGTGGGGGCGGGCGTGGGCGCCACCATAGTGGGCAGGGCCCTGTGCCACTGGATCATCTATATTGTGCCCACGCTTTATGTGCTGCACTTTGTGCCCATGTTCTTCAGCTTTCCGCAAAACGGCCACACGCTCCACATCGTGGCCATGGCGCTGCCGTTTTTGCTGGCCAGCTCGTTTCTGGGGCAGTGCCTGCAGGTGTTTGTCACCGACCGCGAGTCGGTGTTTCTGGCCGTGGTGTTCACCTCCATCCCCTTTGTGTTCTTCACGGGCATCTCGTGGCCGCGCTACGCCACCGGGCCGCTGTGGACGGCGCTGGGCAACGCCGTGCCAAGCACATGGGCCAGCGAGGCCTACGTGCTGATGCAGAGCGACGGCGCCACCCTGTGGCAGACCAGCCACCACTACACCATGCTGTGGGTGCTGGCGGGCATATACTTCGTGCTGGCCTACTGCCTCGAGCGGTGGGTGACACGGCCGCGCTACCGCCGCATGGCGCAGCTCGAGGCCGCCGAGCCGGGTGCGCTGATGCGCGCCGAGCTGGCCCGCAACGCCACCGACACCGCCGCGGGCTGAGCCTCCGGCGGCAAAATCGGCTGAAAATCACGTGCGCGCAATTTGCTATTGCGCTCGGCTTGCACTATCTTTGCAAGGCAATTGCATTTATCGGTGTGCCGCCACCACGGCGACGCACGCTTACTTTTAACACATACTCAAATTTATGTCGATCGATAATATCTTAGCTCAAGCTACCGCCCAAGCCGTGAAGGCTTTGTATGGCGTTGACTTTCCAGTGGAAAAAATAACCCTCCAAACCACCAAAAAGGAGTTTGAGGGCAACCTCACCGTGGTGGTGTTCCCGTTCCTCAAGGCATCGCACAAGGCTCCCGACGCCACAGCGCAGGAGATTGGCGCCTATCTGGCCGAGAACTGCCCCGCAGTGGAGAAGTTTAATGTGATTAAGGGCTTCCTTAACATCACCATAAAGCCGTCGTTCTGGGCGCAGGTGCTGCACAGCATCGCCGCCGACCCCAACTACGGCTTCAAGCCCGTGACGCCCGACAGCCAGCTGGTGATGATTGAATACTCGTCGCCAAACACCAACAAGCCCCTGCACCTGGGCCACGTGCGCAACAATCTGCTGGGCTACAGCCTGGCGTGCATCATGCAGGCCAACGGCAACAAGGTGGTGAAGACCAACATCGTCAACGACCGCGGCATCCACATCTGCAAGTCGATGCTGGCTTGGCTCAAGTGGGGCAATGGCGTTACGCCCGAAACTGCCCACAAGAAGGGCGACCACCTGATTGGCGACTTCTATGTGGAGTTTGACAAGCACTACAAGGCCGAGGTGGCCGACCTCATGGCCAAGGGCATGAGCAAGGAGGAGGCCGAGAAGGAGTCGCCCCTCATCAAGGAGGCCCACGCCATGCTCAAGAAGTGGGAAGACGGCGACGAGGAGGTGCGCAACCTGTGGCGCACCATGAACTCGTGGGTGTATGCAGGCTTCGACGAAACCTACAAGCGCCTGGGCGTGAACTTCGACAAAATCTACTACGAGAGCAACACCTATCTCGAAGGCAAGGAAAAGGTGCTCGAAGGCCTCGAAAAAGGCCTCTTCTTCCGCAAGGACGACGGCTCGGTGTGGGCCGACCTCACCGCCGACGGCCTCGACCAGAAGCTGCTGCTGCGCAGCGACGGCACCTCGGTGTATATGACGCAGGACATTGGCACCGCCAAGCTGCGCTATGAGGACTATCCCATCGACAAGATGATATATGTGGTGGGCAACGAGCAGAACTACCACTTCCAGGTGCTGTCGCTGCTGCTCGACAAGCTCGGCTTCAAGTGGGGCAAAGACCTCATCCACTTCTCCTACGGCATGGTGGAGCTGCCCAATGGCAAGATGAAGTCGCGCGAGGGCACCGTGGTCGACGCCGACGACCTGATGGACGAGATGATAGCCACTGCCCGCAAGATGAGCGACGAGCCCGGACGCCTGCAGGGCGTGCCCGAGGGCGAGAAGGACGAGGTGCTGCGCATGATAGGCCTCGGCGCGCTCAAGTATTTCATCCTCAAGGTTGACCCGCGCCGCAACATGCTGTTCAACCCCAGCGAGTCGATCGACTTCAACGGCAACACCGGCCCGTTTATCCAATACACCTACGCCCGCATCCAGTCGCTGTTGCGCAAGGCCGACCCCGCCGACCTCTCTGCCGACATCACCGCCGTGCAGCCCAACGACAAGGAGGTTGACCTGATTCAGCGCCTGGCCGACTTTGCCTCGGCTGTGGCCGACGCTGGCCGCAACTACAGCCCGGCCCTCATTGCCAACTATGTGTATGAGCTGGCCAAGGCCTACAATCAGTTCTACCACGACTACAGCATACTCCGCGAGACCGACGCGCCTGTGCGCGCCCTGCGCCTGCAGCTCTCGGCCACGGTGGCGCAGATCATCAAGCGCGGCCTCGGCCTGCTGGGCATCGAGGTGCCCAGACGCATGTAGCGGGGTGGGGCAGAGGCGCCACACCTGCCGACATTTGGAACAGCCCGCCGCGCCCGCGTGGCACGGTTGTTGCAGTTGCCTAATGTAATAGTATTAACTGACTAAAAAAGATAATGATTATGAACAACAACGATTTTAACTCGGGTCGCATGCAGGGCTTCAACAGCCGTGCAGCCGTGTTTGAAGACGAGCTGACCATGAGTTCCTACGTGTCGCGCGTAATGCGCCGCGTGTATGTGAAAATGTTCCTCGGCCTTCTGGTCACCGCCCTCACGGCACTTATGATGGTCAACCAGACCGCTCTGTTCAATCTTGTGTTCTCGAGCAAGACGATTTATTTCGGCCTCATCATAGCCGAGCTTGCAGTGGTGTTTGTGCTCTCGGGCGCCATCAACCGCCTCAGCAACGCCACGGCCACCATACTGTTCTACCTCTATTCGGTGCTTAACGGCGTGGTGTTCTCGGCCATATTAGTGGTGTTCTCGCCCGACTCCATAGTGCTCACATTCGGCATCACCGCAGCAGTGTTTGCCGCAATGAGCATCTTTGGCTTCGTCACCCGTCAAGACCTCACCAAGATGGGCACATTCCTGTTTATGGCGCTCATCGGCCTCATCGTGGCCTCGGTGGTCAACGTGTTCATGGGCAGCTCCACCCTCGACTGGTGCATCAGTCTGGCAGGCGTGGCCATCTTCATCGGCATCACTGCTTGGGACACTCAGAAAATTAAGCAGTGGGCCATGGAGAGCGACCCCAGCCAGGTGGGCAAGCTTGCCACAATGGGCGCGCTCAGCCTCTACCTCGACTTCATCAACCTGTTCATCTACCTGCTGCGCATATTCGGCTCAAACCGCAGCTGATGCGCATTTAAGGCAACTATAGGCACACGCGGCCGTCCCCGCCCGGGGCGGCCGCGTTCGCTTTATTCGGCGGCGCAAGCTGCAATTAATTTGGCACAAACTTGGCCATTGGCACAATAAAAGGCAATATTTTCAGTTCTTATTGTTGTATAGCAATGTAATATTTGATTTTACTGCATGAAGATTTTAGCATATTCACTACTCGCAGCCGCCATGCTGGCTGTGCCGCTCAGCGCCAGCGCCGACGACGACATAAAGAACAATGAGTTCAACCCCATCACCACCGGCGTGACGTCGATGAGCATCACCCCCGATGCCCGCGGAGCCTCGATGGGCGACCTGGGTGTGGCCACCGACCCCGACGTGAACTCGCAGTATTGGAACCCGTCGAAATACGCCTTCGCCTACAGCGGCGCCGGCGTATCGCTCTCCTACACCCCCTGGCTGCGCAAGATTGTGAACGACATATTCCTGGCCAACCTGTCGGGCTACTGGAAAATTGGCAGCGGCGACAATCAGGCCGTGAGTGCCTCGCTGCGCTACTTCTCGCTGGGCGAGATCAGCAACACCGATGACCAGGGCAACAAGCTGTCGAGCGTCAACCCCTTTGAAATGTCGGTCGACGTGGGCTACTCGCGCAAGCTGAGCGAGAAGTTCTCGATGGGTGTGGCCCTGCGCTACATCTACAGCGACCTTGGCTACAGCGAAATGTCGCTTCAGGACCAGAGCAGCGGTGCCTCGGCGTTTGCCGCCGACATCTCGGGCTACTTCACCACCTATCCTGTGATTGGCCGCAACGAGTGCCAGTGGTCGTGGGGCTGGAACATCAGCAACATTGGCTCTAAGGTGAGCTACAACGGCGGCAACGACCCCGCCTTCCTGCCCACCAACCTGCGCATAGGCACCGCCTTCACCTTTCCCCTGGCCGACTACCACAACCTCACGTTTGCCATCGATGCCAACAAGCTCCTGGTGCCCGTGAAGCCGCGTCTGGCCGACTACGAGAACCAGCAGGAGTATGAAGACGCCCTGCAAAAGTGGAAAGACGAGTCATCTATATCGGGCATTTTCAAGTCGTTCAACGACGCCCCCGGAGGCTTCAAGGAGGAACTGCGCGAAATCACCTATTCGATAGGTGCCGAGTATGCCTACAATCAGCAGTTCTTCCTGCGTGCGGGCTACTATCACGAAAACAAGTATAAGGGCAACCGCCAGTACTTTGGCCTTGGCGCCGGCTTTGCGCTCAACGTGCTGCGCCTCGACGCCGCCTATATGATAGCCACCGCTCAAAACAGCCCCCTCGACCAGACCCTCCGCTTCACCCTGTCGTTCGACATGGACGGCATCAAGGGCCTCTTCGGCGGCAAGTGATTCCTTGGTAAAGTTTAAGGTTTAAAGTTGAAAGTTTACGGTTTAAAGATTAAAGTTTAAGGTTTAAGGTTTACGGTTTAAAGATTAAGGCGAAACTTTCAACCTTACACCCTCAACTCTCAGCATTCAACACACAACTTTAAACTGTAATCTTTCAACTTTCAACTTTACAAACTCTCAACTTTAAACTGTAATCTTTCAACTTTCAACTTTATGAGAATAGGAATGGGATTCGACGTGCACCGCTTGGTGCCTGGCCGCGAGCTGTGGCTGGGCGGCGTGCACATTCAGCACAGCCTCGGCCTGCTGGGCCACAGCGATGCCGACGTGGCCATACACGCCCTGTGCGACGCCCTGCTGGGAGCCGCCTGCCTGCGCGACATCGGCTACCACTTCCCCGACACCGACCCGCGCTATAAAGGCATCGACAGCCGCCGCCTTCTGGCCGAAGTCATGCGCCTCATCGACGCCGATGGCTACACCCTGGGCAACTGCGACATCACCATCTGCGCTGAGCAGCCCAAAATCAACCCCCACATCCCCGCCATGCAGCGCGAGCTGGCCAAGTGCATGGGCTGCGCCGAGGGGCAGGTGTCGATAAAGGCCACCACCACCGAGCGCCTTGGCTACACAGGCCGCGGCGAGGGCATAGCCGCCTATGCCGTGGCCCTCATCACCGAGAAATAGATTGTAATTATCGCATATAATGCTGGCAGCCGCCTCACCGACACACCGTCGCTGGGGCGGCTGCCCGATTTCAGTAAGGGCCGTGAAACACCGCCAAAGTTGAAAAATGTGTTGCAAAACATGTTTTTAACACTTTGCCTATGTGCACGTTATGTTAAAAGTCAAAAAATGCCGAGATTTTTATTCTAAATTTGGAAAATTAAATCAAAATCGCTTATTTTGTGTGTTATTTCGATTAGCCAGTAGCCCGCAGGCGGACCGCGAAAAATCGGGCGGCGCAAGCCGTCAGCCCACTTGCAGGTAACCAACAATCACGAAAACTGAGCAACGAATTAATCAACTAATGTTTAACATCAAACAACAACAAGCACGCTTATGAAGAAACAGTTAGCTTTTTTAGGAGCACTCTTTCTGGCATGTGGCACGAGTGGCACTTATGCATACGCAGCCCCCGCACCACAGGAGATGACCGCCACAGCGGGCATCATTAAGGGTTCTGTCGTCGATGAAAAGGGCCAGCCCGTCATCGGTGCCAGCATCCAGGAGATAGGTACCACCCGCGGCACTGCCACCGACATCGACGGCAAGTTCTCGCTCAAGGTGGGCGCAGGCGCTCGCCTGCAAGTGAGCTATGTGGGCTACAAGAGCCAGACGCTGAAGGCAGCCAACGGCATGAAGATAGCCCTCAAGGAAGACAACGCACTGCTCGACGAAGTGGTGGTGGTGGGCTACGGTCAGCAAAAGAAGGTGAACCTCACCGGCGCCGTTGCCACTGTCGACCTCGACAAGACCATGCAGGGCCGCCCCGAGCAGGATGTGACCAAAGCACTGCAAGGTGCAGTGCCCGGCCTCACAATTCTTAATTCAAGTGGTGACATCAACTCCGAGCCGTCAATCTCTATCCGCGGCTTGGGTACCCTTAGCAACGGCCAGAAGAGCAACCCGCTCATCGTGGTCGATGGTGTTCCCGTCGACGACCTTTCGATGGTCAACAGCAGCGACATCGCCAGCATCAGCGTGCTCAAGGATGCCGCCTCATCGTCAATCTATGGTACGCGCGCCGCATTCGGTGTGATCCTCATCACCACCAAGAGCGGTAAGAAGGGCGAACGCGTGTCGGTGAACTACAGCAACAACTTTGCTTGGGACAACTCGACCTACCTGCCCGACTATCCCGACGTGCCCACCCAGCTGCAGGCAGCGCTCACTGCCAAGAAGCGCGCCGGCGGCGACGCTGTGGAGCTCTTCGGCATGCAGTTCGACGAACTGCTGCCCTATGCGCAGAAATGGAAAGAGCAGAACGGCGGCAAGAAACTGAAATATGGCGAAATGCGTCCCTACGTCGATGAAAACAACGTGGGCGACTACCGCTTCCTCAACGGTCAGGCGCTGTATTACGCCGACTTCGACATCCGCGACATCTGGTATCAGAACGCCGCACCGTCGCAGAGCCACAACCTCTCGGTGCAGGGCTCAAGCGGCCGCACCACTTTCTTCACCTCGTTTAACTACGACTCGAAGGAAGACATCATGAAGTTCAACCCCGGCAAGCGCAAAAAGTATAGCGCCAACGCCAATCTGCAGACCGACATCACCGACTGGCTGACCGTGGGCACCCGCATCAACTTCACCCGCCGCCACTTCTCGCGCGCCGACTCGTGGAACAACATCTATCAGTATCTGTGGCGCTGGGGATCGTTCTTCATCCCCTCGGGCACCATCGACGGCAACGACTTCCGCGTGGTGGCCATGCAGAAGCAGGCAGCACGCAAGGTGGTGGTTCGCGACCAGCTGCGCCTCAACGCCTACTTGAAGGCCAACATCACCAAGGACCTCACGTTTAACGCCGACTTCACCTACGAGATTCAGAACATGAACAGCAGCTCGGCCGACAACAGCGTGTATGGCATGAACTGGAGCGGCACCAACCCCGGCTACATCGTCAACAAGTCGAACACCGACACCTGGCGCGACAACAGCAAGCGCAACCTGTGGACGGCCAACGCCTACCTCAACTACAACAAGACGTTCAACGACGTGCACAACCTGGGTGTGATGCTGGGTGTGAACGGCGAGAACATGTATTACGACTACTTCTACGCTCAGCGTCCCGAACTCTACTCCGAGACCATGCCTGAGCTCAACCTCACATACGGCGACGAGAAGAAGTGGGTCATCAACTCCAACACTCAAGACCGCGCATCGGCCGGCTACTTCGGCCGCATCAACTACGACTACAAGGGCATCTACCTGCTCGAGCTCAACGGCCGCTACGACGGTTCGTCGCGCTTCCCCGAAGGCGACAAGTGGGCATTCTTCCCCTCGTTCTCTGTGGGCTACCGCTTCAGCCAGGAGGCTTACTGGGACAAGCTGCGCAACATTGTTGACAATGGTAAGCTGCGTCTGTCATACGGCGAAATCGGCAACGAGGCCGTAGGCGACTGGATGTTCCTTTCTAAGATTGAAACCATCAACAAGAGCAACGTGCACTGGCTCAACAGCTCTAACGGCAAGGTCACCGAGCTCGACATGCCCACATGGGTATCGCCCACACTGTCGTGGGAGCGCATCCGCACCACCGACGTCGGCCTTGACCTGGGCTTCCTCAACGACCAGATTACTCTGGGCTTCGACTGGTATCAGCGCGACACTCGCGATATGCTTGCCCCCGGCACAGCAGTCGCTCCGAGCGTAGGCGCCACTTCGCCCTACACCAACGCCGGTTCGCTCCGCGCACGCGGTTGGGAACTTAACCTGAACCTGCGCCGCCAGTTCACCAACGACCTAAGCGCATACCTCACCTTCAGCATTGGCGACGCCAAGGCTAAGGTCACCAAGTGGACCACAAGCAGCAACCTCATCGGCCACCCCAACGATCCCTCTTATGCCTACGAAGGCATGACCTGGGGCGACATCTGGGGCTTTGAGACCGACCGCTACTTCACCGAAGACGACTTCGACGGCCCCATCATCGAGAAGAAGGGCACAGGCTATGTGCTCACCGGCTGGAAATACAAGGACGGTGTGGCCAATCAGACCGAGATTCAAACTGGCGCATTCATCTATGGCCCCGGCGACGTGAAGTATAAAGACCTCGATGGCAACGGCAAAATCAATGGTGGCAAGGGTACTCTTGAAGACCACGGCGACCTCAAGGTGATTGGTAACACCACACCGCGCTATGAATACAGCTTCCACCTGGGCGGCACTTACAAGGGCTTCGACCTCGACCTCTTCTTCCAGGGCGTGGGCAAGCGCGACATGTGGACACTGTCGTCGATGGTGTTCCCCGAAATGCGCGAGGCCGACTTGGCAATCTATGCCAACCAGACAAACTACAACGAGTTTGAATACAACATCGACCAGACCACTGGCGCATTCACCGTGGTCAAGAGCAACATCAGCCAGAAGGCCGACTTCCCGGTTCTGTATCCGGGCAACGACCCTGCAGGCAATGTGGCCGGCCTTGCCGGCGAGGGTGGCCGCTACAACTACTACCCGCAGAGCAAGTATCTGGTTGACATGTCATATCTGCGTCTGAAGAACGTGACCCTGGGCTACACTCTGCCCACCGCTCTCACCAAGAAGGCCTACATCCAGAAGCTGCGCCTCTATGCAAGCGTCAACAACCTGTGCCTGCTGCACAAGGGCAGCGGCGACCTCCCCATCGATCCTGAAATGAACGAAGGCCAGGGCGCGCTCGCTTATGGCACTTGGGGCCGCACCTACCCGATCACCCGCAGCTGGTCGTTTGGCCTCCAAGTTACTTTCTAACTGTTTCTGAACCACTAAAGAATTATAGAAATGAAAAAGACAATATTATTATCATTGACGGTGGCCGCGCTCGCGCTTTCGAGCTGCAACGACATGCTTGATAAGTCTCCGCGCGACACCCCAATCAACGACCCCGCATTCTGGCAGAACGAGAATCTGGTGTCGAGCTACTGCAACACGTTCTTTGAAGACTACTCTGGCTATGGCACCGGCACCGGTGGCGGCTGGTATTACTTCAAGAGCCTCAGCGACGACCAGGTAAGGGCCGACTTCGAAGACTGGACTTTCACCTCTGTCCCCCAGGCATCAAGCTACTGGACCAGCGGCCACGAGGAAGTGCGCCGCGCCAACTACGCAATCACCATGCTGGCCGGCTCGTCGATGGCCAACAAGACTAAGTATATAGCCATCGCCCGCCTCAACCGCGCTTGGCAATACTATCAGCTGGTGCGCATGTATGGCGACGTGCAGTGGCGCAGCACCGTGCCTCTTGATCCCGACAATACCGAAGAGACCAAGATGCAGCGCACCGACCGCGACGTGGTGATGGACAGCGTGCTCAACGACCTCGACTTCGCCATTGCCAACCTGCCCAGCAGCAAGGACAAGAACTCGTTCACTCCCGCCATGGCCCAGGCCATGAAGAGCGACATCTGCCTCTATGAGGGCACATATTGCAAATATCGCACTCAGGACGACAACGGCAAGCCCGCCGACCTGACCCGCGCCGAGAAATATCTGCAAGAGAGCGTTAAGGCCTCTGAGGCTGTGATGGGCATGGGCTACGAGCTTACCAACGAATACGGCACCATCTACAACTCTACCGACCTGAGCGGCTGCAACGAAATCATCTTCTACCGCAACTATGAGAAGGACGTGCAGCACCACTCAACTGTGGACTACACCAGCTCATCGTCGCAGCAATACGGCATCACCCGCAACGCCGTTGAGTCGTTCCTCTTCCGCGACGGCAAGCCTCTGGCCACTACCAGCCTCGACAAGAGCGACCTGCCCGTGCCCGTGGTTAAGAATGGTGAAACCATCTACACCATCAACAACATGACCGCCGTGCGCGACAAGCGCCTGGGCGTGCTGCTCGACTCTGTGCTCTGCTTCAAGGGTCACGCCTGGAAGCGCGGCTACAGCGCCAACGATGCTATGATGACTTCGTCCACAGCCTACAACATCGGCAAGTATGACACCCCCGCCTGCGACTTCTACTATCGCGGCAACACCGGCACCAACTACACCGACGCCCCCATCTACTGGCTGGCTGTGATCTACCTCAACTATGCTGAGGCTAAGGCCGAACTTGGCACCATCAGCCAGGACGACCTCAACAACACCATCAACAAGCTTGAGGCCCGCGCCGGTCTGCCCGACCTCACACTCACCCCGGCAGCCGATCCGGCCAACAACATGAATGTGAGCAACCTCCTGTGGGAGATCCGCCGCTGCCGCCGCTGCGAGCTTATGACCGACAACTGGTACCGCTATTGGGACCTTGTGCGCTGGCATCAGCTCGACAAGCTCGACACCGACAAGTATCCTTCAATCAACGAGGGCGCTAACCTGAGCCAGGTGCCCGACCTCGATGAGAACCTCACCCTCAGCGGTGGCTATGTGAAGGCCGTTACTTCGAAGGTGCGCACCTACGACAAGAAGTACTACTTCTTCCCCGTGCCCACCAACGAGGTTCAAACCAGCGGCTGCTCGCAGAATCCCGGCTGGTGAACCAACGGACAATCTGAATCGAATAAATCCTAATCAATAACGCGTAGGGGCGCTTCTGTAGTAAAAACGGAAGCGCCCCTACTTTTTTTGCCGCACTGGCAAAATGCCGTATTGGAAAAAAGCGGATTTTTTTATAAATTTGCAGATTGGCAGTGGGTATCAGCGCTTTTCAAGGCGCAACCGCTGCTTGCGAATAGGAAAAACTGGAATTCCAAACACGTGTGAATGGCTGACATTAAAAATACATCTAAGGGGCTTCTGCCCGAGCCCACGCTCAGGCGGCTGCCATGGTATCTGGCATACGTGCGGCTGCTCGACAACCGCCACGTGGAATATGTGTCGTCGACGCAGATTGCCAAGGAAATCAACGTCGATGCCTCACAAATTGCAAAAGACCTCTCGTTTCTCAACATCAAGGGCAAAACCCGCATTGGCTATGAGGTGCACAAGCTGGTGAAGGAACTCACCGACTTCCTCGGCTTCAAGCACAAGCACAGCGCCTTCATGATAGGCGCGGGCTCGCTGGGCGGAGCGCTGATGCAGGATGTGGGTCTGGCTCAGTATGGCCTCAACATTGTGGCCGGCTTCGACGTCAATCCCGACCTGATAGGCAAAAGCATTTGCGGAGTGCCCATTTTCGGCATCGACGAGCTTGCCCGCCGCCAGCGCGAGTATGGCGTGCAGATTGCCGTGCTTGCCGTGCCCGTTGAGCACGCCCAGCAGGTGACCGACGTGATAATCCAAAGCGGGTTGAAGGCCATCTGGAACTTCACCCCGTTTCGCATCAAGGTGCCCGCCGGCATTGTGATTCAAAACACCTCCATTTATGCCCACCTGGCGGTGATGTACAACCGCATGGACGAGATGAACGCCAAGTAGCGCCTGCAATGTGTCAGAGCAAGGCACACACCAATACAGATAAAACAAGAACGTGAAGATAATAGCATTACATTACGACGGCAGCGCCCCGTGTCAGCCTCAGGTGAGGCTTATGGCCGACTCGTCGGTGCTCACCAGCGGCAAGCCGTTTTTCATTCCCGACTTTGCCGGCGGGTTCACCGTGCGCGTCTCGCTTGCGCTGCGCGTGTGCCGCCTGGGCAAGTGCATTGCCCGCCGCTTTGCCCACCGCTACTACGACGCCGCTGCGGCCGCCGCCGTGGTCAGCACCCACGGCCTCACTCCGCCGCTCAATCCCGGCTCGGCCCTTGCCACTGCCTTCGACGGCTCGGTGTGGCTGGGCGACTTCAAGCCCCTCGGCCAGCTCGGCGGCACTGCTGTGGCCATGGAGCTTAGCGGCACCCGCCAGGCCGCATGCGAGTGCTCCGGGCCGCCCATGGCCCCCGACGACATCATCGAGCTGGTGAGCCGCTACTTCACCCTAAAGATGGGCGACATCATAGTGGCGGGCAGCCTTTGCCCCGATGAGCCCATAGCCATTGGCGACACCGTCGTGGCCACCGTGGGCGGCTCACCCTCGCTGCGCATCAGGGTGAAGTGAAAAATCCATGCCTCTATGCACTAAACCGGGTGTGCGCCACGTTATTATAACTAAGAAAACTTTTTTCTCCCCAATGCCGCTGGCCGCGGCATTGCACACACACTATAGATCAAAAATACGCTTATGCATCTCAATTCCAAAAAATCATGGCTCAAGGCGGCCATTGTGGCCCTGGCGGCCGCTCTGGCTCCGCATGCCGCAGCACTGTCGCTGTCGCACTATGCCACGCAGTCGCGCCTTGCCACTGGCAAATGGGTGAAGATTGCCATACCCGAAAACGGCGTGTATCAGCTCACCGCCGACGACCTTGCCAAGATGGGATTCAGCAACCCCGCCAGCGTGAGGGTGTATGGCAGCGGCGGCCACATGATGAGCGAGCAGCTCGACGGCTCGCAGCCCGACGACCTGCAGCCCGTGCCCGTGATGCGGCGCGACGGCAAAATCTGCTTCTATGCTGCAGGCCCCGTCAGCTTCAAAATCGTTGACCCGCGCTCGCAGAATCCTCGCTTCACCCGCCGCGTCAACGCCTACTCGCGCGTTGGCTACTACTTCCTCACCGATGCAGGCGGCAGCGAAACCGCCATTCAGGCCGCCGAGCCGGCAGCAAAGCCGGGCGTGGCCGTGCGCGACACCAGCATCGACTACTTCTATCACGAGAACGACCTTACTTCTGTGGGCTTCTCGGGCAAGGACATGCTGGGCGAGGACTTGAAGAAGCCCATTGAGGTTCCCTACAGCCTGCCGGGCGTGGTCAATGGCAGCCGGCTGGTGGTGAACACCGCCGCCGCTGCCAACATCGACAAGGCGGCCGGCTCGATAAGGACTTGGGTCAATGGCGACTCGGTGCCATTCAGCGTGAGCGGATCGCGCATCTATTCGCCGGGCACCAACGTGTATATCTACTACAATCAGGCTTCGCCCGTGGCGGCAATCCCCGCCTCGGCCGACCAAGGCAGCGTGAGGGTGAAGATTGCCACCGACGGCGTGTTCAAGTCGGCTAAGCTCGACTACCTGATGCTCACCTTCTGCCGCCGCAACAGCCTTGACTATGGCCGCAACGGCCAGCTGCGCATGGGCTTCTGCGAACTTGCCGACAGCAACCGCATCAATATAGCCACCTCGGCCACCGGCCTTGTGGTGTGGAATGTCGACGATCCCGCCGCCCCCGTGAGCTATGCCGTGGAGAACGGCACTCTTGCCGACGGCTCAAGAGTGGCGTCGTTCACCCCGGGCTACGAGGCCCGCATGGCGCAGTTTGTGGCCTTCGACCCCAGCCAGCAGCTGATGACGGTTGACAGCTGGGAGAGCGTGGCCAACCAAAACCTGCACGCCATGGAGGTGCCCGACATGCTCATCATCACCACCAAACCCGTGATGGAGCAGGCCCGCCGCATTGCCAAGCTGCATGAGGACATGGACGGCATGAAGGTGGCCGTGATCGACCACAGGCTCATATTCAACGAGTTCTCGTCGGGCGCCCCCGACGCCATGGCCTACCGCATGCTGTGCAAGATGCTTTACGACCGCAACCGCAACAAGTTTAAATATCTGTTGCTGTTTGGCGACGGCTCATACGACAACCGCTCGATTACTTCCGACCGCGGCGAGCTGCTGCTGGCCTACGAGAGCGATTGCAGCAACGACGAGAACTACAGCTACACCTGCGACGACTTCTTCGGCATGCTCGACGACAACTCGGGCTACAACCTGAGTGCCGACATGCTGCGCATAGCCGTGGGCCGAATCCCCACCAGCGACCCGCTTGAGGCCAAGGCCGACGTCGACAAGCTCATTAACTACGTCACCAATCCCGACTATGGCTACTGGCGCGACAATGTGCTAATCAGCGCCGACCAGCCCGATGGGCTGATGCACGTGGCGCAGGCCGAGGGCGTGGTCGACATCTTCAGCAAGACCATGGACACCGGCATGAACCCCGACAAGGTGTATGTGTCGCAGTTCCCGCAGGTGGAGCTCGGCGATGACCGCCTGGGCCGCTGCGAGATGGGCACGCGCCGCTTCAAGGAGGTGCTGGCCAAGGGCGCCTATTTCGCCACCTACATTGGCCACGCGGGCACCACGTCGCTCAGCAAGTATGCCGAACTGTGGACCAACGCCAACGTTGAGAACACCAGCTATCAGCACTTCCCCATAATGACGTTTGCCGCCTGCGATGTGTCGCGCTTCGACAGCGACAAGCAGGGCATTGGCGAACTCATGTTCCACAAGACCGACGGCGGCGTCATTGCCCTGCTCGGTTCCACCCGCTCGGTGTATGCCGAGAGCAACGACGCCCTCAACACCGCCTTCATCAAGGCCATGTTCAACTACAAGTTCAGCGGCTCCATGCCGCGCCTGGGCGATGTCTACCTCAAGTCGAAGCAGTCGTTCGGCACCACCAGCAACACCAATAAGCTCATGTTCCTGCTCATCGGCGACCCCGCCATGCGCATCAACTATCCGCGCCGCCAGTTCAACCTGACTAAAATCAACGGCTACCACATCACACCCGGCTCTATGCCCAGCACCCGCGCCATGCAGGAGTTCACCATCGAGGCCAATGTGTTTAAGCCAGGCACCGGCGACGTCGACACCGGCTTCAACGGCGACGCCACCGCAGTGCTCTACGACGCTGAGCTCCTCAATACCACGGTGAGCACCACCGTCAACAAGCAGACGGTGACGCGCAACATCAACTATCCGCGCAACCAACTGTTCAAAGTCAGCGGCAGGGTAGTGAACGGCGTGTTCAAGGCCACCATGGCAGTGCCGCGCACCGTGCAGGCCAACTATCAGTGCGCTATGGTGCGCATCTATGCCCACCGCGACAATTCCGACGAAATGGTCAACGGCTACTACGACAGCCTCGAAATCCGTCCCTATATGAGTGACCGCGCCATTGTCGACACCATTGCGCCTACCGTCGACGCTATGTATTTCGCCGACGAGGAGGCTCAGGCCGAGGGCGCCCTTGTGCCCGCAGGCAGCACGCTGCACATCACCGCCAGCGACGACCGCGGCATCAACATGCAGGAAATGAGCATTGGCAGCAACATGCGCCTGCTCATCGATGGCGGCCGCCAGACGATGCCCGATGTGGGCAGCTATGCCACCCTCGACGCCGACGGCAAGTCGGTGCAAATCAACTATCCCATCGGCTCGCTCGACCAGGGCCGCCACACGGCCACATTCACCGTCTACGACCTCGCGGGCAACAGCGCAAGCAAGTCAATCTCGTTTGCCATCGGCGCTCCGGGCACCCTCACCCTCGACGCCGGCAGCGACCCCGCCGTGAGCGAGGCCCAGTTTGCCGTGCGCCACAACTTCAGCAGCCAGCCCGAGGTCACTGTCACCGTCACCGACCTCATGGGCAATGTGGTGTGGAGTCAAAAGACGTCGCAGTTCCCCCTCAAGTGGAACCTGTGCGACAGCGAAGGCCGCCGCGTGGCCCCCGGCCAGTATAAGTACTATGGCACCTACACCGCCGGCAACTACTATGGCGGCACCGCCATTGGCCGTCTCGTGGTCATCAATCCGTTGGAATCAAAGTAACTAAAATAGACAACCAATACTCATAGGGCAGCCACCATGCGTCAAGCAGCGGTTGCCCTATGATTTTTATTTAAGCATATATATAAGCATGAATACGGAAAAAACGTTTGTGCGCCTCTACACCGGCAACGGGCAGGGCAAGACCACCGCCGCCTTTGGCGTGGCCGTGAGGGTGCTGTGTTCGGGCCGACGGGTGTATGTGGGCCAGTTTGTGAAAGATGAGAAGTATAGCGAAACCCGCCTTGCCTCCATGCTGGCGCAGGGGCTGCTCACCATTGAGCAGCTGGGCGGCGGCTGCTTCATACTGCGCAAGCCCGCCGAGGCCGACGTGCAGGCCGCGCGGCGCGGACTCGAGCGGTGCGCGGCCCTCATGAGCAGCGGCGACTATGGCCTGGTGGTGCTCGACGAGCTCACCATAGCCCTCTACTACGGCCTGCTCACGCAAGCTGAGGTGATGGCCGCCATCGAAGGCCGCCACCCGTCGACCGAAGTGGTCATCACCGGCCGCTACGCCCCGCAGTGGCTCGTCGACGCCGCCCAACTGGTCACCGACATGCGCGAAGTGAAGCACTACTACCAGCAAGGCGTGCTAAGCCGCGACGGCTACGACCACTAATGTAGATTATGTAATACATTAAATATTAGTAAATTAACTGTAGGGACGCGGCATGCCGCACGGCTGTCCCAAGAAAATTTTAACAGTCCAGAAATACG